>JAURQH010000001.1 GCA_030836185.1 Planctomycetota bacterium
AGTACATCGAGATATTTTACAATACCGAACGAATCCACCAGACGTTAAACTACCAGACGCCTGAGGAATTCGAGAAAGACTACGCAGCCAGGCTGGCTGCGTGAATGAAAGATTTGTTCTCCGTTATTGTTGGTCTACCGCAACGAGAGGAAGAAGAAGAAAGACTCGCTCAATGGCAAGCACGAAAACAGCTGCATAGCGAGGCTATTGAGCCTTCCACATCCGATGCGATCGACACATTTGCAGCCGAGCAGGAAGTGGGTAGTCCGGCACTCGGCATGATTATCTTCGGCACACTAACGATGGTGGGACACCTGTTGATGTTCATTCACGAAATGAGAATACCTAACAGAATGGATTATGCATGGATGTGGATAGCGGGAGTCTTGTCGGGATTAACGATGCTCATTGGAGGATTGTGCATGAGACGGCTAACTTCTATCAGTTGGGCACGTATTAGTGTGATCGCGGGTGCGTTGCCCACATCACCAGCTTGGATCATCAACATGTTCATGTCGGGTTGGGCCAATCAAGCGTTGCAAAACACTGAAGTGAAAGCCGCATTTCTCGAAAGAGCCCGACTCCGAAAACAGGCTCTTACCAAAGTGGACGAAGAATCGACTGATCTGGATATGGAAGCACTTCAGCAGGAAGTAAGTGGGCCATCTATCGCCTTGCTGATTTTGGGGATAGTCTGTCTGCTGGGCCACTCCTTTTTATTCGTGCTTACTCTGATGTTTTCACGATTTGACAGGGAGGTGTCGATACTGTTTCTTCCCGGAATCCTCACGGGGATGTTTATGATTCTGAGTGGTCTCAACTTTCGAAATTTCAAAGCAAAAGGCGGGACTCAATTCGGCATCATCCTAGGAATGTTACCCGTCAACTTTGGTTGGCCGATCACATTACCAATTTGTATATGGGCGAATTCGGTCTTTCAGCGTCCGCTTATCAAACAGGCGTTTCTCGATCGTTTTCGGTTTTGGAATCGCATGACTCAGTCCCGTCACGAACAGAATCCCGGTTTACGGAATCGTCAAAGATGAACTCAGTCAGAGCGAGTTCATCAAATCGCTCATCGCGGCGACCATCACTGGTCCTGATTCTTCAGTAAACGGAAATTGATTACAGTATTTGGGGGATTGATAGGCGGCATACGTCTTGCGTTCCACATCATAAGCGTCGGGGAGATAACCGATCCGGCCGTTGGAATAACAGGCCAGCATCATGTGTGGTAGATGGACGCGCTCGCGAACCTCCAACGCCAACGAAGTGAAGAACTCGGACGAGTTACTGATGATGCCGAACTCGCCCATCCGCATTGCTTGAATCTCGGTTTCCAACCATTCTGGACGTGATTCGAAATCGACCAGCATCTGATCGGTCCACTCGACATTAAAGCGGCACATAGCGGGGACCGCCTTCCTTTCGTCTCCGCCGTGTCGTTCGACCATTTCGTGCGGACGAGTTGTCATGACGCGACCAATGGTTTCCTTCCAGCCCGAGAGATCACAATCACGCAGCCTTTGCTCGGCTTCCCCACGATCAGATTGAATTTCGTCAAACGTCCAGCGACGTGTAGGAAGTTTGACGGTTTCCGCACGGACGGCAAGCAGGGAGGCGTCCAGAGATTCTCGATTGCACAGCGATTCAATCGCGGCAAGACAGAGTGATCGAGCTGGTATCGCTGCCGACGATTCTGAGTCGCCGTAAAATCGATGGAAGTTCACATCGCCGCAAGCCCCTTGCAGATAGAGGGTCGTTGAGCCAGGAAAAACTTTCTCCAGATGATCGCACACCTCCCCAGGAAGATCCCGACTGATTGAATAGGGACGGAGCTTTGTCGTAATCGTGGGGTGTCCCTGGAAGCCGACCACGAAGGCCAATGTGGAATCATCGGCGCGTTGGATTTGCAGAGTGGTTAATGTGGGATCAATGGGTCCAGCGGGACGAGTTCGATTGAATGTGAGGTCCGCCGCGTTCGTCGTTGCGATGGAAAGCGAGACGGGCTCTCGTGATTTCCATGCATTGACGGTGGCGGCAATCGCCTGTTCGGCGGCCCATTTTTCGTAGTCGGGATCGACTTCGCCGACACCCAGTAACCCGCCGGAAGCGGGCGCGTTGTGGGTATGAGTGGCGGTCACCAGAATATTGGCAGCAGGAATGTTGGTCGCGTCGGAGACTTCTGTGCGAATCTGATGGGTGAATTCAGAGCTGATCACCATTAAATCGACGGAAACAATGGCGAGACGTGTCTCGACGCTTTCGAGGACGATAGCCGTCGCGTTTAACCCGTCATGAATGTCCAGCCAGAAGCGTTCGAGATAATACCCCCAGCCGGTCAACTCGACCGGTTTGGTCGGAGTGATCGAAGATCTGGCAACTCCTGCTTGAGGTTTCATGACGGACTCCGCACACTTGGTAGTCATCACATCGCGCGGTGACGCTCCCGGACGTTGTATATTCTACAGGGAAAAACGATGAAAATCACAAAGATCACCAGCTATCCGGTCAGGATTCCACTGAAACCCGAATACCACATGATCTCGGCACTCGGCCAGCACCAAGTCTCTGAGTATCTGATTGTTCGCGTGGAGACCGATGCCGATATCGATGGCGTGGGTGAAGCCACCGTCATGCCGCGCTGGAGTGGTGAAACGGTTTGGAGTGCTCAGGCCATGGTTGATCGTGCTTTCGCGCCAGCATTGATCGGATGCGATCCGTTTGATGTAGAAGCGATTGATCTCATCATGGATCAACTGACTGTGGGGAACTGGTTTGCCAAGTCGGCGGTTGAGATGGCATTGTGGGACATTCAAGGGAAAGATCGAGGAAAACCGGTCTATCAACTTCTGGGGGGCTCTGTCCGCTCGAACACGATCACCTGTCGGTTTTCGATGGGTGCGTACTCCCCTGAGCGAGCCAGAGAGCGTGCTCGTCAGTTGATCGAAAAAGGATTCACAACCATCAAAGTAAAGGTCGGCACGAAATTGGCAGAAGATGTGGAACGAGTTCGCATCGTTCGAGAAACCATCGGCCCCGATTACGAGATGGTGATCGATGCGAATTGTGGCTTTGATGTCGCGACAGCGATTGAGATGGCTCGACAAGTCGACGATTGCAACGTCGGCTTGTTCGAGCAGCCGACTCCGAGAGACGATTATGCAGGGTTGGCAGAAGTTCGCCGAGCCATTGAACCAGAGGTGATGGCGGATGATATTTGTTTCGACATCAACCATGCCCGTGAATGTTTGCGTCATGAGGCATGTGATGTGATCAGCGTTTACCCCGGCAAGAACGGAGGACTGCGAAAGTCGCTGGAGATTGTTGCCTTAGCCGCACAGAACAATGTCTCCTGTTCCATTGGTTCTAATCTTGAGCTAGACATTGCCTCGGCGGCCATGTGTCACTTGGTGCTGGCTCATGAAAACATGAACATCGAAAAATACCCAGGGGACATTATGGGCCCCGACTATCATTCGGTCAGTGTGGTGAAAGAGCCTCTCGTGATCGACGGGCCAACGATCACGATCAACGACCGTCCCGGATTGGGTGTGGAAGTCGATTGGAAAACTGTCGAACAGTTGCGGCTGTGAACTTTCAGTCCAATCAGGTCACGGTTCCGAAGCTCTCGAATTTTCATTCGGTAGACAACTCATCTTCACTGATTGGCACGCGACGTAGAACCCCTTTGGAAATCATGCGTGATCTGAAGAGAGGAGTGTGAGTCGTAGGGAGCTTGAGAAAGAGACCCATGCAGAATCGTGGCGGGTGAGAGAACGCCCCGGCAGCAATCATGAAACAATGGTAATCAAATAGAAGAAGCGACCGCAAAAACTCGCGATCGCTTCTTTCTCGTTGTAACAATGTTGGCCGATAATTGAATGGCCAAGCCAGCAGAAAGCGGACTACTTCTTCTTAGCAGTTGCTTTCTTCTTAGCAGTTTTCTTCTTAGCAGTTTTCTTTTTGGCTGCCTTCTTCTTAGCAGGAGCTTTTTTCTTAGCTGCCTTCTTCTTCTTAGCAGGAGCCTTTTTCTTAGCTGCTTTTTTCTTCGTTGCTTTTTTCTTGGCTGCTTTCTTCTTAGCCACCTTAAATCTCCTTAAAAATCTATCCGGTGACTTTTGAACCGCCGGCAAACCGGAAGCTGAACGGTTTCTGTCGTCACCCAAACGTGTCCAATTCACATCTTGTCAACCGTGACAAGTTGGGCTGAGTGAATAATGAAGTTTGCCGAGCGCGAATCAAAGCTGACTTGTCTCTTTCAACACTCCATCGTTTCATCAGCAACGTGATCATCATGCTAATTTTTTTCTCGAAATCTGCAAGCCCTTTGTTTTCATTCACGGCCTTCTCAACACGTTTCTCACAGTTCCAATTCATGATGCTCTTCGAAGCAATCATGCTGCTGGTTGAACTTTGTTTTGTTTGTCCACAACTTAGACATCAACATCAAAATTCGAATCACAAAAAAAACAACGTAAATTACAGTGTTATATTGCTGTTGGTAAAATCAAAGTTGAAGAACAGTCAAAGTTAACTTCTCAAAACGTGTCTCGCAGCATTGTTTCGTTTGGAACTCGACACAACAAAAAAAGGGTGCGAAAATATTTCGAGTTTTTTTTGGAAAACTGAGCAACAAAGGTCACTTCAACGATCTCAAGACCCCTTTGAGGTACTCGATGCTGTCGCGCGCAATCTTTTCGCAACCGGGTGAGTAGTCGAATACTTCCACGGACACCCATCCCATATAACCACTTTCGACGAGAGCTTTCAGAATGGGTTCGTACTTTGTCTCTCCCATACCCGGTCCCAATAAATTGGTATCGTTCACATGGAAGTGGCCCGTGATGTCTGCATGACGGTGGATTAAATCGGGAAGTGACTCCGTTTCGGCTCCAAGCATCGCCTTCACATCCTGATGCAGAACAAACAACGGGTGATCCACCATTTCGATCAAGCGAACTCCATTCACGCAAGTGTTGACGAAGTCAGTCTCTTTGGGCGTTAACGGCTCCATGCAAATTCGCACATTTCGTTCTGCAATTCTTGGCATCACTTTTCGAAATACTTCTGCCGCGTTCTCGTAAGCTTGGTCTTCACTGACGCCTTCTTCTAAATTTCGTTGAAACGGTGAGCCGAAGACCATCAAGTCGCCACCGAAGTCGGCGCAGGCTTCTCCCAGTTCAATCAAATAATCGGCGGTTGCATTGCGAACTGATTGGTCGGCTGTTGTGAGATGCAACCCTTCTGTCTTGGCGAGCAGCCAATGTAAGCCAATGATTTTCAAACCATGATCATCGGCAATCGATCGCAAGCGTTGGCGTTCTGCCGACGAGACCTCGGAGATCTTTTCTGCGAGAGTGAACGGGGCAAGTTCCAGACCGGTGTATCCCAACTCCGCAGAAAATTGACACTGTTGCTCCCACGCCCAGTCTTCGTAGAGTTCCTGACAGATTGCGAATTTCATAATTGTTGTCCTGATGAAAATACTCAGCGCGCTGATCAAATAAATGACTCCGGCAACCTTTGCCGATGTGGCAAAGCGTATCAAGAATCAGTGTCCGTTTCGAGGAAGCCCTATTTGTTGCAAATCACTTGTAACCCGTAAATCCTCTCGCATTTTACAGTTGAGACTGGGAAGAGTGTAACGGTTGTGCCGTACCTGTCACTCAGGGGTTTGAGAGAATTTCGGCGAAGACATTCTTTTTTCGGAATCAATACAGATAAGTGTGTCAGACTGCCGAGTAGAGATGATGTCGGGGACTCCACACACGTGGAGATATTCCGCCATGAATCGGTCAACACCATCGATGGACTCAGAAGAGCTGAGGAACTTGGCTATGAATCGCCTTATTGGAATGACAATTGTTTTAACTCTGCTGGCCTCTTTAGGGATGTCACAGGCAGACGCCGGTTACTGCGGCGCGGCCAGTTACAATAACTGCCCTGACCAGGAGATCATGCCTTGCGGATTGTTCTGCGAAGCTCGCGACTGTTGTGTTGAATACAAAGTTGTCAAAGAGACCGTCTGGGAAACCGAGCACTACACTTGCAAAGAGAAGGTGTTCGACACCATCTACGAACAAGTTCCTGTCTGTTGTAAGAAAAAGGTGTACGAGACGTGCTATCGTCCTGAAACTTACACCGCGAAACGCAAAGTCTATCAGACCTGCTACAAAGAAAAGTGTGTCAAAACAAAACGCCCCGTTTATCAGACTTGCTATCGCGAAAAATGTGTGAAAACGAAAAAGCCGTGTTACAAGACAACCTACAAGGATGTCTGTTACACCGTCAAAAAACCGGTCTATCAGACCTGCTACAAAGAAAAGTGCGTGAAGACCAAACGCCCTTGCTACAAAACGACCTACTGTGATGTGTCATGCACCACTTACAAAAATCAATATGAAACCTGCTACAAAAATGTGTGTTACACAACATGCAAGCCGGTGCATTACACCAAAGAGGTTGATGTCTGCTGCGGTGAATGGAAAACTGTCATGGAACCTTGTGCGGTCGATCCCGGCTGTGCGGCACCGACAGAATGTGCTGACGCCGGTCATGTCGCTGCTGATTGTTGTGCTCCCCAACCGAAAATGATTTGCCGCAAAGTGTGGGTTCCTAAAGTGGTCAAGAAAACGGTTTGTTGCACTCGCTACGAACAGCAAGTTTGTCACAAGAAAGTTCCTTACACGGTTTGCCGTAAGGTTCCTTGCACGATCACCAAGAAGGTTCCTAAGACAAGTTGCACATGGATCGAAGAATGCAAAACTGTGAAAGTGCCCTACACAACCTGCAAATGGGTTGAGGAATGTTGCACGAAGAAAGTTCCCAAAACGACCTGCACCTGGATTGAAGAATGCAAGACGGTCAAAGTTCCCTACACGACTTGCAAATGGATTGAAGAGTGTAAGACGGTCAAAGTTCCTTACACCACCTGTAAGACCATCAAAGAGTGCAAAACACGAATGGTGCCTTACACCAAATGCCGCACCGTCTGCGAAACGAAATTCAGAACCGTGTGCAAGAAAGTATGTCGCGAAGTGTGTGTGACGAAAACTCGCTGCGTGCCTCGCACTGTTTGCCGCAAAATTCCCGTTGATCCGGGTTGTTGCCCGCAGGAAAAAACGTGTGCCGCACCGGCTGATGGTTGCATACAATAATCGGCACCTCATTTGAATATCACAACCGGACAGCAATATTGCTGTCCGGTTTTTTTATGCGCACACCCTGCTTGATTGTGTGATTCCCGACCTCGCAGTTGCTACACTGTGTGTCAGGCGATCCCACACACGACTGACTTGCAGGAGACGACTTCAATGGGTGTTTATCTCGGCGTTGATATTGGCACAAGTGGAACGAAAACTCTTGCAATCCAGGAAGACGGCACGATTCTCGCATCGGCGACCGAAGAGTACCCACTCTCTAACCCCAAGCCGGGTTGGTCGGAACAGGAACCCGATCATTGGTGGAAGGCAACCATCGATAGCATTAATGCTGTCATGAAAGCCGGGAAGATCAAACCCGACGATGTCAAAGGGATCGGGCTTTCCGGTCAAATGCACGGCTCGGTCTTCCTCAATAAAAAGAACGAAGTCATCCGCCCTGCTCTCTTATGGAACGACCAACGGACCGCCGCAGAATGCGACGAGATCGAAAAACTCGCAGGCGGGCGCAAGAAACTGATTCAGATGGTCGCCAATCCTGCACTCACAGGATTCACGGCTCCGAAGATTCTCTGGTTGCGCAACAACGAACCAAAAAACTTTGAAAAGACGACGCAGGTTCTCTTGCCGAAAGATTATGTTCGCTTTCGGCTTACGGGAGAATTCGCGACGGAAGTCAGCGATGCCTCGGGAACATTGTTACTCAATGTCAAAAAACGGAACTGGTCCAAGAAGTTACTCGGCAAGCTCGATCTCTCTCGCGACCTGCTTCCCAAAGTGTTCGAGTCCGAAGAAGTCTCGGGCGAATTGACCACCGAGAGTGCCAAGCTGCTCGGATTGAATTCGGGAACTCCCGTTGTTGGTGGCGGTGGAGACCAAGCGGCATCGGCCATTGGTAACGGCATCGTGAGAAAAGGAATTATCTCGGCCACGATGGGGACAAGTGGTGTCGTCTTCGCGCATAGTGATGAGATTCAATACGATCCCAGCGGTCGAGTGCATACCTTCTGTCACGCGGTCCGCGACAAATGGCACATCATGGGAGTCGTCCTGTCGGCGGGTGGTTCACTGCAATGGTATCGCAATCAATTGTGTCAGGATGAAGTTGCTCAGGCGAAGAAACAGAAAGTCGATCCTTACGAACTGATCACTCAATCTGCCGCCGATTGTCCTGCTGGTTCGGAAGGTCTCTACTTCTTGCCGTATCTGACCGGCGAACGAACACCTCATGCTGATCCGAACGCGCGAGGAGCGTGGGTCGGTCTCTCTCTTCGACATGGCAAAGGACACATGGGACGTGCTGTCATGGAAGGTGCCACTTACGCAATGCGGGATTCGCTGGAGATCATTAAAGGGCTCGATGTTCCCGTCAAAGAGATTCGACTTTCGGGTGGTGGAGCCCGTTCGGAATTCTGGAGACAGATGCAGGCCGACATTTATGGGCACAAATGTGTCACCATCAATGCCGAAGAAGGCCCGGCCTTCGGAGTTGCACTTCTCGCCGCTGCAGGAACGGGTGCCTATAATGATGTCGTGGAAGCCTGCACCGCGACAATTGAAACGGTCACCGAGACCAAACCGATTTCAAAAACGAAGAAAACCTACAATAAACATTACCCGATCTATGGCGATCTGTATCAATCACTGAAAGGTGATTTCGGCAAGATTGCAAAGGTTGTCGAGTAGGCACTTTATCGAAAAACTCTTAGACAATACTTGCGGTGACGGCTTCTTGAACGTGGTGCGGTTAAACTACTATAAGAGATGCAGTTTGTTGTTAAAGCTCGCACTTAGCGTAGATGGTTGCCTCTTCTTCCCCAAAGCATGAATAGAAGAAGCCGAGAGCAGCATTTCAGTCAAGAATATCTCATGTGGAAGCAATTTCAACAATTTCTATCTCTCATCCGCTTCAGCCATACGCTGTTTGCGTTACCATTTGCGCTACTCTCTGCAGTTCTCGCTTGGAGAACAACTAATTTTCTCTGGCAGGATTTGGTTGGCATCTTACTCTGTATGGTGTTTGCACGCTCCGCAGCAATGGCGTTTAATCGACTTGTGGACCGAAAAATTGATGCCGATAACCCACGCACCGCCGGTCGTCATTTGCCAGCGGGTTTAATGTCCGTCAAAACGGTCACGCTGTTCACCTTACTCTCATGTGTCGGATTCATCGCATCGACGCTTATCTTTTTGCCGAAAACGTGGCCCATCATTCTGGCGGTTCCCGTGTTACTTTTTTTGTTGGGATACTCGCTGGCCAAACGGTTCACGTCGTTGTGCCATTACTGGTTGTCTGCTGCGTTGATGATGTCGCCCATTGCTGCCTGGCTGGCCATTACCGATAGTCTTACTCTGACGCCTTTTCTGTTAGCCGCCGTCATCTTCTTCTGGGTCGGTGGCTTCGACATTATTTATGCCTGTCAGGACAGTGACTACGACAGACAAATAGGACTTAAATCAATCCCCTCTCGATTTGGAAACAGAACGGCATTACGGATCGCGTTTGTCAGCCACTTGATCACCATCGGCTGTCTGTTTGCCTTATGGCATTTTGGGGAATTGGGGTGGGTCTTTCTGGCTGGCATCAGCATTGTGTCTCTTCTGCTGATCTACGAACATTCGATTGTCCGCGCCGATGATCTCAGCCGCGTGAATCTCGCGTTCTTCCGCATCAACGCGGTCATTTCGGTCGGCTTATTCTGTGTTGGTTTTCTGGATGTTCTCGTGGGATGAAGAATCGCTCACCCGCGAAAGGATAAAACTCCAACGATCTGTTGATACAGTCTAGCTGTTAGACATGATTCTTGCACATCTATTTCGAATCAGAGCGATCATGCGGATTCTGCATGAAAACGCCGATATCTCGGACGCTTGTGACCGTTTGTGACGAAATCACTTTGACAGACTTTCGCCAGATCTGTTTTAATATCAGTACCTCCTGATTTGGTGTCTCGCGGAGAGATCCTGAATCACCTTTCCTCGCGTTGAACCTGCCTTCCTGTTACCCACGTATGATGACAAATCCGTGCGGTCATATTGTCGCCAACCAATCATGAAATTGACCTTCCCACTTCTCTCTGTATTTCTTCTGACATTCGTGGGCGTTCTTTGTGCGCAGAAGCCAATCCCCTCTCTGAAAGAAGTCCGAGCCGCTGGGCGTTTGAAGTCCGCGTTGCTGCGAGATCACAAAACAAACCACAGTGATGCGATCCCAACTCAGCAGCTTGATCAGTTTCGCAAAGAGATTGCCCCCGTGCTCAAAGCTTCTTGTGCGCAATGCCATGGCGCTGATTTGCAAGAGGGCGAGTTTCGCGTCGATACACTCAACCCCGATTTGGTGAAGGGGGAAGATCTCAGTTGGTGGTTGGAAGTTTCCAGAGTCTTAAGTAACGGGGAGATGCCACCCGCAGAGGAAGCCGAACTCACGGATGACAATCGAGCCAAAATGATCGATTGGCTCTCCTCAGAAATTCAGATCGCTTCGCAGATTCGGCGCAATGATGAGAATCATTCTTCCTTCCGTCGCATGACGCGCTACGAATACAACTACGCGTTACAGGACCTACTTGGTCTGCCATACGATTTTGCGAAGAATCTTCCTCCCGAAACATTTTCCGAAGACGGCTTTCAGAACAGTTCCGAGATGCTGCATATTTCTGCTCAGCAATTTGAAACTTACCGCTCTATTGCGCGGACGGCGTTACAAAAGGCAACAGTGACAGGAGATCAACCAGAGCCGATCTATTACGGCATCACAATGCAGGCTGGATTCGAGTTGATGAAGAAGTTGAACAAGAGTGACAAGTTCAATTCTCGGAACGCACACTTTCTGAATCGAGAGACCGGAGAAGGTGTTGATGGGCGTTATAACTATCGCAATGGCAAGTACACGTTCTTTCCGCAGAAAACTCGACCAGAACTCCCTGCGGAATTTTTGTACGAGTTGAATCTGCCTGCGGGGAAACAACAGAAAATCGATGTCGGAAATTTCCTGCCTCCGAGTGGCACTGCTCTGGTACGGGTTCGCGCATCGAAAGCGGTTCCCAATGAAGCCAGCTTTCCCACATTGCGGCTGTTGTACGGCCAACAGGCCAGCAATAACTCTCATGCCTCTGAGCGTCTCGGTCCCGGCGATCAAGCCGTCAGGGCAGAACCCGACAGTCCAGATTGGTATGAGTGGGAAGTTCCTTTGAGTGAAGTGCTTCGCAATCCTTTTCGGACTGAATATGAAGTAGGAGGATATCCCAACCCAACGGAATATTTCATTTTAGAGAACGCCCACCAAGACTCTTCATTACAAGAACGAGCCAATATTAGGATTGAGTATCTGGAAGTCATCGCCCCCTATTACAAACAATGGCCTCCTGAATCGCATACGCGGATTTTTATTGACAGTCAAAACAGAGAGAATGAAAAAGTCTACGCTGCTGAAGTGCTTGATCACTTTATGTCCCGCGCCTGGCGACGGCCTGTCACGGACGAGGAAGTCGCTCAGAAAATTCAGCTTTTCATGCAACTGCGTCCCGGCTTTGACAGCTTTCAGGAAACGATGATCGAAGTTCTGGCGGCGGTGCTTTCGTCTCCCAAATTTCTCTATCTCGTCCAAGCCGATGAAACCTCCGAAAATGAAGCAGCAACGCGGCTGAACGATTTTGAGTTAGCGACGCGACTGACGATGTTCCTGTGGTGCAGCACCCCCGATCAGGCGTTGTTAGATTTGGCCAAGCAAGGACAACTCAGCAAACACGATGTGTTGATGGCTCAAACCGAACGGATGCTGGAACACCCGCGTGCGAGACGATTCTCGCGACAATTTGTGCGGCAGTGGTTGGGAATGCAATTGCTCGACTATCTCAAAGTCGATCAAAAGGTTTATCGTCAGTTCACGCCAGAGCTCAAAGAATCAATGCAGGAAGAACCCATCGCTTTCTTCCAGGAGATACTTGAGAGCAACCAAAGTATCATGGATTTCATTCATGCCGACTATGTGATGGTTAATCAGCGGCTTGCCCAGCATTACCGATTGAGCGAAGTTCATGGAAATCATTTCCGCAAGGTGATGTTGAATTCGGAGTCCGAGCGAGGTGGCTTATTGACACAGGCTGGACTTCTGGCCATGAATTCTGACGGCAAAGATTCCCATCCTCTGAAACGGGGCATCTGGTTGTTAGAAAGCTTGCTCAATGATCCTCCACCTCCCCCACCTCCGGCGGTTCCCGAGATTGACCTCGCAGACCCGGAAATTCTGAAGATGACACTCAAAGAACGAATGGAAGATCACCGTAGCGATCCCGCGTGCTTTTCGTGTCACGCACGAATCGACCCGTGGGGCATCGCATTTGAGAATTTTGATGCAATCGGAACGTGGCGTGATAAAATCAAAGATCAGCCGGTTGATGCGTCGAGTCTGTTGTTCAATCAGCAGGAACTGGACGGTATGGATGGGTTGAAACGATTCCTGTTAAAGAATCGTCAGGACCAATTTGCCCGAGCGCTCGTTCACAAATTAACTTCATTTGCGTTGGGACGACCACTCTCATTCGCGGATCGTTCCGATATTGATGATATCACGGCACAATTACGAAAACAGAACGATGGCTTGAAAACGCTGATCAGATTGATTGTGACGAGTGAATTGTTCCTTTCCAAATAACAGAACACAGGACGCCTTTGTTATGAATATGACTCTGTCATCCTTAAATCGTAGAAGGTTTCTTCGCGGAGTAGGAGGCTTTGCCCTCGCACTTCCGGCGTTTGAATCGTTTTCAAATATTGCAAACGCTGCCGAGCAAGATGTCAAAAAGCGACTGGCATGTTTTTATCTACCTGACGGCGTTCCCATGCCTCACGTCGATGACCCCGGACATCAAGACTGGAACTGGTTTCCTCATGGTCGCGGCAAGGATTTCACCTTCACCAAATGCCTGGACCCTTTAGAGCCTTTGCGGAACGATACGACTGTTCTCGGTGGTTTGTCTCATCCCGACGTCCGAAATGTTCACGGTCATTCGAATGCCGACCAGTTCTTAACGGGTGCCGACACGGGAGGTTTTGGGGATTACAAAAACACGATCTCACTCGACCAAAAATTTGCCGCACAGGTCGGCGACGAGACGCGGTTTTCTTCGTTGGTGATGTCGACCGATGGTGGGACCGGTTCTCCGCGCGGTACGCAAACGATGTCTTTCAATCAGAACGGCCGAGCGATTCCTGCCGAACATCGACCGAAACGTATCTTCGACATGTTGTTTGTGAAAAGTGATGCAGAGGCCAAACGCCGACTTGCGATGAGTCAAAGTGTGCTCGATGACCTGATGGCCGATGCTCGGTCTTTGCAGAAACAGTTATCGACGAATGATCAAAAATCGTTAGACGAATATCTTCAATCGGTTCGCGATACAGAAATCCGAGTCGCCAAGGCGAAGCGATGGATGGATATTCCTCTTCCTCAAGTTGATGTCGATCACCTGAAACTGGATATCACCCCCAATGATCCAAGACTCTATCTACAAACCATGTACGAATTGATCTACCTGGCATTCAAAACGGATTCAACACGTGTTGCGACCTATCAAATTGGTCGAGAAAACGGCGTCGGAATGAGCGATTATCTCGCCCGTGCGGTGGGCTTCAATTTGACTCATCAACTTTCTCATGAAACGAAAAAGCCAGACGGCTGGAAGAACTTTGGGACGTATTGCCAGTTTATTAGTGAAGAGTTGGGACGTTTCGCGCAACGGCTGAAAGAGACACCTGAACCTGCCGGTGCTGGTAACATGTTGGATCATACGGTGTTATTCTTCGGTTCGGCGTCGAGTTCCTTTCACCTCTCACGTAACTATCCGCTCTTGCTGATTGGTGGCAAGAAACTGGGATTCAAGCATGGTCAGTTCCTGCGGTATGGCGAAGAGTCGCCCGACAAATTACCGCAGGATGATCGAGCTTATCGGTCAGAGATGAATTACGAAGAAGAAGACCTCTCCAAACTTTACGTCACGATCCTGCAGAAGCTGGGTGTCGAGACAGACACCTTCGGCGGCAGCACAGGCACTTTAGCTGAGGTCTGATAGAAAATCGTTCTGTATGAAATCCATTCTACAAACATCTCTGGTTCTTCTGATTCTCTTCTGTGGCCAATGTCTATTTGCCGAATCCTCAAAACCGCTCTTTGAGGATGACATCCAACCGGTTCTGATGAAGAAGTGTGGCCAATGTCACGATGCTGAGTCCAAAAAAGGTGGACTCGATCTGTCCACAATGTTGGGACTCAAACGAGGAGGTGAATCGGGTGAGTCTGCGTTGGCGGAAACGGTCGATGATAGCATGTTGTGGATTATGATCGACGGGGGTGGCATGCCTCCTGAAGACGAACCACAACTGTCTGAATCCGAACTGACGCTGATCAAAGCATGGATCTCTAACGGTTCTCCTGCGAAAGGCCCAACGGAAATTCAAGTAACACAGCATGATGTGTTGCCGTTTCTGTTTTCACGTTGTGTGGTTTGTCACGGCAGGCACAAACAGGAAGGTGATCTCGATTTACGGACTGTTTCTTCAATGCTCAAAGGAGGAAAGTCGGGTCCTGCGGTTATTCCCGGCAAGCCAGAGGAAAGCCTGTTATTAAAGAAGGTACTTTCTCGCGACATGCCGCCACCGAAACAGATTATTCGTGCAGGTGTCCGACCAATGGAATCGTCTGAAGTGGAGTTGCTCACAAAATGGGTCAAACAAGGAGCGAAAGCCTATGACATCAAGCCCAATGTTCAGACCACCGAACCTGATCCTGTGGTGACGGATGCGGATCGAAAATTCTGGGCGTTTCAACCTCCCGTGAAAGCGGATATTCCCGATATCAAAAGTGATTCTCCCATTGATGCATTTCTATTGCGCAAACTGAATGCCAACGGGCTCAATTACTCCCAAGCTGCTTCCAAACTGACATTGATTCGTCGCGTCGCGTTTGATCTTACCGGTTTGCCTCCCGAATGGGACGACGTTCAGCGTTTCCTTAATGACGAATCGAGCGATTGGTATAGCCGGATGGTCGATCATTATCTCGAAACAACACACTATGGCGAACATTTAGGCCGAATGTGGCTCGATCTGGCCGGATACGCAGACTCCGAAGGAAAACGCTCCGCCGACCCGATACGTAAACATGCTTGGAGATATCGCGACTATGTGATTCGCGCCTTCAATGAAGACAAACCGTACGATCAATTTCTTCGAGAACAAATTGCAGGCGATGAACTTTTTGATTTTCAAAATGCGGAAGAAGTCACTCCCAAGATGATGGACGCTCTGGTTGCGACTGGTTTTCTGAGGCAAGCCCCCGATGGCACGGGTTCAGACATTGTCGATACCGTCGAAGAACGCTTCGAAGTGGTTTCGGATGAGATTGATGTACTCGGTTCTTCAGTGCTCGGTTTAACGCTGCGATGTGCGCAATGTCACTCGCATAAATACGATCCCATTCCTCACCGTGATTACTTTCGCTTGGTGGCCACTTTCCAGGGAGCATACGACGTTTATGATTGGCTGAAACCGACTTCGGTGGCGAATCAATCGAAGCAAAAGAATCCCACGCGAAGGTTTTTGCCCTATGTGACGGCTGATCTCGAACAAACATGGCAGATCGAAAAAGAGAACATCGATCAGCAGATCAACACGCTAAAAACGAAACTCAACAAGCAATTCACAACTCGGCGTCAGAAATTCATTGATCAAAAACTGACAGAGATTCCAGAAGAGGTGCGAGAAGAGGTTCAGCAATTGCTGAAAGTGAGCGACAAAAAAAGAACCACCGAACAGCAGGAGCTGGCGAAAGAATATGAATCGAAGCTGACTATCTCAGACAAAGAACTCACCAAGCAGCACGCTGACTTGGCCAAGCTGCAAACGCAAACTGATAAACAAATCAAATCCCTGCAAAATAAGCTTCCAAACCAGCCTATGATTCGTGCCTTGTGGGACCGAGGAGAGCCTTCACCAACCTGGGTCTTCCGACGAGGCGAGTTTAATAATCCCGGCGAGCTGGTTGGTCCCGGAGTTCTGTCTGTTCTGACTGACGGAAAAACTCCTTTCCAACTGCAACCCTTGCGCGATGGTTCCACGGGGCGTCGATTCGCATTTGTCAACTGGCTGACCAGCCCCGATCATCCATTGACCTCACGTGTCATCGTGAATCGTATCTGGCAGCATCATTTCGGACGTGGAATTGTCGAATCGCTCTCCAATTTTGGCAACAGCGGCGTTCCACCAACTCATCCCGAATTATTGGACTGGCTGGCCGTTTCGTTCGTCGAAAACGGTTGGAGTTTCAAATGGTTGCACAAACAGATCATGCTGTCAGCTGCCTACCGACAAACTTCCCAGATCGATGAGTCTCTGTTGGGAAAAGATCCAGCGAATGCTCTCTTTTCGCGGATGCCTCTCAAGCGAATCCGGGCCGAATCAGTACGAGACAGCTTACTGGCAGTTGCTGGACAGCTCGACTCAACCCAATTTGGGGAACCGGTCGGCGTGGATGTCCGTAAGGATGGTTTGGTGACTGCCGAAAAAACTGCGCAAGGCTGGAGGCGATCTATCTATATTCGTCAACGTCGCAAAGAAATCCCCACCATTTTAGAAAACTTTGACCTGCCTCAGATGAGCCCCAACTGTACCGAACGGCCAAATTCAATGGTCGCTCCACAGGCATTACACTTACTCAACAATAGTTTGATTCGAGAACTATCCATCGCATTTGCTGACCGAATCGAGCAGGATGTCCCCGACAATCGAGACCAACAGATCAAACGTGCCTATCGAATTGCTTTCAGTCGTGATCCCAATCAGGAAGAACAAACCCTGTCACACGAGACTCTCGACCTGCTCACTCATAAGTGGAAAAGTGTCGAATCGGAGCAACAGTCTGACCAATCTCCCGAATCACGGGCGCTGGCGAATTTCTGTCATGTCATATTGAATTCTGCGGAATTTTTGTTTGTCGATTAACCTTTGCGAATAAGTGATGTTATGAATCATTCTCGACGATCATTTATGGGTAGCGTCACGAACGGCCTGCAAGGCATCGCGCTGGCATCGCTGTTCAGCAATGACCTCTACCAGTCTTCCGATTTGCTCGCTGCCGAAGGGCATGAACTGCACAAGTCTCGCGCTCATAATCTGCTCCCCAAGCAGCCACACTTCAAACCGCGGGCGAAAGCCGTCATTCAATTGATGATGCAGGGGGGACCCTCACAAGTCGATTTGTTTGACTACAAGCCGGAACTCGAAAAAAATCATGGCAAATCGATCTTGAAAGAGATTGCCAAAGATTTATCGTCTCCTGATTCCGCAGGAGGGTTGATGCGGTCACCATTTGAGTTTGCTCAACACGGTGAATGTGGCATGTGGGTTTCAGAACTGATGCCTCACCTGACTAAACATGTCGATGACATCGCCTTGGTGCGATCGATGTACAATACACATCAGAATCACGAACCGGCGATTTACAAAATTCAATCGGGCAAAACGATGCCCGGCTTGCCGACACTCGGAGCGTGGACCGTTTACGGCTTGGGCAGCGAAAATCAGAATCTCCCCGCGTATGTCGTTCTTGCGAATCCTGATGGACGTTTGCCAGTCAACACCGTGCAAAATTGGCAACCCGGTTACCTACCTCCACTTTATCAGGGGACAAGAATTCGCGCGAAAGGAACGCCGATCCTGAATCTCCAATCGGAAACGGAAGAACCAGATGCCGTCGTTGACCTCAGTCGAGATTTGCTGGGTCGCCTTGATCGTATCCATCAATCAAAACGTGCCGGTCATTTGCAATTGGATGCTCGTATCGCGAGTTACGAATTAGCCGCCCGTATGCAGGTCTCTGCGAATGAAGCTCTCGACCTTTCCACAGAGACCGAAGAAACATTGAGCAACTATGGGATTGATGAAAAGGAGACTGACAATTTTGGTCGTCAATGTTTGCTCGCTCGTCGATTGGTAGAAAGTGGCGTTCGATTTATTCAGGTCCATCCACCCGGACAAGGCTGGGACAATCATAGTAACATTGGTACGTCGCTGCCCAACATCTGCAAGCAAACTGATAAACCCGTCGCCGGGTTACTGGCTGACCTGAAACAACGCGGATTGATGGATGACGTGCTCGTCGTTTGGGGTGGTGAATTTGGTCGCTTACCCATCGCGCAGTTACGTGGCGATGATCCCAAAAAATCAGGTCGCGATCATGGGCCGGCTGGCTTTTCTGTTTGGTTCGCCGGGGCGGGTATCAAAGGAGGAACCATTTACGGATCAACCGATGAGATCGGTTGGCGGGCTGCCGAAAATCGGGTAAGTGTCGCTGATTGGCATGCCACCATTTTGCATTTGCTGGGCATGGACAACGAACATCTCTACTATGAATCACATGGATTCAAGGAACGCATTACCGGCGTGGAAAAAGTCCGAGTCGTCAAAGAGATCTTCTCATAATCAGTTGGGTTGATCAGCGATCTTCAATACCATTTTTCTTTATCAACGAGGGTTAGCAATTCTTTTCCCGCGACATACCGACGGATATTCTCTAACAGCGTTTCCAGATGGCGTTCACTGACCCGAGGTGAAGCGGCTGCGATGTGTGGAGTCAGAATGACATTCTCCATTCCCCATAATGCGTGGTCTCCGGGCAATGGCTCAGTCTCAAAAACATCCAAACCCGCCCCCGCGATTACGTTCTGTTCAAGAGCCATCGTCAGATCGGCCAAATCGACGATGATTCCACGCCCAATGTTAATCAAATAGGCCGACTGTTTCATTGTCTGAAACTGTTCTCGTCCGAATAGTTTTTCGGTCTTGGGTGTGTGGGGTGCAGCAATCACCACGAAATCGCTGATAGCCAGCAAATCATTGAGACGTTCCGGTTCCCACAATTTCAAACCAATGTCTGGTACTGTGGATTCCTTTGCGTCGATGCCACAAACTTTCATGCCGAATGCTTTACCGCGACGACAAATCTCGGCCCCGATACTGCCCACGCCTACGACTCCCAATGTGCAGTCGGAAAGGTGCAAATGTCTGAGGTCGATACCACTTGCGAATCCTGGCCCGGTCGAAAAACTTTGACGGCTCGTCTCATTACCAATCGGTTCCCATTTGTGTTCAATTTGATGTCGTAGATAACGATGCAAATTGCGGGCAAACATTAAAATGTAAACAAACACGTGGTCAGCAATCACATCGTTGAAGAGACCACGCATGTTGCTCAATTGGCACGGGTGCGTGATCAATTCAGGAAACAGATAATGTTCGAGGCTCGCAGTGGGTGATTGGACCCATTCGAGCCGTTGCGCTGCCGCCAGTAACTCGGGTGTCATCTTTCCAAAAAAGGCGGTCGCATCGACAATCTCAACAAGAGCGAGTTCGCCATCTTCTGTATTTACGACCAGCATGTCGCCGGCAGCCTCACAAATACTTTTGAGACGAAACTCTTCAACAGCGGGATAAAGCAGAAGTTTTTTCATGCCGTTAGTTTAATGAAAAGAGGATGAGAATCACAATTCATAAAAAGAGAGTGTCGTGGCTGATTTTTAACAGATACCATGTCGATATCAGCCTCATTCTCGAAAGTTTCCATCATGAATCCCTTACCATTGTTCGGCTTGACCTTTCTCTTGTTTTTCATCACCTCACTGAGCACATTTGCCGAAGATTGGAACCATTGGCGTGGACAGAATCGAGACGATCATATCTCTGAAAAATCCGGTTGGACGGGGACGAAGTGGCCGCTGACAGAAGCGTGGGAAATCGAGGTGGGTGAGGGCTCGACTTCGCCAATTGTTGTCGGCAATCATGTAATCACGATGGGGTATGTTGACGGACAGGAATTTGTCAGAGCCTTCGATCTGAAGACAGGGAAACCAATTTGGTCACAATCGTACGCCGCCCCTCGATATGGCCGGCATGCCGTCGGAGACAAAGGGCTTTATTTCGGGACGACCGCGTCACCCGAGTTCGATGAAGAGACGAAATACGTTTATACGCTTGGTTGCGACGGCGAACTCGCTTGCTGGGATACGGCAAACGCTGGAGCAGAAGTCTGGAGAAAGAATCTCTATGACATCTACAAAATGGAGCAGCGTCCGGGAGAAGGGGAACGGCATCGCAATCGTCGCGATTATGGGTATATCTGTGCCCCTCGTGTTTATCAAAACTGGTTACTGGTGGAAACGGGAGGAAATGCGGGGACCGTTTGCGCGTTTGATAAACGCACCGGGAAGCAAGTCTGGGCCTCTCAGCACAAAGACGATGCCGGTCATAGTGGTGGCATCGTCATTATGAATGTGGAAGGTAAACCGTGCTTGGGCATTCTGACCTTTCAAGAGTTTCTGGTGATGCGATTAGATGCCGATCACGAAGGAGAAACGGTCGGCACGTACGCTTGGCCATCCGCCTATGCCAACAATTTACTGACACCGACTGTGCAAGATGATAAAGTTCTTATCAGTTCGTGGCATAGTTTTGGTAAGCGAGCCAACCCGACCATGCATCAAGTCCGAGTGACACTGAAAGGAATCGAAAAAGTTTGGGAGCAACCGGTCAGTTCACATCTTTGTAGTCCGATCATTGCGAACAATCGCATCTATATTGCTGGGCCGGAACTGTATTGTCTTGATTTCAAAACCGGAGAAACCATCTGGAAAGGGGCCGGTTTCAATTACGGCGGTTTTTGTACGTTGACACAAGATGACAGGCTCGTTGTGCTCGGTAATCGTGGGAAGTTACGATTGATCGATACAGTCGGTCATCAACAAACCGAGTATCGGGAACTGGCATTGCAGAAGACGCTCACGCAGGATGATATCTGGTCACAAGTGGTGATCAGTCATGGATACATTCTCTGCAAAGATGTACGGGGACGAATCCTCTGTTTGCAGATTGGTGAATGAAAGTCCGAGCTTTCAACATTCAGAGAATGAGAGATCGAAAGCGTCACACAAGAATTGTTGATCACTTCTGATCGTTCAACATCTTCAGAAGGGTCTCTGTGATCTTGACTGAAGCCTCGGTTTCCAGATAACTCCATCCCGACCGCCAGGTTTCGTATCCTCCCAAGGCGTGCTGCTTCGGTGTGGGCAGGTATCCGTTGTAGCCATTCGCTAAAGCAACCACCATGGTATGGCGAAACGGCGATTTCTGCTTGATCTCTCGCCCGATGTCGGCAAAAACTTCACACGGTATCGTCACAATGGCCAGATCTCCCAAAATGATTGTTTGAAGTTTAAGTGTCACGGTCGGCTTCGCCTCCGACAAACGAACAGATTCTTGGGCGTAAACTTCGTTGATCGTGAGTCGATTGGGGTCGGCGGCTTGCTTGAGGAGTTCTTTCGCGCGCTTCAACTCATTCGCACCGGGTTGTCGGATACCGAGCGTCAATTCCTGTTCGATCATTTGTATTTTCATGTCGCTTCGATAAGAAATATCGTCCTCGACCGTCGCGAACTTTTTCACCACGGCAGAGGCCACTTCTTGCACACGTATAAACTTTGGCTTTGATTCTCTCGGTTCACGAAACTGATAATTATTCACGTCGCCGCTGGCACCATTCGACATCATGCCGACAAAGGAAGCCTCTGCTTGCAAATGAGATTGTATTTGCCGAGCGAACTCTCCGAAGTAATCTGCGGAGAGCTGGTCCGATGGTATTCCTCCTACATAATGCAAACCATAATTGGCAAACATTGCGACTGATTTTTGCTGTTGATTTCTGAGTGACAGAAAGGTGATTTCGGGATCGACAGGACCAGCCGGCTTGAGGAGCACATCGATACCACGCGGGGGATTTGTGCGGACTAAATCTTCGGTCCCGCCGAACGGATTGGCAACCATCGCGGACTCTTTGACAAACCAACGGCGGTTCGAGACTTCTTCGGGAAGGAATGCGACTTTCCATCCCAATTCAATTTTTTGCAGGTTCTTGTCTGCGGCAACAATCGATTGCGAAATCTGACGAGTGAGCTGTTTGATGTATGCGGGATCGGGATGACATTGCGCGAGAGGTGCCGCAGTGGGGGCGGTGTGCGTGTGAGTCGCCGAGGTCAGCATACGATGTATGGGAATGCCGGTTTTTCTCGAAGCCTCCCGCTTGGCCGCATCGTAGATATTCCGTGTGATCAGACAACTGTCACAAACGACCATGGCAATTTTTGTTTTTCCATCATCGAGAACGATGCAACGTGCGTGCAAGCGGTCGTGAGCATCTTTGGCCTGACGGTCCTGAAATCCCCCCGTCATCGATACGGGAAGTTTTAGCGGGGTGATATCGATTGCCGCCGCCCCACCGCGAAGTTCACTGGCAACGACACTCGATGATTGAGTGCTCAGAAAAAGCAAGAGTGATAAAATAACTCGCCACATAAGACTTAATCTCCAATGAAATTACCCTCAAACTGGAATACGTAGTTTAACAGAAGATTGGGACTTCGACTCCGAGATTCTTGAAGAAGCGATTCGACAAATCGAGAAGTCCTCCTAGAAATAAGAGAACATCACTTTTACTTTGAGGAGCTAAGCAATGTCGACTGTTGAAGAAACGAAAAGCTGGCCTGATTTGGCCATTGGTTTGTATGATCGCTTGAACGAGCGAAATGCGGAAATTGTTTATGATTTCGATCACTTCGAAGTCAATATTCCGTCTGCTGCCAAAGATTCTGCGGCACATGCGCCCTGGAAGTTGAAAGGAAAACTGAAAATCACCACCCGCAATGGCGTGTCTGGATGAGTGATTTTAAAGCCGTTGAGAGACTTTGTGCTCTGGAAATTGATCTCGACCTGGAAGTGTCTCACCAGGGCCAGACGTTTCATTTACGCGGTCAGGGAAAGACATATGAATTGGTCTTTTCGAGTTGGAGGAGTCTGCTCAAATTTCTAAAAAGCTTACGTAATGGTCGAGTTGGCTGGAGAGAACTACGACAGACTCGTACAATTTTAAAAGCTTCAGGTCGCCGACTTGGAGTGACTGTGAAGGGATACCAACGATTTTCATTCGGGGCATGATGGCTATGTATCGCTTGAGAAAGAATCTATGAAGCCCTCCGCAGAGACATCTCGTCCTCTGATTCTATTAACCGGTGCCACTGGTTATATAGGCGGGCGATTATTGTCGAATCTCAGAAATCGAGACGATCTGCGGCTGCGCTGTCTGGCCAGAAACCCCAAGCATCTGGCGAATCAAATTGATGAAACTGTTGAGGTTGTGCAAGGTGATCTACTGGATACGAATTCCTTGGAAGCGGCTCTGAAAGATGTGACGACCGCTTATTACTTTGTCCATTCGATGGGAACCAACAAAGATTTTGAGGATCTTGATCGAAAAGCGGCTGAAAATTTTGTCTGCGCCGCTGACAAAGCAGGTGTCAAACGAATTGTGTATCTTGGTGGACTTGGTGACGCTGATCATACACTCTCCAAGCACCTACGTAGTCGACAAGAAACGGGAGACATTCTCAGGCAATCCCAAGCGACTGTGATCGAATTTCGAGCTGCGATCGTCATCGGATCTGGTTCACTCTCCTTTGAATTGATTCGAGCTTTGGTGGAGCGACTGCCGGTTATGATCTGTCCCAAATGGGTACGCGTGAAGACTCAACCAATTGCTGTCGAAGATATACTCGCCTATCTCGAAGAAGCGTTAACGGTCGATGTCAAGGAATCTCGTTTTATTGAGATCGGCGGTCCTGATCGCTGTTCTTACGGCAACATCATGCAAGAATATGCTCGACAGCGCGGTCTCAAGCGCTGGATGATTCCTGTTCCCGTGTTGACGCCCCGACTTTCCAGTTTGTGGCTGGGGCTTGTGACTCCCGTCTATGCGAGAATTGGTCGTAAATTGGTTGATAGCTTGAAATCACCAACCATCGTAACTGACGAATCTGGGAAAGACCTCTTTTCAGTGACTCCACGCGGGTTACAGGAAGCCATCGCGCGGGCGTTGGTCAACGAAGACCTGCGATTTGCGGAAACACGCTGGTCTGATTCCATCTCATCCGGTGGAGAAATTCCCTCTTGGGGAGGACAGCGATTTTTATCCCGCGTTGTTGATTCCCGAACAATCGAAGTTGCAGCATCGCCTCACTCTGCGATGACTCCCATCAGGCAGATTGGCGGTGAGAAAGGGTGGTACTACGGCGATTGGTTGTGGGGGCTGAGAGGTTTTCTGGATCTGTTGATGGGGGGAGTCGGCGTGCGACGAGGAAGGCGTGACCCGGAGATCCCCTACGTTGGTGATACCGTCGATTTCTGGAGAGTCGAAGTTTATGAACCCGATCATTTCTTACGATTGAGGGCTGAAATGAAAGTCCCCGGACGAGCTTGGTTGGAATTTGAAGTGTGCGAGACCGAAACTTCCAATGGCTCTCCCCGTTGTTCAATTCGCCAAACGGCATTATTCGATCCGGTCGGCTTATTTGGTCTTTGCTATTGGTATTCGCTTTATATTGTGCATCAATTTGTCTTCGCAGGTATGCTTCGAAATATTGGGAAGCAAGCAGAACGAGTTGAACGAGAATCAGAGACCACCGTACCATCCCTTGACTCGATTACTTCTTGAACATCGGGTGGCCTTTGTCGCCACGGGACAACAGGTATGCCAGCAGGTCGAGCACTTCCTCTTCATTCAAAGGTTTCAGCAAGTCAGCCGGCATGATGGAGACTTTGGACGGCACCATTTCTTCGATTTTTTGACGGGGGACTTCCACGACTTTAGTCGAGTCTTCCGGGTCGGTCAGAATGGTAATGCTTGTCTTGGTTTCGTTGATGATGCGGCCGTTGTAGACATCTCCGTCCGTCGTCACCACGCTGGAACCGAGGTATTGGTCCGAAATGACCTTACTCGGCTCCACGATGGCTTCGCTCAGGTCTTTCAGATTGAAACGCCTTGCTAATTGTGTGAGGTCGGGGCCCGTTGCGCCCCCTTCACCGGCAAAACGGTGACAGATCACGCAGCGTGTCGCAGCGAACATCTTCTGGCCATGCTCGAAGTTGCGACCTTTCAGTTTTTGTTCCAGAGAGACGAGATCCCCGAGTGACCACTGACGTCCGGGGCCTTTCGGTTTCGGCAGTTCGGGCAATGTGAATGGTTTCCGCACACCGGCCGCCTCGACGGCAAGTCGCTGTTGTTCGTTGATGTTGGCATAAGCTTCGTTACTGATGTTTTCGAGGAATCCCTGATAGCTGGCTCCCCCCGACCATGTCCGCGCGCGATTGAACCAGTCGAAATAATCAACCAAGTCCTGAGAACTCCAGCCTTTGGTGGCATTACGCAGGACAAACGCCAGATGGTATTGCCGAAGGTCAGGGTGATTTTCATTGACCTGCCTAATTGTGCCGCCGTAACCTTTGTTGCGAGTCAACAGGTCACCCAGATCAGGTGGCTCGTTGATAGAAGGCTCACGCATGATGTTCATCGCTTTACCGACGATGGTTGGCGAGTCGAGGTAGACGAGCATCTGGACCAACTCACGATTGACGTTTTCTGATTTTGTCGGGTAATACGGATCGAGTTTGTTGAGAAGTTTCTGATGAACGTCCTCCGAGAGTTCAGCCTTGCGTGTGATTACCAAGCTGAGAGCACGTAGATAGTCAATCTGTTGTCGTTCGGAAATAGCACCAAAGTTAATTTCGCGAAATGTGTCGAGCAGAAAATCGAAAGTGGTTTTGACATCACTGTTACGAGTGAGTGCGATGGTGGCGAGTATCCGTTGGTCAATATTTAGCTCTCCATAGACAGTTTCTTTCTTGATGCCGGTCTGTCGACTCGTCAATGCGGTCATAGCCGCATAGCGAATATGACGGTCTACGTGGTCCAGATGACTCATCAAAAACTGAACGGCTGTCATCGGTCGTTCGCTCATGTAACGGGGATCTTGATACTCTTCGATTTTCTGTCGGAGTGTTCGCAGTTCCGCATGTTGCGAGTCATGTCCATTCAGGGGAGTTGTTGAGTCGTCACCAACATAAGTGACTCGGAATAATTCGGACTGGGTGTTCCGGCCTCCGACGGTGAAATACATCGCACCATCGTTACCGATCAGCACATCGGTGAGCGGCAGAGGACTACGAGAGAGAAATTCTTCTTTGATACCGGAATAACTGGCTCCTTCGGGACTTAGATGAATCGCGTACATGGTGCCGAAGGTCCAATCGCACAGGTACAACGCCTTTTGATACTTGGCCGGAAACTTTGCGCCTGTTCCGAAGGTGACGCCCACCGGAGAACCGGGACCAATGTTGACAATGGGCGGTAATGTGTCGGGGTAATAAGTGGGCCATTTACCGGTTCCGCTTCGCCAACCAAACTCACTTCCCGAGGTCGCGTGTACAACGCGCGTCGGTCGATACCACGGTGAGCCGAAATCCCATTCCATGTCGGCGTCATAGGCGAATAGTTCGCCATCGGCGTTGAAATCCATGTCGTAGGGGTTTCGATAGCCGATGCTGATGATCTCCCATGTTTTTCCCTCGGGATCAGTTTTGGCAATCCAACCGCCGGGAGCCAGTTTGCCCCGAGCGTGTCCGCGAGCGTCCCATTGGCGGGGCAAAAGCAGATCTTCGTCCCAATTGGTCGGAATGCGGCTGGAGTAGTTTGAGTTCTCAATATCTTCGCCCGACTTGAAAGGCGGGTCGGTATGATTGCCGGCAATGACGTAGATTGATTTGCCATCGGGTGATAACCGCAACGCATGCGGACCGTGTTCTCCACCACCGCGGAAATCTTTCAGTTTTTCGACTTTATCGTACTGATCGTCTCCCGTCGTATCGGTGAGTCGATACAAACCGCTGCCCGGACCACCATTCACGCTGCAATAAAGTGATCCGAAGGCGTGTAGCATCCCCTGACAGCCCGTCATCTTCACGTCGAGCGGCTCGACTTTCGTCGTTTCGTTGCTGCCGACTTTCGCAGGAGTGACTCGGTAGAGACCTTTACCCCCTTGATCGCTGGCGATGATGCGGCCTTTTTCATCGAGAGCGATGCAGACCCAAGAGCCCAGTTCGTCTTTCGGTACGGTGAAAAGTTTTTCCACCTGGAATCCGGGCTTCGTGAGAAACGTGTTTGGAGGAACGCGACCAGTGTCTTGTTGGGCAAATACGTTCCCCCACGGTCCATCCCCCATCTTGCCACGGATCGCCACGGGAACTGGTTTCTGGTCTCCTTTGGCGGCGGTCCAGTTTTTGTCGGAGACGACGTATTGAGGTTTTCCGTTTGTATCAACAAGAACGAGCTTGAGAGAAAACGCGGCAATACCACCTGCATTTTTCACTTTGGCAGTGATGATATTGTGTCCCGAGTTCAGCAAATTTGAAACGTCGGTTTCGACGGGAACTTCCCAACTGCTACTGGCGGCAATTTGTTGACCATTGAGGAACACAGTCATTTCATTATCGCAGGTGGCGATCACGCGGGCCTGTTTCGCACTGGTCTCGAAAGTTTGAGAAAGTGTGTAAGTCGTGTTGTTATCGGCACCCCAAATCCACTGAGATTTCGGTCCGGCTTGCAACAGTTTCGAGAGAGGAGCCACTTTCGGTTGCTCCAAGTCCGGGCCATCGCTGATCGATTCGGCGATTACGGGCATTTGCTCGTAAACCTCTGCCCGGGTGACCGTGCTCTGTGAAAAACTGAGAACGAACGAACAAAGCATGAGGCGAAAATGCAAACGAAACATGGTGACTCCGGGTGGGTGTGTGAAAGGCAGGTGGTCGCCTATTGTGTCCTGCGGGTATGCTGAGAATCAAGAAGAATCTTGGAGCCGCTGGGAGGTCAATCTCAGGAAATAGTGGCAATTCGCTGTTGAGCCTAGTAGAAGAGAGCAATGAGTATTCCTTCCTTTCCTACTGTCTTTGAGGCAACTGATGTCCCGATTACTTCCTCCATTGATCTGGCTTTGTTATTTCAATTTGATCTTTTCAGAACCTCTCCTCGCTCAACAGGAACCAAATCTCGGCGATGTTCGTGAAGAGCACGTGATGATGGCCATGCGAGACGGTATGAAGCTGTCAGCGTATCTTTACTTTCCCACTGGAGACGGCCCCTGGCCGGTCATCTTTGAGCAGCGTTATGGTGGTTTGCGCGCAAAATCGACCCGCGAAGCCGCCGCCCGAATCGCCAAACATGGCTTTGTCGTGGCGCTCATCAATTATCGCGGAACACATCTATCCGAAGGGAAATGGGTCGGCTATCGCGCGATGCAATGGGGGGAACTGCAAGATGGTTATGACAGTTGCGAATGGTTGGCGAAACAATCATGGAGCACGGGCAAGGTCGGTACGTTTGGAAGTTCTCAAGGCGGATATGCACAGAATTATCTGGCCGTGACCCAACCGCCGAGTCTCGTTTGTCAGTATATGACCGATACTGGTCTCAGTCTGTTTCACGAAGGCTATCGCATTGGTGGGACGACGCGTCCCGAGCGCTTCAAGTCGATGGAAGCCATTTGTCGGAACCCGGAAGACCAACGAGAACTCTTGCGGGAATGGTTCAAGCATCCGCACTACGATGACTACTGGAAAGCGGAAGATTGCACATTGCATTTTGACAAGATGAATGTTCCGTGTGTCACGATTGGGAGTTGGTATGATTTCATGAATCAGGGATCAATTGCCAGTTTTCAGGGGCGGAATACTAAAGGAGGAGTAAATTCACGTGGTCACCAGCATCTTGTGATTGGGCCATGGTTGCACGGTCGGTTGAACAAAGGCAATCGTGTGGGCGAACTCGAATATCCTGAAAACGCGGCGTGGCCGGTCGAGGAACACCTGGTCCTCTGGTTCAATCATTATCTGAAGGGAGAGCAGAATGCTGCCGAAGAGGAACCTACTGTTCGATATTACGTGATGGGAGCTGTGGGGGAGAAGGATGCACCTGGTAACAATTGGCGCTTGGCAAAAACCTTTCCTCCCTCTACCGACTCGACGCCCTACTATCTGCACGCTGACGGGAAACTGAACCTGAAACAATCGACCTCTGCTAAAGGGGCCACTTCGTATGAAAGTGATCCTTACCATCCTATGCAGATTCCGGGACGATCATTTCCCGGAGCGAAAGATGCGCGACCGTTCGAACAACAATCAGACGTGTTAACCTTTACCACAGAACCTCTCGTCGAACCGGTGGAGTGGACGGGACGCGTTCAGGCGGAAATCTATCTCTCCTCGACCGCCCGCGATACCGATTTGATTGTGCGGGTGAGTGACGTTTACCCTGACGGACGGTCGATTCTGATGGTCGATTATCCTTGGCGTATCCGCTATCGCGAAGGCTTTGATTACGAGGAATTGATAGTCCCCGGGGATGTTTACAAGGTGGCTTTTCCGGTCGGCTGGATGAGCCAGATCTTCAACACGGGACATCGCATTCGGGTGACCGTGGCGAGTACCGGAGCGCCGTTATACGAACCGAATCCACAAACCGGAAAACCGCTCACCATTGAGTTTCCCGATGATGCCATCAAAGCCGTCAATACCATTCACCACTCGGCCAAGTATCCTTCACACATCATTGCACCCGTGATGGAAAAGCAGTGAGAGCTGAAAGAAAAAAACCACGAGGCGCTGACCGCTCTCGTGGTTAATGTGTTTGTCGTTATTATGTGGGATCAGAAATCGCCAATGACCTTGCCATCGGACATTGATCCAAGATTATGCCACGTATTCTGGTCGACATACTCGTTCACAAAACGTACAGAGCCATCCGCCAGAAGCACTTGAGTTCCACCCGTGTGGAAACTACTCGGCGTGAACCAGCGAGACATGAGACTGAACTGATTGATAGAGAACCCGGTGCTTGTCAAAATTGAGAAGGTTTGCCCTTGTCCGGTCAACACTTCCAGTGGAGTCGCGGCACTGGTCGGCTGATATCCAAAGGTCTCCGACACAGCGATTGTGTTGGATGTACCATCGGTGACACTGGCCATGCTGGTTCTGGAGTTGTGATAGAACATTTCCCGCTTGTCTTTGAATGTCGCCGAACCCGCCGCCCATGGGATTGTTTCGAGATTGAAGGGGAGATTGAAGGGAGTGGGAAAGAATGTCGTGGTTGCCGATCCGGTCATTGCCGAGTAATGGACAATGTGGCCTCCGATGAGAAAGACTTGATCCGAAATTGGGTTTGAGGGGCAGATCATCGTGTCGATCTTGCGGTCAAAATGTGGCTTGTTCGTGGGGTGAACATATCCGAGATTGAAGTCGATCTGGTTGTAGGTTGTTGATTCTTCCAAAAATGGCAATGAAAGAGTGACCCAGTTACCGCTGACATTTTGCCAGTCAAAGGGGAGCGGACTGCAACTCGGGAACGGCGAACTGAGATGACAGCCACTAACTACTTCTAAAGGTGGGAACATACGATGCGTGTCGTGATAGTTATGCAAAGCCAACCCAATTTGTTTGAGATTGTTTTTGCAAGAGGTTCGACGGGCAGCTTCACGAGCTTGCTGAACTGCGGGAAGCAAAATTGCCACCAAAACTGCGATGATCGCTATGACGACCAGAAGCTCGATGAGCGTAAATCCGCGTCTACATTTAAGTTGTTGATGATTCATGGTGGACCTGTACTGTTTTTGGCGAGTGACGTGACAAATGCCAGCGTCTCTTAGACCGAGGGGGAGATGGTGTTACTCAGATTTGACTATTGAACCGAGCGACTGATTTTGATGCCTTGTTGGTGTTTTAATTCAAACTGATATTGGTTTTCCTGCTCTGCCTTAACGACAATTTTCAGCGGAGTGGATTTGTGATTTTGATAGACAGGTGGAATGAGTGAGTCGTGAACAAAATCAGACCTTTTGAGCCGACCATTTTGTGCCGCTTTCATGAGCTCTTCGTGCGTTGCCGGAACAGCGTAAATCACCACCTGATATTCCCCCGGCATCGCTCCTTCGACTCCATTCGGACCGTAGATGGAAAAGGAGCCATCGTCGCGAATTTGACCGACAAATGATGGCCCCTGTGAACCAGACTCTGGATTTGGAATGAGTGTAATTTGGCCTTCTGTCACCGGCTCACCATCAACCATCACGGAGCCTGTGACTGAACTCAGTTCGGGAGTATCGGCCGTTGAGCCGCAACCCACGTTGAACAATTGAGTAAGTGCGAAGAGAACGAATGCAGAGATTCGCCAAGTCGATCGAAGAGAGTTTTGTGTTGGACTCGAGATGCGATTCATTTTGGATACAAAAGTTGAGTGAGTTGTTTGATTACAGGCTTTGCCCATTTGCATACTTAAAAGGTAATCCAGTTTTCAGGGTTACATAAACTTTTCCAGATCGGTTCGTCGCTATTGAGGGAATTGCCCCACGACTTCTCTTGCTTTGATAATCTGTTCGATTATGCCGGTCTTAACGACCACTTGGTTTATATGTGTTTCGAGTCATCCCTGATCGCCCTTCAATCATCCTTGTTTTGTTTCAGCAAGCCGTCTTACAAAGGTTTTTGAAATGATTCTTTTTCAGTAGGTAAGACGAGACTTTTTTGAGATGCCGATGCAGTCCCCAGAAACTGGGGCTCTTGTTTGGACCAAATGCAATGTCAGCCGCCGTGATTTGAAAATCGATTGTCTGCCCCCAACTCACCGCATCATCAATGCTGTAGTAGTTGGACCAGTTGCAACGTGTCCGTTCGGAGATGACTGCAATTCCGGTTAACTCTAACCTGGGGCCGACAGAAAGCAGCCAGAACGTATCCGCTTCAGGTGGATCACTATTCCACATGTCCCACAAGCAACGAGTCACTTCATAATGTGATCGATGAATGGGTATTTGATACAAAGCTTTCAATCCGGCTTCAAAACTCGCATGAGGTTTCTGGTTTCGAAATAACTCAGGAGCTTTCAGCGTTTCTTCTACATCGTGAGTTTCTTCAATGAATTCGTGAGGCGTGATCATCTCGGTGATCTCCTTAGATAATGAAGGCTGATATCCATTCCCCTCGTCAGCCATCCGTTCCATTTCATCGAGATCCGTCTCTACCAGATCCAACGTGTGCGTCTTTCAGAAAACTCCCCATCTAACTCCTGTTGAACACCTCTAGGGGAGCCCCAAGCAATGAAAGAGAAACTCTAAAATGAGCACTATGCGGGGTTTAGGGGAATCTTGGAAAATTCTGGAACTCTTGGAGAAAGAGTCCAACCTCGTCGTCATTGAACGGAAGCGAAGGAAGACGGCGGGCACGTGGAGCCTGAGTCAGTCCACGATACTGAGTGAGACCACTTTTCAATTACGCTCTAAGAAAGCAGTTTTGTCACCAGATGGCCGTGGACATCGGTCAAACGGAATTGTCGGCCTTGGTAGGTGTAGGTCAGGCGTTTGTGATCGAGCCCGAGAAGATGAAGAATCGTCGCTTGTAAATCGTGAACATGGACCCGATCCTCGGTAATGTGGAAACCGAGTTCGTCGGTTTGGCCGATGGTTTGTCCCGTCTTGATTCCACCACCTGCAAGCCACATCGCATAGGATTGAGGATGATGATCGCGTCCCAACTTACGTCCCAACGACGCGGAGGACTCCACCATCGGCGTACGACCAAACTCGCCGCCCCAAATCACCAGTGTATCGTCAAGTAATCCGCGTTCTTTCAAATCCTTAACTAACGCCGCCGCAGGACGATCTGTCTGACCGCACTGCCCTTTCAAGCCCCCTTCCACATTGCTGTGATGATCCCAGCCTTTGTGGTAGACATTGACGAAGCGAACGCCACGTTCGATCAAGCGACGCGCTAATAAACAGTTATTGGCAAACGAAGCTTTCCCCGGCTTGGCACCATACGATTCCAGAGTTTCTTTGGTTTCGGCGCCCAAGTCCATTAACTCAGGAGCACGGGCCTGCATGCGATATGCCATCTCGTAAGCATCGATGCGCGTGGCAATTTGAGGATCGTTCAATTTTTGATACTGATTCTGATTCAGTTTTCTAATTAAGTCGAGTGAATCGCGTTGTTGTTCAGTCGATAAACCGGCAGGGTTAGAGACATTCAGGATCGGCTCCCCCTGTGATCGAAACGGAACTCCCGCATATCGTCCGGGCAGAAATCCATTCGTCCAATTGGAGGCACCGCCACTTGTTCCACCACCGGTCGAAAGAACCACAAATCCGGGCAAATCATTTGCTTCGCTTCCCAAACCATACGTGACCCAAGAACCCATCGCAGGACGGCCGGGAATTGGGCTTCCGCTATTGAGAAACAGTTGTGCCGGGGCGTGATTGAATTGATCGGTCGTCATCGATTTGACGATGGCAATGTCGTCGGCGATTTCTGACAAGTGAGGCATGATGGACGAAATCTCGGCTCCCGAATCACCGTGCTTGGCAAACTTGTAACGTGGGCCTAGCAAGGTACTATCGGGGCGAATGAAGGCATACCGCTGATTTTTGACCACTTCGGGAGGTATCGGTTTTCCTTCCAGTTCGGCCAGTTTGGGTTTGTAATCGAACAAGTCGAGTTGACTGGGTGCTCCCGCCATGAACAAATAGATTACCCGTTTCACTTTTGGTTCAAAATGAGGTTTGGGAAGATCCAATGTTGCATCCTGCGCACCAGAACTTCGTCCTCCCACCTGATTGGCGAGCAACGATGCCAAGGCGATTTTGCCAACACCAACTCCACAGTCGGAGAAGAATTGGCGCCGAGTTTGTGCAAGTAAGGGATTCGGATAATGTTCGGTCATGAGATCAGAGTCTTCAAAGTGTGAGATCTGTGTTGTAAATATTATGGTTTGGTGATCGCTTCATCGAGATTGAGTAAAGATCGGGCGACCAAAGTCAGTGTTGCCCAATCCACTACATTCACATCTGCGGGTAGAGTCTGGTGATTGTTACCAACTGAAACCTCGATCCAATCAACTTCGGTTCTCCCCGGTTTTGCCACAGGATCAAAACGAAGACCTGTTAGCGACTCATCGGCGTTGATGACCGCCTGATATTCCGCCCAACCCGGTTTGACTTCAATACTGGCAGAATGTTGGGCCGATTCGACAGGAGAATTGGCGGTTGTCCAGAATAGTTGACAAGGCCCCTGCTCCTCTGAGTGAAGACGAAATTTGACAGTCAGTTGCCCTGCAGGAGCTTCTAACGAAGTCCGTAGAAACGGATCGTTGCCGGTCGATGCGATGACGATCCGATTTTTCAGGTGACTGAGTGATGATTGATTCACGGCTGACCAGCCTTCGTTTCCGTCATTGAAGTCCCAGCGTTTGATAACACCGGCTCCCGTCAGCAAATGCGCCTTGAGTCTGTCTTCAGAAAACAGGTCTCTTTGTCGCTGATAGAACTGCGTGAGCAAATTCAGCTCTTGCTCACTCGGCGGGCGAATTAACGACTCTCGAAACATTCCCAGAATCTGCTGTCTGATATCTTGTGGTGATTCTCGGAGTGATCGCAATGCCATTTGTTGGGCGGCTTCCAACAGCACTTCGCTATTAAGCATCGTGAGCGCCTGCAAAGGCGTGTTGGAGGGATCGCGTCTCGACAGACAGGACTCACCGCTCGGTGCATCAAACGTCGAAAACATGGCATACGGGGCGGTTCGCTTGTTGAAAGTGTAGAGCCCGCGGCGATAGCGGTCTTCCCCTTTGCTCACCACCCAATTCAATCGACCATACGCGGCTTCGGTGATGCCCGGTGGCTGTGGGGGAAAGACACTCGGCCCGCCGATTTTGCGACTCAGTAAGCCCGATGCCGCCAAGGCATTATCGCGGATGAGCTCAGCTTCAAGTCGAACACGAGAAGCATGCGACAGGTATCGGTTCTCCGGATCGAGCTTCGCGGCTTGTTCTGAGACAGCCGCCGATTGACGATAAGTTTCTGACATGACAATCAGTTTGTGCATGCGTTTCAGACGCCAACCACTCTCCATAAATTCAACAGCCAACCAATCGAGCAACTGTGGATGCGTGGGCAATTCTCCCTGAAGTCCGAAGTCTTCCGTTGTCCTGACAATTCCCCGTCCAAAAAACGCTTCCCACTGCCGATTCATGACGACTCGCGCGGTGAGCGGGTTTTCACGATCAACCAGCCAACGGGCAAACATCAAACGATTTCGCGTGACATCTGCTGGTAGGTCATGCAGGACAGCGGGAACTGTGGGGGTCAATTCTTCCTTGGGACTCAAATACTCTCCCCGATGATGGCGATGAGTCGTCCGGGGAAATCGTTCGGGACGTTCCTGCATCACGAGAGTGGTCGGATATTCGGGGATCTGTTTTTTCAGATTGGCCAAATGTTCCTGCTCCTTTTTCAGGAGTGGAGTCTGTTCGAGAAAACGCTGCATCAACGCACGCTTCTCAGTCAGTGTTCTGACTCCCGCTGGCTTCCTCAAAATTTGCTCAATTTCTAATGGACGATCAAATGGCTGTAACTCTCCTGTCTGGTCTGTCACTGAAAAACGAAAACGTCCCAGCCCCGCAGGATGGAACGATTCATGCTCCAACCGGATGCGAAATTCAATTTGTCCGGTTTTGTTTTGGATCGGTTCAGCAAATTGATAAACCGCTTGGTGACGTTCGGCAATACGAGGATTCACCGACCAGCCGGTGTCCGACTTGCCATCGATGGAATGTTCGGCCAAACGGTTGTCGCGTGCGAAACTCGCCTTCGCAGAGGCCGGTTTCACGGGCAGCCATTCCTCATCACCAGCTTGCCGCACTTCAAATTTGATTTCAGAGAGAAAGAATTCTCCCCCCTTTTCGACTCCGGCATGAATGGTGGCTCGTCCCGGACCACCAAAGGGCAGCGATTCGTGGGGCAAGGCTTCCAACCGAACCGCGGTGATTTGCTGCGCATCGGTCATCATCAAGACGGTGAAGATGTCGTTCTTGGTTTGATCACCCGAGATCAACACCGATTTGTCGTCAAGAATCGTAATATTGGGAGTATTGCTCGTTACCTTGTCAGGTGTGACGCTTTCCCATTTGACATAAGAATTCTCCTGTTGCTTCAGCCAGTCTCGAAATTGCTGGTGCTGATATCTGGATTGGTTCTCTCGGGGAGTGAGGTACTTGCCATGTTGGTCTTCAGGTGGAGGCGGAAACCTGCCCGCAAGAGACTCGCGATAATCGGCAATTTGCTTTTGGATTTTTTCGCGTTGAGCGGTGATCTGGGGATTGATGACTTTAATCGTCGGTTCATTCGCGTTATTGAGAAACGCCATCATCGAATAGTATTCGGTCTGTGTGATGGGATCGTATTTGTGCGTGTGGCATTGAGCGCATCCGATGGTGAGGCCCAGCCAGGTTGTCCCCGTCGTCCCCACACGATCAACCATCGCATGGAAACGATATTCCTGCGGATCGACTCCGCCCTCTTCATTGACCATCGTATTCCGATGAAAACCGGTCGCAATCTTTTGGGACTGTGTCGCATCGGGGAGTAAATCACCGGCGATTTGCTCAACTGTGAATTGATCGAAAGGCATCCCCGCATTCAAGGCATCAATCACCCAATCACGATAGGGAGACATCGAACGCGGACGGTCCTTCTCATAGCCGTTCGTATCAGAATAACGGGCCAGATCGAGCCAGCGACGCGCCCATCGCTCTCCATAATGCGGAGAAGCCAGTAACTCATCGACCAAATCGGCGTAAGCCGAGGGGCTTTGATTGTTCACAAACGCATCTGCCTGCTGTGGAGTCGGCGGCAAGCCAATCAAATCGAGATACACGCGACGGACCAATGTGTATCGATCTGCCGATGGATTCGACTTCAAACCGACTTTCTTCAGCTCAGCACGAATGAAACCATCGATTGGGTTTTCGAGATGATCGACAAACGGGACCCCGGGACGTTGCGGCGCAATGAAGGACCAATGCTGTTCATAGTGTGCTCCTTGATCAATCCAGCGTTTGAGAATTTCTATTTGCTCAGGCGTGATCGTTCTCTTCGAGTCCGGGGGAGGCATTTTCAGAAATTCGTCGTCCGAGGTAATCCGCGCGATCAGTTCACTCTCGGTTGATTTTCCGGGAACGATGGCAGGATCGCGATCATCGGTGGAATACGCCGACTCTGCGTCATCGAGTCTCAAATCGGCTTCACGAGTTTTGTCATCCGGGCCGTGACATTGGAAGCAGTTCTTGGAAAGAATCGGCCTCACATCGCGTGCGTAGGAGAGTTCCGTCGCCTCCTCCGCGAATGAGGAGTTCACACAGAAAGATGCAAAAGCAAAAAGTAGAATGGTAGATCGAATCATGGCGGTCGAGCATTTGAGAGAGTGTAGGTGGGAGGCGATTGATGCCCTGCTCTTATCATAACCGAGAGCGACGCGATCTACAAATTCCAAAACTCACCTAAAAAGGGCTTCAGCAACTCCTCTGAGACGACCCGCATTTCAAAGCCAACATCAACCGTCAATAGAACGACTTTTTCACGTCCATACGTTGAGTTGTCATAGGCGTCTTCTTTGAAGCCGCTCCACTTGCCAAGCTGATCCAGGATCTCTCTTTTGCACTTACGCAGATCGCAGAGAAGTCCAAGTCAGAACCCAGTCATTCAGCAAATCAGAGATCGACGAAAAATCGGAATCTTGCTGTTTGTTTGTCTCAGCACGATAGGCCAGTTGGACGTTGATGTTTTCCCAGAGGAGCAATTGCCCCTCGTGCTTGACGATGGCGCGAATATCACCGTCTTGAGAAATCACAAAACCGAGTGTGCCTTCGTATTGATTGCAGTATCGGATCATGGCTCGATGACGTGTTCCGAACTGATCAATCGAGATGGTTCGGAGTAAACGCTTGTCGGCAGGAGAATCCTCATTGACTCACTCAGCGGCGCGGCGGCGCAGGAAAAAAGAAGTCATCTTCGCTAATAATCACTCATCATAAGAATGCTCTCGATCAGCGTGGAGTGACATTGGGCGCACTGAGAAACGGAAGCACCCACATTTTGTCCGCAATTTATTTGAACCGCAGATCACGCGGATTTCACGGATAAAACTCACCTGCTCCCGCGAGAGCCAGCATGGTACCCGGCGTCATTCTGATAGCGAGCACTGTAGCGCAGGCTCCTGCCTGCCGATTCATTGGACGAAGATTTTGTGACTGCCTCAAATTGTAAAATGAACGCAGACATCGACGAGGAAGGCAGGCGGGAGCCCAATGATGTTCGGAACTTTGTTTGCACCATTTATGGAGGTCGTTGACCGAGTGATTCCAACAGTTCATCTTCATCGGCCCAACCCGAGAAGTACAAACAAATCATTTCAAAATTTCTCTTTGTCATTGTTCCCCCCGTCGCTAACGCCAACAGAA
>JAURQH010000060.1 GCA_030836185.1 Planctomycetota bacterium
CCGTCCGAGGAGACTCACAAATTACGGTTGTCGATACCTGGACATTATTCGCCACACCGGAAGGCAACGCAGATCCAAAGTGGTTCCCCGATCTGTTGCATTTTAATCAAGAAGGTTACGACCGTTGGGCAGCCGCCATTCATCCCGTCTTTGCCACACTCGGCTTTGCCGACACCAAGCCGGATGACTTCCAGCCGGAAGAAGGATTTGTCTCACTTTTCAATGGCAAAGATTTGACAGGTTGGGGATTTCTTCCGACGCCGCCACGTAAGCAGCCGAAGAAGCCACGTCCTGGCGCACCAGTTTTTGTCGAAATCAAAGAAGCGATTTCTTTTGAAGGAAAGACCGTCAGCAATGATGGCCGGTATGTGGCCATCAACGGCAGACTTGTCGTGACAACACCCGCCGAAGGTCGCCGTATCCAGCAACTCTGGACGACTGAAGAATTTGGGGGCGACTTCGTCTTGAAGCTGGAGTTTCGGGCCACTCCAAATGCCGATAGTGGTGTTTTTATCCGCAAGCCTCAGTTGCAATGTCGTGATTACCCGCTTGCCGGGCCTTACAAAGATCTCAAACAGTATAAGACCGGTGACTGGAATGAATTGGTCGTGACCGTCAAAGAAGGCATTGCACACGCGACCTGTAACGGTGAGTTATTGACAGACGACATGGCGGTCCCTGAGACAGGTCCAATTGGTCTGGAAGGAGATCGTGGACAGATGGAGTACCGCCGTCTGCGCCTGAAACGTCTCAAATCAAAATGAAGCCAGAAATGCTATATTGATAGGGTTTTAAAGTCATTGAGGAAGGCTGGTCGCTATTGACCGATTTGGAAATATCTTCTACAAAACCGCTCCAAATCATCTTGTTTATGCCTCAGGCCCCCTCCATGTCCGCAGATGTCCTTCCATTTGAACCCTCGAACAGTCTCCGTTCGGACAATAACCATTCGCAACCATTGCGCATGATGTTGGCTTCGACGGAGCGCGGTTGGCACGGTGGGGAGGAACAGGCTCGGCAACTGGTCGAAGGATTGCGTTTACGCGGTCACGATTGCCGCATCATTGCTTTAGAGAATGGTGAATTCGCCAAGCGAATGAGCGAGGCCGGGTTCCAGGTCTATACTTACCCTAGAAAAGGATGGACACCACGAACATTGGTCAGTATTCGACGTGCGATCTGGAATTTCAAACCGCACGTCTTGCATTACAATGACGCCCACGCGATGACCACCATCGGATTGGGGAGTGTTTGGTATCCGATTCCGGTACGAGTCTGTACACGACGTGTTGACTATCAAATCAGTGGAAGCTGGCATTACAACAACTTGGCCGACCGAGTTGTCTGTATTTCCACAGTCATCAAAAAGATTTGCGAGTCTGGTGGCGTTCTTCCTCAACGCCTCGCCTTGGCGCAAAGTGGGGTAGATCCAACGCGAATGGAGGGTGGAAATCGATCACGAGGCCGCGCCTCTTTGGGGATCAAGGGACGCGACAATCTGATTCTCAGCGTCGCAACTTTAACAAATCACAAAGGTCATCAATATCTTCTCGAAGCGATTCCAGACATTCTCAAGTCTCATCCTGACACAATGTTGGCTTTGGCCGGTGATGGCGACCTGACAGAACAACTCAAGGAGCAGGCAGCCTCCATGGGACTCACTGATCGCGTGATGTTTCTCGGATTCCGAGAGGATGTCCCTGATTTGATGGCAGCGTGCGATTTGTTTGTGATTTCATCACACATGGAAGGACTTTGCACATCGATCATTGATGCGATGATCGCCGGTCGTCCAGTCGTTGCCACACGAGCTGGGGGAATTCCTGATTTGATAGGCGAGACCTACGAACCAGAAGAAGAACCGGTTGCCTGGATGTCAGAAATTAAAAACGCAACCGACCTGTCTCGCATGATACGAGAAGCCTTGGAAGCTTCATCCGAAGAACGCGAAGCACGTGTCCAGCGAGCACGAACACGCGCACTTCGACTCTTTACCTCAGACCAAATGGTCGAGAAAAATCTCGCCATTTATCAAAGCATACTGAATTCAAAATCTGCGAAAGCAGCCTGATCTGCCTTGAATTCCATTCATGGAATCAATCGAACAAGGATGTCCCTGTGAATCACACACCACTGACAGTCATCATTCCCTGCAAAAACGAGTTACCAAACATTAAAGAATGTGTGGATTCCGTTCGCGAAATTGCAGATGAAATTATCGTTGCAGACTCGGGTTCAACGGACGGTACCATCGAGTTAGTGCAAAGCTGGGCGGATTGCGGTTTAATTCAGCGCGACGAATATGTGAACTACGCGAACTTTAATAATTGGTGTATTCCACATGCGAGCCACGATTGGGTTCTCGTCGTCGATGCGGATGAACGGGTCTCGCCGGAACTCGCACTCGAAGTGAAAGCGATGAAAGCAGAAATGCTTGCGAATACCGACAATGATGCTTTCTGGATGCCCCGTAAGAATTACTTTATGGGGCAACTCATCCGCTACTCCGGTTGGCAACGCGATGGCGCGGTCCGTCTGTTCCGAAGTCAGTGCCGGTACCAACCTAAAAATGTCCATCCACAGCTCGATGTTCCCTCTGAAAAATTGGGCCATCTGAAAATGCACCTCTTCCATCACACTTATCGGTCATTCTCACACTACATGGAAAAAGTGGAACGCTATACGACTTGGGGAGCCAATGATGCTTACCAAAAAGGACGCCGTTTTCATTTGACGGATTTAGTTTTTCGACCGGTATTTCGTTTGTTTCGGCATTACATATTAAAGCGTGGGTTTCTCGATGGGAAAGCGGGGTTCGCAATTTCATGCCTTTCTGCAATGTCCGTCTTGCTGAAATGCTTGAAGCTTTGGGAAATAGAAACAAACAAGAAACATGCAATGCAGCCAGCAGATAGAAATGAATCCTCTTTCAAACGCGCCGCTTAATACCTACGACATGAGAGGCCATTCTGAGAAAGCGACCCGATGTAGCGTTTTCGAAGAGTTCTATTAGGAAATTATTCAGTTTTGAAAGCAATCCTCTTCGGACATTCTTATTCAATATTCCTCGATAGAAGATTTGATTTGTCATGACAGATGCCCCCCAAGCCATTGCGATTCCAGGTAAGCATGAGCTGCTGATGCCGATCATTACGCGCACTGTTGCTCCTGGAAAAACGATTCGAGTTTTGGATTTGGGCGCTGGGGAGGGTGCTCTGTCAGAAAAACTATTTCAGCTTGGGTATGATGTTTCGGCGTGCGATCTCTTTCCAGAAATGTTTTGTTATCCTGAAGTCGAATGCCGAAAAGCAGATCTCCATCAACCGTTGCCTTACGAAGATAAAACTTTTGATCTCATATTGGCGATTGAAGTTGTGGAACACCTGGAAAATCACCTGAGCTTGTTCCAAGATATCTCGCGTTTACTGAACGAAGGGGGAGTTTTCCTTTTTTCAACACCGAATATCATGTCACTCAAATCTCGAATGAGATTTCTTTTTTCCGGTTTCTTCTACTCTCATGGTCCCTTGACACCGGGCGTTGATGACCCGGTTCATCAGCACATTGCTGCTTTTACGCCAAATCGGTATCGGTTCATCCTTGAAAAAGCGAACTTGGAGCTTACGACGATAGAAACAGATAAAAAACAAAAATATTCCATGTTGCTATGTTGGTTGGCTCCTTTCATTCGTTGGTACACCAAGAAGAAATTTGGGACCGAGCTGACCCAATTTGAAAATTGCTCCGCAGCACTTTATGGGCGAACAATGGTGGCCATTTCTCGAAAGAAATAGCCTCATCTGAATGCGACAGGGGACTTAGTGTGCTCTCACGAAACATGTTCATAATTGAATTCGGACAACGAGGATTCCTCGTTAGGAAAGCAGGATCCATTATTCCATACCTATCGGAGATGTCAGTGTTATTGAGCTATCTCAAACTGCGGGGACTGCAAGCCAACAATTCACCGAGACCATAATGATTGGATGTCCGAGCGAACCACTCAAACGGGCGGCGTGCAATAGATACGGTATTCCATCGCGCAAGAGATGTTTCTTGAATTCGCGATGGGAAATATGATTCTCCTTGATCAGGAACAGGATCGAAACATGATCAACAACTACAAACAACAGTTCTTTAAAAACCGTCACGAACGTACCAAGTATGCCGCCGATTACATTCTACCGATTGTGATCGAGGCCTTGCCGCAGCATAATTCCGCTGTGGACTTCGGTTGTGGCGTGGGGACCTGGGTATCGACACTGAAGGAACATGGAGCCAACGATATTCTCGGACTGGAAGGCCCGTGGCTCGATGAGAAGCTTCTCGAGATTGAACCGCAGGAATTTCGCTCGGCCAATCTCGAAGAAGTCGTTTCGCTCGACAAGAAATATGACTTGGCCATGACTCTGGAGGTGGCCGAACATCTCTCTCCCGAAGCGGCCAGTAATTTTGTGAAATCGCTCGTCAATGCCTCCGATTTTGTCCTCTTCTCGGCTGCGATTCCGCTGCAGGGTGGAGTCAGACATTTGAACGAACAATGGCCCTATTACTGGGCCGAACTGTTTCGCGCGGAAGGTTATGCGGTTGTCGATTTTGTACGCCGCAAAATTTGGGACGAACCGAATATTCCCGTGTGGTATCGACAAAACATCCTCATGTTTGTGAAAGAGAATCAGGTCAGTCGACTGAACGTCGATCAAGCCGATCTCGGTCACTCCATGGGACTCTCGATGGTTCACCCCGAGATGTATCTCGGAAAAATGAACTTCAAAGGTGGACTCAAACTGATCCGTCGCTCATTCCGTAGTCGCATAAAAAGTCTGTTGGGGAAAAGTTAAGCACGCACAAGAAGACTCGCAACCATCAACAAAAAAAGCCCGACTGTCGATTACAGCCGGGCTTGTTGAATTTACAGGGACTCTGTTGGACAATTTCTTATTGGGTGATCTCGCCATACATGCGAACTTTGATAGGTTCTTTCTCACCCACAATGGCAATCAAGAGTTGATCTTCGACCGAACCGGGATTCGCTGGCGCTTTCAAAATCACGGGGACAACATGGACGGTTCGTTCGGTTTCTGAGATCTCGGCAGTCAATCCGTCATACTTTGATTCGCATTTGACGCTCTCCAGTGCAAAAGGTTTACGACCTTTCACCACTAATCGAAATGATTTTTCTTCACCCGCTTTAATCGTTCCCAGAGACACAATTTCAGGAGTGACGGTGTACGCCGACTCCACTTTCGCTTCCACCAAAACGGGAACCTGTGGGCTATTCGCGTCGTCTGTGATCAACATCACTTGTTCGCGAATCAATCCCGCAGGTGCATTCTCTTTCAAGGTGACTTTCAGCTTGTAATTCGCAAGTCCGCCATTCTCATCGCGGCTGACCTCCACCGCTTCCGCCGTCAAATAATCGCGAGGAGATTTCACTTCCTTGATGTTCCAGTCGGAGCGACCGGCATAGGCGATATCGAGTGTCTTCACGTTCTCCTCACCTTTGGGAACGGCTCCGAATTTCGCCGCACCGGGAGAGATCACAACATCAGTACGGATATAAGCAGTAATGGGAATACGAACTTCTGCGAAAGTCGGAGCGTCGAACGTAATCACAACATTCGAATCTTTGCGACGCATGAACTTTTCAGTGTCCATCTGAATTTCGATGTAAGCTTCTTCAGCGCTTTTAATCAATGTTTTGGAAGGACTGGCTGCCGAACAGCCGCAAGTCGTACGAACATTCGAGATATGAACGTCTTCCTGATAGATATTCTTGAGCTTCAGAGGATATTTCGTCTCGGCAGCGCGAGCAACCACTCCAAAATCGACTTTTTGTTTTTCGAACATTTTAGCGGCCCAGTCGAGTTCCTGAGCCTGAAGCACAGACGAAGACACCGCACTTGAAACCAGTAAAATGATCAAACACCGATAAATTGCGAACATCTCTCCATCACCTTTCAACAGGAACTTAACCTCCATGACGGCTCACCAAATCCTACAGTTCGCTTGATTTGATCGCCTGTCGCTTTTCGTAATTTATCGATTATTCGGCAAACTTACCACTCGAAACCTTATATTAAAGGAGGTTGAATCAGTTCCCGGGTGATAGAACCTTCCGCATAAATTCAACAGGTTCCGTGAAAAACCAGTCGAGAGCCTGCTTCTATATTTCTCAATTGATATTATGAGCATCTAGCAGTGCGAGACCTTTATTCCTTGTGTCAAAGCTCGTAAATCTGGCTGTCTATCTTAAATATCGGCATTACTGCATACTTTTTTGTCTCAGTGCTTTATGACTATTCATCAGCGATGTCCGAAATGTCATGCGGAATTTGATCTACCAGATGAGGTTGCAGGCAAAATTATCCGCTGCTATCAATGTCATCAAATACAAACAATCCCAGAAGCTGCCACACCTTCGGTCGTCAATGATGAGGCTCCCATCGAGCTGGAAAAACCTCTCTCACCAAGACTCCACATCTTCTTCGGGCAACAAACTCATCCCTATCATCATTCTGGCGGTCTTGGCGATCCCGGACATCGGAATGGGCTCTTGGACAATTCTGAAGACCCTATCGGGTGACTCGGGTTACAGTCTGACTGACAACGAAAAGCTTTATGTCGAACTTGCGGAATTAGCCAACGCCATCGCTCTGAACTGGATCTACATGTATCCCGAAGGACAACTGGCATCGGAATGATTTCCCGAAATTGAACATCAGCGGAAAGTCGACCAAGTCTATGATTTGGCAGACAAAATTAGTGACCAGCGTTTACGGTGTGTCGTTCGCGACGCGGCCCAACAACTCGATAAATTTCCGAACCAGTACACAGAAATTCAAAGTGATGCTTCTCTCGAAGCTCTTTGGAAGCACAATGAATAGTTCACGAGTTAATCAAGATCTTCGATGTATTCACAGGTCGGTAAGCTTTCGAGAAAGACGCGCCCGTACCGTTTTGTTTTGATACGTGGATCGAGGATCACAACCTGTCCTGTATCGGTTGTGGATCGAATCAATCGCCCGAACCCCTGCTTCAACTTGATGACAGCTTCAGGCACCTGATAGTCCATGAAAGGATTGCCCCCTTTTTGCCGAATCGCTTCCACCCGCGCTTCGAGCAAGGGTTGATCGGGGACACTGAACGGCAATCGGGTAATAATGACGGTTTGTAGCGCGTCACCTTGTACATCGATTCCCTGCCAGAAACTGTCTGCTCCAAACAAGACACTCCGGTCACTACTTAGAAACTTCTCCAGCAACTGGGCACGTGTGTGTTCCTGCCCCTGACAGAGAAGTTGGTAATCGTGTTGTCGCATCCAACTGGCAACGGCTTGAGCACAATTATCGAGCATGCGATAACTGGTAAACAGTACAAACGCTCGCCCACCAGTGATGTCGATGTATTTTTTTATCTTTTCGCACACTTGCAGTTCAAAATCACGACTTGCCTGAGAAGGGTCAGGAAGTTGAGGCGTGGTGATCAGCTTCACTTGTTGTTCATAGTTGAAAGGGCTACCCAGTTTAAGTTCTCGGCCATCGAGTAATCCCAATCGGTCACGAGTGAAGTCGAAACTGTCACTTCCCACGGCTAATGTTGCCGAGGTCAGGATGACGGAATCGACCGGTTCAAACAATTCTTTGCGTAGCACTGGGCCCACATTGATCGGCGAAGAGGCCAACTTGATTCGCTCTTTCCGGCGACCTGTTTTCTCCACCCAATAGACCGAATCTTCCGCCGTTTGTTCGAGCCAGCTTTCTAATGCAACGGCCAACGCAAAACATCGATCGGCTGCACTCAACAATTCCACCCGCTCTTCTTCTTTCTCCAAGCTATCGCCATACCGACCAATCATGGCCGAAAGTTGTCGTAGTTCGGGGCTCAGCGTGTTTTGCAAATTGGGAAGTTGTTTGACTCGTCCATTTTCGGGAGCGTTATGTTTCAACCATTGTTCTACGGCATAAAAGAAGTCACTCGTACGGAATCGCAGTTCACTCACGAGTTGCTGAGCATCATTCAGGTTGTATTGAAGCAGCAGGCCTTTTTGAGAACGGTCGTTATAGAGCCGATTATAGAGATAGTCGAGTTGCCCATTGGAAATTGCCAATCCGAGATGATCCCCGGCGACCTGCTCCACCGCATGAGCCTCATCCAAAATGACGACATTGTAATCGGGTAAAATGCTGGCCCCTTCCCTCCTCAATGCCAGATCAGAGAAGAAGAGTGCGTGATTTACGACAATAATATCAGCATTCCAAACACGACGACGCGCTTGATAATAAAAACATTGGTTGTACGTCGGACATTTTCGACCGAGGCAATTACCATGCTCGCTCTGAACTTCATCCCAGACACTGATCAGCGGACGAATGGGAAGGTCCGAACGGCTGCCGTCATTGGTTTCCTCAGACCATCCGCGGATGTCTCGAACTTGCTGCTGCTCTTCGTCGCGGTCAAAGATGGACGACGAAACCTCGTAGGCACGATTCATTCGTCGCAAGCTCATGTAGTTGGATCGACCTTTAGCCAATACCGCTGAAAACTCAACTGGCAAAACGGCGTTGAGAAACGGAATATCCTTTCCGATCAATTGTTCTTGCAAATTAATCGTTTGTGTCGACACGACAACTCGTGTCCGCTCATTTTTTGATCGATCAGAAGCGGATGCTGCCAGAATCGCTGGCACCAGATAAGCAAAACTCTTGCCGACTCCCGTCCCTGCTTCGACGATGAGGTGCTCTTTGTCGGCGATGGCCGCTTCGACGGCTTCGGCCATTTGCACTTGTTCGGGGCGGCTTTCATACGATTTCAGCCGCGAAGAAATTTGCCCCTCCGCATCGAGAACAGAACGTGTTGTCAGCGTCACAATGTCATCCTTGTCCGGCTCATTTGTCATGAAAAATCCGTCTTTTCAATCCATCCTTAGTTGCGATTGTAAAATCGCCTCGGGGACTCATTATTTATTGAGGACGACGATGAAGTGCCACTAGGCATACATCATCGCGATTGGTATCGCCGCCTGCAAATTTCTCGATGTCGTTTAACACATGTCGTATCAACCCATCCGATTCAGCCGGAGCGGTCGCGACCGACTCCATCAGTCTCTCCATGCCAAACAATTCCTGCTCAGAGTCACAGGCTTCGGTTGTCCCATCTGTGTACAGCAGAATGGTATCACCCGGTTGTAGTGTTAGTTCAATCTGTTTGTAGGTGTAACTCGGTTCGAGACCTAAAGGCAGACCAGAATCCTTACGACTGAGTGCGTTCACGGTACCATCGGCTCGACGTAAAATTGGTGGAAGATGTCCCGCATTGGCAAGTTTGATCTTGTGGGTCTCGGGATTAAGAACAGCCAGCACACACGTCACAAAACGATGTCCGACACCTCCCGTTGCCAATTCGTTATTGAGACCTTCAATGGCACGAGCCATATTGTCGGTCGTCAAAAGATGATATCTGGCGGCTGAGTACAAGCGTGCCATCAATAAAGCAGCAGGAATCCCTTTGCCAGCCACATCGGCAATTGTGAACGCCCACCGTTGACGGGGAAGCAGAATGTAGTCGAAATAATCTCCCCCCACAGACTGTGCAGACTCATAATAATCGGAGAAGTCATACCCGGTTGTTTCGGGACGATTGCTGGGTAAAAAGCCAAGCTGAATTTGATGAGCATACTCAAGGTCGCGTTGTAAATCGCGTTGTGAAACTAACTGTTGATGCATGGCGGCATTTTCAATAGCCAAAGAAACCTGCCCTGCAACGGAAGTTAACAAATCGAGATCGTCTGACGTAAATGATCTGACCAACGAGTATGCCGCCAATTGAATCACGCCGAGCGATTCTTGGTTCTGATCGAGTAGCGGGATACAAACCAGTGAACGAAGTTTTGCACCGGCAATCGATTCACTGCTGCTGAATCGCTGGTCGGATTGAGCATCTTCCGTCAGGACAGCCGTTTTTTGGCTTAATGCATAATCCAAAACAGTGCGACTTACCCGGCTATCCTGATCTTTACTACGACAGAGGATAGCACGCACCACGGGGCGTCCACTGTCAGGATCGATCAACATTGCGAAGCCTTCATCCGCTTGTGGAAAGATCTGAAACAGGCACTTCATGGTTCGTTGCAGCGCCTCATCGACATCGAGTACACGGTTCAATGCCTGGCTAATTTCCAAAACGGCCTTCAGCTTGGCTTCACTGTTGATATCGAGACGATAAGCACTCGATTGCGAACTCTCTCCCGCGCTAATCGAACTAAGAATCGAAGAACTTTCCAATCCCTCTTCGGCTTCTGTCAGCGCAGGAATCTCTTGACCAATCCGCGTTGATGAGGCGGGTTCCTCAGAATCTGAAGGCCCTAATTCGAATTTTTCTTCCAGAAATTGCGCTGGATAATCGATGGTGAATTCGAGAATGATTTCGCAAATATCAATTTGATCATTTTCTTTGAGTTCACTCCGCTGCAGTAACGGCTTGTCGTTGATAAAAGTTCCGTTGCGACTGCGCAAATCCTCGAGGTAGTAGTGGCCATGGCTGACATGAATCTTGGCATGATGCCGGCTGACCGCTGCGTTATCCAACACAATCTGGCTGTCGGGATGTCGGCCAACGATGGTCTGATCTTCCGTGAGTTCGATGATCTGCCCAGGCGCGCTCCCTGCGATTACTTTTAAGTAAGCCATTCCGTATCTCGCCGACAAGAGAAAAATCAAGACTGCTTGCAAGCCATTCTATCGCGCGCACTCTGTGGGGGTCAAACCCTCGACCAAAAGCAGTTTCAGAGGGATATTCGGCGTTTTTCAAAGAATGCTGATAGTCATCACCGAGATTTTCAAACAATCGTTACTCGAGAATTTCAGCCAGACGGGAACCCAACACATACACAATGACGGTCAAGGACGAAATCATAGCCATTACCATTCCGGCAGCAGAAAGTTTGCTCGCTTTTTCAGGAACCTCATTTTCCAGCGATTCCGAGACAACACAAATGGAAAGATGAAACAACTCCGCGGCCAAACCAGCCGCCATTGCCACAATCAATGTGACCCACTGTTCGAAACGAATGCCCAATACCATGGCCGTCACGATAATGGTCAGGCCTGTGAAAATTTGACCATACAAGGTACTACCGCTTCGAAAGCCGAAAGAAAAACCACGCTCGGCTTCAATCAATCGCATTCTCCAGCCTGACCTTTTTTTTTGCGGTTTGGGCGGCTTACGTTCCTCGGGACTCAAAACTGGATATGATGTTGTCATGAGAGTACCCTCCGATTATCGACGACCGGATAATAACGAGCTCAATTGTGTTGAACTCGAGTTAAATGGACCGATTTTAGGTTCGAATGAGATCGTAAAGTTGAAGTTATCTTTCCCCGCGTCATAAGAGGTTCCGAAATGCATGAGAGCGTACTCGCCAACACGTGTGATAGTGAGTGATTGTCCGCGATTCTGATTTTCTCCAAGATCGTATGCTGTTCCAAATGTTGAGATCCATTTGGGACTCATCACATAAGAATAGCTTGCGGTGATCGCCTGGCTGTTCAATAGTCCGCCAGAATTCTGGCGATAACCAAGGAAAGCACTGCCGCGTAAAGAGCGTTGCGATAATAGCCCAATGCTCCAATTCTGTTGACCGAGATCGAAAGTATCGAGCGTCGCATTGGCGACGACCTTGTTACGGGTACCAATTCGCCACTCATAATCTCCATAGATCAAACCAAAGTCTTCACCAAAGTTGTCACGATCTGATTCCGGGAAAAATGCCGCTCCGGCTTCAAAAATCATCCAATCTTCCACACGAGTCCGTTCAGGAGGCCCTTTTTTGGTTTGTAGCCGTTGTCGCACGCTAAATCGTAACGCCTGTTGATCTTCAATCAATTCATGATAAGGAGCCGTCACACTGTTGCCTGCGCCTGAACGAATCATATAGAAACGGGGATCATACGGAGATGTTGCAAACCCCGGTTCGAGAGGCAGAGCACCGCCGAATGTGTTGGTAAGTAATCGACGACGAAAACGCTCCTGAGCATTTTCATCAAACTGATTATACTGAGGTATGCCCGCGTAATTGGTTGAAGAATCGGTGTAAGTGTACTCGGCATTGAAGTCGATTTTGTGCATCAACCCGCGCAGATTAAAGATATCACTCTGCACATAGGGATACATTTTCCACATCATCAAATGAGCTCGTGCTCCCGCTTGTCCCACAAGTCGATCAAGAGACGAACCTGTTAAATCTTCATCCCAATACGCGGCTTCACCCATCACAAACGGCACAAAATTCAATGGGCCCACCGTAAATGGTGCATCAATTTGTTGTCGAGTCATGGTCACCAATCCTTCAACCGGTGCCACGTAAGGGAGAGGATTCCACAGGTCCTCTGTCGGAGACGGTGACGGATCACCGGGTTCGATCAACCCATAACCGACCGAACTATGAGAGCTGTAGGTCAATAACGAATTGAAGAGTGGCTCAGAGAGTGCATACAGATCAGCTTTTGGTAGCCATTCCGTAGTTGCTTCAAAATCATTCAGCTCAGGACGCGCCAACAGAGACCAAGACCAATTGTCCAAATTCTGTTGTAGGTACGCGAGTGTTTCGACATCTTTATTCCGATCAAACTCACTCTCATAATACTGTTCCATATAGTTACGATCCGAAACATAACCGAACTCGGTCAGTAACCGGATGTCATACGGCAATCGCTCGCTGTGTTCCCACAACGCCATCCCTCGATAATTCTCTTCCACGGGAACTGTTCGACGATCTCGTCCTAGATTATCCCGGCCATCGTCGTACATGAAATCCATCGTGGTGCTTCCACGACTGGTCAGATTGGGGCCCAGAATTCCCCAGCCCTGATATTCAAAATCAGTTCCCAATCGAGGGCCACGTTCTGAGTAATAATCGGTTCTTAAATCCCAATCGATGGTGTCGGGTAATTGCAGACCAAAAATTTGCTCCAAATCCCAAACAACTTCTGCCTGAACACCAAAGATTTGATTCTGTGAAATATTCGCAGTTTGAATGGGAAGATTCGGGTTTTCAGCGGGCCCCGAAACAATCGGTGTATACAGCAGCGGATAACCTTCGAGAATGAACGTATTGTTGATACTCGTCATCCAGAGAGATTCTGGACGAACCGGTTGACTCGTCTCAGGATCAATCGTTAGCGGTTGTGGACCTAGCCACGATTGAGTGGGACGATTTTCGAGATACACGTCGGTCGCCTGCACACGATATCCGGGCTTGCCATACTGACTGGTCGATGTCCAGGCATTTTGAGCATGCAGATGGTCTGGTGAAAGTTGGCGTATGCGATCCGCTCGAACGCGAATATCACTACGTAGTTGCGGTATATACGCTCTTAACTCCGCATCGAGAATCAACGCACGTTGCGAACGAGCATCGTAGAAGGCACGACTCGCTTCGATTTTACGATTTCCCTGACGGATGATGATGTTTCCCTCCAGATAAAGCTGCAATTGCGCATCGCGCGTTTGCAACATCTCCTGTCGAAATTCTCCATCATCTAAAGGTTCCGACCAGATGACCACTCGATCTGCCGAAAGGTCGATGGTCCCCACATCAAAGGAAGAATTGGGGGCGATCACGCCATCAATCAATACCTGAATACCTCCGTTGATGGTCGTAATCTGTTCGGGAGGAATCGTGTTTTCAGAGCGTCGGGATGTTGCATTGAAAGGCTGACTGCTGCGACGGAAGATTCTGACACGTCGTAGACTGTTATCTGTTGTCTGCAATTGTACTAATTCGAGTTGAGACGGATTTGCGATCTCTTCGGGAACAACATATTGAGTTGGTTCCACGCCGGGTGGAAGTTCCGGCTGGTTCAAATGCTTGACGGCACGTAGATAGAGCGGGCTTTCCTGACCACTGGTTTCTGGCAACTGATGTTTAAACCGCATTCGCGTCGGTGACGCAGTGGTCAGCCTCACAAACATCTCATTATCGGTCATTGACCGACCATCGCGTGTGTAGCGAATATTTTTTTCAAGATAGACGACCAACCGTTCGTGTGTTCCGTTTTGATTGGCGGGATCGGAAAGATTATTGTGATCTCTCCAGATCACCATCTGCTCACATGTCACCGCAATCTCGCCCTGTCGCAACAGGCAATCGCCTCGCAAGAGATAAACTTCTAACTCTCCGTCACGCCAACCTTCTGCAAAATCCGCAGAGACGGCAATTTGATCGTCCCAGACGGGTTGAACATTCGTCGCGGGAAGTGTTTGAACTCCAGAAGCACTGCTGACAGGTTCTGATTGAGAAGCTTGTTGTATCGGCTCTTGTAGGACTGAAGGAGAGCCACTCTGAGCATAGCCTTGACCGTATGCCAGCCGCGCGCACGCAGAGATCGTGATCGCGACAAAAAAGCCGCCAACGATCAGCCGGATGCTAATCATTCGATGAACTGAAACCGACACGGACATCCTTGTCTTTTTGGTCGGAAGTGATTGTGAAAATGTCTCAAGGAGACAAGAAGTTACGGCGATTTGAACCTGTTTCGTCAGGGACCGAAGTATAGGCCGAATATCCATCTGCCGTCAATATAGACTGAACCTTTCAAGCAGACACATAACTCCCATAATGATATTGGTTTATGTCTCTTGAAGGAGTCCCCTTTTCACTCCCCGGCCGACTCTATAGAAGACTTCCTGGGAATTGAGGAAACCGCGAGCAGCGCGAGAATCGGTTCAATGGGTGCTCTCATCCGGGCATTGCTCCAATACACGGTATGCACGAGCGAGAGTGAAATCAGCAAAGAGCCTGCGATGCCGAGGAATCTCGAAGAGAGTTGGCCGCGTCTTTTTTTCACGATCACCGAAATCACGGCTCCCAGAAATAGCACCAAGGAGAAAAGTCCGATACTCCATTGGGCAATTTGCGAGATGGGCCGACTCGGTGTGCTGAGAGGAACGGGATTCCAGAAACGTAAAAATCGTACGCCACAACTTTTCAGAAAGAGTCCTGGGTTTTTACGAATCGTGTCTTTTGCACGATCCCCCATCCACTGATTTCTTTCGACCTCACTTGTCAAGGCAGGTTTGTGATCATTCATCCGGTCATCAAGACCGTGCTGCCAACTTTCAAGGGACTCTCCACTCCAGGTGGTTCGCCATCCTCTTTCCACAACTTCTTCATAGAACACTTCGTTATTAGCCAACAACAGCGTATATCCACCATGAGTGGTCATCGGAATGAAGGCATCAAACACGAAGTAGTTTCGGATGACCCAAGGTGCAACCGTGAACAACGCACACAATACCACTGGTATCGCGCGTTTCAAGATGTCTTGCAGAATTGTTGACTCAGAAGAGCTACGCCATTGTCGAAAGCACCAGACGATTCCGACAATCACACCGAACGCCCAGATTGTCGGTCGGCACAAAGCAGTCAGTCCAAAGAGTACGCCGAGTGCCATGCGATGAGTGATCGCGGGTTGAGGTTTGACAGACAGCGTGATGACCGCAAGGACTAATGTCGTAAAGAGAAGTTCTGTCATGGGAAGCGTTGTATTGATCAGCAACAAGGGATCACAGGCCACAATGCCAGTCGCAAGAGTCGACCAAATTGGACTCCAATACTCTCGTGCCAATATCCACACGAAACTCACAATCAACAACGAGCACACGAGATTCACCACGGCCACACACCCCCCATCAGGGAGGGCACGCATCGGGAGAGAAAGAATCAACGGATAGAGTGGAGGACGATAGGCGGTAAGAGGAGCATCTTCCGCAACACGAAAGCCGTTTCCCTCTGCTAACTGCCGTGACAGTGACAAATATGCGTCACGGTCGTCCATCAAATTGTCTGAATAGCACGCAATCACACCAAGACGAAGAATAAAGGCAACCACCAATAAGCCCCATAATTTCGGTTCTCGAAGGAGAAGTCCGATGTTCGATGGTGTGGTATCGTGCGGTTGAACGGCCATAGTGACTCGACACAGATGAACTTTTCAGAAAAACGGGGGAAAGTCGCTGGTCTCAGCAGCCAATCTTGTTTTAATTTTACATGCACCGCAAGTAACTCTTTTCCATAGTCGATTTTGCGCAAACGCATGTCCACACCCAATCGCTTCACCAATCGTCTGATTTCGGCCATTTTTCGAGCCCGAAATCTCTTGTTTGGTGTCGCATGTATTCTTCTGGTTGGTTCGATTGTGATTTCGACAGACTTGGAGTTCGACCAAAGTATCGAGTCGCTTTACTCCCAGGATGATCCTCAGCTTCAAAAATTTCTGGAATCCAAACAACTCTTTGGCGGTGACGAATTCCTGATGGTTGCCTGGCACCAACCTGATCTCTTTATCGATGACGACAGCTTTGAGCTGACTGAAAAAGCAAAGCAGGAAATTGAATCCGTTGTGGATGAATTGAACGAGCTTCCCGGAGTGAATGCGCCCAGCACACAATCACTGGTGTCGGCGTTAAAATTTCCATTTGGTCGCGTTCGTGTGCTCAACATGGTGGAAGGCGTACTGATCGATTCACAACATCAGATCACGTCAGTCGTCGTGCGATTAACTCCTGAGAAAAATCCTGACAAACGAGCCAAAACTTTCGAACAAATTGTCGAGATCGCAGAAAGTCATGAACCAACGGCATATGTTGCAGGAGAACCCATTCACATTCATGACATGTTTCGCTACGTGGAACAAGATGGGACGATTTTGTTCCGCTTCTCTTTTGCATTGCTGGGAATTGTTCTACTCGTTTTGTTTCGTTCATTGCGATGGCTGTTACTGCCTGCACTAATCGTTGGCCTGTCGGTCAACATGACAGAAGCGATTTTGGTACTCGCCGATGTTCAACTCAGTATGGTCAGTGCCATCATGAATTCACTGGTGACCATTATCGGAGTGGCCACGATGATGCACTTGGCCGTCCATTACCGCGATCACCGATCCACTCAGTGCCCGGAAGATTCTTTACGAGAATCACTGAGCGAATTGATTCAACCGATCTTTTGGACTTGTGCCACAACTTCGATTGGTTTTCTGGCATTGATGTCAAGTCAAATTACGCCCGTCCGCAGTTTCGGTATGATGATGTCGATTGCTTCGATGCTGGTTTTCTTCAGCGTCTTGCTGATTATTCCGGCTGGAATTTTGCTCGTTTCTCGTTTTCAAAACGATCCCCAATCCGCACCTGCAGAAGAACAGTTGGTCACTCTTCTGGATGTGAATTCTCATATCGTAGGACGTTTCCCTTGGAATATTTTTTCGGGCTTCGCCGCCGCCACAATCTTTGCTGCATTCGGGTTTCAACATCTGGAAGTGGAAACCAATTTCGCCAAAAACTTCCGTTCGGAAAGTCGCTTGGTCAAAGCACTTACATTTGTTGAGTCCGAATTGGGAGGCTCGACGACACTCGAGGTCAACTTCCCTGCACCTGAAAAACTGAGCAACGAGTTTCTCGATAAAGCCGGTCGTCTGACGGCTCAACTTCGCGAATTAGGTGATGAAGATGGGCCTTATTTCACAACGACAAACTCGCTCGATGACGGGATCCAACTTGTTCCCACCGTTCCGTTCATTACCAACACGCCGCGCAAAAAGCTGAATCGTATTGTCGCCATTCAACCGGAATTCGAATCGACCCTGTACAATGCAGAAGAAGGCCGCATGCGCATCTTCATGCGAACGCTCGAACAGCAATCGGCGGAACGAAAAAATCGTATCATTGAAGACACCACCAAGCTGGCAAAAGAAGCTTTTCCCGATGCGAAAGTTGCCGGACTGTTTGTGTTGCTGACATTCCTGATCGACTCTCTGATGTCCGACCAACTGATCAGTTTCGCTTGGGCGGCTACCGGGATCTATCTGTTAATGTCAATTGCCTTTCGCAGTCCTTTGCTGGGCTTTGTCGGATTGATACCCAACATATTTCCAATCATTCTGGTCATCGGAGGTATGGGGTGGGCGGGATTCCGAATTAATATCGGCACTGCCATGATTACATGCGTCTCGATGGGTTTGACGGTCGATTCCAGTATCCATTTCGTCTCAGCTTTTCAACGAGAGCGAAAGCGTGGACTGCCCGTTTCGCAGGCTTTGAGCATCACATCACACAATGTAGGACGAGCACTTGTCTTTGCAAACCTGGCATTGGTCATCGGCTTCAGCGTGCTAACCTTCTCACAATTCATCCCTTTGGTCTACTTCGGCGTGTTGGTCAGTCTTGCCATGATTGGTGGACTTGCCGGTAATTTGATTCTGTTGCCGATGTTGTTGCAGCTCATCTATCGCGAGTCCAGAGCGACTGATGAATCGAGTTTGAATAATGCAGAGAGTAGCACTACCTGACGTCGATACTCGACCACAATCTCTGCCTCTTCCAAACGCTGTGTCAATTCTGCAGAATGATCGGCTTTGCGATAGAATGTCATGACATAGTCGGGGGGATCGGGCATATTGGGATCAAAAGGGACAATCTCAATCTGGTGATCGTGAAACACCTTGGATTGTGAGGCCAACGACAGCAATTGGTACTGGTGTAACACCGGTACCAACCCAATTTGAGTACCTTTGGGAACGGACTTCACAACTTCTTCCTGAAACTCTCGATGCAGGCTGTCTCCCCAGTAAGTTGGTTCAAAGCCGAGGTCATCGGCACCTCGGAGAGACAATACTCCTAAGTTATAATAGCTCAATAAACAGGGGTGTAAGACAAACATCGACGTGAGTTGTGCACCCAAAAACGCCGTCAGCCAAACAATAATTCCAAAGAGTCCCGCCCGCTCTGAAAGCCATGCCCACGCGACCGCTCCGCCCCGTCCAATCACGATTGCCCAGAGAGGATAAACCGTCAAAAATAGCCTCACTCCGTCGTAAACGGAAACACTCGGCAAACAAAACAATGCCACCGGAAAAAACGCACAGGCCAGAATCACTTGCAGCGGGGCGTCAAACATCCGTCCTAATGGCTTCACTTTCAGTCCCAAAAGTCCCAAGAATTGAAAGCCCAGTGGAACTGTCACCGCAAACATCAGCAAAGGGTAATGCCAAGGGACTACTGGGTACTCGGCCAATTCGGGAATCGAAGCATCGGCGTGATCGATGTAGGTCTTACTCAGATAAAAGACCTTATTGATAGATCGGTCAGTGGTGCGACCGAGATATTCTTGTAAGTGGTCGAGCGGAGCACTCCACAACCAGGGCCAACAGATAAATAATGTGACAAAGCCGGCCACACCGAACAGGGCTCCCGGAATCACAGACCGCTGTCTCCAGTAACAGAGCCCCCAGATGCCGACCGGCACCATGATCAAGAGGCCCTGAATCTTCGTGAGCATGGCCAGTCCCCACAAGACGCCACAAAAGATGGCCACCTTCCGCGTGGGAGGTTGCGACTTCGTCCAACAAGCCGCAACAGAAAGGACGGCAATGGTATAGAAAAGGTTTGTGACCGTCTCCAAAGACGCCAGATGAGCGTGTCCGACAACGCGAGGCATCATGACCAGTGCTAATGACGAAAAGAAACCGGTCGCAGGGTTGTAGAGATACGCGGCTACCCAACCGATCAACAAGACGGTCAGAGCAAACGCGACTGCCGACCCAAACCGGGCATGCAACAAACTCCAACCGGTTCGTTCAACGGTCTCGGTTGGCAAGACATCAACGGCAAAATCATGGGCGACTCCCAACCATAATCTTCCCAGCGGTGGATGATCGGGAAGATACCCATTCTCGGTATTATAGATTTCCTGCAAGCTGGCGGGGTCAAGTGCTCCCCAACCGTATGTGGCTATCCCACGTTTCAAATAGACTCCCTGTTGCACGTTAAAGGACTCGTCCAACGTCACTCCCGGACCACTGGGCCAATTGGGAAGATCGCCACCCGGATCGACAGCAACACCAATCAGCGTTCCCGCAAGAACCGCCAACAGTAACGGCCCCAGCCAGAATTGTGGATGAAATCGGGAATTGAGTTTCATGAAACCCTCAGAATCGAGCAGTCACCTCACGCGGTTTGATCCGACGAAGACTCTTCTCGTTCGATGTCATTCTCGTCCAGAATGTCGCCCGGAGGACGTTCGCCAACGTATTGGAAATAGGTGCATTGCAGACGACCGTTGTACAACTTCCGTCGGCGTGTGGCTTCTCCACCGTACAGTTTTTCAAAATCCTGATTCGTGGTGATGACATAAACCGACCACGTTTTGAGATGGCGAAGGGTTCGACCCATCTCGCGATAAAGTTCGTCAACTTCCTGATCGGTTCCCATCCGTTCGGCGTAGGGAGGGTTGGTGACAACTACGCCGTAATCTCGTTCGATTTCGATCTCTTCAAATGGTCGATGCAGAATCTGGACATTATCAGTCACGCCCGCCTGAAAGACATGCCGCTTGGCTTGCTTAACGGCTCGCTTATCCATATCGCAGCCGAGAATGGGGACTGACAGCTTGCGATTCTGCAAATCTTTGGCTTCGTCACGCACGTCCTTCCACAATTCACGGGGAAGTTGTGACCAGTCTTCCGAGATGAAATAACGATTCAAACCGGGGGCCGTGTTTGTTCCGATCATGGCTGCTTCAATCGGAATTGTTCCCGTCCCACAAAACGGATCGATGAACGGTCGCCCTGGCTTCCAGAAACTGAGTAACAACAAACCTGCTGCCAAAGTTTCTTTAATCGGAGCAATACCCTGCATGTCGCGATAACCGCGTTTGTGGAGACCCGGTCCCGAGGTATCCAATGTGATGGAAACATTATTCTGATAAACGTGAATGTTGACTTTGTATTCGGCTCCCGTCTCTTCGAACCAGTGGCGATTGTGAAACTTCCGCAAGCGTTCCACAATTCCCTTCTTCACGGTTTTTTGACAGGTCGGTGTGTGATGAAGTTGTGAATGGACCGATTTGCCCGTCACGGGAAACTTGGCATCGACGGCAATCCATTCTTCCCACGGCAACGACTTCGTCTTCTCGAACAATTCATCGAAATCAATCGTGTCAAAACAGGCCATCTCAATCACAACCCGGTCGGCTGTTCGTAACCATAAATTGGTTCTCGCAACATCACGAACGGTTCCCGAAAACCGGACTTTTCCATCTTCGATACGGATATCGTCGTAGCCGAGCGCTTCCAGTTCACGGGCGGCGACCGCTTCGAGTCCAAACGTGGTCGTGGCAATGAGAGTCAAAGTGTCCATGAAATTACTGACGCGCTGCTGCGCATTGGCGGAAAGAGATTCAGGTGAGTGATTATTCAGTGTATCGGTTCCCGTGATGGAGACAATGGTCGCGAAGTTCAATCAACGAGAAAGTGCTTGCCCTGCTCCCCTTTCTCGCCATAATTCTGATATGCTGGCCGTCATAATCCTTTCTGTTGTAAGAGGAAGCCTGATATGTTTGGCGGCCGTGCTTCTTTGAAATCGCTCATGATCGTCTGTCGCTCGCTGGCCTCGATGCTCGATGCGGGTGTCGATGTCAAAAAGGCGTTCGAAATCTGTCGAAACAAACTCGCCGACTCCTCGATGCGTCGCACCATTGGCGACATTGAAGATCAGATTCGGCAAGGTTCTGATATCTCAGCCGCGATGGAAGATCACGCTGGCTATTTGCCAAGGTTACTGATCGACATGGTGGCCGTCGGTGAACAGACGGGAAACCTGCCCGAAGTTCTCGAAAGTCTTTCGATCCACTACGAAAACCGACAACGCTTACGGCGAGACTTCTTTGCGGTCATTGCATGGCCTTGCATTCAATTTGTGGCGGCGGTGCTCATTATTGCTTTATTGATTGTGGTGTTAGGTGTTGTCGCTGACACTCGCGGGGGAGACTCTGTCGATGTTCTGGGGCTGGGTCTTGTTGGAGGGAAAGGAGCCATCATCTGGTTGACCAGTGTCTTCGGATCGATACTGGCAATGTATGTCGGCTACATGCTGATCAACCGCTCGTTGGGAGGAAAACAAATCTTTGACTCTTACCTGCTCAGAGTCCCCGTTTTGGGGGCCAGTTTGAGAGCCTTTGCAGTGGCACGATTTTCATGGGCCTTCGCGTTGACTCAACAATCGGGCATGTCGATCAAGCCGTCGATGGAAACCAGTTTGAAAGCGACCTCGAACGGTGCGTTCATTCAAGCCACCGGCCCTGTGTGGAATGAGTTGCAGAACGGCGCCTTTCTGGGAGAAGCCCTCGATCATACCCGGCTCTTCCCGGAAGAATTTATCGAGATGGTGCAAGTTTCCGAAAGTTCGGGAACCGTTCCCGAAGCCCTCCAACGCATGTCGCCACAGTTCGAAGATGAAGCCCGTCGTAAACTCGGAGCACTCGCGATGACCTTGGGTTGGCTGGTTTGGTGCTGTGTCGCAATCTTCATCATCGTGCTAATCTTCCGCGTCGCAGGCATCTATTTGGGAGCTCTGGAAGACGCTGGGCGAGCGATTTGAACGAGTGATATCGTCCACTCAATCTCGCCATTCCCGAACACTCAACGCCGTTTTCAAGATTTGAAGATTCGGAGATTCGGGGACACACCTTGACCGAATCTTGACCAAATGTTGAATCAAATCTTCCCGAATCTTGATTCCAAATCTTCCATACTCTTGAGCAAGTGGTTGGCACCGTTCATTTTGTGTCGATCTTCATTTTGTGAAGACGTGTGGCTTTTTGTAGGTACGCATTTTCCACGTCACGCGAAATCGCTCTCTTTCTCACGTTGCAGCCTTAGTCATTCTTCAACACGCGACTGGCTGAATCACAAGTGTGGTTGGGGACGAACAGCAGTAAGCCCCAGACAGATTCATGCTCTGTGGGTGACCTGACGGTCATCCACAGCCACCCAAACAATACACACCGTGCTCGTACAAATCACTTGCGACACGCAATGACACTTGAAGCAGCCCCAACTGCTTGCGCAGTAGGGCTATGTTGACGTTGTCATGACATTCTAATTGCCAAAGATCAATTCGCCCTCAGGCGAACCACGAACGCTAACTCTGGTACATCGTGTTTGGCAAGATGAGTTTGAGCGA
>JAURQH010000061.1 GCA_030836185.1 Planctomycetota bacterium
AGCCGAATCCGGAAGGGGAACGGCCAGGAAATCGCGGGCGGGTTTCGTCGCGTGGCGTTGTCTTTGATCAAGAGAAACACGACGGTGAAAGCGAGCCTGCGCGGGAAACGCCTGATGGCGGGCTGGAATCCGGCGGTCCTGGAACAGATTCTCTCGAGAAAATAAGACTCAACTCATGCGATTGCCCTGCTCTTTGGATGCTTTGGAGGGAAAGGCGGTTATCTTCTACTTCTATGAAGAATCGTGTCCGTCGTGCCTAGAGAAGTGGCCACCTCTGTTGGAAACTGCTGCAAAATTCCAAGGGGAACCGGTGGTCTTCATCGGAGTCAATTCAGGAAATTCGCCTCGCACAGTTCAATCATATTCTCGTAAGGCACACATACCGTGGCCCATTATTGTGGATGCGAATCGCTCTCTTGAGAAGCAGTTCCAACTGCCCAAAGAGATCAGTCTGGAAAATATTTATCAGATGCGCGTGAAGTATCCGGAGGGAAGAATTGGTTCGGGAAGCATCAGCAATTTTGAAGAGACGATAACCAACGCACTACGAAATGCAAGCTGGAAAATTGATCCCAAAACATTACCTCCTGAAACATTAGCAGCGTGGAAAGAAGTCGAACTGGGTGATTATCAACGCGCACTGCCGTTGTTGAAAAGAATTCTTTCCGCTCAGAACGACGACATCAGCTCGGCAGCGCAACAGTTGCAGTCTGTTGTGATGGGAAAATTCGAAAAACAACAGTCTGCCGCTGCCCAAGCCGACGAGGAGGAAAACATCTGGCTGGCATATCAAATTTATTCCCGGATGGCGGTTCAGTTTAAGGGATACGAAGGAGCCGAAACTGCTTTCGAGAAGTCTCGGGAGTATGCCCGTCACGAGGATGTCAAAATGCAGCAAAATGCCTTCAAGAAACTGGCACTGGCTCAAAGTTATTCCACGAAGGGGGAGCGTGGCTTTAATCGCGCCATTGCCATGCTGGAAGACTTGATTGAAAACTACCCGGAGACAGATGCTGCCAAGCAAGCACAGGACATTCTCGCCTAGGTGAATGTGAACCCGGCATTGCCGTGAACTGATCAACTCTTAAGTTTGCGTGAATCGGGTAACTCTTCGATAAGGCGCGTGATTCTCTCTTGTAAACGGTGTAATGTATATATTGCATTCAATGACATTATACCGACCTGTGAGCCGATCATATGAAGTATTTTCTCCCGTTGTTACTGCTTTCTTGTCTATCAATGGCGGATGTGGTCGGTGAAGAATCACATCGTCCCAATGTCCTCTTCCTCGCCATCGACGATCTGCGGTGTGAGCTCGGCTGCTACGGTGTCAAAGAAGTGAAATCGCCGCGGATTGATGAGTTCGCCGAGTCGGCGGTCACCTTTACTCGCGCTTATGTGCAGGTGGCGGTCTGCAATCCATCGCGAGTTGCCGTAATGACCGGCTTACGTCCTGATACGACGAAAGTCTGGGATCTCCCCACTCGTTTCCGCGAGACGACTCCCGACGCGGTGACCATTCCGCAACACTTTCGCGAACACGGCTACACCGCCGTGTCGTTCGGCAAGATCTTTCACAATCCCTGGCCCGACAATCAATCGTGGGATCAACCTCACGAATGGCCGAAAGACGCAGGGCTCTGGTCTGAAGAAGCCAAGCAGAAGCACAAAGAATACCGTCAGCAGATGAAGGCAGATGGCAAACCGCCTGCGAAGATTCAGCGGATGCGAGCGCAAGCGCTCGAAGCGCTTGACATTCCCGACTCGCAACACATTGATGGTGGTATTGCCGATCAGGCGATCTCGGCAATGAGGGAATTATCGCAACAGGACAAGCCGTTCTTTCTGGCAGCCGGCTTTGTGAGACCCCATCTACCGTTTGTCGTTCCCAAGAAATATTGGGACATGTACGACCGGGGCACCATCCCGCTGGCCGACAATCAATACCTGCCGAAAGGCGCGCCTGAGCTCGCCTTCGGAGAGAGAAATCAGGGAGGCCTCTACGAACTCCGCGATTATTATGACTTCGCCGATACACCGTCTCTATTTGAAGGCTCATTGTCGGAAGACCGTCAACGGGCTCTCAAGCATGGCTACTATGCCTCGATTTCGATGATCGACACGCACGTCGGACGTTTGCTGGACGAATTGAAATCGCTGAAACTCGAAGAGGAAACGATCGTCGTGATCTGGAGCGATCACGGCTGGAAACTGGGCGAACATAACGGCTGGTGCAAACAGACCAACTACGAAATCGACTCCCGCACACCGTTAATGATTCGAGTGCCGGAGATGAAATCAGCGGGTCAAAAATGCAACTCTTTGACCGAATTTATCGATATCTATCCAACACTGAGTGAATTGGCGGGCCTTCCACTTCGCAGCGAACTGGAAGGTCAGAGCCTGAAACCGGTGTTGGAAAACCCCCAATCAGAACATAAGCAGGCAGCGTTCAGTCAGTACATCCATCATTATGACGGCAAGCATTACATGGGTTACGCAATGCGGACCGATCGCTATCGCTATATCGAATGGCTGAACCGTGAAACTTTCGAACTCGCCGAGCGGGAACTCTACGACCACGAGACCGATCCGCAGGAAAATCAGAACATTGCCAGCAAGACCGAGCAAAAACTTCTCGATCAATTGTCGAATCAGATGTGGTCGAGTCTTCCCAAGCCTGTTCCTCCGTCAGCGAAAGTTTCACAGGCAAAAAAACGTCCTAACATTCTTGTGTTGATGGGGGATGACTGGTCGGCTCCCCATGCCGGCTTCTTGGGTGATCCGGTTGTGAAAACCCCAACCTTTGATCGTTTGGCAAAGCAGGGGGTCGTCTTTGAGAATGCGTTTGTCTCTTCGCCATCCTGTACTCCCAGTCGGATGGCTATCGTCACGGGTCAATGGCACTGGCGACTTGATGAGGCTCAAAACTTGGGCGGATCGCTCGGGAAGAATGTTCCCGTCTATCCTGATCTACTGAAAGAGGTGGGCTACAACATCGGGTTTGCTCGCAAAGGAGCAAGCCCAAGCAAGCATACATATCGAGGAAATGACCCCTTCGGTCCTCGCTTCAAAACATTGGAAGTGTTTTTGAAGAATCGGGATCGCGATCAACCGTTTTGTTTCTGGTATGGAGCGGGTGAGCCGCATCGTCCATATCGTGCGGGTGCGGGAATCGCTGCGGGGCTCGATCCAGAGAAAGTCCTGATCCCGGCGGGATTACCCAATCATCCGACAGTTCGGTCAGATTTGTGTGATTACTACGAACGGATTCAACGCTTTGATCGTGACTCCGCGCGGATGTTGAAATATCTGGAGCAGATGGGAGAGCTTGATAATACTTTGATTATTGTCTCCGGCGATAATGGTCTCCCTTTTCCCCGCTGTAAAGCGACGTTATACGACACGGGAACGAAAGTACCGCTGGTGATTCATTGGCCCGGCAAATTTTCAGGGGGACGACGTGTCACCGATTTTGTGAATCTCACCGATCTGGCACCAACAATTCTGGAGGCCGTTGGCGAGAATGTTCCCACGGTGATGACCGGACGAAGTCTGATCCCGATTCTGAAATCTCCTCAGTCTGGACGAATAGAAAAAGACCGAGACTTCACAATCACCGGAATGGAGCGTCACCTTTATTCGTATCCGGCACGAGCACTGCGGACGGATGATTATCTCTATATCCAAAATTACGGGCCAAACGAATGGCCTTCTGGAGAATCAAAGAAGAAGACACCCAATATCGACTTTACTGACGGCTCTTGGCCAAACTTTCCCGGGGCATTTTCTTATAACATCGATCCCTCTCCGACCAAACAATTATTGTTGGAACAACGAGACGCGGCTGATATTAAACCCTTCTTTGAACTGGCATGCGCAAAGAGACCGCAAGAAGAGCTTTATGATTTGACCAAAGACCCTGGACAACTGACGAATGTTGCCGACGATCCCGAGGTTCAGAAATCTCTCAATAAGTTACGAACCAAGCTGGGCGACGAGTTACTCGCCTCTGGCGATCATCGTGCAAAAGTCTCAACCACGCCTGTTTCCAATCAGCTATCTCCACCGAACATCTTATTCATCGCCATGGACGACTTGAACGACTGGATTGGCTGCATGGGAGGACATCCACAAACCATCACGCCCAATCTTGATCGGCTGGCGAAATCGGGAGTTTTTTTCACGAATGCTCATTGTCCGGCACCGGCATGCAATCCCTCCCGCACAGCCATCATGACGGGAATCTCTCCTCACGTTTCTGGCTTGTATGACAATGGTCAGAAAATGCGGGAAATCTTACCCAAAGCCGAAATCATGCCGAAGACTTTTTCTGGTCTCGGTTATCACTCATCCGGTTCTGGCAAGATGCTGCATTATTTTATCGATGCCGACTCGTGGGACGAATATTATCCCGAAGCGAAAAGTGAGAATCCTTTCCCACGCACTTTGTATCCTGAAACTCGTCCACTCTCATTACCGAAAGGCGGGCCTTGGCAATATGTCGAAACTGATTGGGGACCGCTTGATGCCACCGATGAAGAGTTCGGCGGTGATTATCTGGTTTCCAAATGGGTGGGTGAGCAACTTCAAGTCAAACGCAACGTGCCGTTCTTTCTCGCGTGCGGTATCTATCGACCTCACGAACCGTGGTTTGTTCCGGCAAAATATTTTGAACCGTTTCCATTAGAGTCGATCCAGTTACCCCCCGGCTACAAACAGGACGATCTCGACGACTTGCCTCCAGCAGGCAAGAAACGCGGTCCGAATCGTTACTTTGAACATATTCAGAATGAAGGACAGTGGAAGCAGGGCGTGCAAGGATATCTGGCATCGATTCATTTTGCCGATGCGATGCTGGGAAGAGTTCTCGACGCACTTGAAAAAAGTCCGCACGCCGACACAACCATCGTGGTCTTGTGGTCCGATCATGGCTGGCATCTGGGTGAAAAAGAACACTGGCAAAAGTTTACCGGATGGCGACAGGCGACCCGAGTCCCGCTCATGATTCGCGTTCCCGAGGGGACTCCGGCGTTCTCGACAGGAACAAAGCCAGCCGTCTGTGATCGCCCGGTCAATTTACTCTCTCTGTTCCCCACTTTATTGGAACTCTGTGGGCAGGCGCCAATAAAACATCTCGACGGCCCCAGTCTTGTGCCGTTACTACGAGATCCCAAGGCAGAATGGCCGCACGCCTCTCATGCTTTTCTGGGAGAACGGGGGAGTGTTGCCATCAGCACCGATCACTGGCGATATCTCAAATACGAAGGAGGAGACGAGGAACTGTACAACATCGCCGAGGACCCATACGAATGGACTAACCTGGCGGCACTCTCTGAACATGCCACCAAGTTGAACGAGTTACGAAAGCTTGTTCCGAAAAAGTTCGCCCCCAAGCCGGAACCAAGCGTCGAATCATTGATTTCACTGAAATGGCAGGTTGTAAAAAATCAGCCGATTCCCGTCTCGAAGCCCGATGGCTCGACATTTTCGGTTCACTTTCTCAACAAGTCGGACCAAACGGTGAAACTTTTCTGGCGCGATCTGCAGGGTGGGCAGAAGTTTTACGCCGATATTGCTCCCGGCAAACAGAAAACGCAGTCAACGCGTCCCGGTGCGGTCTGGTTGATGACTGATGAAGATGAGAAACCGTTGGGATATTTTCGTGTGGGAGACCGTACGGCGAAAGCGATTGTTCCCAAGCCTTGAAACGAACATATTTGGCGGTTTTATAATGTAAAAGAGGTCCAAATCTGTGAGGGTTTGCTAGAGGAATTCTCAATAAAGATGACGATCACGGGCTCTCATCGGGTATAGTGTAAGCGATCGTCCTTTCCACCACCTTTTCTGACACCTCTCACAACCGCATGAACGCTTGCTTTTTCCTCTTACCTGTTTTTCTCATCTTTATCTCAACGGGACCGGTACAGGCAGAGAACCCCACGGACTCATTTTCTCAACTGGTCAAACCAACTTTTCTACAACATTGCGTGAAGTGTCACGGGAAACAGGAAAAACTCGCCGGAGATGTCAGTCTGCTAACGATTGCCAGCGAGGACAAATTAAAAGGCAATCCAGAGTTGCTGCAAGCGTTGATTGACGCACTCGAGTTTGAAGCCATGCCCCCCGAAGACGAGCCGGCTCTTGATGACCAAGCACGCAAGCAATTGGTGCTCTATTTTAAGCAAACATTGAACGATGTTGTGAAAAAGGCCAAAACGTATTCGCAGGCACCGCTTCGCCGGATGAATCGTTTTCAGTACAGCAATGCAGTTGAAGATCTCTTTCGATTGAATCGTGTCGTTTTTACACTTCCCGAACGGATGGCTCGTGAGCACAAAAATTACTTTCAGCCAGCGATTGGCAAAATGCCCGATGTGGTGACTGTTGGTAGTCGGCCATTGGGAAAATCACAACTGATCGAAAAACGCCTGGCGGGCGTCGCTCCGTTCCCTCAAGATTTAAGGGCCGAGCATGGTTACGACAATCGTGGCGATCATTTATCGCTCTCGCCGTTATTGCTTGAAGCGTTCATGACGTTGAGTCGTTCGATTGTCGAGAGTCCCGATTTTGACACGCGATCTGTCGGCATCTGGAAAGATTTCTTTGCGGAACCAGAGAATAAAGAAGCCTATGATTCGGTGATCCGGGTGCGATTGGAGAACTTCCTGACGCGCGCCTTTCGGCGTCCTCCCTCCAAAGAACTACTGGATCGCTATACCCATTTTGTGACTGGCCAGATCGATGCGGGGGGAACATTTACCAAGAGTATGAAAGCTGCTGCATCTGGTGCGATTGCTTCGCCCAGGTTCCTCTATCTGTATGAAACTGCCTCCGAAAAAAATACAGCAGAGTCAATTGACGACTATGAGCTGGCTTCTCGATTGTCATTTTTTCTGTGGGGAAGTATTCCCGATGAGACATTGCTTGCTCTGTGCCGTGAAGGCAAACTGCATAATCCCAAAGCCCTCTCCAGTCAAGTTGACCGGATGATGAAGGACCGAAAATTGAAACGCTTCTGCGACAGCTTTCCGTCACAGTGGCTTCAGTTAGAGCGGATTATTTCCGCTGTTCCGAATCGAGAGCATTTCCCCGAATATTACTTCTCCAAGTATCGTAGCAGCATGCATTTGATGCTCGAACCGTTGTTACTGTTCGAGACGGTGTTGATTGAAGATCGGCCGATTATTGATCTGGTCGATCCTGACTTCAGTTACCGGTCAGATCGCATGGAAGTCCTCTGGTATGGCAAGAAGCTGAGTGACATCCCTGGAAAGAAGAAAAACATCGGCCCTGTGACCGGTATTCCTTTCAAGCGTGTAGAAATCACGGATCGTCGTGAAGGAGGCGTCATTACGAACGCGGCCATCATGTCGATGAACTCGGGAACGGAAGAAACTAAACCCATCACGCGCGGTGCCTGGATTGCTTCTGTGATTTTTAACGATCCACCAGAGCCTCCTCCCGCGGATGTCCCACCTTTATCTGAAAAACCTCCGGCGGAAGAGGCGAACCTCACTCTTCGTGAGCGATTGGCGTTACATCGGGAACGAGCCGACTGTGCGGGGTGTCATGAAAAGATTGACCCTTTCGGCTTTGCCGTCGAAAACTTTGATCCTATCGGCAAGTGGCGCGACAAGTATGAGAACAGCCGGGACGTCGATCCAAGTGGCGTATTGTTCCGCAAGCACAAATTTTCGAATGTTATAGAATTCAAAGACGCGATTGTCGAAGAGAAAGATCGTTTCACGCGAGCGTTTGCTAGTCATTTGTTGTCGTTCGCACTGGCACGAGAACTGACAGCCGCCGACTCTCCTGCACTCGATCAAATTGTATCGTCAACAGTGTCTGATAATGGTCGGATGAAATCCTTGATCAAACACATTGTGTTGAGCGAACCATTTTTAACGAAGACCAACCCGGGTATTGCCAACGCGAAACTGCCACATAAAACAACTCCTATCTCAAACAAGAGTGATTAACGATGCAAAATCTCTCACGACGTAATTTTCTGCAAGGCATTGGTGGAACGGCACTATCGCTGCCATTTCTGGAAAGCCTTTCATGGGGGGGACCGGCGGCGAAAATTGCCCAACGTCTAGCATTCTATTATGTGCCGATTGGTGTCGTCCGGCGTGGATTTTTCCCGGGCGAGAAAAATGCGATCATCCCCAAGTTCACCAGCAGTCAGCAGGAGATCGAGCAGACAGCAAAAATACCGCTCGGTCTTCAGCCACTCAACCTGACACCAACCATGCAGCCTCTGGAATCGGTGAAAGACAAAGTCACATTGATCACCGGCATGGATCGCACTTTCCAGCAAGGGACCGACGTGCATGCACAGTGTGCCTCCTGCTATCTGAGTAGCGCACCGCCATTCAGTATCAAGCAATCGGCCTGGCCGCTCGACCGAACGCTTGACCATCTTGTTGCTGACAAAATCGGGAATTCCACGCCGTTCCGCTCGTTAGAATTTAGTTGTAACTCTCATAAGGACAACAAAGAGTCGATCTATTTCGACAATATCTCGTGGTATGGCACCGGTCACGTTGCTCCCTCCATTCGCGATCCACGGAAAATGTATCGTCGCCTGTTCGGGACACAAGAAATCAATCAGTTTCGCAACATCACGGACTTGGTTCTCGAAGATGCTCGTTCCATGAAACGGCAACTCGGTGTGAGCGACCGCGAGAAATTCTCTGAGTATTTTGACTCTATTCGTTCCATCGAGCAACAGATGGACAAACTCGAAAAAATGAAAACGGAACTCAGTCAGGTCAATCTTGAAGAACCGCCTGAGGCCCATCTTCCTCGGGGCGAATACATCCGCCTCATGGGAGACCTGATGGTTGTTGCACTCCAGACAGGACTCACCAATGTGGCGACCTTCATGGTCGGTCCAGAACGCTGGGACACACCCTACAAATACGAATCACTGTTTGAGAAACCAATGAGCCATCACCAAATGTCTCACAATCAGAAACAATTTCTCGATCAACTGTTGCAAGTCGACAAGTTCCATATGGAACAGTTTGTCTACCTGGTCGAGAAGATGGATCGTATCGAAGAGTCCGACGGCAGCTCGTTGCTCGATAATACTCTCTTTACATACGGTTCGGGTTTGGGCGACGGAGCAACACATCAATATACCGACCTTCCAACCATCGTTGCCGGTTCGGGGGGAGGACGCTTGGTGACCGGCCAGCATCTCAATCTGGCAGAGGGAACACCACTGGCAAACTTATGGCTGACTCAAGCCCAGTTGATGGGTCTCGACATGCCTCGCTTTGCAGATAGTACGGGGGCAGTCGGCGAATTGTTAAAATCGTAAACGAATTAGTCAGTATTGTGTCAAAGCAATCCCCCGGTCGTCGATCACAGAGACGCTCAATTATGAAACTACGCACATCGTTTTCTTGCCTCTTGGTTTTGTTTTCATCCTCTCTATTCGCCGTCGATCATCCCAACGTGGTTGTTTTTCTCAGCGACGATCAAGGGTGGGGCGATTTGTCTTCGAGTGGGAACACCGATCTGGCGACACCTCACATTGATTCTCTCAAAACAGAAGGAGCCAGCTTTGATCGCTTTTATGTCTGTCCGGTTTGCTCACCCACGCGAGCCGAGTTTCTGACTGGCCGACACCACGCACGCTCGGGAGTCTATTCCACTTCTGCAGGAGGTGAGCGGATGGATCTCGATGAAACGACCATCGCCGATCTCTTTCATGCTGCCGGGTATTCAACAGGAGCGTTTGGCAAATGGCATAACGGGATGCAGTATCCCTATCATCCCAACGGTCGAGGTTTCGATGAGTTTTACGGTTTTTGTAGCGGTCATTGGGGCAACTATTTCGACCCGATGTTGGAGCACAACGGGCAGATTGTTGATGGCGAAGGTTTCTGCATCGATGATTTTACCAATCACGCCATGACGTTCATGGAGTCGGCTCACAAAGACGGGAAGCCGTTTTTCGCCTACCTGCCTTACAACACGCCTCATTCTCCTATGCAAGTTCCCGACCGATTTTGGGAGAAGTTTTCCGACAAACCTTTGAAGTTCTCCAACGAACAACAGAAAGAGCCGGCCAGTAAAGACAACCACAAACGATGTGCGCTGGCGATGTGTGAAAATCTCGATTGGAATGTGGGGCGAGTATTGGACAAACTCGAGCAGATGGGAGTTGCGGAGAATACGATTGTGGTCTGGTTTCACGATAACGGCCCCAATGGTGTCCGCTGGAATGGCGGGATGCGGGGGCGGAAGGGTTCGACTGATGAAGGAGGAGTCCGTAGTCCACTTTATGTCAAGTGGCCAGCAGGGATTGATGCAGGTACAAACATCTCGCAAATTTCGTCCGCTCGCGATCTTTTACCGACGCTATGTGATCTGGCGGGTGTCTCATACAAAACGGAAAAGCCGCTTGATGGCAAAAGTCTTAAACCACTTTTGTTGGGCCATAGTGGTCATAGGGATGATCGAATCCTAGTAAATCAATGGGGAAAAAAAATCAGTGCCCGCTCTCAGCAGTATCGACTCGATCACCAAGGGCGGTTGTACGACATGATTGCCGATCCCGAACAACGGAATGACATCACCAGGCAACATCCAAATATTTCAAAGCAGTTGATGTCTGTCGTTCAAAAACACAAAGACCAGTTCATGGCTGGTTACTATCAAGACGAACGTCCTTTCGTGATCGCCCATCCGGGATCTCCGCTGACGCAACTTCCGGCCAGAGATGGTGTTGCTCACGGTAGCATCAAACGCTCGAACAAATTCCCCAACTGTTCCTTCTTCCGCAATTGGAAATCAACAGACGACAAAATTACCTGGAAAGCGGAAGTCGGGGAAAGTGGCCGCTACAATGTGGTACTTTATTATGCCGCCAAGGGTGCCGGTGCCAAATGTGAACTGCGTTTCAATAATTCTGTCCTGCCATTTGAAATCAAAACCGCCCATGATGTCCCCGAGTTGGGAGCTGAACACGACCGAGATGCACGGCAGGAATCTTATGTGAAGAATTTCAAATCGGTTTCCATTGGGCAGATTGATTTAAAAAGGGGGACTGGCACCATGACCTTGCAAGCGACGGAAATCCCCGGTGAAGAAGCGATGGAGTTTCGATTGCTGACACTGGAACGAATCAAATAAGACGGAGTTCGTTTCTGTACAGTTGATGAGGAATCTCCTCGCACGACGGCTGTCAAAACCCCTTCCAGAGAAGCTTTGGAAGCAGATCGAGATTTCTTGAGACAACATCTGGTCGGCTATGGCTTTGTGACTTTCATCATCACGGTTGGAGCTTGTGGTGTGCTTGGTTGGTGGGGAGTCCCTGTAGGATTGGGGGTCTCATTGCTATTCTGCACATTGTTCTTTTTTCTACAGTTCGTCTGAAACTTTGTGGGTACGGAACATCGACCATGACACAAATTCGCTCGGAAACTGCGACCGACTTCGATGCAGTGCGACACCTCAATAAAACAGCGTTTGAAACCGATGCGGAAGCTGGTCTGGTCGATGCGTTGCGTGATCAGGCCGAGCCGATCATCTCATTCATCGCCGAGAAGGGCGAACAAGTTGTCGGTCATATCCTGTTCAGTCCGGTCACTCTTCCCGGCCACAATCATCTGAAAGTGATGGGATTGGCACCGATGGCAGTCTTGCCCGATTTTCAACGGCAAGGAATCGGATCGGAGTTAGTCACAGCGGGACTCAACCAATGTCGCGAAGTTGGTATCGATGCGGTTGTTGTTCTCGGTTATCCCGAATTTTATCCACGGTTTGGATTTGTTCCCGCTTCTCAATTCAAAATCGGCTGCGAGTACGATGTTCCCGATGAAGTCTTCATGCTTATCGAGTTGAATGAGGGGGCGTTAGAGGGATGTTGGGGAACAGTCAACTATCATTCTATATTCGCCGATCTATGAGGCTTTTTTACTGGCGCATAAAAAACGACACCCTGGCCGGAGACCGGGGTGCCGTATGATCGATCAGCAGATCGACGAGCAATCGGAGAGTCGGCATGACGCCGACGATGTCGAATTATTCAGAGGCTGGTCCAGCACACCGAATCAGGTGATCATGGTCCACATAAACCACTTCTTGACGTTGATCGGTATGTGAGAAAGGAACTGGCCAATCCGAGCGTTTGGTTTCATCGAAGTAAACCGTACATTTGTAGTGACATTTGTGAAGACGAGCCGGTCCAACCATTGGATAGAAGCGGCAGTCTTCCAGTTTGTCGACAATCGGTTCGACGACGATGCGAACATTGTTTCGTGAGGTTTCCGCGATGAAGGGAATACCACCCGTGACATTGTCTGGCAATGCTCGCATGACTTCATCATCCGAAGGAGGATCGATACAGAATAAAGGAGCGTGTTCTCCTTCGACGGGATTGAGCACTGGCACTCGGCCATAGCGTTCTTCTTCGTGGTAACCGTCTTCAATCGCCTGACTCCAATAAGCTGGAACCGGGATGAAGGGGGTTGTACCCCAGAAAGTCATACCTTCCCACATCACTTCGACAAAGCCGAGTGACACTTGGCAACCGCTGCTGCTAACGGTCATCAGGCACAAGCCTGTCAACATGAGAAAGCGTTTGAGTCTGCTTTTGTGATTGAACATGAATGTCCTCCGGTGACTGTGACGGGCCTCAATGCCCGGTTCTGTATCATTTGCTCGTTCTGCTGAACTCGATCGAAGCTCGTCCGTAAGGTGTTCCTCACGGGGCTGATTCGAAGTCCGCGGTCGGAATATGACCTTGGTATCTTCTATATCGATCATTCCGCCGCCGTACTTGTGAGGTTTTTCCGGTTTTAAGGATTTTTCCGGCAGAATTCTCAGAGATACCGCGGTTTTGAGTGAAGGAAACCAATCAGGTACAAAAAAACGCTCCTCGGTATTCACCGAGGAGCGTTGAAAATTCTCATCTTGTCTCAAAACTGATTACCAGTTCTTGGGAGACATGAACCACCACCATTTGTCGGTCTTGGAATCGAAGTCGAGAGCCCAAGAGCCATCTTTCCATTCCAGAGTCGATTTTCTCCAACCCAGGGGAACCTGAGGATAAGGATAGAACGGTCCGATGTAAGGAAATGCCGAGGCACCGTATTGCTTCGGATAACTGACAGCGGCAGAGTTCGGGTACGCCCCGTAAGTGGGGTATGAGTGAGGTGGCAAATTCGGTGAGTTATGCACCGTGTGTGATGCCATTGCTCCTGGTTGACCGTATCCAGCAGGAGGTCCAGGTTGACCCTGATATCCAGCCGGGATGTACGGTGACTGCGGAGGAGCCATCATTTGTGGTCCTCTTTGCGGTCCCATTTGCGGTGCAGCAGCCGTTTGTGGTGCAGCCGGAAGTCGCAGTTGGTTAGAAACCAGCTTCACACCGGAAACACTTGTAGCGGCTTGTTCTGCCATCAATCGTTGTTGTGGATTCGCAACGGCTCCAGAGAGAGTTGCGGTTCCGTCCTGGTAGCTGATCTGAATGTCGTAGCCATTCAAGCCAGCCGTTCCCAAAGCTCCTGCGATGTTCTCAGCAACTTCCTGATTGGAGTTTGCTGGAGGAGCGGCAGCAGTTTGAGGAAACGCTGGTGAAGCAGCCTCAGGTGCAGGTGCAGATGGACGACGTTCTGGAGTCGCAGCACCCACTTGTCGAATTGGTGAGAAATTCGGTTGAGCCGGTCCATCAAAGAACGTGGCTTGTTGAATTCCACCCGTTCTTGGGGTTCGTGCAGACTGAATCTGCAGACGGTTATCAACGGTTTTCACACCGGAGACCTGCGATACAACTTGCGTTGCTTTGGCCTTTTGACCGGCATCCGTCACTTTACCTGCCAGTGTTGCTACTCCGCCTTTGAACTCGATTTGAATATCGGTTCCTTGCAGACGAGCTTGTTGCAGAGAAGACGCGATGCCTTCTGCAACTTCCTGGTTACTCACTTTTTCCTGTGTGAAAGGGAGTGAGGGAAGTGAAAAGGGACCAGCTAAGCCAACCGCAGGAGCAGCCGCCATGACCCCCAACGTCAATACCCATTCTCGTAACTTTCGCATGAACAGCTCTCCTTATGAATCCGTTCGAAGGGAGCGGCGGACTCCCCGCAGAGTCGCCTGTGACATCCCTCAGAGATGTCTCAATCAGTAATCGTTAATCGGTTTGTTTTGCCCAAGAACTTCAACATGAGGTCGCTTGCGCATCGTGTCATCGAAAAAATAGGATGACTCATTACTTTGATCGGCAGATGAGGTCCGGTTGCACAGACTATTCTGGTTATTTCGGAAAAAATGATTCGGATCAGCCTCTAAAAAATGAGTAGATATCGATGTATCATGTATTGGTATAACGACTTACGGATACTCTTGGTTTTATGGTAAGATTTTTCCAGATGTTCTCTGTCTAATGGTTGCCCGCTTAAGCTATGAGAATGACCGATTGCGAACGGCTCGATCAGTAGAGAATCGTCGACAAACTTGGTAATTTACCTGTTCTGAGGCTGAATTCGTTCCCTTAAAACATCGTGAAAGCTGCCGCCAATGGCCAAAAAAGCCACAAAAAAGACAACGAAGAAGAAAAAAGCGACTACCAAAAAGTCGACTACAAAGAAAAAAGCGGCAAAACGTAAGTCACGAAGTAAGAAAGCGACCGCTGAAGCTCGGAAGCGGATGGTTTGGGGCGTCTTCAGTAGCAGCATGAAAGAAGAAGCCCGCTTCCCCTACGACCAACGGAAAGAAGCTGAGAAAAAGCTGGATCAACTTTCCTCAAAGTCGAAAAAGCCTTTCTTTATTCAACCAATGAAGGAAGTGATTGACGCTCCCGTGGTCAAAAAGAAGACGACGAAAAAGAAGAAGTCAGCCGACGAAGAAGAATAAGCTTTGTGGGTCGTTAATCGTCAATAGTCTGACTGCATGAGTTGCAGCCGGAGCATTTCTCGTCACACGCTTGGTCGCGACAATCGCTGCACCATGCGCGATTCCATTTGCAGGACTTCCAGTCCGAATGACCAATGCGACTGAGATCCCAGCACGGATTGTAGTAACAGTCCATGCAAAAGCCGTGATCGCTGATATCGTCGATTTTGTCGCTATACGCATTGGTCAGTGATGTGCATTGACAGCCGGTCAGAAGGCCGAGCATTGCGATAGTGGCGAACGACATCAAAGTCGTTTTCAAGAGAGACGATTGCATGCGACGATCCTGCCGGGAAGTGAGGAGGAAGACAGAAACCGACAATTGGGACGCGTCGGCTATATCTCACATCGGTTGTTACGTCGCTTCAGCTTCACTGGGGATGCCCGTCAATGACGGGGATCCCGAAAATTCAGGACTCGATTGGGAGATTGGCTTCCTTCCATCCTCGAAAGCCCCCATCCATCGATATTGCCCGTGTGTATCCCATTTTGCGCAAGTTGTCGGCAGCCAACGCGGAACGATAACCGCCGCCACAATACAGGATCATTTCAGTCTCGGTGTCGGGGACTTCCTTTTCGATGTCGCGCTCGATGATTCCTTTCCCGAGATGCTTGGCTCCAGGAATATGAGCACTGGCGAATTCGCTCTCTTCACGAACGTCGATGATAAGAAGTTCTTCACCTTGATCGAGTCGTGTTTTGACATCGGCGACAGTGCATTCTTCGATGTTCTTGCGGGCTTCGTCAACGATTGCCAGAAAACGGTGCGCGTGATGTTTTGCCATGATGATTTCCTTTTCACTGAGAATCGTTTGAGATGATTGTCCTATCATCTGTGTGTTCAACGGCAACGTCAATCGATTGGCGCCAGAAACTTCACGTAGAACAAATCGTCCGGTCAGCGAGTTCTTCAAACGCACCAATCTGGTTAACTTTCCAAGCTTTATTCCGCCCAAGTTCCTCTGCCAGAATATTGGCCACAGGTTGTGCCAATGACTTGGCAACCTTCGCATTGAGCAACAGGATACGATGCCTCCGCGACAGCACATCTTCGACGGTTCGCGCCATTTCTGATTTTGCAAACCAGATCACTTCAGCTTTCGTCAGCGAACACCCCTCAACTAAAGGCGTTCCCCATTCGGGATTTGTTTCAATCAATCGCTCAATGTTGGCTCGATCACTCCCCAGAGTGTCCCATTCGCTTTCAGATTTATGATTGCGGGAGGCTTCAGCGCCACGAAGTATTAAATTGGCGGTGACGCAGTCTAATTCCTGAAGTCCACAAGTGTCTGCGGCCCGATTAACGCAATCCTCGGCCATCTCACGGTAAGTGGTCCACTTTCCACCGGCAATTGTGATTAACCCCGAATTGCTCACTTCAATGGTATGTTCGCGTGAGACTTTGGAAGAATTGGAGATTCCCGAAGGGTTCACCAAGGGGCGAATCCCGGCAAATGTACTGAGAATATCTTCTCGCGTTGGTGCTGGGGAAAAATAGTTGGCAGCCGTTTGTAACAAAAATTCAATCTCTTCTTCCGAGACATCGGGTTCAAGTTTCGCAATGTCGACAGGAGTGTCGGTCGTTCCCAACACACAATGACCGTGCCAGGGAATCGCAAACACAACTCGCCCATCGCGAGTTTTGGGAACGAGCAGAGCAGTATTTCCGCCCAGAAACTTCCCATCAAAGACCAAATGCACTCCCCGGCTCGGCATGATGAGTTGGGGAGAGGCTGGTTCATCGAGAGAACGGATCCCGTCGCTGAACGGACCCGTCGCATTGATCACGCATTTTGCCTGAACCGTATTTCGTTGGCCCGTTTCGACATCCATAAATTCCACGCTCTGAATTTGACCATCGGACGTTTTATGTAGTTGCTCTACACGGCAGTAGTTGAGTGTCGTGGCTCCCTGTTCGGCCGCCGTCTGCATCAGGTTGATCACCAGTCGCGCATCGTCGAACTGACCATCGTGATAGAGAACACCGCCTCGCAGCGCATCCGGTTTTAATCCCGGTAGACGTTTGCGAACTTCTTCCCGAGAAACGCCGTGAGATTTTCCAAACGACTGACGCCCGGCCAACCAGTCGTAAGCTTTCAGCCCGAGAGCGTAATAGGGCTTCTCCCACCATTTGAATGCGGGAATGACAAAGGAGAGATCATGCACGAGGTGCGGAGCATTGTGGAGTAATCGCTCACGTTCGCGCAGAGCTTCGGTGACCAGCTTGAGATTTCCCTGTTCCAGATAGCGAACACCACCATGAATCAATTTGGTCGAGCGGCTGGATGTCCCTTTCCCAAAATCAGACTGTTCGAGTAACAGCGTGCGGTATCCACGAGATGCTGCTTCAACGGCGATTCCCGCTCCTGTCGCTCCACCTCCGATGATTAAAATATCCCAGGATGGAGTGTCGGCAATTCGCGTTAAAAATTGTTCGCGGTTGAAATTGGGAAAAACAATCATCAATTCATAGTGTCAGTTGGTATTTCGCTCCGCAACCGGAAATTCGCCAATTGATACATCTCGAGTTTCTACGGTCAAAAAGGGATCTTTATGGGGGGCATCCTGATTTTTCTCGATTCTCTTGTACACAGCATCCGATCCCCATGTTATAATCAACAGACGTTGATGTCAGGACTACGGTTTTCCCCTCAAGTCACATTAAAGAGCCTGTTTACTTTGTCCCCCCGCCTGCCACCTTCTGGCACTTGGATGGAAGAAACATGTTGGTTAATTGGCAAATCGTGATGCTGTCGTAAACACCGACCCACCTTGTGATACAACATCTATCACTCCAGACATGACCGGACACTTTCCGGCTTATGTTGTGTATTGGTAGTAGAGACCCACCTTATGAACGACGTCCCTCGAAGCCCTCTTTCTCTTCTAAAAACGTGCACCGGCTTGATTGCTCTGTGTGGTGTCTTCGTAGCCTCTTTGGTGATCACCTATCCTTTGTTGAGTGATTCCGAGCAAAAAATGGCAACCGACGAAGAAGGGAATGCGCTCAAGACGGATGTTGTGATTGAATCTCCATTTCAACATACCATTTTGGCCCAAGGTGAAGTTGACAGCCGTCAGAAAGCGACCTTAATCAGTGAGGTTGATGACTCAACCCGGGTGTTGTGGCTGGCTCCTGCGGGAGTTGATGTGGCGGCCCCTTTGCGTTCTCCCGTTGATGGTGTTGTCAAAACAGTCCGACATCCCAATCGTAAACTTTCTGTCATTGTCATTGAAGGTGTTGATGGTGAACGGAAGGCGTATGAATTTCATAAACAGAGTCGGTTCTCTGAGGTGGTGATCACGCCGGGGGAATCTGTTCGGAAGAAACAGATTCTGGCCGGTGATGTTGTGTGTCGTCTCGATTCGTCCGAACTCGAAGAATCGGAACAAAAGTATGAAATTCGAGTCAACGATTATCGCGCACTTTATGAAAAGGCCATCAAAGATGTCGAGATTCGTAAAGCTTTGAATGAAAGTAAAAACGCTCAGGCAGAATTGAATGCCGAGCTTGCCGAACTCGATTTGCAAAAATACCTCAAAGGAACGTATCCCCAACAAATCGAAAAAATGGAAGGCGATTTGCAATCATCTCGCGAAGATCTCACACGCGCTCAGGACGCTCTCGAGTTTGCGGAGCGGATGGCGTTTAAAGGGTACAAAGAGGTTGATGAAGTTGAAAAAGCTCGACTGAAAGTGATGAAGCTAGAGTACGATGTCAAAAACCAGGAAAAGTCCCGTCAGGTTTTGCAAGATTATGCACACGGTCGTACGTTGTTGCTATTAAGGGAAAATGCACTCCATCTGAAACGCCATGCCAAGAGAGTCCGCCTTTCGGGAGAAGCGTCGATGGCTCAATATCGAGTCCTGAAATCCTCGCGGGAAAGAGTCTACAATATCTATCGACAGCGACTGGACTGGATTCGAGAGCAGCTCGATGCTTGCACTTTGGTAGCTCCTCAAGCAGGCAAAGTCGTAATTGCCGCAGAAGGTTCATCTCGCAATCCCACACTACTCGAAGAAGGCTCGACGGTTCGAGAGCGTCAGAAAATTATTTATCTTCCCGACCTCTCAGATATGAAAGTTCAGGCCCGCATTCACGAGTCGATGATTAGTCATGTACAAGAAGGGCTGCATGCTACCGCTTTGATCGATTCCCTTCCCAACGAAGCCTTCGATTGTGAACTCACTTCACTCTCGACTCTCCCCGTCCCCGGCAAATACCCCAATTACAATCAGCGTGATTACATTGCCGAGTTTCGAATCGAAATCCCCGCTCATCTAGCGGGAGAGTTACGCCCGGGGATGACGGCCGGCGTCGAAGTTGTCGCCAACAAAATCGATGAGCCTGTGATACAAGTTCCCATGAATGCCGTATTTCAGGCGGGGACGAAACACTTTGCCTGGATTCCGTTTGGAGAAACAGTGCTTCGACGGGAAATTAAGGTCGGTCAGTCAAATGACGAATACTTTGTCGTGCGTGACGGTCTCCTCAAAGGCGAACAAGTTGTCATAGAGCCTTATGTCCACTTTGCCCAAGAAGTTGCTGCCCTGAGAACACAATTTCCTGATCCGATGCAAGCAGTTCCCGATTGGAAGGCTCAGGAACAGGTCGATGAAGAACCGCTTCCTCAGTCGGAAGACGAGTTTCTGGAAATGATCGGCTACCTCGACGAACAAGAAGAATCTACCGCACCCACGTTAGACATTTCCAATCGCAAACCGATTGCTTCGACCTCTTCAATTGGTGACTGATTCACAGTCACACACCATCTGAGACTGGCCTTTTCTGTTGCCAGTTCGTAGCCTGAGAACATTCGTCGGCGTCAGTTTCCGCCGGAAATCATCTCAGCCGGAAATCATCTCAATGGAACAGGAGTCTCCACGCGATGTCTGCGCAGATCATTGATGGAAAAGCAATCGCCCAGAAGGTCCGTTCGGGTCTGGGAGAAGAAGTCGCTTCACTTCAGGCGAAAACCGGTGTCCAACCGCATTTGGCGGCCGTTCTGGTTGGTGAAGACCCCGCGTCTGCTGTCTATGTTCGTAACAAACAACGCGCCTGTGAACAAACGGGAATCGACAGCACTCTCCACACACTGCCTGCAGAAACGACGCAACAGGAATTGCTCGATCTCGTCCATCAACTCAACAACGATCCCCTCATTCACGGCATCCTCGTACAGTTGCCACTCCCCGATCAGATCGATGAATTGGCGATCCTCGATGCCGTCACGCCGCTCAAAGATGTCGATGCCTTCCATCCTGAAAATGTGGGCCTTATCGTGCAGGGGCGTCCTCGCTTTCTCCCCTGCACTCCTCACGGCGTGCAACAAATGCTGATTGAATCTGGGGCCGAAGTGGCCGGGAAACATGCTGTCGTGTTGGGACGCAGTGAAATTGTCGGCAAGCCGATGGCGTTGCTTCTGATGCAAAAAGGGGAAGCTGCCAATGCCACGGTGACAATTTGTCATTCGCGCACACAAAACCTCACCGAGATCACCCGCTCCGCCGACATCTTGATCGCCGCAATTGGTAAGCCGGAATTCGTGACGGCCGACATGGTCAAGCCCGGCGCAACTGTGATTGATGTCGGCACGAATCGGACGGCTGAGAAGAAACTGGTGGGCGACGTGGCCTTCGATGAAGTGAAAGAAGTGGCAGGAGCGATCAGCCCGGTCCCCGGCGGCGTGGGGCCAATGACCATTACGATGTTGTTGAAGAACACGTTGATCGCGGCAAGGTTGGCGAAACGTTGAGATCGCAATTTGATTGAGTCGCGATTGATGAATTAAAACTCTATCGTTAAACCTTATTCTCAGAGTAACTCATTGAACTCGTCCACCGTCAGACCAGCTTGTCGAATAATGGCTCTTAATGTTCCTTTGGCAATCTCTTTATGATCGGGAACTGTGAGACGGCGATGCGGGGAGTCTTGCTGCCGTAAAATCATGTGACTGCCTCGCTGGCGATCCAAAATATATCCAAGATTGCTCAAAGCCTTAACAACATCACGCCCGGAAATGATGGGTAGCGGATTCAAAGATTGATCTCCACCACTTCCTCACTCATCGAAGGTGGGACGGGTTCGTTATGAGCTTTGAGGCTTTCCAGATAACCGGTGATTGCATCTTTAATGTTGTTGACCGCTTCTGCTCGTGTGGCTCCTTGCGAAATACAACCGGGAAGCGCGGGAACATCGGCAACGTAGATGCCGTCTTCATCTTGCTCGATCAGAACTCGGTATTGCACGACAGATTCTCCTACTGAGTCATTGAAACAATACGCTTTCAGCACATCTTTAGAGTACCACAGAATATTCGACTTTGCGATTCTTCTTTTCTCCGCGACTTTCGTCGAACTCCTCGCAGTTGCTCATTGACTCGCCAGATGGCTGGTTCAGAACAATCGGTTCAAACCGTTGAGTGCCGCGACGCGGTAAGCTTCGGCCATGGTCGGATAGTTAAACGTCGAATTGACAAAGTAATTTAGCGTGTTTTGCTCACCCGGCTGCGACATAATCGCTTGGCCAATGTGAATAATCTCGGACGCATTCGCTCCGAAGCAATGAATCCCCAAGACCTGCAATGTTTCGCGATGAAACAGAATCTTCAACATGCCCGCCGTGCGTCCAGTAATTTGTGCGCGAGCGAGCGACTTGAACATCGAATGGCCCACTTCGTAAGGGATCTCGGCTGCCGTTAACTCTCGTTCGGTCTTTCCGAGTGAGCTGATCTCGGGTGACGTGTAAATTCCTGTAGGGATATCCTGAATCATGGCTCGTTCGCAATGGCCTTCGACAAGATGATGGGCCGCGTATCGTCCTTGGACATAGGCTGCACTGGCGAGCGAAGGAACTCCGATGACATCACCGACGGCATAGACGTTCGGTTTCGATGTCTGGAAGTCTGAGTTCACTTCGATCTGTCCACGATGATTGGGTTGGATCTCAAGGTTTTGAAGATTGAGGTCTTCGGTGTTTCCTGATCGGCCCGCCGCCCAGAAGAGAATGTCACTTTTGATTTGTTTTCCCGACTTCATATGGACGATCACGCCATCATCGCACGGCTCAACACTTTCATAGAGTTCGTTATGTTGGATCAGTACGCCACAATCGCGCAGGTGGTAACTCAGTGCATCGATGATTTCGTCATCGAGAAATTCGAGTAGTTTGCTACGTGTATTGATCAGATTGGTTTTGACACCCAGGTTCCGAAACATCGACGCGTATTCACAACCGATGACACCCGCTCCGTAAATGGCGATGGAGCGAGGAGTGTGATCAAGCCCCAGTATTGTGTCGCTGTCGTAAACTTTGGGATGCTTGAAATTGATATCATCCGGTCGAAATGGACGTGAGCCTGTGGCGATCACGAAGGCTCCGGCCTTTAATTGACGCCTCCCCCCAAATTCGTCTTCAACTTCAATCGTATTATGATCGACGAAGCGAGCGATTCCACGGTAAACGGGGACACCGTTACGCTCGTAGAAACTCATTCGCATGTTGACTTGCTTCTCGATCACCGACGCAGCAGAACGTCGTAGCTCAGGGAACGAGAGATTGGGCGAAATGCCCGCGTCGCGAAAGAGTTTGCTGTTGGCGATATTTGTTAATTGAAAGATCGAATACCGCAGTGCCTTAGAGGGAATTGTTCCCCAGTGAGTACAACCTCCACCAATCGATTCGTATTTGTCGACGGTCGCAACTGTCTTGCCGAGCTTAGCAGCCTGCATCGCGGCCCCTTCACCACCCGGACCGGTTCCAATGACGACGACGTCGTAAGACTGTTGATTCATAGCTGTCAATCGATGATAGAGTCACAAAGCAAGAAAGTAATTGATCAAACTGCGGAAAGTTCCACTTCCGACAACGACTTTTCTCCCATCAAAACTGGCAAGGGTTGCGCGCCGATGGTGCCCTGCAATGTTTCCAGATAGTCGGGTGAGGAAACTTCGTCGAGGCGTTCCTGAGCATAGACTCTACGTTCGGAGAGTTGCATGCGTTCGGTCACATCTTGATAACGTTCCTGAGAAATAATTCGATTCAGATAATCGACATGCCGTTGCCACAACTGTTGTTCCTGTTGTTGGCGAGCGACAAGTCGATCCTTGTACCAATCACTTTCGAGCAACGACTCCCGGGAGAACATCGCTCGGAATTCGGGATCATGAATGGTCTTTCCGTTCCAGGTACCTTCAGCCATGATGGTGATCAAGGCTTGTAACGGGGGACAGAGTTCGTCGATGGTCCCATCAGAGAGATACAGGTTGGCGATTCGTTGATGAGCTTCCGCGATATAGAGAATACCATCCGCATAGGAATCGGGATCCTGTGTTTCTGGTTTCAGCATGGTCTCGTCGAACACTTTCCCCGGATTGTCAAAAATACGACCGAAGAAAATACGCAAGAAGTCGTAGTTGATCCGGTAGCCGAGTCGGCTTTGTGGGATCAGCTTGCCATCATGTTCGTAGTCTTCCAGTTTTTCGAGATAACCGTTTTCGATGAGGTATTCAGCGGTTCGTTCTTCAGGAGTTAAACGGCACCAGATCTCGGGGATCAACAAGCTGATATCGTGATCGACTTGAACATTGGGGCCAATGTGGCCGGCTGCCGTCGAAAAACCACTAAGGTTCGTCAACAATGCACTCACAAACGCCGCATTCAAATCGGCGGCTGGACGCAACATGTTGAACGGGCCTTTGGTGAGAGCACCTTCGGAACCCGCTCCGGTGGTTGACGGACTTTTTCCCGTCAACGAGCAAGCGAAGTCCATAAACAGTTCAGGAAGTTCCTGATAATGCATCGGATTATAAACAGCCAGCGAACGAATCCCGGCTTCGGCGTCGGGGGGATTGTTGCGCCGTCCCGAAAGGACACCATTCACAGGGAAGTGTGCCGGTTCGTCGGACGAGATACCCCGCCAGAGTCGTGTTCCCATCTCGGCGACATAAGACGCCATCCGGTTTTCAAGGTCAGGACGGACTTGCAGATATCGAGGGTTCTTTGTCGGCTTGCCATCGATCTGTCGCGGGTTTGCCGAACATACGACATAACTACGTCCCGATTGAACGGCAGCCCGAAGCATCTCTTGCATCGGCTGACTGAATGCGTCGAAGTCGACAATAAATTCTGTCATGTCTTCAACTTGGTCCAAGCTCAACGGTTCAAAGTTTGAGATGAAATTACCGGGGCGAGACAAATCGCGTTCTGTTTGTTTGTCGAGACCACGATGAATGGCATCGTCGGGACGTTGGAACAAACGGTATTCACAATTGCGTATGAATTTGTAACTGACTTCTTCGGAAGAGTCTTGCGGAAGAAATTTGAGTTTCCTTCCCGGTACGACAACCGAAGCACTGATATCATCCTCGGTCTGAATCTTCATGGATGGAATGAAGTCTTGCCGAACTTTGTAGGTTCGCCACATCGACCGCGACAGCAATCCGACGCGAAGATAGATTCCGACCAGTTTGCGGTCTCGGTACTTCAGTTCGTGTCCTGGCTTTCCGTTGACGATATCGACGCCAAAATGAGACTTCCAGTCGTCACCCCAAGAGGGTTTGTGAAACCTTTTAATGATGAACACCATCGCCAGAATATAATCGGGAATGGAATGTAACCATTGATTGTAGTTGTCGGTGTATTTGGGGGAGGGTGTGAGCAATTTAATCACACTTCCCACCGAGCGTTCAGGATCAAGAATACTACGGCTGGGATGCTTGTCGGGATGACCTTCAGGCAGTGGTTCTGCCCATCGATCAGAGTAATCGCGATCAAAAATTTCCTGTACAGACTTCATATCTTCTTCGAAGTCCGAGACAAACAGCGGGCCATAATGCATGTAGTCTCGAAGAGACTTACTGATTTCACTTTTGCCACCTCCAGAAACAGTGCACGGTTTATGGCAAACCGCTCCATCACCGGCAGTTCCCACGATGCGCCACGATGGGGCCGCAGGGTGTTTCTCCATACGAAGTTGATAGCCGGACGGGGCGATATAAACATTCGCCGGCAGTAAGGGAATCTCACAAGTCTTGCCGTCACGTTCCCATCGGATACGTTGTTCCTTGAGAGAAGCGAACGCATCTTCCGGGATGTAAATCAGGTTCGGGTAATACTTGTCGATGCCATAACCTTCGGGAGCGACCTCGACGCGGTCAGCATAATCGCGAGCCACATCGGCGAACGTCCGACTGTTATAGCGAACGCTGTTGACCTGAAATTCATCCCCCAAGTTATAGCTGGCAAATGCCAAAGCGCCGCCCGCATGTTCTTCTTCCATACCTCCCGCGAGGTTGGTAGCAAAGCTGATTTGAGTTTTGACTTCTTTTTTGCAATAGCCAAAATAGTTGTCAGCAATGACCGTCACGACAACTCCGGTCGGAGTGCGGCAGGTCACTTTGAAAGCTGTGCCATCGTTATAGAGTTCGTCTTCCGTCTCCCAGCACATGCGATCATTTTTCTGACGATCTGTCGCGTCATTGATATGGGGCAGGCCGAGTTCTTTTTTGGTCAATTCGATCAAATGGGGAGCCAGAATCACGCAACCTGTGTGGCCGGTCCAATGTTCGATGTCGAGTCCTGCGTCATTTTCCGGGATGTCGGGGTCACCTCCATTACCGAAAATCGATTCCACAAAATCGAGATTACTCGACAGAGTTCCGGGAGCGAAGAATCGAGTTTCCATTCGCTGTTCGGCACACGCGCCGGGAACTTCAGGACGAACCAGAGGTCTGATCAATAACGAAACCCAAGTGCTCGACTTCTCTTCCATTTCAGAAGTGAATGGCAAATTCAGTAATGAATCTGGCGGATTCATTGCATGCTCGTAAAGCTTCAAGAATGTCGCTCTTGTCACGGCTCTTTTGTCGCCAGCAATCGGGAAGCTGCCTTCCACAACATGAAAGGTTCCTTTGGTGGTCCGTCGATCATGTTTGGGGTTGTGAAGAACACCGTTACTCACACGATAAGATTGAACGATATCACTGACATATTTGTCACCATTCGCGGGCAGTGAGAGTTCACGGGCCATACCATATCGGTCGAGAACATACGCTTTTCCCGGCAGTTGGAAACTTTCTCCTGCCTCTCCCTGATCACTGAAGTGTTCGCGCATCGCTTCTTCAATGCGTTGATCGGCGGGACAGCGATGTTGGTCGAGCAAACGTGCTTTTTGACGATAATTTTTCAGCAACCCGCTGGAAATCTGAGTGAAGTCAGAATCCCCCGGCTGTACGGCCGTTGATAACCCCTGCGCAATCAGGCGAAGGTTGATATACCGCAAGAGCTCGGCTCGCTCTTGATCGGACTGTTCGAACGTCTCCGTGATCGGAAGTCCCAGACTGTTTTTCAGGACGTGATCTACGTCTCCTTCAGAGGCCAGGAAATTATCAGAAGTCAAACTGCCAAGATGTGTTTTCATGATGATGTAACGCTTGATTGTTCTGGCTGCAATTTTGTTCAAATACGGGGAATGTTCCCACAATAGGGTGCCTTCTTGACACAACGTGGGCAATTTTAGTGCCGAGGAGAAGACTCGCAACCGCCGATTCTAATGAGTTTGTCGCCTTTCGTCTCCCGAGCAGAAAGGAATGCCCAAAAAACGTGCTGGTAATGACTTACGTTCTGTAGAATAAGGAACAGGAATTGCCTATCTTGAAATATTCACGGATTTTACTCAATGATTGAGTCGAACAGTGCCTGATCGACAGGCAACTCTGCCCCAAGATCTGATTGACGGTCTCTTCAGACTGGCCAAAGTGACTAACACCGTCCAACTTTTCGAAAGTTCGGGCATTATTTGTTGGCACTTGATGCTGAGATGGATTCAAGACGTTCCGACCCTGAAAGACATTTGTGACAGAACAACTACCGGATTGTATCGAGGCACACCGCCTGATCGCAGAAGAGGCACGAGAACCCAATTCCAATTGGAAACGCTGGGGCCCCTATCTCGCTGAGAGGCAATGGGGGACGGTGCGCGAAGACTACACTCCTGATTCCAAATCCTGGCACGCCTTCCCTCACGATCAAGCTCGCAGTCGAGCCTATCGATGGGGTGAAGATGGCTTGTTAGGAATGTCGGATCGCCAGGGGCGTCTTTGTTTCGCTTTGGCAATGTGGAACGGAAAAGACCCGATTCTCAAGGAGCGTTTGTACGGTCTCTCCGGGCCGGAAGGAAATCACGGCGAGGATGTCAAAGAGTGTTACTTTTATCTCGACTCCACTCCCTCTCATTCTTATATGAAGGCGCTTTACAAGTACCCTCAACAAGAGTTTCCATACGCGCATCTCGCCGAAGTCAACTCAAAGCGGTCACGCGATGAACTCGAATATGAACTGATTGATACCGGTATTTTTGACGACGACCGCTATTTCGATGTGACAGTCGAGTATGTCAAAGCCGATCCCGAAGATATTCTCATCAAGATCACTGTGGCGAACCGTGGTCCCAAAACCGCCAATCTGGTGATGTTGCCGAGTTTGTGGTTTCGTAATACGTGGTCATGGCCTAATTCTCACGAGGCCGAAGTTCCCAAACCGTCCATCAAAAAAGTGGCCGATGGAGAACTTTGTGCCGAGCACGAAACTCTGGGTAACTTTCACTTGATTGCCGAACCATTGGACGGCAAGTCACCCGAGTTTCTGTTCACAGAGAACGAAACAAATGTCTGGCGACTGGAAGACAAAAACAGCAAACGCCCCGGATGCAAAGACGCCTTTCACATGTATTTTACAGAAGGCTTGAAGGCAGCCGTCAATTCGCAGGCTCGGGGGACAAAATCGGCAGCCGTTTACAATTTGAACCTGTCTGCGGGCGAAGAACGGGTGATTCGATTGCGTCTCACTCGTGATGATCTTGTGAGTGAAAATCCTTTTTCGAGTCAGTTCGAGGAACTCTGCACACAGCGAAAGCAAGAAGCCGACGAATTTTACGATTCCAAAGTGGATCCCGGATTGTCGGCCGATGAGCGTCGCGTGTTACGACAAGCTTCGGCCGGTTTGTTATGGACTAAACAGTTCTACTATTATGTCGTCGATGAATGGCTCGAAGGGGATGACCCTGCCAATCCCATCAAACGAACTCATCCTCGGAATCGTGATTGGACTCATCTGATCAACAAAAACATCCTCTCTGTTCCCGATAAGTGGGAGTATCCGTGGTATGCGGCGTGGGATTCTGCCTTTCATATGATTCCGTTTGCGAATCTCGACCCCGATTTCGCCAAAGAGCAATTGATCCTGTTCCTACGCGAATGGTATATGCACCCCAACGGTCAGATCCCGGCTTACGAGTGGAATTTCAGCGATGTGAATCCCCCTGTACATGCTTGGGCATGTTGGCGGATTTATCAGATGACGGGAGAACCAGGAGAAAGAGACCGCCTCTTCCTCTCTCGTGTCTTTCAAAAATTGTTATTGAACTTCACTTGGTGGGTCAACCGTAAAGACGTGCGTGGAAAGCATGTTTTCAGTGGAGGATTTCTGGGACTCGATAACATCGGAATCTTCGACCGCTCAAAACCGTTGCCAACCGGAGGACATCTCGAACAGGCGGACGGCACCGCTTGGATGGCTTACTACTGTTCCAGTATGTTATCAATTGCCTTTGAGCTGGCGGGAGAAAACTCAGCCTATGCCGACATGGCTTCAAAGTTTTTTGAGCATTACGTCAACATCGCCGAGGCCATGAACTCGCTCGATGGCACCGGCTTGTGGGACGATGAAGATGGCTTCTATTACGATCATTTACATATCAATGGTGAGAGTATTCCTCTTAAAATTCGCTCACTTGTCGGCATCATTCCGTTATTTACCGTTGATGTAATCTATGACCGAGTCATCGAGCATCTCCCCGGTTTTCGTCAGCGAATGGATTGGTTTCTCAAAAACCGTTCCGACCTGAGCGAGCACATGACATTTATGGAACGCTCAGACGAGGAAAGTCAAAACGGAGATGGCATGTTACTTCTCGCGATCCCCACCAAAGAACGTCTGGAAAAAATCCTTCGCTACGTTCTCGATGAAGACGAGTTTTTGTCACCCTACGGTATTCGGTCCCTTTCGAAATTTCATGAAAAAAATCCGTTCGTCTTTCATGTCAACGGCGAAGAGTTCAAAGTCAAATATGTCCCCGGAGAGTCGGATAGCTGGATGTTCGGTGGAAACTCAAATTGGCGCGGTCCAATTTGGTTCCCGATGAATTATCTGCTTATCGAGGCTTTCGAACGATACTACAGTTTCTACGGTGATACCTTCCGCGTTGAGTGCCCCACAGGATCGAACAAATTCATGAATTTGCAAGAAGTCGCGGACGAAATTCGGACCCGACTTGTCGGCCTGTTCCTCAAAGACAAAAAGGGAAGTCGCCCGTGTTACACGCGAGGTGAACGCTTTGTGAACGATCCTCACTGGCGAGACCTGGTCCTGTATTACGAGTATTTTCATGCCGATTCGGGACGCGGATTGGGGGCCTCTCACCAAACCGGATGGACGGCATTAATTGCCCCCATCCTCGAACAACTCGCCCAACACAGAAATGTTCCCGGTGACCACGATACGCATTGATTGATCTGCTTACTTTGGCTCTGGCCAATTCAGATGCTTATGCAGAAAGTCGAATGTCCCTTTGCCGTTAATGGTATGAGGACCGACGAAATATTCGATCTCGGTACGTTCGCCGATCCCTAATTTGGCGGCATAGAGATATCTGACTTTGGCGAATTCATACGCCACCCATTCGTCCCAACCGACGCCATCAAAGTGTCCTCGCTCGACCATAAACGGTCGAGGGGCGATGAGTGCTGCCATCTCGGCATAATTGAATGTGCTGCCGAGATTGAACTCGTAAATCTCATACTCTCCCGTCCAGACATAACTGTAGGGTAGTCGTGTGCTGGCGTTCTTGCGAACCCATTCGTTGAAGTCGGCAGAACAGATGGATAACGAATAATCGGTGACAAGTGCCGGGATACGCATCGCACTTTTCCCGCCATATGAGAGACCATAAAACCCGATCCGGTCACCATCGACGTTCGGTTGAGTCTTCAACCAGTTCACAATTTGTTGATGTTGGGGAATAATGAGTGAAAATAGTGTTGTTCCCAACGGGTACGACTTACGTTGTAATGTGCGGAAGCGATCCTTGAAAATGTAGATGTTCTGAGGGCAAAAAGTAATAAATCCCCGTTCGGCCAGTTTGCCCGCAAAGTCGTGATAGGCACGATGATCGTCGAGAAATGTATCAGTCGGTCGCCCTTCCAAGCCGTGCTGACAAACCACGACGGGGCGTTTGTCATCCGGCCCTTTGATGTCCTTGGGCATTAACAAAGCACCGTAGGCGAAGACGCCATCAAAAACATCAAGTACCACTTCATAGCCGACCCATTTGTCGGTCTCCCACGTTTTGCGACTCCGAGCGTTAAAGGGATCCAGAGGAAGATCGTACTCACCGATGACTTCTTTACGAAAGATGTCTCGGTATGTCTCCACTGATTTTTCGTACGCTTCCAGTGACGATGTATCGAGTCCTTTCATGAACTCTTTACGGACATAGGGCGACTCGTTCATCACTTCCTGGTTGTGCCGATCGAGTTCGGCAATTTGGCGTTGGAGCCGTTCTTTGACAAAAGTTTGGTGACTCTGTTCTTCGCCTTGTATCTGGACTTTGAGATGATTGATTGTCTCCAGGAATTCTTTCTTCGTGACTGGCTTGGCCGAGAGTGCGTTCAAAAATGGGAAGGTGATGTTTTGATTGAAGAAGAAGAGACCTCCCCGGCTATCTATTCTTGCGTCTGAAAACATGATCTCATATTCACCAGTCAGGTTTTTAAATCGCTCAACCTCAGACTGATTGTTGCCAGAAAATGAGATCGGCGTCTCTTCAACGACCGCCGGTGCTCCCCCTTCTCCCGGTAAATTGATAACAGGGCCTTTCGTATTTTCAATCAACAACTTTCGGGGGGCGATCATGTAACCCAACTCGGCATCTCCGAACTCTCGCAACAATCCACTCACCTGCCGTGAAATCGGCTCCTGCCATATCTTTTGACGATTCCCGAAATACCCACTAACAAGCGTCGTGTCGATCCGATCATCCACGGCACTGGCATACAAGGCGATCATGCCGCCTTCGCCATAACCGGCAACGCCAATCGGAAGTGACTCGTTTTTCCCGGAAATCCAATCGACCAGCGCGAGGACTTTCTGAACTTCATATCCGGTCATCGTTCGTCCCAGAATGAAGGCGGGGCGATGTAGGTACTCGCGGTGTGTCAGGTTCGCCCGATTGTTCCGTTTGGTCATTTCGCGACTGATGAGTGAGGGGACGATCACATTCACACCGTGGGAAGCAAGAATTAAAGGTAATTGGGAGTCATCCCAAACCACTTCACCCGGTCCAAAACGGCCTACTCGATTGCCACACAGTTGTTCGGGAGTTTGGTCGGCATCGGGCAACACAATGGCCCACGCTTTTGCATTGTCTGATGCTTTGAGGAACAGTCCTTCGCCGTGGACTCCCCCAAAGACCGGCCAACGGACACGATGGATAGTTGTTTCTCCCAATGTCCCGACGAGGCTCGAATCATCGGTGGTGGCCACCAGTTCTAACCCTTCAAATGGTACTCGTTCATCCACGAGTCCCAATGCTTTTTTGAGACGTTTGACCGATGGTTTATTCTCGTCTCCCCAATACTCAGAGCGTTTCTCAACCGACTCTTCCAATCGTCGTAACAAAAACTCATCGCATTCGTCGACCAATCGAGACGCGATATCGCCTTCCCAGGTGAGGGGTTGTGTCCCCGGCAACGGGTCGGCACAAAGTGAGGCAACAGAAATGAAGAGCAGGGGCAAGACCAGAAAGCAGCGTATCATGGTGAGAATCCTCGGCGAGATCGATGGGTAGGAGTCCCTATCATACGCCAAACGCGAGTCAGAATGCGAATCTCATCTTTGCTCACTTTGTCTGTCAGAGTGAATTTGAACTGCAGATTTAACTTTCTGCAGTGGGCTCCGGCTTGACGGACTGAAATCACGATTGCCAAGCATCTCAGCAGGAACAGGTTTGCATGAAAGCGATAACTATTCTTTGAAATCGGTGTCGGCGTTTTTGATGTCCATCTCTTTGATCCAGATGTTGCGAAATAGAACTTCGTGTCCTTCGCATTGAAGCTTTAAGCCGCCTGGCGTATCGGTGATTCCTTTACCGCCATCATTTCCACCATCAATGCCGGAGTTCTTACCACCCCACACCTGATTAATGGATTGGTTGGAATGGACTTTCTCGCCGTTGAAATACATGGTGACCATCGCTTTTTCAGATCGTTTTCCATTTTCGAAACGAGCCGCACGAAACACAATGTCGTACGAGTTCCACTTTCCGGTTCCGTGATAGGCATGATACGGAGAAGGAGTTTCGTTGATGACGGCTCCCATGCCGTGCGGAGTTTTATCACCATCGAGAATCTGGATCTCGTGACGATTCTGCAAATAGACGCCGCTGTTCCCACCCTTTTTGGCCACCAGAAATTCGATGTGCAGCCTGAAGTCTCGATACTTCTTTTTGGTCACCACGTCGGCGGTGCCATATTTGCCACCGGCAGCGACGGGATCGTCGGTCATCATCACGGTTCCTAAGTCAACGGGATCATCGACGATCTTCCATTTGATCGGCAATGACGAACTGAACCGCGGGCCTTCCCAATAGGTCCATTTTTGATCCAACATTTTTTGACTGCCGTCAAAAATGACTTCGGCTCCGTCAATCGGTTTTGCGCCGACGCCGACATCGGCTGAAACAAGACCGGTTGAGGTGAAAAAAAGAACCATAGAAACGAGAGCGAGTTGGCTGAACCTCTTTTGAAGCGTGCGCATTTCGTAGACTTTCTGTTGATTTCAAACTTTGAACTCAGTGGCGAAGGGAGATGATGAATGGTCGTTAGCCAATCACATTGTCTCCTCCGTTTTCTTGCTGCTTGATCGTGACGGGCCAACCGGGGAATTGATTCTCGGGTTTGCCATCGGTTGGATCAACGAGGAAGCGAAACGCCTCAAGGTGATAGGTTTTCGCTTTGGTATCAATCGTGACAATGCCGAATCCAGATCCTTTTTGATGGGCGGTTTCGTAACGGTTCTTGCCTTTCGGGACAACCGGGTTCCCGACGGCGTAGACGTAAACTTTGTTGCCGAAACCATCAATGAATTCTCCCGTGTTGGGGAGATTATGGGACGGTCGGTTTTGATGTTCCATGCCGACTTCGTCCGGTCGCCACCAGCGTGGATAACCGGCTGAGATGGCCGGAGTGCAATAAGACCAGTTGCTGTCCCGTTGTTTATCCACGCCGTATTGGCTGAGTGTCGCCAGGTGCTGATCGCCGTTGATGTGCAGTGCTTTCGATTTGCGAATAATATTGATCGCATTGTTCCGGGCTGTTTGCGGCCAAGCACCCGAATCAAGATCGGCTTTGAGGTAGCCATTATAGCCGCCATGATGTGTGGCGACACCTGCGAAGACAGTCTGACTGAGGAGAACTTTCATTTGATGACCGCGCCAATCGTCGGCCCACTTCTTCAGGTACTCTTCCTGACGTTCACCGAGCAAAATCAAGCCCGGCTTATCGAGGACTGAAGTATCGAAGTTTTTATCCATCACATGGTCGGCACGCCCACTGCCAGTTTCAACACGTTCGGGACCACTCTTCCACTGACGGTCGGCAATCACGGCGAAACTGACGCCGCCGTAAACCATGTCGCCATAATAGACGCTAATGTCCTGTTTGACGGGGGTTGGGTCAGCAAAGTCGGGATGATGGCTGACGCAGGTTTTATGAACGGCAATCACCATCCGAGCCGGTTGAATGTATCCCCCTTTAGAGGACGCACCGCCTGCAATGTCTTTCATCTTGGCGCCACCCTCGCCCCAGATGTTTCCTTGGAAAACATCATGATCGTCGGGGATCACCAGAGTCGGACGATCTTTCATCGCTTCACGGAATGACCAACCGAATTGATAATACTTGCGTAAGTAGTTGAGAATCGCCGGTTCTGCCGGTTCGCGAATGATGCCGAAACCGCCATGCCCTTCATAGATTTGGTCACCCGAGAAATACAACATGTCAGGATCGAGTTTGACGAGATTGTTGGCGACCGGTTCATAGGGAAAGCCGTAATCGTTTTGACATGTCAGCGCGCCCAATCGTAACGGACGACCGGACGGATTGGCTTTGATGACTCCCGACCATTCTCCATTCGCTGAGGTTCCATCTTTCCCCCGCTCTGCGTATACCAACTTGTAAGGTGTTTCGACTTTCTCATTCCAATTGGCAATGCGAAAAGTGGCGACCCAGGCATCAGTATCGAGTTCGGCCGTTCCCAGCGACTGCCATTGGCCATCTTTCTCCGCATGCAGTTCGACCGTTTGATTGTCTTTCTCTCCCAACGGCCCAGTGAGGGCACTGATCTTCATCACGAAGCCTTCGTCGCTACGCGAATCACTCAGCGAATACATCGACCACAAAATCGGTCCGAAGCTGCGTTCGGGACGAATGACGAATGCTGCTCCACCCACAGACCAATTCGAAAAGCGATATCGGGCTCCCTGTTTTTTCTGAGCCGGTGTTTGTCCGCGGCGATTGGGAGAATTGAAATTATTAGCGATGGCGATATTGCCGAGAACTGCGGCTTTCTTGACCGTTTGAGTCAGCGAATCGAGAGTTGTGCCGTCGGCTGTTTTTACTTCGACTGTGAGAGAGTATCGATCACCGTCCGGTTTCCCGCTCAGCACGACCAGAAATTCTTTCAGGTCCAATGTACCGCGAAGTTTTTGTCTCTTGCCCGCCAAGACCAATTGCCCGTCGGCAACACCCGCATTGATGCCTCCACCGGCGAACGAGTTACTCCGGTATTCGTTGAGATCGCTTTTCACACCGATACGAAACCCTACACCAGCATCGACTTCTTTCGACTCCACCTGACTCACTTGTACCGACATTGTAAATGATTGAGACGTATCTTCGAGTTGATGCGTAATCAGATGGACGTTGCGTCCACCTTCCATCGATTGGCATTCGGCGGCTCCATCGACGACTTTCCAGTTCTCCATCGGATTGGCCCAGAAGTTTTCTCCCAGCCAAACGCGATCGTGAGTGTTCGCCCAGTTATCGACTTGTTTCAAACCGGGGCTGATCGATTTATCATCCGCTTGAGCTGATGGCGATTGGTGAACTGGCCAGCCGAGATAAGCGGTTCCCAGTCCCATCAATTTCAGCGCAACTCGTCGTGTGAAAGATGTCATCGGCGTAAAATCCTGTGGTGATTCAAAAAGAACAAGCAAACAAACATAATAACAGCTCGGAATTCGATCTGCGACGATGAAATTTCCCAGTTTCAGTACACGCTTTTATAACAAAGGATCATCGAAGCGTGTCTGCGACATCTTGCTTTATCTGCTGTTCTCACCATAGTATGGAGTTTGAGACCAACGGGTCTCGCTGTTTTGCTTCCTCAGATCATGATTGACTCTCGAAATGAACTCACATCGTATTCGTTTTATTATGGTCGGTGGATTTCTGGGAGCGGGAAAAACAACCACTCTCGGTCGGCTAGCTTCCCTCTATATGGAACAGGGGCTATCAGTCGGAATTGTGACGAATGACCAGGCCGAGGATCTGGTTGACACGAACACTTTGCGTTCGCAAGGCTTCGATGTGGGTGAAGTCGCAGGAGCGTGTTTTTGCTGTAACTTCAATGAATTGATGGGAACTATCGAGGAATTGGGTACGGGTCAACGCCCTGATGTGATTCTTGCAGAACCTGTCGGGAGTTGTACCGACCTGGTGGCGACCGTGATTCAGCCGATCAAACGGTTGTTTGACGCGGAGTTTGAAATTGCTCCCTACACTGTGATTTTGAAGCCTTCACATGGAAAGCGAATTCTCCGTAACGAGTCGGGGGGCGGGTTCTCTCCGAAAGCCGCCTATATTTTGAAAAAACAATTGGAAGAAGCCGATGCCATTCTTGTGAACCGGATTGATGAAATCGATCCTGCTGAGGTCGATGAACTTACCCAACTGGCCCAAGAAAACTTTCCCGGCACACCGACATTACGACTTTCTGCCAAAACTGGTGAAGGCTTCGAGGGACTGTTCGAGTTTCTGGCACAGCAGGGAGACTTCGGCAAACGAGTTCTCGATATCGATTACGACATCTATGCCGAAGGAGAAGCGGAACTTGGTTGGCTGAATTCCAGTTTACACATCGATGCCGAAGTAGAGTTCTCGCTCGACGAGCTGTTGCTGGAAATTGTCAACGAATTGCGGGAGGCCTTGATCGAACAGGGAGCCGAACCGGCTCATCTGAAAACAATCGGCTTGTGGGAAGGTTTTTTTGGAGTCGCCAATCTTATCTGCAGTGACACTCCTCCCGAACTGTCACTGGCATCCGGTTATGACGTGAAATCTATCGAGCTGATTGTGAATGCTCGCGTCGCTTGTGATCCTGTGATCCTGGAGCAGACAGTTTCCGCAGTCCTTGAAGATGCTCTGAAAAAACGAAACGCGACGAAACGGGATCAGCAAACACGCAGTTTTCGTCCCGGACGGCCCGTGCCGACTCATCGATTCGGCAACGAATAACGCGATACCTCACCACCCTTTTAATTTCACGTCGATGGTTTCGGTGTCGTTCAGATTGGACGTTCGAGCGCGGACGACTTTCACGATGTCACCCGGTTCGTATTTCTTGAGCAGGTTAATCACTTCATCAGAAGTGTTCACTTCTGTCTCGCCGAAGGCAATGATGACATCATTGGGGCGTAAACCAGCGGCATTGGCGGCTTTTCCAGGTGTCACTTCACCAATCATCACTCCCTTTGGGGTCCTTATTCCTGAAAATTTAATCCCCAGTTCTGCAGCACTTCGACTCTCAATAAGAATTTCGGGATTGATAGGTTCCAGAATTTCGACAACCCGCTCGGCTGGAACCGGACAGGTGGCAATCACATACACAACATTGACTCTCGCCAGACGAGAGATTTGACGGATCCCTGCTTCGCCTCCGGTCCAACTTCGCCCCAGACGGACATAAGAGATTCCGGGATACGGCATGCCGGTGACATCGTCGATTTCCATGATGTCTGTTTGAAATTCGATATGCAGTCCCAATTGTTGTAAGTCGACGATTGCCCGTTTCGACCGGAGTTGATCGTAGTTCGATAAACTGATACTCGCCTGTAACCCAAGGTCTCCCGCATCATTGAGAGCAATGTTTTGCAAGGCTTGTTCGGCAGCTCGATTCGCAATGTCGTCTTCTGAGAGGAAAATCGCTTCCAGAATCGACAAGGCCCGCATCGAGAGTTCAGGCATATCTGACTGAGCGGCAATCTCCATGCGCTCGACTGTGTCGAGGCTCCCCTTTTGTTTCAGAATCTTCGTGGCCTCGACACGTTCCCGAAAATCGCCACTGGTGAGTTGATTGATCAGTTGGTTCAATCGGGGTTCGGGAATGGGAAGCCGAGAGGGCAACGGTGGTGGAGGCGGCACGATGGGAACATAGAGTTTCTTTCGCGGACGACTCCGATCCAAAAAGGGGCTTTCATCAAACCCCGGAGCCGGAATAATTTGGATTCCCGGAAGTCGCTGTTTTCTCTTCCGAAGTGCGGGGGGGATTTCGTTCTTGTCAGGTTCAGACTGAGCCCACGCAGACCGTTCAATAGCAGTAACGAACAGAGAGGCCATCAAGACCCCAGTCATCATGAAAATGCGGACTGCCATAACAACCGATCATTCGTTGGCGTGCAAAATTTGAGCAGTGATCTAGTGTAGATTAAAGGGGGGTACAGGGACAACACTCTCTCTGGAGAGATCTTAATCAGCGTTACTTTTTCTCCAATCGATCCAACCGGACTTGTTCGTCAGGCAGAAGACTGCCAATCAATGATTCCCAGCATTTACGTGACCAGAACAAGACCGATAACCGGATCAGCAGGCGAGACCGTCGCTGAACTCACACTTGGAAGAATCGTACACATTTCAGAAACACTCCGTCTCATCGGCAGGAATCGCCGATCAATGAATAGTCTGTCTCTCTCAATGAGTGAGGAGTGGACAAATTGACGTGGCTCGAAGTTTCCAGGCAACTCAGGATGGGTATTTGCCAAAAAGTGAAGAATTCTTCATTCATGCGGAGCTTCAATTATCATGTCATAACTACAGAAATTGCAACGTGTTTCATGTTTTTGGTGACTCAAAAGCAAATGTTGAGTATCGAGAATCACTCTCGAATTGACCGATCATTTCAACGAAGACGGAGACGACTCCTATAATTTGCCGCTCATGAATAAAACGACGCATAAATGCCGATTTCGCACGATTTCGGTTCAAATAGGAGGATTAAACCCATGGCTCGAAAAGACGCCTTACTTCGACTTCACGAAAAACTTCGGGAAAAACGAGACGAGATTCGGAAAATGCTGAATCAGGAGAGGGAACTGGGGCAAAGTCCCCGGGATGTTGGAGATGTCGGGGACGACGCCTTCAACGACAATGAAAAAGAACTCAATTCTCAACTGATGGCCTTTGAAAGCCGAGAACTAGTCCAGATTGAACGGGCCATTGAGATGATTCGCATTGGTCGTTACGGCGATTGTGAATTATGTCAGAAGAAGATTCCGATCAACCGATTGAACGCCCTTCCTTTCACTCCACTGTGTGTGAAGTGTCAGGAGAAGGTCGAACAAGCGGGCGGTGATTTGGATCAATTTGATATTGATTGGGAAAATGCAGCCGATTTTGAATTTCGGATGCAAGAGATGGATTTGACGTTGGGCGATCTCGACCAAAGCGTGTGACCCCAACTCCTTCACGGACAGAAGGAGTCTCCTAATCAACATCACAACGAGGAATGGCAAGGACGCCGATTGGAAGCGACGGACCGCAGAAAACTGTTAAACACACTGCCGTCGATTGTCCGATCGGGAGCTCACCGAGCCATGACCAACCGCCGCCCATCACTGATATACTCCGCACTGATCCTGCTGTCCGGCATCGTTCTTGGCTTGGCATTGGAAGGTTGGCCTTCCAGTCGGCTCTTACAGGCCCGTCACCTCGATCAGTCAGAAGTAGACCGTCTCTACAATGAGCTACAGATTGGCGATACGACGCTCACCGATTTCGGTCGCGTCATGTCTCGAATCTATACGGTGACCTCTCCCAGTGTGGTTCATATTCAGTCTGAGCATCAAGATGCACGTCGAGGAACCATCGAAGAAACCGGTTCCGGCGTCATCATGACGAGCGAGAAGACACCTCGTCCCTTCATCGTGACGAATCGCCACGTCATTCAGGGAGCGAGTTTGAATGAAATTCAAATCAAACTTGCCGATGGCCGTGTTTTGCGTCCCACTCGAATCATGCAGGATGCCGCAACGGATCTTGCCGTTCTCGAATTCAAAAACGAGAGCGTGACACCCGCACGCTGGGGTGACAGCGAACGTCTCGATATTGGACATATTGTTTTGGCGATGGGAAGCCCGTTCGGTCTCAATCAATCAATTACGATGGGGATTATTTCTGCGAAAGGCCGCCGGTCATTGCGTCTGGGTGGCGAAGCAGATTCCAGTACCGTCATCAATCAGGACTTCCTCCAAACGGATGCCGCCATTAATCCCGGCAACAGTGGTGGACCGCTCATCGATACGCAAGGTCGCGTGATTGGAATCAACACGGCAATTGCCTCCAACAGTGGCGGAAATGAAGGGATTGGTTTCAGTATCCCCAGTAATCTGGTGAAGTTTGTTGTTGACCAACTTCTCGAACATGGCCGCGTTCAACGAGCATTTTTGGGTGTCGCTCTTGATGAAGAATTTTCTTCGGAAGATGCTGCCCGTTTGAAATTGGATCGTATCCGTGGAGCACGAGTGACCGAAGTTTATCAAAACACACCCGCCTCACGAGCCAAGATGCGATACAACGACGTGGTCTTGAACTTTGATGGCTATGATATCGAAGACCAGAATCACTTAATCCATCTCGTCAGCCTAACTCCTCTCGATAAACGAGTAAGGCTGGAAGTACTTCGTAACGGTCAACGAATGACGGTCTACGTCGAACTCACAGACCGTGCTCGCTTCCGACGTGTCGAGTAAGGATTCAATGAGCGGATCACTCTAGTGTCGCGGATGAAGAACTTAAGCCGACAGCGCAAGCTGGCCGGGCTGACTATTGGGGGGGAGATTATTTTTCCCTCTTTTGCTCAGCCGCACAGCATGACAAATCGAGAATATTTAAGTTGAAAGTACGATCTCTCGTACAATGGAATGACAACTCGGACGCTTAATCATTTTTTTGTCGTGCCGCGAGGCGTGTATTCCAACCGGCATGCAGTCGATCCACCTCCTCGGTGGTCATCAGACCTCGCTTCTCCAAATGAGAGGAAAGATAAACACCAAGTTTTTGCGTATTCGTCGGGATCTCAGGATTGGTGTCTGAGATCCTTAGGTCGCAAGCTAAATCGTAAGGTTTCGGAGGCAATTGCTCCCCACACAAGCTCATTTCGGAATTCCCCAGAGTTATCGCGACATTCGCTTTGAGAGTGACGACCGCAATAGCACGCAACGTCACAAGATCATTGATCCGAAATCTAATAAAAACTTGATTGTCTCTCGTAGTTCTGGTGACCAATACCGCGGTCACGCCAGGATAGGTGCTAAACAGTTTTTTGATATTATCGAGAGATTGTTGATCAGTCATTTGCAGTAGGTCAGGCTCTGCCTGACAAAGTTAAGTGACTAAGTCTTTGATGTGGTCAGGTGCCAATTGCCATGAGAGGATCACCCGCGAGCTTTCTCTTAGATCCAGCAATTTCTGGTGTCCTGTCAGGCACAGCCCAATGATGTTCGGCACGCTTTTTGCGCATTGGATGTCTTAGTGTAAACTCTTCTTTTTTGCAAAGGAATGCAATGACGAAAAACAACCAAAAACTCTCTCAATACGATCCCATCGAAGGGGCGGCCTTCCTGCGTCAG
>JAURQH010000062.1 GCA_030836185.1 Planctomycetota bacterium
TTGATCTTTGGCAATTTGACTTACACATAGCCATTGTGCGCAAGCACATTGGATAGGTTCGAGTGTCATTCATTGTTCATCAATGACGACCGCTGCAACGTGAGAAAGAGAGCAATCTCGCGTGACGTGGAAAATGCGCACCCACAAAAAACCACACGTCTTCACAAAATGAAGATCGACACAAGATGAACGGTGCCAACAAGTTGCTCAAAAGTATGGAAGATTCGGAATCAAGATTCGGGAAGATTTGATTCAACATTTGGTCAAGGTGTGTCCCCGAATCCCCGAATCCCCGAATCTCCGAATCTCCGAATCTTGACATCTTGACATCTTGACATCTTGAAAACGGTGTTGAGTGTTCGGGAATGCAGGGCGGTCGCGCCTCACATCAAGCACGCATCCCTCGTGCTTGCGCCCGAGGTCAATGGAGCAAAGGAAGCGATCCTCTTTGTGCGTTTCTTCGCAAGTACACGATGCGACTGAATTATTCCTCCCGGTCGACAATCTTCAATTTGATTTCGTCCGAGTTGGCTCGCAGTTCGGGGGCGTACATCGCTTCGGCCACGGTTGGTAACGCACTGAACTTGCCTGGAATTTCGGCTCGCATCCGATAACTGATCGAGTGCTTGCCACGCGGTAACGCCCTTACAAAGACGGCCACTTTCTCATCCCGAAACTCGCGATAAGAATTGATACGATCACCGGCGTAACCGCTTGTCAGTGTGACCGGTTCGAAGCCGGCAGCTTTATGGTCTTCGAAGATCAAATATTCGTAGTCGTTCTTTGATTCGATGACTAGCTCCACTTCGACCAGATCACCCGAGGTGAGTTCGGCAAGATTGGCAAGTTCCTCTTTGCGATAGCGTTCTTCCTGTTGAGAGACCACTTGACCACGAGATCCTGATACTTTTCCGTCGCGGTCATCTCGAATCAACTTGTAATATTTTCTCTCGACCTTCACTTCGAGACCGGCTTTCGTGATAAAGTCTTCCAGAGTGAAGTTGGTGAGATAAGCGTTGTAGTACAAAGGGCCTTTCCCTTTTCGTTTCAGTTCCAATGTATGCGCCCCGGCTTCGACATCTTCACCTGTCAGCACAAATTGATTGTCGAATGTAAAAAGGTCTTCGCCAGTGACGGAAACTTCTTTCCTTTTCTTTCCATCGAGCCAAACTTCGATCGTCATATCGGGTTTGTCTTCGCCGCTGGCAACCAAATATTCGGCCAATGCTTCGATGGCATAGGCAGTATCGCGTGTACTGTTCCAATAGGTGGAATGCTTTCGATTATTGAGCAAGTACTTCACCAGTCGCGAAGCCTTCACACCTTTGGGGTCGGTTTTGGCGAGCAGCTTCAGATAAAAAGCATTGGCTTCGATCGAACTGCCATACCAATACCACCAGCCAGACACTTCGTCGTTCAGGTAAGCCGTTTCATTTTCTTCATCCTGAACAAGAAACTGATCGATGTTGCGAATGATCATCGTTAATCGTTCGGCAGAGTTTTGTTTGTGCAAAGCGAGTCCGTAGAGAGATTTCGCATACAATGAAAGATTGACTCGATCACGATAGAGATAATCGTCCATACGATCATCGACAATGTTGGCGTCGACCAGAACCATGTAGATGAATGCATCGAGGTTGTCGGCCTTTAACTTGTACTGTCGCTTCTGTCGTTGTTCGGCGTCGAGTTCACCAAGCTTGAGTAACTCAATTTGTCGATTTTGATACTGCTTCAACCATTCAACTCCTCTCTGGAGCGTCCCTGGCACGACCGCAACATTGTTCTGTTGTGCGATTTGTAATCCATGCACCACTGTGACAGTGGTATGCGGCCAAGATCGTTCACCCCAGCCGGAGAACCAACCCCAGCCGCCATCGGGCAGTTGCATTTGGGTCAGTCGTTGAACGCCTTCTTCCACCATTTTGCCGACTTCCGCTTCATCGAAGACCGGATTGCGACCATATCGTTTCCATTGTTTGGCACGTTCGGCATCTTCGCCGATTTCCTGAGCATTCAGGTTAGTCCGTTTTTTCTGAATCGCTTTCAGGTCGAGGTCCATCCGCTTCAGGATGTTCTGAGTAATCACTGTCGGCAAAAACCGATTGAGCGTTTGCTCTGTGCAGCCATAAGGAAACTCCACCATGTACGGCAAAGCGTCGACCATTGCACCGGCCAATGTTGGTGAATAGCGGACTTCGAGCCTCGATTGTTCGGGACGACGATCTTCGGGGACTGTCATCTCAACCTTTGCTGAGTTTGCATCTTGCCGAATGACACCTGTGTAGGAATCCGTTTTGAGGATGCCGTGAACATAGACTGGGAACGACATCTCCATCGCGTCGGATTCTTCATCGGTCAAGCCTTTGATGCGGATTGTGACTTCGCCCTCATCGACGGCTTTGACGCGCCAATCGACGCGGGTTTCACCATCGGCAGCCACGGTAACTGTGCGGACGAGATCGTCCATCGGCTTGAGCTGTCCACCTTCGAGTTCCAGGCGGACTTCGACATCTTTTGCGGTGTCCAGATAATTGTGAACATTGGCAGAGAGAATCACTTCATCGGTTTGAGTGAAGAAACGTGGTGCTTGTAATCGAACTAGCAGATTTTTGCTGGTGACAAATTCGGTACTTCCCTCGCCGACTTCGGTCCCTTGACCCATCGTCCAGGTACGAACCTTCCACGTGGTCAGGCTATCGGGAAGCGGAAATTCGACGACCGCCGTCCCATCGTCATCTGTGTTAACATTGGTCGTCCAATAAGCAGTATCGGCAAAGTTTTTGCGGACCGTCGGTTGCACTTGCGCGCCACCACCGGCTCCGTTCGATTCTTTATCCGCGAGACCACCACCTCCAAACCCCGCGCCATCGGCTTCCATCGCCATCTCTGCCGGGGCGCTGGATGGCATGACACTCAACTTTGACATTTGGGACGAGAGCCCACTATCTGCATTGGCGAAACCTTTCTTTTCGTCGGCGACCAGTCGATCAATGATGTCCCCAAAGACTCCAAGATGCACCATTGGCAGTTCCTGACTTTTGTAGAGCGGGTAGGAACCCATTTGTAAGGAAGACCTATAGTTTTGAGAGAATTGTCGCCGCCATTTCCAGAAGAATTCACGGATATCGCCGCTGTTCGAACCACCTGAAATGTATTCGATACTCTTATCGTAGACCGTCAGAATGGTCGAACCGATGAACGGCTTGCCTGTTTCATCGGTGAACTTCAACTTCAATTTGGAGTTCTTGCCGGGCAGATACTCGGGTTGCTCTGAAGCGACTTCGACATTCACAATCTTCCCGGACGGCGGAACGATAATCTCCCTCGCGACATTATGAACCCGCCCGTTGAAAACGGTGATTGCTTCGACGAACACGTTAGGTCGGTCGGCTTCGGAAATGTCCAAAGTGTGGACGGTACTTTTCCCAGTCATTTTGATCACAACCGGCTTGGATGCCACGCCGTTAGACGAGCGTTCGAACAATAACACCGTCGCTCCGATGCGGTTGGTGTTGATCAACAGCTTCACTTTGTCCCCCGGCTCGTACTCTTTCTTGTCGGTAATTAACTCCAGATCATTAAAGCGGAAGTCGGCGGCGTTAAAGTTTTCACCGCGAACCAGAAAGACATAAGCCCCTTCAATTTCGTTTCCTTTGGAATCGGTCACCACGTGTGACAATCGATATTGACCGGCAGAATTCAGTTTTACTTTGAGCAGAGCTTCTCCCTGTGCGTCGGTATCGAGTTCCCACTGTTCGACTTCAGTCTCTTGTGGTTTTCCGTTCTTGTCGTATTGAACGCGGAAGAGCTTAGCCTGTCCTTTCCCTTCGACCGGCTTTTGATCAAGAGTCTGCGCTTTGAAACGAAACTCGGCTGTTTCACGTTCGTTGTAGTAACCACGATTTGGCCAAACGAAGACTTTGAACGGCTTCCGCGCGACCAACACATTTCCTTGTCCGACAATCGTGCGTCGAGATTGATCGACCACTTCGGCTGTGATCGAGTATTGATGGTCTTGATCGCCGTGAGCGGCTTTCGCGAGAGAACTATCAATTTTGATTTCAACCGTCCCATCGGGACCAATTTCGACATCATCTTCCATGACGATTTCTGGCGGGTCTTGTCTCCAGCCCCACCAAGGATAAATGGGGGACAGACAGCCCCATTTGTTCCAACCAGGATACCAGTTGTATTCGGAAGCAAACCACCAGTAACCCGGTTCGTAAAACCAGTCCCACGAATGACTGGGGAACCAACGACTATCGTGCTTCGTGCGTGTCACTTTGTAATGCACTTTGGCATTCGTGACGGGAGCCCCAAAGAAATATCGGGCAGAGATCTTCGCCGGGATGACCTCTCCCAATTGAACTGGCTCTGTGGGGGCATCCACAGTCACTTCATACTCCGGCTTTTTGTACTCCTCGACACGAAAATTCCCACTACCGTAAAACTGATTCGTCTTTCTCAAGATCACTTGGTACGCACCCAGCATAGCATCGTCTTCGAGTTTCAGCCTGTCGGCATAGCCGCCGAATTGGTCGAGAGTGACCTGCTTCTCGACGATTTTTTCACCGCGTGGATTCATGATTTCCAGCGTCACCTCGATGTTCTTCCACGGATCCTGAAAGTCGGGGTCGTAGTTGGCGGTGCGAACCCAGACTTTGTATTCGACCTGATCATTGGGACGATAAATGGGACGATCCGAGACAACATACACTTTGGGGCTGGTAGGTCGATGGTTTGATTGCCCGCCATCATAGAAACGATCAAAACCATAAAATGCAAAACGATCTCCCTGACGTGCGATCATCAGCCAACTATGATTTGAGTCCACTTTTTCATTGGAAGTAATGATCAGACCGTTGTTGTCTGTGAAGCGGGCAAACTGTTGGAACGAAGTCTTCCAAATCTGGTTATTTCGATCAGTTTTGTAACCAAAGAATTCGACGTTTGCTTTTTCAACTTCTTGTCCGTTCTCCGAATCAGAGACATACACCATTTCGCCACCTTCGATTCGCTTCTTCACGATGGCCAGGTCGCTGACCCAGACGACCATGCGGATTTCATTACCGTCCTTCATTTGGGCCGTAACGAGATAGGCGCCGGCGTTTTCCAGTGGAGCATTGACCATGATCAGGTCGTCACGATGTTCGGACGGCGGGTCGAGCTTGACGGTCCATTCAGCAACAGTGTCTAAAATGTATTTCTTCTCATCTTGTTGGACGATTCGATAGCCAATGTTGCCGATGTTCATCCTTTGATAGTCGGGACGTGTGATGCCTTTTGAGACGCGTTTAATGTAATCCTTTACATCTTCCAGTAGTTGAGGAACATCGAGCTTTTGCGCTGTGAAGGAAACTTCGTTTCCGTTGCGGTATCGGAATGGCAATTCGACCGATTGTCCCTCTGGAACGATGCCCATCCCTTCAAATTGACACCACTTACCAATGATCTGATCGAGAGCCTTTTGACGATCTTTATTGGGTCCCGGTCCATGTTTTGCGATGACCAGCTTCCACATTTCGGCGGCGCGTGGGTACTGACGACGATTGGTATAGATGCGGGCCAGCATCCGCATCGCAGTGTATTGATGAGAATTCTTTTCAGCAGCGATTTCTTTGTAGAGAGTGATGAAATTGAATTCGTCCGGTAATACAAACCGCTTGATCCCTGTTGCGAGTTGTGCCGAAGTTTCCGAATCAGTCAACGTGTGGACGGCATACGGTCCAGAACTCTGTTCATCCTCTTCGCTGTCGGTATCGGTCGAAACGAGAACGGTTGGAAGATGTCCGGGCATCGTTTGCACGCCGAATTGTCCGTTAAGAAAACTGGCCCAGGTGGTTTTCATTGCCCATTTGGCAGACGGAGTGATACGGGCGATTTCAGCAAGACACCAGCGATAGCGCTCACCATCATTCTTTGCGGCGGTGAACGATTTGGGAAGTTGATAATAAACGGGATTGCCGTCGGCATCGACGGGAGCCCCAAGAGGAACATTTTGACGACCGTAGTAGACGGTGTTGTCTTGGTAATCGGGCAAGATTTCAAGGTCGGTGAGGAGTTGCAGTTTCCAGGCGTTTCGTCCGTAACTTTGTTCCATCAAAATGGAATAGAGTTGTCGATAAAGCCCGGCGACTTCTTTGGCGGCAGTAGTCTCATCGTCTTTGGTGATCAGTTTGCGAGCCTCATTCAGCCAAATGATCGCCTGTACGCGGTCTCGTTTTTCGGACGAGACCCATTGTCCTCCCCCTCGCTGATTTCCACGTTCATACTCTTGAGCAATGATGGTTCCATAATGAGGGGTGGAACGGATTGCTTGAGCGGCTGAGATCAGTGCGCGCCAATTATCCTGATGCAAATCGACGAATTCGGTCAAATAGGGATCAATTTCTGCGACCCGATTGAGACGTTGTAGAGCTTGAACTCCTTGTAGGAGATCTGCGCCAACCTTTTTGGGATCGGTTGCCTCATTCAGTGAGAGTTCGCGAAATATTTCATAAGCATCGCGAAAGTTACCTTCCTTCTGATGTTTGAGGGCCGTTGCCCGTCGGGTGACGCTCGACGTTTCTTCCGCGACGAGATACCAACCAAAGAAGACCGTACAACTGACAACGAGTGCAGAAATGAGCTTGCGAGACATATCTGAAGGGCTTTCCACGAAACTGTGTAAGAAGCGGTGTCGATGGGAATGATTATGACCGGCTGAATGAGAATACACCAGATAGGCCTGTCACTTGAGAGGCGATTGATCGAAGTTGAGTTCCCATGAATTTACGATTTCCTGCGATTTCTTGAATTTCTGGACATCATTCCCTCAACCCATCGAGATGAGGTATGTCTTCAACTCCCGAGCCTGATAAAATACTTCATACTTGACACAACACCGAGTCTCGGAAGTTTACGGCCATGACATTCGAATGGGGATTATTCATCACAACGCTGGGTTATCTGGCAACACTGGTGCTGATTCCCATTGTGCTACTCACTCCCAAACGTCACTCCGTCTCCTCAGTCGCCTGGATTTTGGCCATTTTGACTATTCCAATTTTCGGAGGACTTCTCTTCCTATTGTTTGGCGTGAATCGGCTTTCTCGTCATGCCGAGCAGAAGCGACGAGCCACTGCGCAACTTCACCGATTACTGCCCGAGTTGCATGCGTCTACGCATTCTGTTTCTGCAAGCGATCCACCTCTCCATCAGCACATGATGAAACTTTCCAATCGTTTGACCAAACAGCGTCCGATGCATGGCAACCGGGTGGAAGTGTTAAGCGATACCAATCGAACATTCGGATTGATTCAGGAAGCGATCCGCGACGCCGAAGAAACAATTCATCTCGAATATTACATCTGGCAACCCGATCAAACAGGCATGCAATTGCGTGATCTGTTGATCAAGAAAGCCAAAGAAGGGGTTCGCGTTCGATTTCTGTATGATGGCGTCGGGTCGTGGTGGCTGGGAAAACGCTTTCTAACACCCATGATTGAGGCGGGAATCGAGGTCGCCGGATTCTTGCCAGGTTCTTCATTTCGTGAGCGTTGGTCGCTTAATTTGCGGAATCACCGAAAGATCATTGTGGTCGATGGAAAGATCGGCTTCACAGGTGGTATGAATATTGGTGATGAATATTTAGGGCGTGATCCGCAGGTCGGTTTTTGGCGCGACACCCATTTACGCATGGAAGGGGCCTGTGTGTTGCAATTGCAGGCAATCTTTTCGGAAGACTGGTACTATGCCACCGGCATCGAATTGACCGATGACTCACTGTTTCCCAAACCTCAAGCTGAAGGAAACACACTCGCTCAGGTCCTGGCAGGCGAGCCTCGGGGAGCGCAAGATATTTTTTACACACTGCTGTTTGCCGCGATCACCGATGCGAATGATAGCGTGACCCTGACGACCTCCTATTTTGTTCCACCGGTGGCTTTGGCCGTGGCCCTCGAAACGGCAGCACTTTCTGGCGTCAAAGTTCGATTGTTAGTTCCACGTCGTTCGGCTCATCAATGGACGATTTGGGCGGCACGATCTTATTACCGTTCGTTGCTCGAAGCAGGTGTTCGCATTTACGAATACACCCGCGGACAACTTCATCCCAAAACGATTGTCGTGGATGGAATTTGGTCGCTGGTCGGTACACCGAATATTGATACACGTTCATTGGAACTCAATTTTGAAGTGGCGGTAGCCGCCTACGATCGACGTATTTCTGATGTGCTCGAACATGAATTCGAACAGGACTTAGAGTGGGCCGAAGAAATTTTTCTGACAGAATGGAACGAACGCTCGCGAGGAACACGCTTGGTCCAAAACTTTTGCCGGCTGTTTGCGCCTGTGATGTGAGAATTGGCAAGAAAAAAGCCTCGTGAAGGTGTTGACCATCACGAGGCGTTGAACATCACAATATCATGAAACCTACAATTAGGGAGTCATTTCGTCCCGCAATTGAGGTTCAAGTTCTTTGGTGTTTCTCTCGATGGCCATCACAATTGTACGAATTTCTGAGCCGTCGGGAGTCACAGTCACGGCGGGAATCACCTGACGACCATTTGGGAGATGAAAGCGGACTGAGAAGTTGCCATCTTTGCTGATGGGAACATCTTCACCCATCAAGGTGAATGGACAACGTGGATCAGCCGATCCATACACAATCAGTTCTGCATCTAATTGGAATGGAAACTCTTGAGTGCCGTCAATGCGACCACCTTCGTTAGCACGTTCCTCAAGGAATGCAAAAGGAGTTGCGTTTGTGTCGTGAATCTCACGAATGTGGAACTCTTCGGGGCTCTCGGATTTGTCACTTCCCAAGGAAACCTTGCCACGAGTTCCCGGGCTTGGTGTGGCAATTTTGTTAGAGCGAGCCATGCCGAAGAATTCACCTTTCGGTGAGGTGTAGCCAATCTCGAGTTTGAGCTGTTGCGCAGGCTCTTCGACAGGAATAAACCAGTGGTCGACTTGACCATGAATTTTGATGTCTTTGATGTGCGATTTGGCGTTAGTACCAAGATCTTTGTGTGTCACATCATAGACGCGGATGATTGGATAGGCGCGATGCCATTCTGATCCCATCGCGGCTTCGATGCGATTGATCATGTCAGACGTGACTTCCCACTGAGCCATAATCCACCAAGGATCGCAGGCTTGTGCGACCAATTTGTCACGCCGACTTCCCGCAGGAGCACCATTCAGAATCCGACGTTTGTTAGGGCTTTCAGAAGCCAGTCGTCGTCGTGGTTTGCTTGGTTTCGAGGTCTCTTCAAGTTTGGGTTCAGACTTTTTTGACCGTGTTTTCTTACGATCTGCGTGTATTTCGAGGAGAGCTTCGATGAGCTCGTCCTTTTTCATCCCGTGCCAACCGGTGACCTGTTTCTTCTTGGCCATTTCGGCAAGTTCTTTGCGAGTGCGAACTTTAAGCTTTTCAAACGTCATCTCGGGTTCTCCAACGGGTTTCGTTCAGACGATTTCAACAACTCGTCCCGAAAATTCCGTCTTCCCTGACGTTTTCCTCAACAGTGTGTGTGTAAGTGATACGTTAGTTAGTCTCAGTCAAGCTGAGAAAATGGCGAAATCACATGAGGTCAATTCGAGGTGAGTCATCTTTTCGACTGATGTTTCAGTGCGCGGATGTCAATTAGGGTGGGTGTGTGTTATCTCATTCTCATCCCTAAGAACCGGACCACATCAATGTGACCAGTCACAACAGCTCCATCACTGGCCCACTTGTATCGATGGCAACTCAGAGATTCAACATCATTCTGACACAAGAGGCGTTGCGAGTTTGATTATTCGCCATAAGTAAATATAATTAAATGGATTACGGATCTTCATTTTATCCCGCAAAATAATTAGCAAGCTACCTAACCGGCCAGTTAGGGCATCCTCAGAAGGCAGAAATTGACCTCATCGGGATCCGAACGACGCCTGCTCCTGATGTCAACTTGATGCAATGTCTCGTTTGTGTGAGTCAGTTTCGCAACGCGAATTGAATCCGACGATAATAGAGCTTGCTTCCCCGTCATTGGGAACGCAAACACCCAGCTTTGAGAAATCAGAGATTCTCTGAACTCATTGCATGGACGCCGGTTGTGGTGGGGATTAACTTGTGTCTTGTGAGTTTTCCCAGTACGGGTTTTGCGACGGTTGAGTTCTTTTGGGAAGAGTTCATTCGTTTATCCAATGCCCACTGGAGCTGGTAATGAAGAAACCTTCACGTTCACCTGCTGCCGAGGCATATCACTGGGTTTCGATTGTGACCACTATTACTTTAGAAATGGTGCTTCCGGCTTATGGAGGTTCCCTGCTCGATAAGCATTGGTCGACTGGCTCAACCATGACGACTATTGGGGCTTGCTTGGGTATGTTGGTTGCGATTACTCACCTGTTACAAATTACAAAGAAGCCGCCCGGATCATCGGGTCAATAGAAACCCTCCTGACACAATGCAATTAACCATGTCCGACAACTCACTGACCACGGCTGTTCGTCGAATGAGTCTCATGTTATTGGCGGCATGCGGATTTTGGGTGCTGTTTGCCGGGCCAGCTTACTGGTTGCGTGGGACACTGGCGCTCGAGGGATTAACTTATGCAAGTTTGCTCTGTTTGGTTCCCGGTTGGGTGGTAGTCTACGTGACTGCTCGCTATCCTAATTCCGGCTCACAAGCGACTGCTGTCGTTATGGGCACAGGTTTGCGGATGGCCTTTGTGCTCGTTGGCATGGTTATGCTGAGAGATTTGAGACCTGAATTTGGCCATTACGAATTTCAGTTATGGTTAATCTTGTACTATATGGCGTTTTTGTTTTTGGAGACGCTCATGTTAGTCAAGCAAAACGATAATACTAAAAACACAGTCGAATAAAGAAATAGGCGTAAGAGCAAGAAATGGGCATTTCCGGTTTCGGCATGACGATTTTGGCTGCGAGCGATCATTATGATCCTGTGCACCACGTTGAAGATGCTGCCGAGCTCCACCTTCCCTTTGGGATACATGTTCCCGTCGATTTTATCCCTGGCGAATTCGAACTCACAAAGTTTATGATTCTTCAGTTGATCGCTTTTGGATTGACGGCTTGGATTTTTCGAGGACTTGCCTCACGTGTTGCCAGTGGAGAACCTGTCAAAGGCCGTTGGTGGAACTTCTGGGAAATGTTGGCACTATTTGTCAGGGATGAAATTGTTCGCCCGACGATTGGTGATCACGAACATGGGCACGATGATCATGGAGACCATGGCCACGACGCCGAAGAAACCGCCCACATGCAAGCTGTTGAGAAAGAAGTCACGGGGCATGATGAGTCCTATCAGGAGAAGGGGGCTGATCTCTCGCACATGACAGAGGATTTAACACTGTCTGTCAAAGTCGGGCACCCGGCAGATAAGTACCTGCCATTTATATGGTCGTGCTTTTTCTATGTGCTGTTTTGCAATTTATTAGGAGCCATTCCTTTTTTGGGTTCCGCCACGGGTGATATTAATGTGACAGGAGCTTTAGCACTTTCAGTCTTTGGATTTGTTTTGGCCTATGGCTCCAAAGAGTTGGGGGTTGTTGGTTTCTGGGGAAATTTATGTCCTTCGATGGACTTACCGTTTGTGCTGGCGATCATTTTGAAGCCTGCGATTTGGGCCATTGAATTGCTCGGGTTGTTTATCAAGCATGGTGTGTTGGCAGTACGTCTTTATGCAAATATTATGGCTGGCCATATGGTTCTGGCAGTAATTCTTGGTTTCATCTTCCAAGCCGCTCATGCAGAGCAAGAATGGGTTTGGTGGGTGGTGACTCCGGCAAGTATTCTGGGGCAAATTGCGATTGGAATGCTGGAGTTGTTTGTCGCGTTTTTGCAAGCCTATGTGTTTGCATTTCTCGCGACTCTGTTTATCGGCGCTGCCGTACACGAACACTGATTTTTTAGATATCCGCATTCGTCCCGTTGTGGGATGATCGGTCCGAGTTAATAGTCCTTGGTTTAAGGCTCCCGAGTGCGGAGTCCCTAACAAAGTAACATAGGAGTACTTAACGTGAGTTACTGTTTTCGAGTCCTTGTGATGGCGATGAGTGTTTGTGTTGCCATGTCTGTCCCGGCGTTTGCTGTGGGTGATGGTGGTGTTCACTTTTCTGGTGCGTTTGGTGCTGCATTAACAATTATTGGTGCCGGTTACGGCATTGGTAAAATCGGCAGTGCTGCTGTCGATAGTATGGCACGCCAGCCAGAAGTTGCGGGTCAGATCCAAACAGCAATGATTATTGCTGCTGCTCTGATTGAAGGGGTAACCTTCTACGCATTGATCGTCTGCGGTGGTAGTAACGAAACTTACTTCGCCCAATAATTTGATTGTTCAATCAGGCTTTATTCCGCCGTAATTAAAGGCAGGGAGTCGATGGTGATTCCAATTCGTACGATAATGTCTCTGACATTCGCATGTCTGTTTGTGATCGGTATGGGTCAGCAGGCGGTTTTTGCCGCTGATGAGACTCCCTCCGAAGCGACAGAAGAAAAACATGACGAGAGTGATGCTCCTCATACTGATGAGGATGATCATGACCACGCATCAGATGATCATGCTGACGGCCCTCATCATAAGGACGATGGGGATCATGCCCACGATGAAGAAAAAGGGGGCGGCATGAAGTTCAAAGCGGACACCGCACTGTGGTCGTTGGTGACATTCGTTGTTTTCGTCTTGGTGCTCCGCGTGTTTGCCTGGGGACCTCTCACTGAGGGCCTCGACAATCGCGAAGCACACTTTCGTAGCCAATTGGCTGAAGCGGAAGCGGCACGAATTCAAGCCGAACGGATGCTCAAAGAGCACGCCGCAAAGCTGGAAGCTGTGCAGGATGAAGTGAAGGCCATCATCGAAGAAGCCAAACGTGACGCCGAGCACACGAAGAACGACATCATTGAGACAGCCCAAAAAGAAGCCAAAGCAACTCAAGACCGAGCGATTCACGAAATCGAACGGTCAAAAGATGCGGCTTTGAAGGAGCTGTTCGATACGATGTCGTCACAGGTGGCATCTGCTACCGAACATGTGATCGGTCGATCAATCAATGGTGATGATCAAAATCGTTTGATTGATGAAGCGTTGTCTCAGTTCTCGGGATCGTAAGTGGCGATGAGTCGTTTCGGCGACTTTGTTGTTCTTATTCTCTCCACCTGAAATTCAGAAAGTTCATTCAGCATGTCCACTGAGGGCCTCGAAAACACCCGCATTCCCAGCGTGATGGAAGATCCCAGCACGTTGGCTGTTGCCAAGATGTACGCGGAAGCGTTCGTCGGGGCCGCGCAGACAGTGGGTGTCGATTCGGTGCTGGAAGAATTTGCTTCATTTATGGATGACGTGTTAGCGAAGAACGACGAATTTACAGCGTTGTTTTGTTCCTCGGTTGGTAATCGGGGTGACAAGCTGACATTGATCGAGCGAATTGTGGCCCCGTATGGGACCGAACTGTTTACAAACTTCCTCCGCGTGCTGGCCAAAAAAGACCGGCTCGACCTGTTACCTCTGATCCTCAGGGAATCGCGACTTTGCCACGAAATCAAACAGGGCAAGCGGCGAGTTCAGGTGGCCTCCGCCGAGGAAATGTCGAACGAGCAAATTGAGCGAGTTCGACAACAATTGTCAAATAAACTGCCGTTCGATCCGATTATCGAATCGAGCGTTGACCCGTCTCTCGTCGGGGGTATTGTGATTCGTGTCGGTGACACGGTTTATGATTCTTCGGTGAAGGCACGCATGAAACAACTCTCCGAGAGAATGCGACAGAGGAGCCTCAATGAAATTCAAAGCGGACGAGATCGCTTCAGTCATCCAGCAGGAGATTGAAGATTTTCGCGGCGAGATCCAGGCCAGTGAAGTGGGCCGGGTTCTGGAAGTGGGCGATGGTATCGCGCGCTGCTATGGACTTGCGTCTGCCATGTCTGGTGAAATGGTCGAGTTTTCCAATGGTGTGAATGGGCTGGTCTTTAATCTCGAAGAAAACTCCGTCGGAGTGATTATTCTTGGTGACTACCTAGACATTGCCGAAGGGGATGAAGTCAAGACAACAGGAGAATTACTCTCCTTGCCTGTGGGCGATGCGCTCATTGGTCGAGTCGTTGACCCTCTTGGAAATCCATTGGACGGCGAAGGCCCGGTCGTCACGACTGAACGACGCCCCTTGGAAACCATGGCTCCCGGCGTTGCCGGTCGTCAGCCAGTGAAACAGCCATTGCAAACCGGTATCAAAGCGGTTGACGCGATGACTCCGATTGGTCGTGGTCAACGTGAATTGATCATTGGCGACCGCAAAACGGGGAAAACCACCGTCGCCATCGACACCATCCTTAGCCAAAAAGAGACAGGCGTCATCTGCGTCTATGTCGCCTGCGGTCAACGTGCTGGTTCTGTGGCCGGAGTGGTCGAAACGCTCAAAGCTCACGGAGCGATGGATTACACCATTGTCGTGAGTTCAACAGCATCCGATCCGGCTCCTCTCCAATACATTGCTCCCTATGCCGGTGCGGCAATGGCCGAGCATTTTATGTATCAGGGCAAGCACACCTTGGTCGTGTACGATGACCTGTCCAAACAGGCTCAAGCGTATCGCCAGTTGTCACTGCTGATGCGTCGTCCTCCAGGACGTGAAGCCTATCCGGGTGACGTGTTTTATTGTCACAGCCGATTGCTCGAACGGTCGGCCAAACTGAGTGATGAACTCGGTGCAGGCTCGATGACCGCTTTGCCGATCATCGAAACTCTTGAAGGGGAAGTTTCCGCGTACATTCCGACTAACGTGATTTCGATTACCGATGGTCAGATTTACCTGGAACCAGACCTCTTCTTCAAAGGCGTTCGTCCGGCGATTAACGTGGGGATTTCGGTCTCTCGCGTGGGTGGTAACGCCCAAACGAAAGCAATGAAGAAAGTGGCCGGATCATTACGACTCGACCTCGCTTCGTTCCGCGAACTGGAAGCCTTCGCACAACTCGGTACCGACCTCGACAAAGCGACTCAGTCGCGACTCGATCGTGGCTATCGCATGGTGGAACTGTTGAAACAACCTCAGTACCAGCCTTTGCACTTCGCCGACCAGGTGATCAGCATCTATGCCGGTACCAACGGTTACTTCGACAAGGTTCCCGTTAATAAAGTCGCGGAAGCCGAAAAGGGACTGCTCGAATACATGAAGCAGGAGAAATCAGAAATCCGTGACGAAATCATTGAAACGGAATCGATCTCGGATGAGCTGATTGAAAATCTGAAAACTGCTTTGACAGAGTTTCAGGATCGGTTTGTTAAAGAACTCGGTATCGAGACAGACGCATAAGTATCTCGGTCGAGTTGAGAATTTGTTAACTCATTACTTCCTAACCTTTTGAACTTAGACATCCTATGGCCAACGCCCGGGCACTTGTCAAACGACTGAAATCAGTCAAGAACATCCGGAAGATCACCCGGACTATGGAATTGATCGCCACCGCGCGATTCAAGAAAGCCATGGACCGTGCGACGGAAGCGGCTGCATATACGAAGAAGATTTCCGAGATCGTTGCCGATCTTTCGCAAGTGGATCTCAAATTCTCACATCCCCTTTTGGAGCAACGTGAGAATCCAAAGAAGGTCAATCTTCTCGTACTGACTTCAAATCGAGGTTTGTGTGGTGGGTATAACGGTGGAGTGTTGAGGCAAGCGGTTCCGCGATTAAAAGAGATTAGCGACAACGAAGACCAATCATTGGAAGTCGAAGTTGCCGGTAAGCGAGGGATCGCCTTCCTGAAGTTTCAAGGGTACGAATTTGATCGGTCTTATACGAACTTCGAAGATCAGCCGAAGTTCTCTGAGATCGAACCAATTGCACAACGCTATATTGATGGCTTCATCAGCGGTGAAATTGACCGTGTCGAAGTCGCCTATACCAAGTTCGAGTCAGCCGGAAAGCAAACGGCGATGCTCGAAACTCTCCTGCCAATCGGTGACTTGATGACCGATACCGGAGAAGATGATGGGGAGGGACGGAATGTCGATTACGAATTCCTGCCGTCCGCTCAGGAAATTCTGGAAGAGATTGTTCCCGCTGCCTTCAAAGCGAGGCTCTTCAAATGTTTCCTGGATGCCGCAGTGAGCGAACAAATTGCCCGCATGGTCGCCATGAAAGGCGCCACCGAAAACGCGGGTGACATGATTCGCGATCTGTCCCAAAAATATAATCGAGCCCGTCAATCGCAGATTACTTCGGAACTTTCTGAAATCATCGGCGGTGCGGCGGCATTGGAATAAACAGTACATTTACATCACTCGATCAGCCTAACTTCAACAATCGAGAAGAACACGATGGCAACAGATACAGCAACAAAAAACATCGGTAAAGTTTCCCAGGTGATCGGCTCGACTTTCGATGCCGTATTTTCTCAGGAAAGTTTGCCTGAAATTTACAACGCTTTGATCGTCGATGCAGAGATCAAAGGAGTCCACGTGAACGTGACCGGAGAAGTCCAACAGCACCTCGGTGGCGGACGTGTCCGTTGCGTGGCGTTGGGTGGTACCGACGGAATGACTCGCGGTATGGATGTGGTCGATACGGGAGCTCCGGTTTCTGTACCCGTCGGAAAAGAATCACTCGGTCGCGTCTTTAACGTGCTGGGTGAAGAAATCGATGGCCGTGGACCGGTCAACACAGAAGAACGCTGGCCCATTCACCGTCAACCTCCATTGCTGGAAGATTTGTCTCCGAAAACTGAGCTTTTCGAAACTGGGATCAAAGTTGTCGATTTGCTCACTCCGTTTGTCCGTGGTGGTAAAGCCGGACTGTTCGGTGGTGCGGGTCTCGGTAAGACCGTGATTCTCACCGAGTTAATTGCTCGTATCGCTTCGGCTCACGGTGGTTATTCGGTGTTTGCCGGCGTGGGTGAACGGACCCGCGAAGGAAACGACCTCTGGCTTGAGATGCAAGAAACAAAAATTGGCGACACCGGTCGTTCCGTGATCGAACAAACCTGCATGGTCTTCGGTCAGATGAACGAACCACCCGGCGCTCGTCTTCGCGTCGCACTCTCAGCTTTGACAATGGCTGAATGGTTCCGTGACACAACCGGAACCGACACCCTGTTATTTGTCGATAACATCTTCCGCTTCTCGCAAGCAGGATCAGAAGTGTCGGCACTCCTCGGACGTATGCCGTCGGCTGTGGGTTACCAACCAACGCTCGGTACCGAGCAAGGAGAATTGCAGGAACGAATTACTTCGACCAAAAGTGGTGCAATTACATCCGTGCAAGCGGTGTACGTTCCGGCAGACGATCCGACCGACCCGGCACCGGCCACGGCGTTCTCTCACTTGGACGCGTTCATTTATCTCGAACGGTCCATCTCGGAAAAAGGGATTTACCCGGCGATTGACCCACTCGCATCGTCATCGCGTATTCTCGACCCGTCATATGTGGGCGAACGACATTACGCGGTGGCTCGACGTGTGCAAACAATTCTGCAGCGTTACCGCGAACTGCAAGACATCATCGCGATTCTCGGTGTCGATGAATTGTCCGAAGAAGACAAACAGGTCGTCGCCCGAGCCCGTCGTATTGAACGATTCCTCTCGCAACCGTTCCTAGTTGCCGAAGTGTTTACTGGTAAGTCCGGTAAGATCACACCACTGGAAGAAACGATTGAGTCGTTTGAGCAAATCTGTGACGGCGTTTGGGATCATCTGCCCGAAGCCGCCTTCATGTATGTCGGTGGTGTAAAGGAAGCCGAAGAGCAAGCCAAGAAAATGGCTGAGCAGGCGTAATTAGCAACTCGTTTTTGTAGGTCAGGCTGTGCCTGACAAACCTTAAGGTCAATATCGAGAGCGGAAAGGGGAAAGCCGAAAGCGGACAAAGAAATCATCAAACGAGCTGTGAAGAATCTCTTCGAGCAATTTGACTTTTATACTTTTTCCACTCTTTCACTTTTCGGACACTAATATGGCTGACGGAAAACTCCAACTGGTGCTGGTCACCCCGGAAAAAACGCTCCTCAACGAGCCGGCGGACTCTTTGAAGTTCCCGCTGTTCGATGGGTTGATCGGCGTATATCCGTCACGCGCTCCGATGGTCGGTCGTCTCGGTTTCGGTGAATTGGTGATTCGTTCGTCGGCAGGCGATAAGTCTTTTTACATTGATGGTGGCTTTGCCCAAGTGAAGGGAAAAGTCGTCTCAATTCTCACCAACGATGCCACAACTCTGGATGGCATCGATACGGCGGCGTTGAAGACCGAACTCGCGGAAATCTCTGAACAAGCCGCGACAACCGACGCCGATCAGGAAACCAAAACGAATCGCATCAATCGCATTCGCACTATGCTCAAACTGGCTCGATAGTTCAGTTCCTCGCTTCCAAGTCTCATCTCGCAGTTCCACTAGAGTAAATTCTCGCGCGGCGTCGCAGCGAGAACTGACTGCACTTCAATCGCGTAAGAGTGAGCCTTTGTAGAGCAGCGGCCTTCCTGCCGACGAAAAGTAAGACTCACGCCAAGGCGCAGAGTCGCGAAGAAAAGGAACACTGATCTTCGCTAATCAACATTCATCAATGTGAGACTCTGATCAGTGAAAATGAGTGTTTATTAGCGTTCCTGAGGTCAGAATATACATCTCGACATTCCAGAATCTCATCGCGATCCATAATTCAACAAACCGTGTCTGACCAAAAAAACGAGGAACCTCCATGTCAGACTTCACCAACGCCATCATTCTCGATTTTGAATCGACCTGCGACGATCAAAAAACGATCAAGCCGCAGGAAATCATTGAGTTTCCGTCGGTCGTTCTCGATCTGGAGAGCTTACAGCTCACGGCAGAATTTGAAGCATTCGTTCGGCCCGTCCATCATCCCGAATTGACTCCCTTCTGCCGAGAACTGACCGCCATCACGCAAAGTGAAGTCGCCCGTGCAGAACCGTTTGCCGCAGTCTTCCAAAAACATCAGGAGTGGATGAGGCAGCATGATCTCACGTCCGGAAACGCACTCTTTGTGACATGTGGCGACTGGGATTTGAATGTGATGCTGCCAGCCCAGTGCGCAGTATCACCGACTGAGATCAAAAGAATTCCGAGCATTTACCGTCGTTGGCATAACATCAAACGATCTTACGTTGAAGTGATGAACGTCAAGAAAGCACCCGGCATGGCAAAGATGCTGAAGGCTCTCGACATCAAACTGACCGGACACCATCACCGCGGCATCGACGATTGCCGTAACATCGCCACGTTGTTGACGACTTTGATTAAACGCGGCGCTCAGTTTGGTGTGACGGGAGAGCGGTGAGAATTAGTATGCGGCAGATCACCACAACCCCGCGTTGTGATCGATGTTGAGCCATTCGCCTGCGGCGTTGCCATCGAGGGCGTGTAATACGGCGGCTCCCAGTGCAAACGAGCGGTCGTCGTGATGAACGCCGTCTTGATAATGGTCGATGCGGCAGCGGCCCGATGGGTTTTGCTTGAGCAAAAGCGACGCCAGTTCGGTTTCCAGGTCGTCGCGAGATGTGGCTTCTTCGATTTGTCCACAGCCGGGATACCAGGCGATTTGTCGTTGCAAAATCACACGGCGTAACGCGATAGCCAACGCGTGATTCCCCTGCCCTCCCGCGAAATTAAAACGCCTGACATCATATTGTGATTCATAACGCTGAATCGTGCCGACCATCTGGTATTCATCGAGAATGAATGTCACTCGATGGAAGTTCTGGGCGATGTTGGCGATCCAGTCGTCCACCCACTGCACACGCGTGGGATGATCGGGAGTCGGACGACGAACATCCATCCGGTCTACATAGAGCTTGTTGTTTTCCCAATGCAATAGCACGCCGACGGTCAGGTCGTGCTTTTCAGCGTAGTCGATGGCAGCAATGTAAGAACAATGCGGTTGACCAGTCTCCTGGGGCGATAAGGATTCATCACGACACACTTCGACTTCGGCCAACGTCAAGAACTCACCATCCGAGTGTTGCCATTGGTTGAGCCATAACCTGCGAAAAACAGGATCGGGAAGCATGATGCGTTGTTCGTCGAGCCATTCCTCCCGAATCCAGGGAGCTTGCGGTCCATCCAGCGACGAGAAGTACCAAAGATCGCTTTCTTGTGCCAGTTCACGAATCTCCCATTGCCAGCCTCGACCGACGCCGGCATTCGTTAAAACAACCAGCATACAATCTGGCTTCTTGGCCGCCGAAGAAAGCAGCGAATACCACAAGTCGGGTTTCGTCCAGTGGCAAAGTTCGTCGCAGATAATGAAATCGGGAAGCACGCCGTAGGAGGAACCGACATCCGATGTGATGATTTTGAGCTGATTACCGTTTTCGCAATTACGGACAATTTCTTTTTGAAAGTCGAGTGGGGCAAAGATCTCAGCATTCCAGTTTGCAAGACGTAACAGCGCGTCTCGAATCAAGGCAGCCTGGTCAGAATCTGCCGCCGCCGCCAAGCCGATCAGCCCCGGTCGTCCGTAAAGCAGGATCCATCCGAGCTGGAGTGCCATATCGGACGTTTTGGAATGACCGCGAGGGCGTTCGACCCACGCGCGTTGGATGGGTTTTTCAATTGGTTGCCCGGCCAGTTTTTGCCAACCGGGATCGAGCGCTGCGAAGTCATTCTGTTGCCAGTCTTCTAATAACTCGGAAAGCGGCTGGAGATCCTGTTGGTCATTCTCTATTTGAATCATCTGACGAAATGCCGTTGGACTTTTCTTCATCACTCGACGGTTCAGTTCGGCTTTCAAATTCAGGCGGTGGATCAAGTCCCAACGTTCCCGCCAGCTCCAGGAGTTCTTCATCACTCAAGTCCTCGAAGTTTTGCTTCTCATTATCGTCCTGCTTGTTGGAGTTTCCGCACCAGCCGGGTGGTGGGTGATGCTTGAGCCAAAAAGTTTGTGCGGTGACACTCCCTTTCATGGCGGATTGATACAGTGCCGACACCACATTTTGACTGAGTGTTTCGTCGATTTCCTGCCAACGACGGCGGAACTCATCATCCTGGTTGAGTGTCTCGGCGACATCACTCATCGAGAGGAATAACTTCTGGCAGACCATCGTGGGTGACGCGCCTTTCGCCAACCAACTCAGGAACAGTTCCCGTTGATCTTCCGAGAGTAATTGTGATGTTGTTCGAGATTCAGATTTCTTTCGACTTGGAGTTTTCGCTTGGTTGTACTTTTCGCGATTGTCGAAGATGTAGTAGACCGGTTCGGAGAAGCGGCTTTTTTCGTGGGTTTCTTTCGAGACGAGCGTTTCTTTGCCATGTTGACGGCGTCCTCCTCCATAAACTCCAGAATGTGCAGTGCGCGAACGATCTTTGGCCTCCGCATGCCCTACTCGAACGAATCCTGCTTTTTCAAAAAAGGGATTGATCCAGCCCATCTGGGCCTGAGCTTCAATCCAGGGCCGCGGGGCAAGTTGGCAACTTCGGTTCACAAAGCGGGTCGCAATTCCCGCTCCCCGATACGCGGGATGTATGACCACACGTGAGAGCATCAGCAATTGACAGTCAATGGCTTTCATCGTCAAACTACCTGACTTGCCTTTCAGTCCGAAAAAACGGTTTCGTTGAGACAAGCAACTGGGAGCCGAGGTAAAGACACAAATCCCGACCGGCTTTTCACCATGCCAAAGTAAGGTCACGAAACGGACGAACCCGACGCTGTGACTGCGGTAATGCCACCGAGCGAAGTACGGCCAGTCGCTTTTCGTTCCGGTGGTGAGTTCGAATTCGTCGAGCAAGCGGAGACTTTTTTTTTACGGTTCAGGTGAGTGATTTCGATCTCACCTCCCAGATCACAGCGAAGATGCAGATCGGGTGAGAGTTCTTCCAGCATGTCTTCATGAGTGGTCGCCAACAGAAAACCAATTTGTTGACGAGTGGCCAGCTTGCGGATGTTACAGGCAATCACTCTCGCCAAAACCCGATCGAGCGTTGCCGTGAATTCATCGGCCTGTAACCAATCTGGCCGTTGTGCGAGCCCTTTTGCCAAACGGTAGCGGTAGCGTTGACCATCACTCAATTCCGCCGGAGTTCGTAGCATCAATTGCGTTTCACTTAAACCACATAATGACAACCATTGCATGGCTTCTTCAAAAGCACACTCCAAGCCATCAATAAGAGGAAGCGTGCCCAAATCGAGGTCATCTATGTTGACGACTTTTTCGAGTTGATCGGCCACCGCGCGCATCAGTGAGGACTTTCCAGACCCCGAAGCGCCCGTGAAACAGACCACTTGGCCACCCTCTATGGGAAGATCGACATTGTCGGCAATCACGTTTTGGCCAGACTCAAAACCAATGCCGAAATGACTCATTACCATGGCGGTGTGAGTCGTTTGTGTTTTTGGCAGAAAATCATAAGAGACGGAAACTTCCATCGGCAATCCTTTGCGGGTTTAGCAATTAGCAATTTGTCATTTGTCATTTGAGCCACTACTTCCTCGGTGGTCGAATGTGGGGTTGTAGATTTTGTGAGGAGAGAAACTGATCGAGGGTCTGGCGAAACTGTTCCCAATCCTCGACTGGAACCTCAAAAGAAACCCGATAAGATTCCGGGGCTTCTTCATTCGATTGTTGAGCAGAGAACTGATCATCGGGACTGAGCGAGAGGTGCTGTAACTGCTTTTCATCAAAACCTGTCAGTGACACATCAACTTCATCCAACTCTGCAAGTTCGGACATTAAGTCGGATAACTTTTCAACATCCCATTCGCCACCAACATGGGGATTGTTTAATGTGACATTCAACGCCTTTTCTCGCTCCAAGGGTAAATCGACGACCATCACATCAAGTTCGCCAACGCCGTCCGCTTTCAGAATTCCTAACCGCTGGTGTCCCGACACGACATGCCCTGTCCGGCGGTTCCAGACGACCGGCTGGACGAGATCAAACTCATCAAGAGAACGCTTGAGTCTCTTGAAACCTTCCATGTCCGGCTTGAGTTCCACTCTTGGGTTATAGGGTGCCGGTAACAGTTGATCGACTGATATCCGCTCGATGGGTAAATGATGAGTGATCGATTCGTTCATTCGGTTTTCTCCTTGTCAGGATGATTGGTGGGCCAGTCGTGCGGTTCGCGAAATGTTTTTTTCATCTCGGCACGCAATTGACTTAGAATGCGATAGATGTGCCCGCGGTCACAACCGAGTGCAATACCGATCCTCTCATAAGACCAGCCCGCTTGTTCGCGTAACACCCATGCTGCCAAATCTCGCCATTTGGAATCATCTTGCTTGATGTAATGTTGTTCGAGAAGATTCCAGAATTCGGGAGGATCCTGGCGAGAGAGAACGACTTTGTCACCTTCTTGATTCATGACGGACATGTTGTGATATTTCTCTCTAATGCTCTGTGGAGATTTTGGCTCTCTGTATTGACTGAGTTTGTTGCGCAACAGCTCTCTTTGATCAAGCGATGATGTCGCAAAGCCCTTGAAGGGAATCAACTTAAAAGCGAAAGACTTGTCGTAGAGGCGTTGCGCAAATTAATGAAAAGCGAACGCGCGATTCTGACTCTGGTACAGTAGTTCACCAAGAGGAAAACGGCGGGAGAGTCGCAAATTGGCTGAATTATTCACGATTCTGGTCTCTCAAAGATCAATCAAATCGCAGTTTCTACCGCATTCAGGAAATTTAATTCGCCGTATTCAATTGCGATATAAAGACTTAGGTGTCTTTGCATTTTTCTTCTGAAAATCTGGTAACGCTTCTCTTGGTGTTGCGCTGTGGAAGGTGTCCACAAAACACTTTTACTCAAGGAGCTTTAAGATGTTCAAAACTGTTCGCCACCTGACTTTAATCGCCGTCGTCGCCATTCTCATTCCCACCGGATTTGCCGAAGCGGGTGAGAAGCTCGAAACCGAAGCGGGAATGTCGGGAGACATGATGTTGTTTCTGATGGATTCCGGCATCGATGATCGTGACATTGATCTGCTGTTGAAAATGGAAGCAAGCGACGAGGAGATCATGGATATGTTGGGGTTTACCGAAGTCGAGTGGACCTACATTTATCTAAACGGCCTCTCAGGAATGGATCTCGGTAGCGGTCGGATTCAGAAGCTATCAGGAACGGACCTCGGCAGTGGTCGGATTGTGAAGTGAATCAATTCGCGATCATTGATACAAACCGAGACGCGCTCGAAGTACGTCTCGGTTTTTTTGTAGATGGATAAGATGACCTGAGCTACAAGCACACTTCCCTAAGAGCATCGAACTGATAAAATGAGGACCAACACCACAGACACACAGGATATGATTTCATTCGATACCGATTGAAGTTAACCATCCACTCAATTTGCGAATGACGGCTGATCAATGAACTCTTCCTACGAACGATATTCCAAACAGGTCCTTTTTCGGGGAATCGGAGAACAACGACAATACCTGCTTTCTCAGAAGAAAGTGTTGCTGTGTGGTTGTGGCGCATTGGGAACAGTGATTGCCGATCAATTGGTCCGGGCGGGAGTCGGACATCTGGTGATTGTGGATCGGGACTTTGTCGAACTCTCCAATCTGCAACGGCAGGTCCTGTATGACGAACAGGATGTCGAACAACGATTGCCAAAATCAATCGCTGCTGTCAATAAACTGAAACGCATCAACAGTTCGATCACAATTGAGCCAATAGTCGCTGACATCGATGCCGGGAATATTGAGTCTCTTGCACGAGATTGCGATTTGATTCTGGACGGGACCGATAACTTTGAAGTCCGTTTTTTGATCAACGATGTTTCGCTCGAACTGGGCATCCCCTGGATTTATACCGGCTGCATTGGCAGTCACGGTCAGGTAATGCCCGTCTTCCCCGGTGAGACCGCCTGCTTACGTTGCCTTATGGATGATGTCCCCGAACCCGGCTCGACAGAAACGTGTGACACCGCCGGTGTCCTCGGACCGGCAGTCAATATCATTGCTTCCTTTGAAGTCGTGCTGGCTTTGAAAATTCTGACCAATCAACGCGAACTGGTCCCTCCGGTGATGACCGTCATCGATATCTGGGACGCATCTTGGCGAGAAATGAAGTTAGGCTCACTGCGCGAAGAATCGAATTGCCCCGCTTGTCAGCAAGGCCAAAGAGACTGGTTACACGGCGGTCGTGGTTCACAAGGCACAGTTCTATGTGGTCGCAACGCAGTACAGGTGATACCCGAACAAAAACGAGCACTTTCGCTCGACGAATTATCTAGCAAACTTTCCACCTCCGGGAAGGTCACGGGAAATCCTTACTTGATCAAGTTCTCACCGACGGAATCGGAACACGAATTGACGATTTTCAAGGATGGCCGAGCCATTGTGCAAGGGACCGAGGATCTGTCTGAAGCTCGCAGTCTTTACTCTCGTTACATCGGGACTTGAATGAAATTTTGAGTCTGACTGTTCGCGGTCATCTGCTTTTGCGTCTACAATAAATCTATGGCAAAAATCGATCTCCAACTTCCCACGATTCAAAACTGGTCCTGCCACAATTGCGGTGGCTGTTGTCGTCAGCACTTGATTGCCATTACCGAAGATGAAAAACAACGCATCGACCGGCAAAAATGGACGGAGAAGGATGGCATCTCTGAGAGTGTTGCAGTGGTCGAAAAGAATTCTGACTCGAAAACTCGTCCTTGGAGATTGGGGCATCAAAAAGATGGTGCGTGTGTGTTTCTTCAGGATGATGGGTTGTGTCGAATTCATGCCAAGTTCGGAGAAGAGGCGAAGCCGCTTGCTTGCCGACTTTATCCTTATGCTTTTCATCCCATGGGAAAAAAAATCACGGTTGGTCTACGTTACAGTTGCCCGTCTGTTGTTGCCAACAAAGGGGCTGGTGTTGCCGATCAAATCGGCGATCTGAAAAAGTATGCGAAAGCCGTTGTCCCGGATCACTATCAACAAACACCGCCTCCCAATATCACACCTAAAGAGAAATCATTGGAATGGTCCGATATCCTGAAAGTTGTCAGTTCATTAGATGCCGCGTTTGAAGATGCGGAGACGCCCTTCACATTGCAAATGTTACGAACAGTCTCCTGGGTCAATCTGCTCTCACAATCGAGCTTTGAGAAGATTCAGGGAACGAGAATCGACGATTTACTCGAATTATTGATTGCCGCAGCGGAAATGGAGTGGGAGGAGTTACCGACCGAGGTGGAACGAATTTCCCGGATTGGCCGTGTGATGTTTCGGCTCATGATTTCAGTCTACGGACGAAAAGAAACGCAACAGGAACTCGACTCTCCTTGGAAATCACGATTACTATCGCTCAAGGCCACCACAAAATTTGCTTGGGGTGGCGGTCAAACACCAGAACTGTATGAAATGCTGCCCCCGGTTTCATTTGCAGAGATCGAAAACTTTAATTGTGGGCTTCCCGAAGGTTTTGATGAGCTGTTTCGCCGATATGTGCGAATGAAAATTCAAGGAATGCATTTTTGTGGTGCGGCGTACTATTTCTATCCAGTGACAACGGGCTTTTTCTCGCTGGCATTGATGGTGCCGGTGACTTTATGGTTGGCACGTTGGATCGCCATCGGGCAAAACCACGATCAAGTCACTCAAGACGATCTTGAACTGGCAATGGCCATCGCCGACCATCATCATGGCTACTCACCCGTGCTGGGATTATCGCCGTTTCGTAAACGAGTCGAATATCTGAACTCCTTTGGCGACATTCCCAGATTGATTCTGAATTATGCACGCTAAACAGATCATTCAGTATTTGCTCCGCGCGACGACGACCGTCTTGCTGATCGCCTGCGTTGCAGTCGAGTGCCTTGCCCAACCGATCATCCCCTCAGCCGATCAAGATCTTGCACGCCGACTCGCCTCCGTCGACGATTTGCTGGAAGTCGAAGATTGGGACCGTGCTATTGATGTTCTGGAATCGGTCCAAATTTCGGGAGATCAAAACGTCATCAAGGTCGATAATCGTTTGATGCTCAGAGCTTCTGAGTATGCTCGCATTCTACTCACGCGACTTCCCAAACCCGCATTGCAGCGCTATCGTGAGCGTTTTGAGCCCAGGACTGACGAGTTATGGCAACAAGCCGATCTGACGGGAAATGTCTCCTTACTGAAGACGATATTGCGGGAAACTTTTTTGACGCGTACTGCCGAGAAGGCCATCAATCGTCTGGCTGAATTGGCTTTACAAGCGGGTGATTATGAGGCCGCACACGCCTACTGGTTGATGCTCGTTCCGTTGGAAAGTTCGGAAGCATTGCTGGTTCGTTATCCCGATCCAGACACGCGGCTGCCCGATGTCTTGGCAAAATTGATCGTGACTCGAGTTCTCTCAGCAGAACATGAACTCGCTCAATTCGAACTTAGTGTTTATCGGGAACGATTTCCCGACGCAGAAGGGACACTTGCGGGGAAAACTGGAAAATGGACCGACCTGCTCTCTGACCTCCTTACGAGTTCAACGAATGGTTCTCCGCCAGTATTTTCCATAGCGACTCGGGGGCAAATGCCCGTAGATGTTGGGGCGCAGAGATGGTCGCTCCCTGTCCACAATCCTGAAAAATTGACCTCTTACAGTGGGTTACGACATCATCCTGTTGTCTGGAATCAATATGTATTCTGGAACGATGGCACAGCCATCATGGGTTACAATATTCAAACCGGGTTAGGAGCCTGGATAGACGAACCACCTCAGAGTCTTGAAGCATGGGTTCGTCAAGGTCGGGTTTACCCCACTCAAGTTGATCCCTTTGACTTTCGTCCGTTACGACCCGTGCATGGTGAAACGGGTGAGACTCTCTCCATTTCGCAAGGACGCTTGTTCGCTCGGCTTGGAGGTCCAATCACAGGATTCTCTATTGATGAAACCCGCCAACAACCTTCGAGACTAATCTGCCTGGACCTCAAAGAACGCCAGGGACAATTAGTCTGGGATTTCAACGCCAGCCAACTTGATCGAAATCTGCGGTTTGAAGGATCACCGGTTGTTAAAGACAAAAAACTTTGGATTCTCGGTCGTCGAGGAGCGACACCCTCGGAATTGTACCTGCTTTGTTTTCGTGCTGAAGATGGTCATTTTCTCTGGAACCGTCTGATTTGTTCCAACAGTGCGCAAGTCCCGGAAGGGAGCAATTATGCCAGTAGCCTTGGTCTTTTGTGGAATTCCGGGCAAGTCTACGTTTCCACCGAACTTGGCGCTGTTGCCGCTTTTGATGCAATCGATGGCTTGCCCGTTTGGTATCACACTTATCCTCGAACGACCAACCCCGAGAAAGCCGGGACAACAAGCCGACTCTCAGCAAAGCTTCTGATTCATGAAGGAATCCTGATCGCCGCACCCGGCGACAGTGATCGTGTATTTGCGCTGGAGCAACAGACTGGTGAAACTTTGTGGTCTCAACCGAAAGCGCGCGACCAACAACTGCTGGGGATCGCCAAAGATCGCGTTTTCCTCACAGGAAATCACTTGGAAGCCCGACATCTTGCCGATGGTCAACGCGAATGGCAGTTTTCTTCGCGAGCGGCAGAACTGCAAGGCCAGGGGGCCGGCGTGGTCACTCACGATACCATCTGGTGGCCCACCTCTACTGAGATTTTGGTTTTTGACACTGTCGATGGTCGTATGACCCGGCGTATCAACTTACTCCGCAATCATCAGTTACAGGGAGGCAATCTTGTCGGCCACCCGAGCGGTCTAATTCTGGCGAATCCTACTCACATGACGGTCTTTTCTCCTTGGGGCGAGAAACCTACTCCAGAACCGTGAGTTTCAAATCTTTGAACTCCACTTTCAGCGGGCCGCCGGAGTGAACCTGTAACGCGATGACTCCCGAGGTTTCTCCTTCTGGATCGTGTAGATCGACGCACAGATTGCCGTTGAGATAAGTCTGAATATGATGTCCCTTCGCACGAATGCGGTATTCATTCCACTCGCCCACTTTGACATGCCGGGTGGCATCTTTGTCCCATAACATTTTTCGACCGTGCTCATGATACAGCTTACCCCACCATTTTTGTCCGATGTCGGCCTGATAACCGCGAGCCAATCCATCGGGTAGCACTTCACTGCGAAACTGGACGCCGCTGTTGGCATCGTTCGGCGTCAGTCGCACTTTCATCGACAACTCAAAGTCTTTGACGATCAAATCGCTGTAGAGGAACGAATTCTTTTTGATGCCGGTGGTGGTCTCACCGACAATGAATCCTTCCTGAACACTCCACAAAGATTGATCCCCGGCCCAACCGGTGAGATCTTTGCCATTGAAGAATGACTTGGCGTTTTCGGTGGTCGCGAGAACGCGATCTCGTTGTGCTAATGGCGAAATCTGTTTCTCTTCAGCGATTCCAGTTTGAACGAGTGATACGCAGTACAGCAAACAACAAGCCGAACGAATTAAACGACGCATGGAGTCTCTCCTCAGTGTGCGCGATGTTGAGCAATCTCACTGTTTACATTTTTCACATTGTAGTGACTGACCAACCATCACTGCAAAGTGAACTCGGGAAGTTTCACGATCTCGCCACCTTTGTTCGTCGATTCGTGAGCACATAATCCCACGCAGGTCCAGTTGGCCGATTGCACGGCGTTCGGCCAAGGATCACGATCTTCCAGGATTGCCGTGAGGAACTCGTTTACCAAATGGGGATGTGAACCGCCGTGCCCACCTCCCTGAATGAACGACAGATGATCGGCATCGTGAATTTCTTGAGGTTGCGTAAATTTTTGAATATCCGCTGGAAGCAGATGAGCGAAATCAGGAACCGACACCAGTTCCGGGATTTCATGCTCGGGCTTTTTAGCCGTATGAATTACGTGTTCTTTGTTTTCGACCAACGTCCATTCGAAGCTCTTCTTCGTGCCGTACACGTCGAAGCTTTCGCGATACTGACGAGCCACATCGTATAAAAACCGCCAGATTTGAGCCGCCACGTCGGAATCTTTAATCGCCATATGGCACGATTCCACCGCGTACTTGTTACCCGACTTCTCGGCAATGGAATCCCGCACGGTTCCCGAACCGAAGCAGGAAACGTATTCGGCCACACCATCGACCAGCCCCAAGATCGGGCTGACAACGTGAGTTGCATAATGCATGGGAATCATCTCTTCCCAATAGCTGGGCCAACCATCCATGTCTTGCGGATGAGACGCTTTCATATATTGAATCTTGCCGAGTTCCCCCTGCTTGTAAAGCTCTTTGATGAACAGAAACTCGCGGCTGTAAACCACCGTTTCTGCCATCATGTATTTGAGACCCGTTTCCTGCACCTTTTCGACAATCTGTCGGCATTCGTCAATGGTGGTCGCCATCGGAACGGTACACATCACATGCTTGCCGGCATCGAGCGCTTTCAGAGACATCCAGGCATGATCGGGAATCGGTGAATTGATATGGACGTAGTCGATGTCTGGATCGGCGAGGACTTCGTCATAGCTTGTGTAGCGTTTTTCGATATCGAACTGATCGCCGACTTTATTCATCTCGGCTTCGTTACGTCGACAGATGGCGGCAACCTTGGCACGCGAATCGGCTTGATAAATGGGAATAAACTCGGCACCAAAGCCGAGACCGATCATGGCTATGTTGATTTGTTGATCGCTCATGGTGTGTCCTCGTTGTGTATGGATGACGGCGACTTCTGTAACGTGTGGTTTGTGCTGAATCGTCAAACCCTACATTACACGGAGAGCACCATGAAACAATGAGAAAATGCGTTGGAGGCCCATACTTTTTTACAAGACAGATCGCAACAAACTGCGCCAAATGGATCGAATTTTCATTGGTGTTATTTGTGGTTCTGTTGAGACAACTCTGAAGGGAAAATAAACCACGAATAGCTCGAATAAAACAAGGATTCTCAAGACAACAAAAGGTATACCTACGTGCGCTATTGGGAAAGGGAGAATCATGTCACAGATCGTGTTGAAAGACGAGTCATTCCAGATCATGGGAGCCTGCTTTGAAGTCTATAATGAGATGGGCTACGGATTTCTGGAAGCCGTCTATCAAGAATGCCTTTGCTTGGAGTTTACCGAACGTAAGATCCCTTTTGTGCCTCAAGCCCCACTTGATTTGATTTATAAACAGAAGCCGCTTTCACAAAAATACATTTCTGACTTCATCTGCTACGACTCAATTATTGTCGAATTGAAATCGGTGCGCGAAATCTCGAATGCTCACCGCGCACAGATTTATAATTACTTGAGAGCCACAGAGTACAAATTGGGGCTACTTATGAACTTTGGCAGCCATCCCAAGCTCGAATACGAACGAATTGTGCTCTGAAATATTCGTGTTATTCGTTTGATTCGTGGTCCTCTTGAAAATGAATCAGGAAGAAAACAAACCACGAATGACTCGAATATTGAGTATGAAGACATCTCTAACTCAAATTTTTAGAGCAGTAAAACGACCATTTTCTTTTTGTGGATTTGTCTTCTTGAAGGGCAAGCTGATGAATTCATGAGCGCGATGCGATATTGTTCGCCCACATGAGATACTGAATTCGTCGAAGGCTTCTGCTTCCCATAAGACTTCCCGACCCAGTTTTTTTTCATCCGTGTTATTCGTTTGATTCGTGGTCCTCTTGAAAATGAACCAGGAAGAAAGCAAACCACGAATGACTCGAATTACACGAATGGCTGTCGCATGTGTTGAGTGGCTGAAAACGACCGCCGGGAAACACCAGTGGAACCAGAAGACAGATTATGGATGGCCGCTTTCCCACATCTTTCATTCGTACTATTCGGCAGATTCTTGACTCGCCCTCTCTCCTCGTTCACGGCGGAGAAACTCTTCTCGCTGTTTGAACTTCCGCAGCACCACGAAGACTTCGATCAGTTCAACCGTGGCAGTAAAGCCGAGAAACCAAGGCAAGATGTCATAAAACCACGGGCCTTCTGCCATGATGATATTCCCGAGCCAAGTGCCGGGGCCGAAGATGGTGTTATAAGAAATTGCAACGATTCCTAACAACAGAAATCCACCCGCCGAGAGAAACAGATACACCCGCTTTGTAATCAGCATACTGTCAAAAAAGACTTTGACTTGGACTGGCTGAGACATGTCAATCTCCTTTCGCACCCAACCAAAACCAGCTTCTCTCAATGCGAACAACCGCCGCCGTCCGATCCACAACCTCCACCACCTGAGCCGCAACCACCTCCGCCCGTATCAACACTGACCAGCCCCTCGGCATCGACCGGCTGGACTTCGATAATGCCGAGCCCTTCCGCTGCCGCCTGTAATGCCAGTTTGGTGCTGTCGGGCCCGCGGTCACACAGGACGTACAGTATCTTTTTAGTACCGTCGAGAGTTTTTTCCAGGTCGAGAAGTTGTAACTCCAGATTCCATTTGGAGATCCGTTTTTCCCACTCACTGTACTCTTGGGTACAGGCGGTTTTGAGATTCTGAGCAGCGTGGAGATCCTCGCTGGTGGCGAGTCTCAAGACTTTGGTTTCGATCTCTTCATCGCTTGCCGAAACGACCGACTCTAGGACCGTTCCCAACATCTCACCACGATGAGAGTTCACAACGACCGATTGACCACGCTGGGGAGTCGCCGCCAGCGACCACTGAAAGCGGGCCACTTCGGGAATTGCTCCGTAGCGAACAAGGACAATGGCATTTTGTGGGGTTGTCGAGATCATGATTGTTTATCGGATTTCTGGTGTTGATTTCTGCTACAAGAGAATGTCGTTCACGATGTTACCATGCACGTCGGTCAAACGGAAATCGCGTCCCTGATACCGATAGGTGAGTCGTTCGTGGTCGATCCCCAGTTGATGGAGAATAGTGGCATTCAAATCGTGAATATGGACGGGATTCTCGGTGATATTGTAGCTGAAATCGTCGGTTTGGCCGTAAGTCATCCCCGGTTTGATCCCTCCGCCAGCCGCCCACATCGTGAAGCAACGCGGGTGATGATCGCGTCCATAATTTTCGCGAGACAACCCCCCCTGACAATAAATCGTGCGACCAAATTCGCCACCCCACAAGATCAGTGTATCGTCGAGCATGCCACGCTCTTTGAGATCTTTGATGAGCGCAGCGCCTCCTTGATCCACATCGCGACATTGGTTGGAAATATCATTGGGAAGGCTACCATGTTGGTCCCATCCCCGAATAAAAATTTGCACAAAACGAACATCACGTTCAACCATGCGGCGAGCCAACAGGCAACTGGCCGCGAATGTTCCCGGCTTAGTCACTTCAGGACCATACATATCGAGAACATGCTTTGGCTCATTCGAGATATCGGTCAGATCGGGGACGGAGGTTTGCATACGATACGCCATTTCGTACTGAGCAATGCGCGTGTTAATCTCGGGATCACCCACTTCGGCGTACAATTTCTGGTTGAGTTGCGAGAGCCCATCGAGCATTTGCCGGCGTGCCGTTGGGTCAACACCCGGCGGGTTCGACAAATAGAGGACCGGGTCTCCTTGCGAACGCAGGGCGACTCCCTGATATTTACTGGGCAGAAAACCGGCCCCCCATAATCGGTTGTAAAGTGCTTGAGCCGATTTGCGACCCGTCCATGTTGCAGTCAACACGACAAAGTCGGGGAGGTCTCGATTCATGGTTCCCAAGCCGTAGGATAACCAGGACCCCAAACTGGGCCGACCGGGAAGCTGAGAACCGGTTTGAATGTAAGTGATGGCCGGGTCGTGATTGATGGCTTCGGTGTGCATCGATTTGATGAAGCAAATATCGTCTGCAACCGAGGCCGTGTGAGGCAATAATTCCGAGACCCAAGCTCCGGAATTTCCATGCTGCTGAAATTTGAACTTCGACGGAGCAATCGGGAATCGCTTTTGCTTCGAGGTCATAGTCGTTAAGCGTTGGCCCTGCCGAACGCTGTCGGGTAAGTCTTTATCATACCATTCGTCCATCTTGGGCTTGTGATCAAACAGGTCAAGCTGTGACGGTGCTCCCGACATGAACAGGTAGATAACCCGTTTGGCTTTGGCAGGAAAATGAGGAGCGTGCAGAATCCCACCCGTTGGTTGGCCAGTATCTGCCGCAGTGAGTTGTGGGCCCGTCATCGATGCCAAGGCAGCACTGCCGACACTGACATTCATCGCCGACTTACTGAAGAAATGTCGGCGGGTCATCAACTGTTTGTGTTCGAGAATAGGGTCCATGGTGGTGATTCCGTGAGTCTTAGTGGCTTGAAGATTGTCGATCATTCAGCATGCATCGGCGGCATAAAATGTCGTCAGCCTTTAGAAATTGTTTCGTCGAGGTTCAAGATCAGGTTGGCGATCATTGTCCAGGCGGCTTGCTGTTGGACATCGAGTGATTCCTCACGCGGAGATTCACCGACACTCAACAACGCTTGCGCCTGATCAGGGTTCTGAACGTACTTCTCGCGATATGTTGTCAGAAGTTTCTGGATTACTTGAATTTCTTTTTCATCCGGCATGCGTGAGGTTGCCGTTCGAAAGGCCCAGACGATTTTTTCTCGATCGGTCTCACCCGCTTCTGTCATAATGCGACGTGCATAACGTCGAGCAGCTTCCACAAACTGAATATCATTCATCAAGGCCAATGCCTGCATCGGCGTGTTGGTTCTCTCGCGACGAACGGTACACGCTTCACGAGACGGTGCGTCGAAGATAGACATCGTGGGAGGAGGCGAAGTCCGTTTCCAGAACGTGTACATACTGCGGCGATAGAGTGCCTCACCATGGTCCTGAGTGAAGTTTGCTGTATTACTGTTGGTATAGCCGACCGCGTTCCACAAGCCTTTGGGTTGATAAGGCTTCACGCTTTTTCCGCCGACTCGTTCGATCAGTAAATCTGATAGATAGAGAGCATTATCGCGAACCATTTCGGCATCCAGTCGAAATCTTGGCCCTCTAGCCAGCAATCGATTTTCAGGATCGGTTGTGTATTTCTGAGGATCGACGACACTACTTTGTCGATACGCTCCCGACATGACGATCAATTTTTGCATCGCCTTGATGTCCCAGCCTGACTCCCGAAACTCGACGGCCAGCCAATCTAATAATTCCGGGTGAGAAGGCGACTCTCCCTGTGAGCCGAAGTCTTCAGCGGTTTTTACGAGGCCCGTTCCAAAAAACTTCTGCCAATAACGATTCACGGTCACTCGCGATGTTAGTGGGTGCTCGGCAGAGACCAACCAACGCGCCAATGACAGGCGGTTTTTTGGAGCATCTTCAGGCAGTGGGGGCATGAAGGCGGGGACATTCGGTTCCACCGGACGATTCTCATCCGGTTTATCGTACTCACCTCGCATCAACACGTACGCCTGACGTTTTTCTTTCAGGTCTTGCATGATCAGCGTTGACGGAATTTGTTGGTCGAGTTCATTTTTGCTCTTTTCTAACGCAGCAAGTTGTGTATTCAACGGCCCGAAAATCTCCTGAGAACCTTTGTAGACCTTCTCCAGAAAATAGTCCTTTAACTGATTCTGTTGGGCTGCGTTACGTTTGTCGGGTTCGATCTTAATGAGATTGGCGATGTTACCCGGCAAGCCTTCTCCTTTGAGACCCCGTTGAACGGCATCCCAGCGAGCTAACGATTCAAATTGCATCCCGGCTTGTGGTGTAATCGTGTTGAGCCCGGCTTTGTCCCAATAAACGGTCCCCCCGAACTGGGTAAAGGCCCAGCCATTCAACTTGGAACCCGCTTTCAAACCGACTTTGGCAATTGGTACGTCTAATCGAGTCCACTTACCAAGAGCTGGCAGTTCCCCCAGATATTGTCTCGATGCTGTTCCCAATTCGCCCCAATCAATGGCATTCTTATCTCCCCAGACGGCCCGATGATTCCAGCTACCATCGTTAAATTGCAGCATGATTTCCTTCGGCGGATTTTCGGGATCGAGATAGACGTAGGCAAACAGCATGTCTTCCGCGCCGATGGTCAGTAACGGTTTTGCATCTGTGAAAAAGTGCTGACTGAGACCTTCAGCGGTTCGTGTGGAGGCTGTCTTTCCCGAGAAAACGGGCTTCTTCTCGACCGAAACAAATTCCCAGGGAGTGTTGCCTTGTGGGTTCGCACCGTTGGGTACTTCGTCTTCAATCCAGACAAAATCTTCGCGGCTTAATTCCTGTGAGGCATCGGGCGTTGGGTCGGTATATTCGACGGCTAGCAATTTCTCCTTGATGTCCTTCTGCAACGCAGCGATCTGTGTACTGTACTGCTCCATCTGCTGTTGTTGTTCCGGGGTGGGAACTTTCATCGTGGGAGGTGGCAAGAGTGCATTGCCGTCCATCGCCTTTTCTGTCAGCGAGTAGTAATAAGCGAACATGGAATAGAAATCGGTCATGGTGAACGGGTCGTACTTATGGTCGTGGCATACAGCACACCCCATCGTCATTCCCATGAAGACGGTACTGGTCGTCTCCACGCGGTCAACCGCGTACCGAACCAAATATTCCTGTGCGATTGACCCTCCTTCGCTGGTGGTCACATTGCAACGGTTGAACCCGGTGGCAATTTTTTGATCGACGGTCGGATTCGGCAGCAGGTCGCCCGCCAATTGCTCGATGGTAAATTCATCGAACGGTTTGTTGTTGTTGAAAGCATCGATCACCCATTCACGGTACAACCAAATCGCTCGTTCGTTATCCAAGTGCAGGCCGTGTGTGTCGCCGTAACGCGCCGCATCTAGCCAATACCGTGCCATGTGTTCTCCAAATCGTGGAGAAGAGAGCAAACGATCAACCACTTTTTCATACGCCTTTGGGGAGTCGTCCTGTAAGAACGCGTCAATTTCTTGAATCGTGGGTGGTAAGCCAGTTAGATCTAACTTGACACGACGAATGAGTGTTTCTTTGGAGGCTTGTGGATTCGGCGATAGCTTTGTCTCTTGCAGTTTTTTCAGAATAAAATGATCAATAGGATTTCGGACAAAGCCAGCGCGATCTGAAGTCGGTACTTTTGGACGTGTGGGCGTGATGAATGACCAATGCTTCTGATACTTGCCACCTTCGGAAATCCATTGCTTCAGAATTGCGATTTCCGCAGCCGTCAATTGCTTCTCAGACTCCGGTGGCGGCATTTGCGTGAATTCATCATCGGTGGTAATTCGATGGACCAATTCACTCTCGCCCGGCTGACCGGGCACGATGGCAGTCTCGCCGGATTCCAATTTTGCAAAAGCACTTATCTGCTGATCGAGACGCAAACCGGCTTGTCGTTGTTCGCCGTCCGGGCCATGACAAGTGAAGCATTTGTCGGACAAGATACGACGAACATCGCGGTTGAAATCAATCTCTTTCGCGATTGCCGGGGATCCACAAAGAGATCCAAAAGCGAGAAAACTGAAAATCGCGAAATGTGCAACAAAACGATTCATGGTCGAACAGTCCTGATCTCGGAATGAAATAAATGGCATGTGATCTAAAAGGTGAGTTAATCGAGGCGGGCTTTCTTCCTCATTATAACACACGAAAACACCGATCAACAGACCCTGATTTGATGAACTCATACGATTCGGAAGGGATATCGAAATGACAAATCGACTATTTTTTGAATCCAATCTAAAAATCAGCTTGAGACCTGGTGATGTTTGGCGTCTGCTGGGGGTTTGCAGAAACGTGATGCGCTCGATCATCCGATCTCCGACAGGAACCAAAGATGTCTTCTATTTCTCGACGCAAAATGCTCATTTCTTCGACTGGATTGATGATGGGAAGTTGGTTGAACGCTTCTCTTCCTCAAGCGTCTGCGAGTGAGTCAAAGAAACTCCCTCCTTTTATTGACGTACATACTCATATCGGCACGACCTGGAACGGCAATAAAGAACTGACAGCCGATGATCTCTTGAAATGGATGGACGAGCATGGCATCGAGCGGTCGGTCTTGTTACCTCTCGTCTCTCCAGAATCTTCCAGCTTTCTCTTACTGACTGAACCCGCTCTGCAAGCCGCCAAAGATCACCCCGACCGATTCACGGCGTTCTGCTCGATTGATCCACGCACATCTGTTCGAGGGGGAGTGAAAGGTTTCAAAGACATCGTGCAATCGTATGTCGACAAAGGGGCCAAAGGATTTGGTGAGCATAAAGTGGGTTTGCCTTTTGATGATCCGCTGATGATGCAGATTTACGAAGTGTGCGAAGAGGTCGGAATCCCGCTCTTATTTCATATGGATTCTCAGCGCGGCATCGACGAACCGGGATTACCAAGACTCGAACACGCATTGGGGACATTTCCCGAGTTGGACTTTATCGGTCATGGACCCGGTTGGTGGGCGTCGATCTCGGGTGACATCAAAACCAAGAAAGATTTGGGAACCTACCCCAAGGGAAAAGTCACTCCCGGAGGAGCCATTGATCGGCTGATGGGAAAATATTCCAACATCTACGGCGACATGTCGGCAGGCAGCGGAAACAACGCGTTTGCCCGCGACCCCAAATTTGGACGAGAATTTCTGATTCGTCGGCAAGATCAACTGATGTTCGGGACTGACTACTTACAGCCGGGGCAAGGTGTGCCACAGTTTGAAATGCTGGCAGAGATGAAATTGCCTTACGAAGCTGAAGTCAAAATTCGTCGTAAAAATGCCGAGCGTGTGATCGATTTGTAGAAGCGGTTTCAAAAGTGTCTAATTAATATGGGTGGCTGGTGGACTGAGCGAAGCGAAGCCCCCCAGTGAATCATGACTTTCTGTGGGTGACCTAAAGGTCATCCACAGCTCAATAGTGTCCGGGATTCTGTTTGTTTGCACAACCTCGAATCGAGGATTGTATTTTTTGCCAGGCTTAGACTGTCGCTGTGGTAGATTTGACAACTTCTGATTCCGTCACACTGCACGCGACAAACAACGCCAATCAA
>JAURQH010000063.1 GCA_030836185.1 Planctomycetota bacterium
CTCGGATGGCGTCTTCTGGTCGCTCTTCTCCTAATGCGAGCATGGACCGCGCACTGAAACAGCGGGCAATTTCCCGATATCTTTGAACATCGGGTAAGAGAACGGCAATCAACATATCCTCTTCGTTGACTTTAATGAGGGGGCGATAATAGTGGGGTTGTTTGGTGGCGGCGAGGACTGTACTTAACGGCTTTTCATTGTGAACCAGCCATTGTTTCATTAAGGGGGCTTCGTCTGAGGTCCAAGGGCGTTTCATCGCCAAATCGTATTGCTTTCCCGTGGTGGTATTTTCGTCGAAGTTGAATTCGACTCCGGCTTCTTTTGCGATGACACCAAGACCGACGAGATAGGGACCACCCTCAGCGAAGGGGTCAGTTCCCAGAGCTTCGACGAGTTTTTGGTAAAACTTCGGACTATCGAGAACCTCTTTATCGTTGCCGATGGCTTTCCAATACAAAACCGCCGCGTTTGTCTCTGGAGTAACTTTCTCAGACATCTGTTGGTTGAGATACCCGGCGTAATCGACCAGGCCGTTCTCCATTAGTGGCCCGGTGATGTAGGTGGTCTCTTTCGAGATGCGGAAGGGGAGAGGTTTGTTGGCAGATTCGTTCGGTGTTTCTTGTGCATCGGAAGATGAGGCGAGAATCGAGAAAACGATCAGTAGAGAAGTTATGAGCAGTCGCATGCTGAGATCCCGTTTTGGAGATTCTTGGGGTGTGGCAGAAAAGCCTTATCCATGATAACGGAGAATCTCGAGAACAGATCACAAAAAAATGATCTGTTGAGGAAAGCCTTGGCCAGTAACTGCTTGCGCATAAAAACATGCTGAGTTGTTCGGGGGACGATCATCGGATCAAAGACCGGAAGGTGATGTGCGACGTCTCCAGCGGTCGATCAAACGACCCAAAACTCGCCACCCCGAACGACTCAAGCATGGTGTTGACTAAACTTAGGTCACATTAGGCAAGAGGTCGGGGATTTTCCGGTTTTTTTGGAAAGTTCCTGCGGGGAAGCGGGGAAACTGCCTCAGGAATTCCTGTCAGCAGCATGAATGAGCATACTCAAATCATTTGTTGGTTGTTAATTGGCGGAGGAGCGGTGCTTCTTGAGGTCGCTCAAATAAGTCACCAATCCACACAGCAGCACCAATAATCCGACCAGTATCAACTCCATAGGCAGAATGATGCACAGGAGAATGCCCAACGCAGAGAGGCCATAGCCGATCTCTCGTGGTGAGCAGTTTGTCCAACGTCCTAAAAGAATGCCGCGAACAAAACCAACAGAGATGCCAATCCAGAGGACGATCCACAACAGTCGTCTTCCGCCAGAGAGTGAGTCTTCTGGTTTGATATTGAGCGCCAAGCGTGGTTCACCGCCTACCTTCGAAAATGTGATTGGTTTGCCGAACGTGGGGACATCAAACTTGAGCGACATGCCCGTTGATTGAGAGGTGCCGGGCAGATCTGTTTGTTGTCCGTTTTCTCCAGCATCAAAACTACCCTGTTGAAATCCACTGTCCAAATCGGCAACACTCTTTCTTCGATCAGAGAGACCATCCTGATCTCTGAGGCCATTCTGACTCTCGAATGATTGTGTCCTTCCTGGAATTCCACCACCAAAACCGCCACCACCGCTGCCCGGCGCGGTTTGGACATGTGGAACAGTGGGTTCCAGCATATTGCGTTGTGGTCTACCAAAGGAAGAGAGGACCGGTTCTCCAAATGGATCGTCGAGTGATTCGATAAAATTTTGCTCGCGTTGGTTCTTTAAATCATTAGTAAACCGATCTCTCTGTTGACTGCGAGTTTCACCAGATTGTTGATTTCCCGATTGTCGACCAAACGACCCTGATTGGCCTTTGTTCGAGAGCCGTTTCTTGAGTTGTTGCTGTGGCTCTGCCTGTTGTTTTGCTTTTCCATCAGATTTTGCGGCGGGTGGTTGTGGAGTTTTCTGCAACTCGAACAGTAATTCGACTGATTCGTTGGGCTGTCCATCTCCATTTTGATCGATGAATGTATTATTTCCGATCAAGGCACCATTGGACGAACGCAGCACGCCACTCTGTGATTGAGCATCCAGAGTGTCAAAGTTATCGAGGTAATAATTGTAGCGATCTTGCTGAATGGCTTGTTGTTGGGTTGCCAGATTTCGTTCCAAACGTTGAGTGTTTTCTTGAAGGACACGCTGCTCCTCTTCGAGTTTCCCCGAGACGCCCAACGATTTGCCTTTGGAGTAACTGAGATATTTTTCTTCACCACGCTTTTGGGATTCGATGCGACGATTTAATTGCTTCACATTGTAGAGGAGTTTTTGCTGCACCGCGGCTTCCTCGCCTTCTCCCGCGGACGAAAGCATCAGGTTAATTTCTTTCAGTTGGGTCATCTGTAAATCAACGAGAGCTTCTATCGATTCTTGAGGGCTGAGATTGGTCCGACCCAAATCATCGACAAGTTTCGCGTCGAGCGATTCTGGCAACCACACTGTCCAAGCGGTTCGAGTGACGGGAATACCAAACTGGGCACTCTCGCGAGTGGTCACGACGGAGGGAGCGGGAAGATCGATTTCATCTCCCCATGATTTCAGTCCACGGACAAGATCACCTTCAGAAAGACGACCGGCAAGGATGATTTCCACAAAGAACGACAAATCAGATTCACTCGTTTTGGGGAGCGGCAACAAAGTGACAGAGGCTTCTCCCAGTTTTGTGACGACGGGACGAACAGGCTGTTCCTGAACCAGTGCTGCCAACAGTCTGGCGTTATCAGGAAGCTGAAGTGCGAGAAATTGACGGTTGGAATTTCTGACCAGGTAAGAAGCTTTCGTCCGCCAACTTCCATCCTGTTCGAGAACAGTGGTGAGTTCGGCGAAGTTGATAATGGCGGCCGCGCCACGTTTTTGTTCGAAGGAACGAATTTTCCAGGAGGGAGGTGTGTTTTCAGCCCGCACGCGAAACAATTCGGTCGCTTTTTCGACAAGCGTATTTTCGGGATTGATGGGCAGTTCAGAGGTTTGGATTCGCTCGATGGCTGAATCTTCCTGAGCAGTCAGTTGGAACTGAGACTGATTAATCAATGCCACAAAATGACGTTGCCGATCAAGCCGTTGAAACTCTTCCTCGTCTTCTCCATGAGGGAATTGTTCGACGGCTAATTGTGGGACCGTCAGGACGCCATCTGCGGGAAGCGGCAATGTCGCAATGGGACTGACAAAGTAGCCTTTTGATTGAGGTTGTGTCAGAAACAATTTCCAACGAACTCGACCATCATCGGTCAATTCTGAAGAATAGCTTTGCAGGAAAGGGGCGTCGCTGAAGTCGAGCTTGCCCGCTAATGACTCAGGAGTCGTAAAGACAAATCGATCACTGGTTGCCTGAGACACATCCCATTTAATGGCCAACTGATAGATGACGGCAGAATCCGTCACGTTCACAATGGCGACGGTGTCTGCTTTCAGTTGAGGCTTAGTTTTCTCAATGAGAAGTGCCAGGTAGCGGTCGAAGATTTGGGTGGCTTCAAAGGCGAAATCGGGGATTCTGTTTTGCAGAGTTAATAGTTCGGCAGGTAAGTCACGAGGATTGATGGCATTCCAGCCATCAATTTCGTCAATGGAAAGTTGGTCGCTGCCTGTTTCCCAGATTGCCATCTGAGTTTGGTCTTCGCTCATTTCCAATAACGTGGGCAGAATGACTTCTGCCAGTTCGTCCATTGGTTCTTTGCGTAGATATCCTTTTAGGGCAACTTCCAGTTTCCCAGAGAGCACGCGAGGAAATTCGACAATCAGTAAACGATCATCCTCGGCAGAAAAGGTTTGATACCAGTCCTGTAATTCGGTGGCTTGAACATCGAGTACGACATAGTTTTCGGGCAACAAAATTGAAATTCGCGACCGGGGGGTGGCTGCCAGATCAACATGATATTTCGTGGCGACTTCGACACGCGCGGATCGCACGACTAAGCCGTGTCGTGTTTCTGCGGTTGCTGCCGGGTCTTTGCGGATGATTGTTAACGGTAACTGGTAATCATTGCGAGCGTAGCGATATGCATATTGAACATTCTCTTTCAAGATTGGTTTGCGATTTGTCGCGGGAAATTGAGCCGACTCCAATTGAGAGAGAAAATTGAATGTGCCGGGGCGTATCCGCAATTGTTCTTCGGCCAACAATCCGATCAACCCTTTCTCGCCGGTCACTTGGAGTGGGATCAAATGCGGATAGTTCAATTCCAGCGGATCATCCCCAAACTCGACCGCTTGAAACATGGTGAAATGAATCTTTGTTTCCGTCTCGACTTTGCGTCTCAAAAAGATTTTGAGCAGTCGCTTGCCATCCTCTTCGGCAAGCTCCCAACCACCGACATCGAGACCGGTGATCGATTGAAGCTCCCAGTCTTCCGGGAGTTGGAACAAAGTTTCTTCGATACTTCCTTGAGGAATCGAATACGCAGCAGATTGGATGAGGCTGAGGCCTGCATCCGTCGCGCTGAGGGCCGAAGTGGTGTCCACGTGAACGATTCGGTCGAAGCCAGCTTCTTCCCGAGAAGGTGACCACGACACTGTGATCGTGTCATTCGATGCCAAGGGTAACAAAATTGAATCCTGATCGTTTTCGCGGACTCTGCGATAAGCCGTGGTGGCACCGTTGACTTGGACTAGTAAATTGTCTGAGGGTAATTTGACTGTCAAACGGCCAATCGTGCTTTGTGTGAGTGGGAGGGTGAATCGGCCTCCGGCTCCTGTTTGTTGATACGAAAGTCGAAACGTCAGATCGAGAATGTGTTGCCCCTTCGTGGGCAATTCCACGTGATAGCCAGAGCTTTTTTTCGTCTGAAAAGGAATCAATGCGACGGGTTCATTGTTCAGAGTTGCTTCTTCCAACGCGACTCGATCCAGAGGAATGATCGCAGACTCGGCCTGTTCCGAGAACGATTGGAGTACGAATCGAGCCGAGACTTTGATCGCAGCCGCGTCTCCTTCACCGTCAACTTCTGCCAAAAACGCGACCGATGAGACAGACGCTTTGGCGGGGAGATCGATCCCGATGGGATTTTCGGGATGTGCGCGATTCCACAACTCCAGGTACTGTTTGCGATTCAAAAAGATCTTCTCGGCAGCGAGAGGATCTTCGCCCGGCTTATAGGGCACGATGACCGACCAGTCAGTAGGAGGTGCGACAGGAGGACGAACATTTGCAGGCATTACTTTAGATGGGACCGGCGGTTGTGGTGCCTGATTCGGTGGTGCCGCCTCAATACAGTTTGTGACTGAGAAAGCGAGAAGCAACAATAAAGTCGTGGTGACTGTTTTTGGTTGACAGCAACTCATCAATCGACAGCAAATCGGCAAGCAACAACACTTCCAGCAACAGCAGACCATCCAGATGGCTGAGGCAAGCAAGCTACCAATCACAATCCCATCGAGGACGAATAATCCGTAAGCGGGCCAGAAAGGCATGAGCGCGAGCGGGATGGTGAGCGTTAACACATGCAGCATCAATCGACGTGCCAGCGGACGTTTACGCAGGACATAAAAAATAATCAGGGTGAGCGATATCACAAACGCAGTCAGTCCACTGGCCGATTGACGCCGCAAATATCTGATGCTTAAGGGTGACTCCGAAAAATCAGTTTGAGTGCCGTGGTATGAAAAGTCTGAGACCCGATGATCGTCGGGAATCTGTAAGGCCACATCGACAGAGAGACGGGCTCCGGTCGGCTTTTTTTCATCCTCTCGCGAAGGATTCTCTATTTGTGCTGTCTCGGCTTTATCTTCTGCCGGCGAGGCAAGTTGAGGCATTGATTGGAGGGGGGTAGTTGGAGGTGCTGCCGGTTTAGCGTTACCCGATTCAAACTGACTTAATTCGTTTCTTAAAGGAGTCTGCATTAACTCGTTGAGCGATTCTCGGGTTGCTTCCTCGGCGACTGATTCCATCTCGCTCATGGGTTCGTCATTGATGCCAAATTCCACATTCGTACCTGCGCTGAAATCTGCTCCCCCATATCCTTCCGCTTCGCCACCATATTCTGCACTCGCGGGTGCACCATAATCGTCATCAATATCGACTAAAGCCATTGAAGCCTCACGAGCCGATTGAAAGCTGGGTGAAATTAATGCAATCATGGTGACGCCAATGAACAGAAAGAGCCCCAGAAAAAGTAGAATTGCTCCTAAACCACGCGAACGAGCATTGACGATAAACCAGACCACTCCAAACATTCCCAACGCGGTGACTAACACCCCCAGGACGCGGAAAAAATTCACGCGGGCAAAGGAACCCATCATGCGAGTCACCAAACTGTCTGCCTCGAATCGATGCTCGGCTTGAAAAATTCCCGTCGATTCCACGAACTCCAAACTCTCGGGGGAATAGACGGACCAATTGGAGACGAGAACTTCCACCGCTTGCGGCTTGCCGTCCACTTCGACAGATAATTCTGGTGGCGATTGTTTCAGTAGCCCTGATCGCGACAGAGCTTCTGATTGAGAGAGGTAGACCATTTTCAAAACGCGACTTGCTCCTGCGTTTGATGAGTTCACCAGAGGAATCAGATGATGATCGTTCATGCCGCGAACTTCGATCGGTTCTCCATCAAGTGTCGCGGACCAAAGGTTCGAGTTCTCGGGAAGTTTGACGAGGAGATTTTGTACGCCGGCCGCGGAGAAAATGATCACCGCTTCGTGCTGCCAAGTCCCCGACTCGCTGAGAATCGAGGTGATCGACATTTCCTCGGCTATCGCCAAAGGAACAACAGTACGATCAAATCGAACAGATGATAACTCGATGGAGTATTCGGGAGTGACATACTGATAGGCGGCAACGATTCGTTCTTGAGGCTGATAGGCAATATTCGAGACCGGAATTTCTCCCGGATCGACTTCTCGTAAAGGAGTGGCCGTTAAACTGGCAGGCTTCACCGTCAAGTTTTGTTCGGGCCCCGCTTCAATGGCGATGTAGCCGTATTGACGTTCCGCGTCATTCAACAACAACCGAGGCGTGAAAACCGAACTCTCTTCTTCGTCTAATGTTTCCATGGTTTGCACGTAAACGGAAATGGTGCCGTAGAGCCTGCGATCAAATGTCAGTCTCCAGATAATTTCTCCCGCGTTAGATTCTGAAGGAACCTGCTCGACGATGCGTTGCGCTCCACCAAACGTGACAAATCGGACATTTTTGCCCGCCGACTCGGGAAGCTGAAAGGAGAGTTCGCGAACGCCAGAGCCTTCGACCGTCACGTCGGCTTGCAGGTAGGAGCGAAGGGCGCGCGGATCTTTGCGAATGAGTGAAAGCATTCTACCCGAGAGATGCGTGGGGCGTCTTCGAACGCTAAAAATACCGGTGAATTCCGTGTCCTGATATTCAAACGTCAGGCGTTTCTCATTGTTGTCCAGTAAAACACGATTCAAACTGAAGAGTTCCACGTCGCGAACTTCAAAATCGGAATGAGAAGCGAGAAAGTAACGCCCGTCGAAAAGATTGACTTGCGGTAATGTCAATTGCGGCAATTCAATTTCCGTCGCGTCTTCATCCGGGTCGATGGTGGGAGGCCAGGCATCGAGGTCTTGAACGGCAATCAATCCCGCTTTCAGTTCTTGCCCAGGCATTAAAGGTTGAGCAAGTTTCACTCGTAGCTGTCTGGTTCCGGCGGCTTCCGAATTGTCTTCCCATTCTTGCGGTTGACCATTCAAAGTTAATGCCGTCGGTAGCCATTCTGCGGGAAGTTCAATCTGCAATTCAAACAAGGGCGCATATCGACAGGCCAACGTGATGTCGGCTTGATACTGAATCGATTCGTATTGGAGTTCGAGCAGGTTTTGAATATTGGCAATGAGTTCACGATCTCGTGTTCTCATCAATAATTCGAGCGTGAAATCCTGCCGATAAAATTCAAACACTTGTGGACTGACGCGATCAGGAATTTCAGCGACAAACTTCGGCATCTGTTCACGAGCAAACAATTTGGCACGTCTCAGTCCGTCTTGTGCCACGAATTGCAATCTGACGGCAGCTGGGTGAGTAATAATGACGTGTCCGACATGAGAATCGACGTTTTTGATGTTTAGTTGAGGAACCGGCCATTCTTCATCGGGCGGCATTGAAAGGACACCGCGTAATTCAATCGTCTGAGCCCCCGTCATGGGTTGACGATAATTGAGTGTCAGTAAAATTTGATCTTCGTCGTCCGGGTCTTCGTTCATTTCCCAAGAATCGAGACCGCCTGAAATCACATCGGCGATTTCTAATTCCACCGGGACGCTCAAGAAGATTTGATTGAGTGATTGCCCGTAGAGTTGTAGCCGAGTGAGAGACCGCCAGCGAATCTCTCCCGGAACGGTGTCGACACCGATCAAGGAATTTGCGAAGACCAGTGAATCCGTGGTCGCTTCCTTCTTACGATCAGTGATTTGCAGCATCAGCTTGTTTGCATTGCCAACTGGGAAGGAGTAGACGGCTTCTTCTTCAACGACAGCGGGACGCTCAAGAGTTCGGCCCGAGAGAATCAAATGCTTCCCGGCAGGAATCGTGATTGACATTGTCGCTGCCGGGCCTGACGGGAGATTGAAAGACGCGAGTTGATCGCTCCCCATCGCAGCCAGTCGAGAGACCAGTCGCAAAGTGAGTTGTGATTTTCCGGTTTTGTTATGGAAAAAACGAAGTTGTCCTTGGTCGTCCCGACCAATATTTGCGGGGGCCTCTCCGAGTGTGGCTTCTTCGATGGTGATGTTATTGAAAAATAACGGAATGGATTGCCAACCTTTTGTAAATTGGCGGAGATCGAGACGGGCCGTCACCAGCAATGAGTGATCTTCAACGGTCGCCTCGTATTCAATTCCCGTAAGCACCAGATCGGCCGATCCCTTGGGACCTGCAGTCTGATTCTCTTTTGCCAGCGTCCACAGAGCGTTGAATTCTTCATTGTCCAGCAGGACGCCTTGTTTATCGCGATGCAGAACCGATTGAAACTGATCAATCGGAACATAAACACGATTGGGGCTTTCGGGAAGCGTTTGAGCATTGGTCGAAGCAGAACACAACGCCGTGATGAGCAAGATGCCAATCATCTGCAAGAAAGCTCGTGGCGGTCGTTTATGATTTGCTGTTGTCTGTTGAGGCATTTTCTGGATTCCACGTCTCGTGAAATAGTCATCCTTGTCCGACAGACTCTGTCGAACAACCGAATCAGGTTGGTCGTACATTATGAGTCCTTTTCTGTGTCGTCAGACGAATCACTCGGCGTATCAGAGGAGCCATCTTTGGCGACCGCGGATTTCTGCATGCCGGGAAGCTTCGATTTCCAGTCCGTCCCGAAGCAGGTTTGTATGCTCCATAAGACACCCACCGCAAATATCCCATAACGAGCGGCGGCCAGAATATGGGCGATCATGTCATCATCTTTGACGGCATAGATGGACGCCAGGAAGACGAGTAGCAGAACCACGCCGAGTCGGTTTTCCCAGCTTGTGTTTTTCAGCAGCCACCCGATCACTAACAAAGTTCCCGAGAGAACCCAGACCATGTAGTGCATTTCCCACCACGAGACACGCGTTGAAGTGATGTTCCCCATGGATTTGAAGGAGTAGCCGATTCCCTCGGCGGGAAACTCGATGGCTCCCGTGGGGACTTCTCGAATCCAATCGTTCAGTTCGTCGGTTGAAACTTCGGGAGAGGTTGGAAATCCAAAGAGGCCCGCCGAAATTCGGGTTTGTTGATCATCATTGAATTGAGATGGCGTGCCGACCAAGTGGAATTTATCCGGTACCCAAATTGCCAAGCGACACTGTTGAACGGCTGCCGTTCCTCCCTGACTGCCAATCTGAGGGAAGCCGAGTTGCAAAGTTCCCAATGGACCTTTGAATTGTGGGGGGTTAATTGGCCATAAAAACTGAATGGTCAGAGTCAGTTCTGCTTCCGTGGCTCTCGATATGTTGACGTAGTAAGCATCATATTCATCGGTACTTTCTTCGGGTTCGGCTTGTTCGAGATTCACTCGTTTGCCATCGACCAGAACACTCAGAGGATCGGCGTTGACCGGCAACTGTACGAGCAACCGTTGTCGCTCGCTGGTGTTGATCAAATAGCGAGCGCGATAGGTGGCCTGAGGATCGTATCCGACCGCAATTTCAACCAAAGCTCTCGAAATGACCGTCTCCACCACTGATTCAATCTCATACTTCCGAGATCGAACACTTAATGTGACCGGTTGAGTGAAATAACGATATGCTTGATCGCTTGATCGTGCATCCATTGTTAATTCGCGACGATCAATGGCTTCACTTCGCTCAGCTTCAATATCTGAGGAGACGGACAAGGCACGATCTCGTGCGATACCGATTTCGCCGACAGTTCTCACTAAGGCGATTTCGGTTCCCTCTTCGACATCCGTCAACGCCGGCATGGCCTTCGGTAACGAAATTTCGATCTCCGAAAGTTGTTCGTCACCTTCCCGTTTCAGCGGAAGTTCGTAGACAACATTGAAGGTTTGTTCGCCCATCGCGTCTTGTGTCAGTTCGATGGTCCAAATTACCCAGCCATCGACGGGCTCGTCCGCGGCGGTTTGGCTCTGGATTGATTGCCCGCCACCTGATGGGACATCAATCGTAACGAGATTTTTGACAGACTCAGGGACTGCAATTTGGAAGAATCGAACCGGAGCATGTTCGACCTGATAGCGAATTGCCGACAGGATCGCGGCTTGATCTTCATTCACTTCCAGATAAGACTCCACCCGAGCGGAGAGGCGAGTCGGTTTGCGGACCGTCCGAACAGTGACCATTAAAGGACGAGATTGATAGGACCAACTCGCAATCAACCCCGTATGTCCGCCCCCTTGCTTGCCGACATTAACGGGAACATCAACGGGGACGACGCCGTTTGTCTCTTCTTCGACGATGTCGATTTCCAACGAAGCGGGTGCATAAATCGAGATGGTTCCCGTTTCCTGAAAGACGCTTTGTGGTTCAGGGACGGGGAGCGCCAACTTTGCTTCCGTCGCATCTTCAAGGTCAATCCGACCTTTCAAAATCACCTGAACATTGCCCATGCGTTTTTCATTAAAGGAAACGGTCATCACTCCGGTCGCATCATCGATGGTGTATTCCCGCATGTTTTTCGTGGTGACAGATTCGATCGTGAGATCGGCGGGGAGCTTGATTTGTAGATCGAAGACACCGGCTCGATCAATCTGATAAGACAGACGCGAATTGACAGACAGCGAGCTTTTCTGGAACACATGATGGGTCTGATTTTGAACCTGTACTCGAGGTTGAACAGGCTGGACTCCGCCGATCAAAGTGAACACAGGGCTGTAGAATTTGTAATGAACCTGTGCCCGATTGCGAACAGCCTCTGGGACCGATGGGCCATCCACGCGGATGAGTCCTTCCTGTTGCTCGACGATTAATCGTGTTCCTTCAGAATGCGCGATTGAGAGTGTGCCGCTTTCACGAATCGCACCGCGCACCTGAATTCCGCTGACGAGTCCGTCATCATCCGTTCCCGCCAATGAAAAACTCTCTTCCGGGAGAGGTTGCTCAGTGTGAACTTCGAGCGTAAATTTCTTCGTGATCGCCTGTAAGAGTTTGATCGTAATGATCTTGGCCTCGTCCGTTTCCTGGACGGTTTGACGTTGAACATTCACCGTGGCAGAAGAGACTCCCAGAATTCGATGTGTTTTGGGAACGAGAATCTGCAGTTCAGATAGTTCTCCCCGGAGAACATCAACATCAAGAAGAGCTTCCGTATGAACCAATCCATCAGCGAGAGTGACAACGGTCTGATTCTGCACGCTGGTCAAGAGTTCCATTTGAGGTTTTGTGCTGGCTTTCGGAGTCCAGGAGATCTCCATCCGGTTCGTGGCACCCAAGTTGACTTTGACCTGTGAAGCTTCGCCTTCCACTTCGACAGGAGTCACGATTGACTCCGGCTTGATGCTGATGGTTTGCTCGGCGGTGGGAACAGTGATCTCGGCAGTGGTAATTCCTGACAGAGGAGTTTCCAGAGCAATCGTTCGTTGGTCGGGTGAAGACTGGATTTGGACCAAGAGTTCCAGTGAGAGTTGATACGTCCCTTTGCCGGGAAGCTGAACCAGATAGGCACCATCTCCGGCCCCTCGAAAGAAAGCCTCTTCATTGTCGAGAGTCGCCTTGCCAACCGAGGCTCCCTTGAAGGGAAGTCGTATGGCCGACCAACTCTCGCTGTTCGACCGTAACGACAACTCAACCTGAATCCGGGCAACTTCTTTTTCGACGATGACCCGGTAATGGGATTTCGTCAAAACCGCTTGCGGGCTTTCTGGTCGATGATTTTCCAGCAACTTCATCAGCTTTTGAAGATCAGCGTAGGGCAGGATGGCAGCCGCCCCTTTTTGGCCAAATACTTCTTCCAATTTCTCGTAGGGGATGAAAATGGAAGGTGGATTCTCATTTTTGACCACTAATGGTGCCGCTTCGGTGGCTGGTTCATCTTGAGCAATGAGCGAAGAGACCCCAAGCGGAAGCCCCAACAGAATACACACGCCAACGACCAGAAAGGTCGTAACTTTAATATTAGACATACTTTATGAGTCCTGTCCTTCAGTGTGCGGCAGAGTCTTCAAACCGTGTTCATGATGTGATGACGCAGTTTTAGCGGCAGAAGTTGCCGAAAAGTATGATAATTCATGGATCCCTGAAATGTCAAAACAGGAAATTATCACATTTAAGGTAGATTAAGGCGTTTGCATTGGCCTTAACGGTCACAAAAACATCCTGAACTACCTGCCTTTCCTAAAGGGACTCTGGGAGAAATGTCATTCTCGGCTTCTCAATTCAGCCGATGAATATTTCACAGCACCCTCGCGCAGAGAATACGTTCATGGACTCGTCACACGAAATAGACTCCCTCGACTCTCCTGTGGAGCAGAAACAAAGCGACGAAGAACCGCGCAAATCATTCAATTGGGGGTGGCTGATACTTGCGATGGGGCTGTACGCTCTGGTGATTCTGTCTCCCAAACTTGCGCAGCAGGAAATTATGCTGGCCGATTATCAGTCATTGCAGCAACAAATGCTGGCCGATCAGTCACGGCTAAATCGCTTACACCAAGTGAAGCACTCTCTTAAAAGCGAACCCGAGTTGGCGCACCAAATTCTGAACGGTCAAAAGTCGGTTCTGAAAGGGGATCGGGAAATTCTCCCCGACACAATCACCCCAGCCGATCAGTCTGATCGCCAAGCGCATGCAAACACAGGGCTTCCGATACGAGGTCCTCACTGGTATGCGCCGATTGTAATCTTCATTGGCGAGAACGAGATGGTTCGAGGGTTAGTCTTATGCGGCGTGATTGTCTTAATTTTAATGACGTTTGTCTCGGCACCTCCATCCACATCGCAACTCGACAAGTCAGAAGGTGATGCCGAGGAACGAGAGGCTCTTCCACGAACTCCCAATTTTCTCTCTCGACTGAAGCAGCGCTACGACAACCAGCCGGACGATGAAATCGACGTCGATCTTGAATTGCAGTTGCTGGCATTAGCGAACCAGGAAGAAGATGAATGGGAGCTGGATGCGTTGCCGATTGACGAGAATGAGGAAGAGGAATCTTCACTTCACGAAGCGTAACTCAGTTCGTCTGCGATTCTCAATTCTCTGTGATTGCCTCAAGATAAGAAATCACTTCTGAAAAGTGATTGATCGTTCCGTCTTTCTTGGTCGCTGATTGAGAACGGTCAATCAGCAGAGCCGACAAACCAGCTTGTCGGGCAGAGATCACGTCGTTCTCTTCATGATCGCCAATCATCAACATCTGAGTCGGTGAGACGTTCAATCGGCTCGCAAGCTCCGAATAAAAAATCAAAGAGGGCTTGCGATATCCAAGTTCTGCCGACGCAAATGCAACATCAATCGGCATGAGTTCCGAGTGACCGGCACAAACTTCATGAATTCGATGATCAAAATTGGAGCCGATGGCCAAGGAGTACCCAGCCTGTTTCAATGACTGTAGCAGAGGGGGTACATCGGTAAAGACTTGCCAGGCTTCAGGTTTTGAAAAATGTGAGTGAACTTCTGCAAAGCAAGCGTCCATCTCGGTCACATCGTCGAGCACGCGTTCGACAATTTGCTTCCATCGAGCCAATTCGATCTCTTCGTTGGAACAATGTTTTTCACCCTCCGAGTTCGAGTATGATTTCTCAAATTGTTTGCGAAACCGTGACAGGATATCTTCAATCGTGTATTGGCTTCCGAATTTGTTTCCGATTCGCCAGTAAGCTTCAGCGACTGAGGGGACGGGTTCGATGAGGGTGCCGACGGCATCAAAAACGATCCACAATGGTTGAGTCATATTTCTCTGAATTCCTGGAGATGATTGAGTCGTAGTGATTCATCGTTATTATTACGACTATTCGAGAGATGACGAGCTTCTATTGTGCGCATAAAAAAAGAGCGGCACAAATGCCGCTCGACTCTGTTTTCATATTCTGCAGACTGATTCAGTCTGTGGAGGCGTCAGGTTTTGCCGCCTCTTTTTGCTCAGATTCTTTTTGAATCAGGTCGTAAATTTCTTCCCGATGCACGGAGACTTCGGGAGGCGCCTTAATTCCGAGACGAACTTTATCACCTCGAATGTCAACAATTGTCACGACGATGTGATCACCAATGATGATGCTCTCGTCGCGCTGTCTGGAAAGTACAAGCATGAACGAACTCCTGTTTCGCTTTCCGCAGACGGGTCGTCAGCCTCGATGCCGGGACCATATCCCTGTCTTACGGATGGTTTTTGATGAAGGAAAGTAATCACTGCTTGGCAGTATTGACTGCCCGCAAATCAATTTGGACCCGACAAGATCGCACGAGAGATTCTCATGGTCTCTTAATCCCAGAAGTCCAACAATCATTTGCGTTTTGAAGTCGCTCAATCTTTTTTCGGATGAATGTTTCATCAATGAAAATGGATAAGACACTATTCTTGAACAGATTGGACTGGCTCAATATAGAACCGATCATTTCTGAAAATCCCTGAATAGCGACCAGCGAATGCTGGCTGAGCTTCTTCAGAAGGCAGGGTGTCGGGCAATCGATCAACAACAAAAAGCGGAGAGACTTTTTAAGATCAATTGCAAGATGCTCTGCCGTGATTGATTCATCGGCGCGAGCCGACAAAATCCCGTATGGCAAACGGGGAGATCCAGGAATTATTGGTGACCTATGCAGCACCTTGTCGATTATGACGACTTTGCAGTTTGCTGCTCTCACTCACTCACTCTCTTGCTCAACCGTCTCGGCAATAAATTGAAAGTCGGGATCTGTGCGCAGGTGGTCGAAGTCGGTTTCTGCCGAGATCAGACCTCGCAACTGAGGCTCCATTCGTAAAGAACGCCCCAAGCATTCAATCGCTTTGGGTTTATCACCGACAAGTGAGAAGTAGCAGGCCAAATTGTAGATGACAATGGGCTCTTCGGGGTGATGCTGCTTAGCACGTTCGAGAGACTCGATGGCTCGGATCAGGCGGTCAATCCGTTTGTAGCACCAAGCCAATCCCAAATGAGACTGTAAGTTTTTGGGTTGAAGACGAATCGCTTTTTCAAAAAACGGGATGGCTTCGTCAAATTGACTCAAATCACGATACGATTCCGCTGTTAGCAACCAAAAATCAAACTCACAAAATTCAGGAGATTGAATCTTTCGGAGTTCACGCAGCGCGCAATCCGGCATCCCGAGGATCAGATAACCACGCGCAGCATCAAGTCGACGACTGCGGAATTTCGAGTTTTCAATAGACATGAATATGCCACCAAGCCAGGGGATTCAAGTGGTTTGGCACGTCACAACAGGCTGAACTGCTTATCTCAATCTCAAAACTAACAGCCTTTTGAGGCAGCGTCCAGACGGGGATTTCACTGAATCTACGGAACAGTACGTTATTCGATTCAGAATGATGTTACCCAACTTAATTCAAAGCTCGTTTATATTATGAAAAAATGGGACTTGAGCCTGATCACAAAGGATTTTACATTGACCAGATGTCGATAATTTGTATATAAATAAATGATGCATATATTGTTAATATTCTTCACAATACCTAAATTTATCCATTCAGGAATAGCCGCCCATAAGTAATCAATAAGTGTCACACAACTGGGACAGGATGCCCGGAAAGGACGCCGTTATGAGCAAACAGAACATGATGACATTGATGGCTGTTACAGCCTCTCTTTGGCTCGGAAGTCTCGCTTGGCTTTCAGGTTACAAGCAAGGTTACTCAGAAGGTGCTGACACCGCTTGGGACGATGCCCGTTCTGCTCTCTCCGCGGACATTCCCGTGCTTCAGATTGACTCGATTGAGGTCTCTTCGCTGGACAAGTGATCTCATCAGGTTCAAAATAATACCTTCACTTTCTGTGAAGCCACAATAAAAATAGCACTGCGAAAGTTTAGTTCGCAGGGCTATTTTCGTATCTCGATGAAATCGATTCTTGTGCCAAGGGCTTATTTTCCAAGATAGATAATCCGAGAACCTTGTCGATTACGAATTGTCAGAACGAGCCCATCAACACTTTTGAGTTCTTTCATGACATCCTTGAGAGTTGCGACAGAATCGATATTGGTCCGCCCCACTTTGAGGATGACATCACCGGCTTCGAGTCCGGCCGAGGCTGCGAAGCTGTTGTTTTCAACAGCAGTGATCAAAACTCCTTCGTCCGAACTTAGTCCTAACTGGCTGACCGTTTGTGGTGTCAGCTCACCCACACTAAGGCCCAGGTCGCCGAGTTCAGTTGACTCAGAGTGTTGAAAGTCAGCCACGGTGAGATCGTTGGGGAGTTCTTCGATGGCAACGGTGAGAAGTTTCGTCTTGCCGTCACGAATGACTTTCATTCGCTGACTCGAACCAATCGATGATCGTTCGACCACTCTTTGCAGGTCACTGGGTTGAGAGACCTTTTGCTGGGCGAACTCCAGAATCACATCACCCACTTTCAGTCCCGCTTTTGCGGCAGGACCATCAGGTTTAAGTTCTGTGACCAAAGCGCCGGCAACTTTTTCGATTCCTAACTGAGTGGCAATTGAGGAATTGACCTCACGAATCAGGACACCCAGATAAGCACGTTTGACTTCACCATGTTCCTGCAGTTGGTCCACGACCCACTTGGCAAGATTGACGGGAATTGCAAATCCGATTCCCTGATATCCACCACTCGTTGATGAAATTGCGGTGTTGATGCCGATCACTTCCCCTGTCAGATTCACAAGTGGACCACCGCTATTTCCAGGGTTGATGGCAGCATCCGTTTGCAGGTATTCTTCCCGATCATTGATGCCGATCACTCTCGATTTTCCACTGATAATTCCAGCCGTGACCGATTTTTGTAACCGGAAGGGAGCCCCCACGGCGATCACCCAATCGCCGATGCTCATGGAATTAGAATCTCCCAATCGAGCGAAAGGCAGATTGCCGGCGTTTTCGATTTTCACGATGGCTAAATCCGTTTTGGGATCTGCCCTCACCTCGGTTGCTTCAAACTCACGGCCATCGTGCAATTTGACCACGACTTTTTCGCCATTCTGAACCACATGATTGTTGGTCAGAATAATCCCGGCGGGGTCGATGATAACCCCTGAGCCCATTCCCTGTTGCCGTCTTTGAGGCACCTGACGATTGCCCTCGGGCATATTTTCAAAGAATCGTTTGAGGAATGGGTCGTTACGGAACGCTTCCGGGATTGGTTGTTGCCGAGAACTGACTGCTCGGTGTTCCACTTCCGTCTGTATGGTGACGACCGCGGGAAGCACACGGCCGGATGCGGTCCGAAAGGCTTTCGAGAGGCTGTTGGCGTGTGTCAGGTTTTCTAATTCGACTTCGTTGAGTGGCGCAGGACCACTGTCTGTTTGGTTCTGCGCAACTGCCAAGCCGTTCCAGATTCCGGCGATGATGATGGCGAGGCTGAGAGAGAAAAGCCCCCCCACCATCCACTTGGTTTTGTCTTTCATAATGTTTGCTCCTGGTTGATAAAGAGGAAACTTGGTGTGTCGATACAGAGTTCGTTCCGACAACTCTCTGACTACTTACGAATTGCGTGTCGCGAGTGTTTGAGGCTCGGTCGAAATATTTTGTGAAGAAATCGCAGCCTCTTCTGTCCCCAATTGAACGAACCATTCCCGAGTTAATTTCCCGAACGGACCTTCTCGCTCAGAGATCCCTCTTTACGAACTGTGGGGGAGTGACTAACATTAAGTGAACAAAGGAGTTTTCAAACGTGCGTACTCTTATTCCTTCAAGTCAGTTCAACGTCGGTGATTGCGTTGTCTACCGTAAGACAAAACATAGCACTCACCCCGGTCCACGAGCTCGAAGCATCAACCCGAATCCGAACGGCGATGAATATACTTATCTCGTCGACAAATATTGGGTGATTGAAGATATCCTGGAGTCTGGAGAGATGATCCTCCGCACGCGACGAGGGAAGCAACACACAGTTTCAGTCGATGATTCCAATTTGCGTAAGGCCAGTATTTGGGAACGCTTTTGGCATCGAGATCGGTTTGAAACGATGCTGGAAAAAGTGATTGACGAGAACTGAATCTCGGTCATCCTCACACTCAGCTCAGCCAAAGTCCGGCAGCAATCAGCATCAACGACAACGCAAAAGTGTCGCGTCGGCTCCATCGGTCGCTTCTCGCATGTTTTCTCAAGAAGCCCAACATTGCTCCCGTGGGGCAGCCGTATCGGCAGTACGCCATCGGCACAAAGCAGGAAACGACCAAACCAACGATGGCAATTGAAATGGTCGCCACTCCCGCCACGCGAAACAGATACGCATCAAAAGGTTCAATCGATGCGAGATTCAATGGCCATGCAAGCTGGGTTGAAATGACCAGCAGCAGCAACAGGGCAGCGGGAAGAAGTGAGAGAGTCTGACTGAGCTTTTGAGGAAGTGTTCGTGGTGAAAAGAAACGCCCCTTCACCAATTGCTGAACGGCTCCATGTGGACAGAGTTGGTGGCAATACACCTGCTTGCGTGTCGTTAAGGGAATCAATAGCGCGGCGACCGAGAGTGTTGAAAGACCAAAGGCCGACTTCCAGGGGAGGCCGTGCTGTGCGGCTCCCACTAGAAATGCCTGCGAGACCATGTCGCCATTCAGGAATCCCAGGTAAACAATCAGACAAACCTGATAGCCAATTCGGATGGGTTTAATCCCTCGCAGCTTTGTGAATGCCAGCGTTAATCCCGCGATGAGAATCAGCAGTGTTCCATAATCTCGTGGGGCGGGCGACCAGGATTGGAAGCTTGACGCAGATGATTTGTTGTCTTGATCTTGGGCATTGATGACGGCCTGTCCCGTCGCGACCAAGGAATCGGCAACGCTCATACTGGTCATTGTGGCTCCCGAGACTCCCTCCACCTGCTCCGCAATCAAGTCCAGTTCTGCCAGTTGCGGGAGAGATTTTCCATTCAGCGAGTTTCGAAAATATTCGTCTTCGCGGACATATCCCACATAAGGATCGTTGTCATAACTCTCTCTCAACTGAAAGCCAACAAGGCGATCTTCGACATCAAAAGCGAGCAAAACGTCCGTCGGACCTTGGTAGCCTGTGATGTGATCGGCGTAAGGGGAAGAGCGGACAACGTACCCAATCAACTCGTTTTGAGAGTCGAGAACCTCAATTTTGAGACCAGATGGTGAGAGAGAATTTGCGTCCGGAAACAGTTGGTGAGCTTCTTCCAGAGTCACCTCGATTGGGAATTTGAGATTGGGGGGATTGCCCCCCAGTCGTTTTTGCAAACCTTGTTGGATGGCGATGCTGGTGAGTGTGGAACCGCTGACCGCATCCACATCCTTCAGGCTTGCGGCTGCTTGACGATTCATTCCGTTCCACGTGAAACGGAATCGAGGACTGTCCTTGATGGCAGCAACATGCTCCCGCGTGTCGGCACTCTGGAGGATTTTTGTCCCCAGAATGAGGTCATTGGCATCAAACGCCAGCAGGGTGTTGGTGGGGCCGGAGTACCCGACAATGCCATCACTCGTGGGACTCGTTTGCAAAACGTAGCCAAGGATTTTTCCTTCGCCGTCCCGCACGATCTGTGTTCCCGACTGGGCCGGGTCGAGAGTGAGACCTGTCGGATAGAATTCGAGAACCTGCTCGATGTCGATGGGAATTGAGCCAGCCGGAACCTGCTCGGCGGTTCGTCGAGCATGGGCCGCATGGATGGCGAGAACGATTCCTGCAAACATCGCGGCACGGACAGCCTGCATGATCCAGACTCGCCACTTGTGCGATGCTCTCGTCATCCTGTGGTCTTCCCGGGTGGTCATCACGACAAATCAGGAGGCTGCCTGGATCTGTCGCGACTTCTCCATGGCATCTTCGGCTTCCTGAATTTTGCCACAGCGTTGGTAGATGACAGAGAGCTGAGTGAAGGAGAAGGCATCGCCGGGGATTAACTCGGTCACCTTCAGGGCATGCTTAATGGCATCATCATTTTGCCCGAGCTTCTGCAAGTAGACCGCCAATGCCTGGTGTGTAATTGAGTGTTCGGGATGTTCTTCGAGGATTGACTTCCACTGAGCGACTGCTCCTTCGATGTCACCCGCTTCTTTGAGCTTGTGAGCTTCGTCGTACTTTTCGTCTGCTGCTGCCATCGTGTCACCTTCTGTCATTCTTAGATTCGGTCAGCCCTGATCCGTTTCACGTGAAACAGATTGGCTCCAGCAATCAGGATTTCTCTTTTGAACTCCACCCGAGTATGATCCTCTCAGGGTATGAAACCATTGTACGCCTCTTGCCCGCTGTTCCAACTCTGACCGCACCTTTGATTTGAAACCGATGACAAACGATCCTCCTTCAGATGCCCACCACGACCAACCGGTCACCCGTCGTGAACGATGGCTGGTGGGGGGAATTCTGGTTTTGGGAGCGATTCTGCGACTGGCGATGCCGGCATCGTTTCACGTGGAACACTACGACGAAGGGGTCTATGCCTCGAACCGCTGGTTCACGCCGGAGGAAGGGGCACGCTTTCCAGATCGCCATCTGTATGCGCCGCCGCTCTGGCCGGCCGTTTTGGAAATGTCGCAGTTGGCATTGGGGACATCCCCTCTGGGGGTGATGTTGCCTGGCATTATATGCGGAGTGATTAGCATCTGGCTGATCTGGCGACTGGTGAGGGAATGGGTCGGAGCTGAAGTGGCCATCCTGATCGCCGGTCTCTTGGCGGTGAATGGATACCACATCATGTTCAGTCGAACCGCGTTGACCGATGTGCCAGTCACCATGCTGATCGTTGGGGGAATCACTGCCGGGTGGAGAGCCATTTCGACAGAGCGTCTCGGGATCGCGATCTGGGCAGGCATCCTGATAGGACTCGCCTGGTCCACCAAGTACAATGGTTGGTATCCACTGGCAGTGACCGGCGCCGGCTTGTTGGCAGCGAATCTGTTCCACGTGAAACAAACCGGCGTTGCCTGGTCCCGCTGGCGATGTTGGTTTGTCATGTTGCTGACGGCTGCCTTCGTTTGGCTTCCCGCCTGGCTCGACTTACAGGACAAAGGAGGGTATGCCGCGGTCGCTCAAAACCACTCGGGTTACATGGAAGGTTGGTCTTTCTGGCTGACGAACTTTCGTCGGCAGTTTGAACATTTGAGGTGGTGGGATCTCGTCGGAAGCCACATCGGCTTTTTCTCTGTTGCCTCGATTCCTCTGATACTCTCTTTGTTCGGACTGGGGTCGCGAGTGACCCAACTGATGCGTTTCGCTTTGAGAAATGAACCACTGACGGCGGAAGTGTTGTCGGGATGGATGGCACTAGCTTGGGTCTCGTCATTGCTTCTCGTGACTCCTCTCTATCATCCCTATCCACGTCTCGCGCTTCCTCTGTTCCTCTCGTTACTGGTGGGGTCCGCTTACGGAGTGCAAGCCCTCTTCCAAGTTTGGCGTCACACCCAACATTCCGACAAACCCGATTCCGAGAATGTATCCGCGGAGGTTGTTCCACGTGAAGCGAAATACTCGATGCCTGCAATCTGGGGAGTGGCTTGTGTGGTGATCAGTGTGGTAATGGTCGGCTTTCCCCTGGCTCCCGGGCAAGGAGGTACGCCGTGGGATCAAGGAAGAACATCTGCAGAAGTTATTGCCGAGGGTCTCGTCAAACAGTGCAGCAAGTTGTCTGAAAGTCGCAGGTCTGCACCGATTGCCTGTGTGATTTATGTCTACTCAGAACCGGCCATCTATTACCATCTCTGCCGACTCGCGCCCGAGAATGTGCTGATCTCACCGGTTGCCAATTTGGGATTTCTCTCTCATCCCCCCGCACGTGAACCGGTCCCCATTTACCTGGTGACGGGCCCTCATGCGGAGAGTAACGAATCCTACCAGGAGCAATGGAAAAAGTCGGAAGGCCAGTTGCAAACGATCCAGACTTTTGCGGTTGAACCCAGCGACTTGCTCTCGCTCAACTCCCACGTACCGAGCGATCTCTCGGCGTCTCATCCCGAATTTCCCACAATTCAATTTCATCTTTCTGTGATGACTTCCACTCTGCCGTGAGCTTCGACTTCACCAAAGTTTCACGTGAAACCTGATTTGTTGATCTTGCCCCATTCCTTGGTGACTGCTAAAAGTCCGATGGACGAGGCTCTCTTTCTGTACTTGGGAGAAGCCAAAATATTCTGTCGCGAGAGAACTCATGGACGAACAACAATTCGATCAAAATATAGATCAACAAGAACAGGCTCCACGTCGCCGACTTGGCCGCGGCTTGAGTGCCCTGTTAGGTAATAATAATTCTGGCGAAGCGAATCCGTTTGAGGGAGGTCAACAAGGCCCTCAATCGACAGATGAAATTCATGTCGATCTGATTGAACGAAATCCTTTTCAACCGCGAAAAGAATTCGCGGCAGATGGTCTTCGTGAATTGTCCGAATCGATTCAGAAGCAGGGGGTCTTACAGCCTCTCATCGTTCGGCCATTCGAAGACCGGTACCAACTCATTGCGGGTGAGCGTCGATTGCTGGCTTCCAAGCAGGCAGGGCGAGAAACGATTCCTTGCCGAGTGATTGAAGCCGACGATCAAACCGTCTGCGAAATCGCCATTGATGAGAATCTGAAACGTCGAGATTTGAATGTCTTGGAGAAGGCGGAAGCGTTTCAGGATTACATCAACCGATTCAATTGCTCGCTTGAAGATTTGGCACAACGTCTCAGCATCGATCGTTCGACGGTCAGCAATATGATTCGTTTGCTGGGACTGTGCGAGGATGCCAAAGTGGCTCTGCGAGAAGAAAAAATCTCAGCCGGTCACGCAAGAGCCATTCTCTCTCTCGATGAACCTGCACAGCAGGCAATGTGTCAGCAGATTCAGAAAGAGTCACTTTCGGTGCGAGCCACGGAAAAAAATGTCAAAGCCTCTCAGGCTGAGGACAACCCCAACGTCGTTCCTTTTCCCAAAGGGGACTCTACGGCTCCCAACAAAAGCAACCACATTGACTCCATCGAGCAACAATTATGCGAGCAATTTAGTGCGAAAGTGGTTATCAAATTGAAGTCTGCCGACTCTGGGCAAGTTGTCATTCCGTTCGCTTCAAATGACGACTTTGAACGAATTTTGCAGACATTGCGTCGTGTGGCCTGATGCGAAGAAAAAGATTCCTTCAACGAACGCCCTTTTGATCGTTGACGGCGTGAGCTTTCAGTCCTAAACTGTGGCTCTTGAGTGAACGATTCACTCACCCTCGGGATGTAGCTCAGCCTGGCTAGAGCGCCTGCTTTGGGAGCTGGAGGTCGCAGGTTCGAATCCTGTCATCCCGACTTTGGCCCACGCTTTTTTTTATTGGCTTTTTGCCAATTGCGTTTCATAAGAGTGAATCTTCAATGGTTTCACTTTTTAGCAGATCAGGGGAGAATCACTCCATGTCATCTGGCTCAAAAGCGATGGAGTTATACCAAGCCGGACCGCTCACCGTCATTGGTTTTTATGGCCGGCAAATTCTTGAGGGGATCACTCCTCTGGATTGTCGTACTGAGCTCGAAGCGATTATCAGCGACCATCACTGCCAAACGATTGCTTTTGATCTCACAGGTATCAAATTGCTACCCTCCGGTATGCTTGGCCTTTTCGCATCCGTCAAGAAAACCGGCATTGATATACTTTTGTATAATTCAGGCCGAGAAGTTCGGGAAGTGCTTGAAGTCACCAAGTTGGATACCATGCTCGAATTATTTGAAGTCGACGTGACGACTGGTTGAGAAAATTCCCATGTCTGACTTCGCCGATTCACTTGCCAAACATTCTCTCTGGAACCGGGCAATCGATGTTTGTCAAAAGTGGTCTTTTGATGATCGCATTCCCGCGATGTCAGTCATGGTGGGAACGAACGAGGAATCGGTCGGCCCTTTCTGTTTTGGGCGACGCAAACTGAATGATGCCCCCGTCGCCGATTCCCCCGATTCTGACGAGACATTTTTTTTGATTGCTTCCATCACAAAGCCGATTCTGGCGATGGGAATTCTCCAATTGGTCGAGCGGGGAGAATTGTTGCTGGGAACAAAAGTGAGTGATGTGATTCCCGAACTTGGCAGAGCCGGGACGTACGGAATTACGATCCGTCATCTACTCACGCATACATCGGGCCTTCCCGACATGCTTCCCAATAATCGGGAGCTCCGAGAAAGTCACGCGGCTCTCTCCGAATTTGTGAAGGGAACTTGCAGCGTCGAATTAGCATTTTCGACAGGCCGAGATGCCTCTTACTCAAGCATGGGTTTCACCTTGTTAGGTGAAATGATTCAGCGAGTCACCGGGCAAACTGCCGCCGTCTATCTGCAACAAAATTTGTTTGAGCCGCTTGGAATGCACGACACGGTCTTGGGCGCTCCTGCGGAATGGTATGAAGGCGATCGTCCAAAAATTGAGCGTGTTGCCGAAAGTCGTATTCCTGCGGAATGGGATTTGGGAGAAGATTGGAACTGGAATAGTCGTTACTGGCGGACTTTGGGTGCTCCCTGGGGAGGTGTGATTTCCTCTGCATCTGATTTGTCCCGCTTTGCCCGCATGATGCTCGGTGAGGGAGAATTGGAAGGGCGACGAGTATTATCCCGGCAATCCATCCGGGCAGCGATTTCCAATCAACTCGATGTTCTGAAAGACATCCCCGAGCAAACCCGCCGTTGCCGCTCTTGGGGATTGGGCTGGAGGCGCCATTGGCCCGCTCATTCGGCCAACTTTGGAGATTTGCTCAGTCCAAACAGTTTTGGACATTGGGGCGCCACGGGAACCGTCCTGTGGGTTGATCCCAAAGCTGAAATTTGGGCCGTGATTTTGACGACGGAACCTCAAGAACCACGCGGAACATTGCTCGCTCGGCTCTCAAACTTGGTCGCGGCTTCTCTGGGTGATATTTCTTAGTTTTGGCGATAGGTTCCGGGTTGCTTGAACCAGACATCCTGCTTGTTATACTACTTCGCAGACTTTTTTCTTCCTGAAGATTTTTGTTTTTCGGGGAGAACCCTCGTCCGACACATCGTGTCGGTCTTGTATGCGAATCGCGCAAGTGGCGGAATTGGCAGACGCGCTAGGTTGAGGGCCTAGTGGGAGTTATATCCCGTGGAGGTTCGAGTCCTCTCTTGCGCATTTTTTCAGAGGCGTGGTCGAGTTGCCAACTCCGACGACAATCCTCTTGCTTGATGGCCGTTTCCTGTCTGCGGTGGTGTTTTCTCCACGACCTCAATCTCTCCTGATCGATTTTTGCCTTTAGATCTCTCCTCTTTTTATCACACAACAGGTCTCTGTCAGATCGTCTCACCCACCATCACGGGTTCCCGATTATTGCGTGTCATCACTTCGTAGTAATGTGTGGCTGGCTGGGTGAGAACATACACATGCTGTTTGCGGTCACAATCTTTCACGACGACCCCCTTGAGACCCTCTCTCACCTGATACCATACACCACGGTCCCAGGCGAATGATGCCGGGATGAAAACTTCTCGAGGTCTCAAGTGATGCCACGCTCCGGCTTCCAGACTTTCCTGAGAGCACCAGGCTGAGACAGGTAACTTATTATGCCGGTTACGATTTCCCCAAGACAAAATTAAGAATTGCCCTTCATGCCAGAGAGGAAGAACGGGGAAACGCTCGGCCAACAAAAAACGGAACTCGATATTCCCTTCCCCACGCCGAATGATTCGCTCACTTAACTCGTAGCGCTCAATGAGTGATTCGGGGATCTCACATTGGGAGAGGGCAATTCCTTGACACATTAGAAGCACATTTTCCCCTGCACGTCGCAGATGTCGTAGTCGTTTGTTTCGTCGGCATAGATTTCGGGTAAGTGTAAAGTTTCACCGGAGCGAATGGCAAAACGTCCGACCTTTTGATTGATTTGTTGCTTGAGCGTCGCGAGCTGATCAATGGGAGACTCGGTAATCGGACGACCATCGTGCGTTGAATAAGTGGTCTCGAACAGCGTACGCTGGATCTCGTTCCGATAGCTCAACTTCTCGGCAATCAGGTGCATATGGCTGATCGCTTTGTCTCGACTGTCAGAACGATCCAGCATTTCGCGGAAGACCGCACAGAGTAACTTGAATGAGTTGGTGGGTTCAGAAAGCACAACATGTCCTCCCCAGCCATAATCGTTCGGGCGTTCCAGGCTTAAGGAAAACTTTCGGGCAAACACTCCATGAAAGTCCATCGCTTCAATCAGTCTTTCCACATTGCGAACAGCCCAGGCATGTTGTTGTTTTGCGATAGCTGTTTTTCCTCCCAAGCTTCCGCCGCGTGAAATTGCTTTGTGAGGTGGTCGGGAAGTGGCGATCTTGTTGATCGACTCACCTTGCAGTTCGTACCACAACGCCTCTCCCTTGATGGTGAGTAGATTTTGAATGAATTTGCTGTCCGCTCGAATGAAATCGAGGCAGTTGAAAATTCTATGTTGTTCCAGTTTGGCCTGGGATCGTCGCCCCACTCCGCAGAGTTCGCCAACGGGGATTGACTTCAGATAATCAAACCGTTGTTTGTCGGTCAGTTCGTGCAGTGTGTGGACTCCGAACGGCTTGGAGGTATCACTGCCGAGCTTTGCCATGGTTTTTGATTCACCAATCCCAATGGAGACAGGGACTCCAACCTCTTGCAACATTCGTTGTTGGAGTTGCAAAGCGGCTTCCCGCATTGAGCCACCAAAGACACGGGGTAACTCGCTCGCATCGAAGAACATTTCATCAATGGAGTAATACTCGACCAAGGGAGAAACGTCTGCCAACACATCCAGCATTTTGCGACTGAGCACTTCGTACCAGCGAAAGTCTCTTTTCACAAAGACGGCTTCCGGGCAAATTTTCCGGGCCTCCCAAATTGGAACCCTCGTCTTCACACCGGCCGCTTTGAGTTCGTAGCTCTTGGCGATGACGCAAGCGCCCTGATTACCGAGCACCCCCACGGGGATCCCGCGCAGGCACGGAAACCGCACTCGTTCGGCGGAAACGTAGAAACAGTCGGAGTCAAGATGACCTATGGGAGATGAGATTGGCATAGTATTCATATATACCCATATATGTAATTATGTCAACCTTCTGTTTCGGGCCAATCGTAAGGTCGCCGAGGGATCGGTGCTACTCAGAATTGGGTTTTTCCGCCGCGCCGCCGTGAGTTGGCGTGAGATATTCTTTCATTGTTGCCCAGCCACACATCAGTGTTGGCCTAAGACAACACATTTTCTGATTTTATCTGCGACATCCGCGGTTCAATGTTTGACGGACAATCACCAGGGGCTTCCGTTTCACGGAGCGCCCGCCGCCACCCTGTGTTAACTTCATTCGTTTGATTCGAGTCATTCATTGTTCATCAATGACGACCACTGCAACGTGAGAAAGAGAGTGACCTCGCGTGACATCGAAAATGCGTCCACAGAAAAAACAGCCTCTCTTCAAAACAATGCAATCGATGCAAAACGAACGATGCCAATAAGTTGCTCAAGAGTATGGAAGATTCGGAATGAAGATTCGGCAACATTTGATTCAACATTCGGTCAAGGTGTGTCCCCGAATCTTGACATCTTGAACTCTTGAAACGGCTGTTGAGTGTTCGGAATGAGAGTGGTCGTACAGGATGGCGGGTTGTACTCTGCGCAAAAGCTCCCGAATAGATACTCAATGTTTTGTTGGGGGTGACTTGCCGTACTCGACGCACTCAGACTGCCTGTTCAACTTTCACTCACCACGCTGCTCCGGTGGTGTGAACTGGAACCGTTTAGAGAGTGAGAAGAATCCCAACGGGTTTTCGTAGACGACTTTTTTGATCTTCGCTTCGTTCAAACCGCGTTTTCGCATTTCCATGATGAAGTCGGCGACGGCGGTTGGTTTGGACGGTCCCCAATCTCCCGCCGAGTTCGCCATGATGCGTTCGTCGCCCGCCATCTCGATGATGTCGGCAGCGCGGGCGGGAGTACATTTGGTGGTGGGATAGAGTGTCATGCCGCACCAGAAGCCGTTGTCCAAAGCGAGTTTGACCGTGTGTTCTTCGACGTGATCGATAAGGATGCGACCGGGATCGATTTTCGAGTTCTCTTTGATCATGTCGATGATCATCCGCGTCCCTTTATATTTGTCCGACAGATGAGGCGTGTGGATCAGAATCAGTTCATCGGTTTTCGCGGCAAGCTCCAAATGTTCTCGGAAGATGGTGCATTCGTTCGGCGTGTTTTTGTTGAGTCCAATTTCGCCGATGCCGAGGACGTTGGGTTTGTCGAGGAACTCGGGGATCATGGCGATCACTTCACGTGACAGCTCAACATTCTCGGCTTCTTTGGCGTTGATGCAGAGCCAAGTGTAATGTTGGATGCCGACGGCGGCGGCCCGCTTCGGTTCAAAGTCGGTCAGTTGACGGAAGTAATCACGGAAGCCTTCGACGCTACCGCGATCATAACCGGCCCAGAAAGCAGGTTCGCTGATGGCCGTGCAGCCCATTCTCGCCATGATTTCGTAGTCGTCGGTTGTTCGGGAAACCATGTGAACGTGTGGGTCGATGAAATACATGTTGTGGCCTCGGTTGCTGATTGTGTGTCTTGCGATTACAAGCTGGCCGGTAGAACCGGCTCTGCGGCTAATTGTTAGCACTGCTGGGCAAGCCAGTAGCGACACCCGAATTTAATATGTTTGTACGATGAGCTGGGACCAGTCCCAGCCCACAACGAATTACTAATTCTTAGTTTCTAATTCCTACTTCCCGTTCCAGCCGTCTTCATATTGATCGCTGAAGTGTAACTGAACTTGGGCAGCCCGACCGGCTCCCTGTTGTTTGAGCAGGTCGATTCCTCCCTGTAACAACGCCATTTGTTCGTGATTTTCGATGGTCTCAGAACCTTCTGCACGGTCGATGCGGTCCAGAGCGGCTGCCAGATCAAGGATCAAGCATCTCATGTTGAGGAAATCCTGTTCCAGAATCTCTTGAGCAGATCGTGTGGTGGGCATGTTGGGATTCCTGTCGGAAAATGTCGCAGTCCAATGATGTAACGATGTCCTAACATCGTATCTGAAATCACTTTAGCTGACAAATCGATCTCTCCTGATGTTTCCAGGTTTGCAAATTTACAGAGAGTCTACGGGGAAGGGCTGTTCACCCGATTTCGGGTTTCGGGAGTCGTATTTCACCGATTGTAATGATTGTTTCAAGGATACCGGTTTTTTGGCCGATTTTAAGAGATAAGCACTCGGAGCGTGTCGATGCGCTCACATTCTCTGTTTGCTTGAAACCGTTCTTGGGCGGCTCCTTTCGGGTGTACAACCCACCGCCGGGAACAAGATGAGGAATCGATCCATGAGAAGACTCACACGTCCATTCGTTACTCGAATCGCGATCACGGCACTCTTGCTGGCATCATCGTCTACGATGATTTCCGCGCAAGAAGGGCCGAAGAAAGTCTTTACGAATCGAACGAGATTCCAAATTCCCATTCGCTACAACCAAGAAGAAATGTCGCGATTGGGGATCAAAGAAATTCGCCTCTATACCTCAATCGATCAGGGACGACGTTGGCAACTTGCTCAGACGGTCCCTCCCGAAACACAAAAATTTGATTTCCGCGCCACTGCGGATGGAGAATATTGGTTTGCCGTCAAAACTCTCGATGGAACCAACAATCTGATTCCGGGAGGAGCGACAACTTCTCCGGCATTGAAAATCGTCGTCGACACCACGAAGCCCGTTTTCAAACTGCAATTGCAGCCAGCAGAAGCGGGGCAGGTGCGACTTGCCTGGAATGCTGTGGACCGTTGGCTGAATGCAGAGAAAATGACGCTCGAATATCGTCAACCGGGTGGTCAGGATTGGCAGCCTATTAAAGTATTGCCGAAAGCAAGTGGTGAAACGACCTGGTCTGTCGCAGCGGGTGGAATTGTTGCGGTGCGCGGTTCTATCACAGACTTATCCGGGAATGTCGGTTCGAATCAGTTGCAAATCAATGTGACTCCCGCATCAAGCGAGCGTCCAAAACCAGCCGAACCGGATTTCTCGCGTCCCGTCGCCAGTGATACCAAAGAGACACGTGAACCGACCGTTGCCGATACGAACGCTGGCGGAGCGGCTCCGTTCCCTTCCAATGCTTTTGAGCCTTCATCTCATCCTTTCAAAAGGAAGTTGGTGAATGAGCCAAAGATTCCGACCGTTGCCAATAATCCCTTCGCAGATGAAAAGCCACTCGACAGTCTGGATGATCCTATTGATGAATGGCATTCGACCGATGTTCCAGTTTCCGACGACAAGAAATCGCGTCCAGAGGAGTTGAAAGGCCGTTACACACGAGAATCGGAGCAACCGCTGGCGACTCGGCCAGTGGTTCCCACTCGAATTGTACGCCAAACGAAATTCGATATCGGTTACGAACTCGATAACGTAGGAGCGTCCGGGATTTCGCAGGTGGAATTATTTATCACTCAGGATGATGGCGCTCATTGGTGGCGTTACGGTGCCGATGAAGATCGTAAAAGTCCGTTTTCTGTCGAAGTCCCATTGCAGGGAACTTATGGATTCGCGATTCGTGTGCAAAGTGGTGCAGGACTTGCGAACGAGCCACCGGAAAATGGCACGGCTCCCGAAATGAATGTGATTGTCGATCAAACGGGACCATTAGCAGAACTGTTGGCCGTCAAACCGCTTAATGGGACAGAAGGAACACAACTGCTGATTCGTTGGCGTGTCTCTGACATACATCCCAGCGGTGCACCGGTCTCTTTGTCATACGCAGTCAACGAGCAAGGTCCATGGATTCCAATCACAGGCTGGCAAGCCGATGAACGTGAGTTCGCTTGGAAAGTGGGTTCGCAGGTTCCCGCGAAAGTGTTCGTCAAACTCGATGCCCGCGATGCTGCCGGGAACATCACGTCGATCATGAGCGAAGAAGCGATTGCCATCGACTTGGCGAAACCTTCCGCACGGATCGTTGATGTTGAACCGAAAACAGGGAACGGCTTACAGAAATGATTTTGCCGTTGATCACTCACACTTTCAGATCGACTTCGCCTTCTGAGTTTTTGAGGCTGTCTGCATATTTCTTCCGAATCGGTTCGACAACCTCCGCGAGGAATTCATCGACTTGTTGAGGGGCTCGGCCAATGTATTTTCGCGCGTCGAGCGCGTCTTTCAGATTGACTTCTGCGAATCGATCATCTCCTTTGAGACGTTCAATTAAGTCGTTTTCGACGCCATGGACTTTGACTTGCTCGATCGCAGCGAGACTGTGAACGCGGATGACTTCGTGTAATTCCTGTCGGTCTCCACCCGCTCGCACTCCCGCCATTAGGAACTCTTCCGTTGCCATGAACGGCAGGACTTCATTGAGCTGTTTTTCGATCACTTTGGGATAAACTTCGATTCCCTCCATGATGTTTCGATAGATGAGTAGAATTGCATCAATCGCGAGGAAGGATTGAGGGAGAGACAAGCGTCGATTGGCCGAGTCATCGAGTGTTCGTTCCATCCACTGTGTGGCCATCGTATGTTCGCCGTTGGCACCAAGAGACATGGCAAAACGGGCCAACGAACACATTCGCTCGGCCCTCATGGGATTCTTTTTATAGGCCATCGCCGACGAACCGACCTGCTGCTTTCCGAACGGCTCGCCCATTTCGTTGCGATGTTGCAGAATTCGCAGATCGTTTCCCGCTTTATGTGTGGTTTGGCCAATACCGGACAAAGTGTCCAGAATTTGGGCATCGACTTTGCGACTATAGGTCTGCCCGGTGACTGCACAAACGTCGTCAAAGCCCATCTTGGCGGCGACCAGTTTTTCGAGTTCACGGACTTTCTGGTGATCGCCTTCAAAGAGTTGGAGGAAGGTGGCTTGTGTTCCCGTCGTTCCTTTCACAGAGCGAAAACGGAGAGTTGCCAGACGATATTCGAGTTCTTCGAGATCAAGGATGAGATCATAACACCATAATGTGGCTCGTTTGCCGACGGTCATTGGTTGAGCCGGTTGCAAGTGAGTGAAACCGAGGCAGGGCAGGTCGCGGTACTGTTGAGCGAATTTTGCCAGACGATCAATAACAATGACTAAACGCTGTTTGGCCAATTCGAGACTTTCTCGCATCATGATCAATTCACTGTTATCGGTGACAAAGCAACTTGTTGCTCCCAAATGAATAATCGCACGGGCGTCTGGGCATTGGTCACCAAAGGTGTGGACATGAGCCATGACATCGTGACGCAACGCTTTCTCATGCTTGGCGGCAACATCAAAATCGATGTCGTCAACAGAGGATTTCATTTGCTCGATTTGAACCTCGGAGATATCGAGCCCTAATTCTCGCTGAGACTCGGCCAAAGCGATCCAGAGTTTCCGCCAGGTGGAATGTTTCTTTTGAGATGACCAAAGGGCGGCCATTTCAGGAGAGGCATAGCGGGTGAGAAGCGGGTTTTCGTAAAGATCGTGGCTCACGGCAGTTGTCTTTCGTTGTAGATCACAGCGGGACGAAAGAATATTGTAGCGTGAGAAAGGTGGGGCGTCTTCCCGGAGGAAGTCGTCATTGATATCAGCGCATAAAAAAAGTGCCGGTCCAGGAGGGATTCGACACTTGTCACCTTCTTTTTAGCGTCGCGAGGCTGCCCGGCGGAGAAAATCTCCGCTAGGCAGTGACTCACGTTCGCTAACTGCAATGATGAAGCTCGGGACGAGCCAACCATTCTGGTGAATACCAGAATCAGTGGGCACAACCGCAAGAGTCAGAGCAGCTAGAATGACATTTGTCTTTCTTGAGGCAGCTGAACAGCTTTTTCAAGAAACACTTTTTCTTAGGCTTGCAGCAAGTATCCTGGCAGCAAGTTGATGCTTCAGGTGCACAGCAAGTGGCTTCCACTGGAGCACAACAGCTAACTTCAGCAGGAGCACAGCAAGATGCTTCGACGGGAGCACAAGCAGCAGGAGCACAGCAAGCGGCAGCTTCAGGAGCACAGCAAGCAGCGGCTTCAGGAGCACAAGCAGCAGGAGCACAACAAGCAGCAGCTTCTGGAGCACAGCAAGATGCGGCTTCAGGAGCACAAGCAGCAGGAGCACAACAACTAGCAGCTTCAGGAGCACAGCAAGCAGCAGCTTCAGGAGCACAGCAAGCAGCGGCTCCAGCAGCACAGCAAGCAGCGGCTACAGGAGCCGAACACCCAGCAGCGCATGGAGCACAGCAA
>JAURQH010000064.1 GCA_030836185.1 Planctomycetota bacterium
AAGAATCGGAATCATACCGGTTCGAACGGCACTTCTCACCGACGACTGTCCCGCTTCCCAGCGAGATCCGCCTAGAGAAAGAACGAGTTCAATTTCTCCGCGACGCCGTTTCAACTGATCTCCAAGTTTGTCCATGCCGAGTGAAATTCCGTTCAGAGTATTGCCTAAAACCAAGCCGAGGAATGGAATCACGTATTGTGCAGGATGTTCTTTCCAGCCGTCGTATCCTATCACAGCAAACAGCGTCAGCGCCGTCACTAACCACGAACTGGAAAAGATGGATATTAAACTGCTCATTTTCATGAACGGAAGTTGATGTTCCACACGCCCCACAGCAGAAAATGCGGCAATCGTCGTCATTATGGCTCCAATTCCCAGCATGATAGGCCAGCTTTGCACAGCAAATATCCATTCCAGCACAAAGCCAATGAGTGTCAGTTGCACGATTGTTCGCAACGAGGCCCAAGCCAGTTTCTTTTCCAAGCCCAACTTGAGTGCAATCGAGATTGCACCATTGATGAGAATCAGAAATGCCGCAATCGCGACATCAATGTTTGAGAGAGCATGAAACATTAATCAATCTCTTTTTGTATTGTGCCTGCGGAAAGTTGGATTTCTCGGTCGGTCACTCGATGGCGCTGATCTTTGGAGTGAGTTACCCAGATGATGGCCCGGTTATTCAAATCCTCCTCTAACCATTCGCCAACAATTTGCTCATAAATATTCACCGACTGTGGATCGAGCGCGCTGGTTGCCTCGTCCAGCAAGAGGATTTGAGGAGAGATGGCAAGTGCTCGAATCAACACGACAATTTGTCGCTCTCCCCCTGAAAGATCATGAGCGTCTCGTTTCAAAAACTGTTCGTCTTTCTGAAACTGAGAGAACCAGTCATTAACCTGCCGTTCGTCCCATTTTCTATCTTGATTTTGATTGAGTGAGAACGCTAATTTAAGATTGTCAGTCACATTTCCATCAATCATCGCTGCATTTTGTGCCAGATAAATCACACGAGATCGGTATTCAAGAATGTTGCGAGCATCAACCGTTTGTCCGTTCCAGAGAATGTCACCACCAATGGGGTCGAGAAGAGCGAGTGAACGCAGCAGCAATGTTTTTCCCGCTCCAGAGACTCCACTAATTGCCCAGCGTTCTCCTGCCCGAACCGTCAAACTAACCGAGTTGAGTAGTGGCTCGTCATTTCGACCGCGACGGCAAATATGACGCGTTTCGAGTAATGGAGTCTTGAGGGGCATCGGTCAAGCCAACCTTTCCACAGTCAAGTGGCTGGCCCGTTCAATCATTTGCTCGCGGTCAAGACGAGCAGGCAACAACGACTCCAGATTCTGAGCAGAGCAGGCGATTCCCCATTTGACGGCTTCCAGAATCGAACGCCCCTCATTCATTGCTGCGGTAATTCCGGCCGTCAAACTATCGCCACACCCAATCGGATTAACAACTGTCTTTGCCGTCGGCACTGGAATCACAGATCGTTCTTCTGGTCCGATAATAGTAACAGGGTTGGGTCCATCAGTAACGACCACCCACTCTGCACCGGCCGAACGCAACTCTTCCGCAGCGGCCACCAGATCATCACGATGGGGAAGTGATCGACCGACGGTTTGTTCGAGTTCCTCCCGATTCGGTTTAATGACAAGTGGATGATGGGGTAAGGCGGAGAGTAACTCTTCCCGGCGAATATCGAGGACTGAGGGAAGTTTGTGTTGTCTCAATATGTCGGCAAACAGAGTTGCCGGGGCCCCAGCAGGAAGTGATCCCGATATTACAATGAGGCTCGACCGTCGCGCGAGTTGATGAAAATGAGTCACCCAGGAATCTAACTCTTGAGTGGTGATTGGTTCTGCATTTTCAACCAATTCGGTTGTCTTGTGGTGTGACTGATCAAGAACGGTAATGCAGGTCCGCGTTTTGGAAGTTGTCTCAATCCAACAGGCCGGTATCTCCAACTCTGCGAACTCTTGTCGGATCGCAGTCGCAGGGTCATCGCCAACTGGGGACAAACAATGCACATCGGCCCCAAGAGTCTTCAGGCCAATGGCGACATTAAGAACCTTTCCCGAAGCACAATGAACAACTTCCGAAGCACGATTGACCTCACCCGGCGTGAATTCATCAAACACCATGATTCGCTGCCAGGCGGGCGAGAGTCCTGCAGTGAGGATCACAGCATCCCCTCCAGAATTTCCTGCAATTCATCATCAGTCAACTCGCGAGGGTTACCAGACATACTATTACCGCGAGAACTTTTGACAATCTCTGGAAGTTGCGACTTGGTGACTCCCAGGCCCGACAGCTTCGATGGAATATTTACCGATTGGCAAATCGCCTCGATGCGTTCGATAAATTCTTCAACCAGTTGAGCATCGCTGCTGTCGTCCGTGCCATGTCCACACTCGAGCGCGAGTTCTGCTAAGCGACGCTGAGCGACCGTTTGGTTCACTCGCAACGCAACTGGCAACATCACTGCACACGCCAGGCCATGCGGGATTTTACAGTGAACACCCAATGCCGCGGCAACCCCATGAGCCATGCCCAACCCTGAGTTCGCGAGCGCAATGCCAGACAATAATGCTGCATGTGACATTCGCGAACGCGCCTGACGCGAATGCGGATCGTTCACAGCATCGACAATCGAAGGAACCGCAAGGCGTGTCCCTTGTAACGCCAATGCGCGTGGAATCGGTTGAGATCTTTTTGAAATGTAACTTTCGATGCACTGTGTGATCGCATCCATGCCAGAGTATGCCGTCGTTTCCGGGGAAACAGTGACCGTCAATTCAGGGTCCACCAGAACCACATCAGGAACCATCAGATCCGAACGGAGGCTTTTTTTGAACTTCGGATCATAAGACGATATGACCGCATTTTTAGTCGCTTCCGATCCTGTCCCGGCAGTTGTGGGAATCGCCATCATTGGTAAAGGGGACTCAGTGATGTTGATTCCACGACCGACACCTTCCAGATAGTCGACAACCGACGATTCTTCGTGATTCGTTGCCATTGCGGCCACTGCTTTGGCCAGATCAATGGCAGCCCCGCCTCCCAACCCAATCAGAAAATCACCTTCAAGAGGAGAATGCTCAAGCAGCGTTTTCACGGCCTGATCTACATCGCCGACTTCGGGCTCGTGGGAAATCGTCACTAGATGATGTGGTTCAATTCCTGCCGCTCTTAATTGCTCAAGAATCTGACGATACTCATCAGATTTCGCCAATGTGCGTGAACCGAGAACAATTCGGGCTCGTCGCCCCAATGTTTGAGCCAATTCACCCACTTCGGAGCAAACACCCCAACCAAAACGAATTTTGGCGGGAGAGATGAGGGAGTAGTTCAGTTGACCCATTGTATCCTTTGATATATTGAATGAAATTGACGCAATGGCACTCTCAAACTCCGGGAGTGATTCTCAAGAATCCTCAAACTGTAAGGACTTTCCTGTTTTCACTGGAGTCCTATAATCAATCAGAACACAATGAAGTTCCAAATTCACGGCTCAGGCCGCTCCGAACACGATTTTTCATCAACGACGAAGGATGTCCTCGATGCTGCGACGTAACCAAGTCATCACAATCATATTGAGTGTTATTGTGTCTTACACACTCTTCGTTCAGAAGAGTGCTGCGAAAGAGCTATCCGACGCCGGAAAACGATTGAATAAGGATATCTCGTACCTTGCCTCTGACGACTTGGAAGGGCGAGGAGTCGGTACAGAGGGGCTCGATAAAGCCGCTCAGTATGTGAAAGAACAATTCGCGGATGCCGGACTGGATGTCACTCAGGTTGACGGAGACGCGTTTCAGACATTCAACATGCCTAACGGCGCGGAACTGGGCGAAACAAATCGAGTGGTCCTTCACGGTCCTGATGGAAAAGAACTATCGTTGAATCAAAAAGAGCAATTCACAGTTTGCTCTTTTGGGGGAAGCGGTCTGGTAGAAGCGCCATTGGTGTTTGTCGGTTACGGAATTGATAACCCGGATATCGACATCGATGAGTACGCGAATGTCGATGTGAAAGGGAAAGTGGTCATCATCATGCGACGTATGCCCCGTCAAGGTCGCGACGATGCTCCTTTTAAAAGCCATCACGGCAGCATTCCATTGGATGCCAGCTTGAAGACAAAAGTGAGTCGAGCGTTTGGTCATGGAGCAGTTGGCGTGCTCTTTGTTAACGAACCACACACGGGTGACTCCAAGAAGAACAATGCTGATCGACAAATTACTGAAGCAAAAGACAAACTTGTCGCAACCGTCGAACAATGGATTGAGAAAGAGTTTGCAGAATCGTTCCAACAAAATCTGGTCCGTGCGACAGAACGCATTCATGAACTCAAAGAGATTCATGCGGATTTAGAAACTGACAATCTCATGGAGTTTGGCTATGCCGGCATGGGGAAGGACGACGACGTGCCGATTGCCCATATCTCGGCAGACATCTGTAATCAAATGCTCCAGGAATCGTTGGGAACGAATTTACGAGAGATTGAAGCTGGAATTGACGGTAATTTGCAGTCACGAAGTGCTGAACTCAAAGGCTGGAGTGTGACACTGGAAACCGATATTAACCTGGTCCAATCAGAAGTTCATAATGTGATTGGTGTGCTGGAAGGTGAAGGGCCACTCGCGGACGAAACGATTGTGATTGGCGCGCATTATGATCATGTCGGCTATGGAGGTCAGAATTCACTCTCTCCTGACACCAAAGAAGTGCATAACGGTGCTGATGATAATGCGTCGGGAACAGTGGCATTAATCGAACTCGCCCGACGTTTTGCCAGTATGGAGAATCCTCCACCTCGACGGATAGTTTTCATCGCGTTTACTGCCGAAGAATTAGGATTGATTGGGAGTGCTCATTACGTCAAAGAGCCTGTCTTCTCTTTAGAGAAAACGGTGGCCATGTTTAATATGGATATGGTCGGACGATTGAACGAGGACAAAAACTTGACGGTTTTCGGGACAGGAACTTCCTCTCGATGGAAGTCTTTAGTTGTTAAAGAAACAGAAGCTGCCGGGTTTAAGCTTTCCATGCAACCTGAAGGATTTGGTCCCAGCGATCACTCCTCGTTTTATGGTAAAAAAATCCCTGTTCTGCATTTTTTCACCGGAACTCACGCCGACTATCACAAACCGACCGATGATGTTGAAAAAATCAATCTGGAAGGGATAGAACTTGTCGTCGGGACGATGGAACCCATTATCAAACAAACCTTGACGAATAAGGAGCGACCAGATTACGTTGAAATTAAACAACGGGCCAACATTGGTCGCAGCGGAAGTCGTCCCTATTTCGGATCAATTCCTGACTTTGCTTCTGAAGGGAAAGGGTATGGCATCACCGGAGTGTCACCGAAAAGCCCTGCTGACAAAGGTGGGCTCAAGGGAGGCGACCGAATCATTAAGGTTGGCGAGACTGCCGTGAACGGACTGGATGACTTCGATTTGGCACTCAGACGGTTTTCTGCGGGAGACGAAGTGGATGTGGTCGTTTTGAGGGAGGAAAAAGAAGTAAAATTGAATGTTACTCTCGCACACCCGAAATAAGGCAGAATGTCTCGAATTCCAGAATATTTCAGCCGATGTTAATGCCGTATGAGTCATGATTTGCGGCATTTTTCTCTCGGACCGGACTTGGAAGAACCGGGGGGTAGTGAGTACACTTAGCGTAGGTTGGAATTCAATTCTGACTTCATGTGAGAGACGCTCTTTTTTTAACCATCATTGATTTCGACTTTGGAATTATGGCGAAAAAACGCAAAAAACTGCCCAAGGAAGTGGCGATTATTAATGCAGATAACTGCACCGGCTGCGAAGCCTGTTTGGAAGTCTGCCCCGTGGATTGTATTGAAAAAGTCCCCGGATCGGGAATTCCCACCTTACAGTCCTGGTGCGAGATTGACGTCGAACGATGTGTCGGCTGTGAAGTCTGTGTGCATATCCCTGGAAAAAAATCAAATCCTTACGAACTTCTCGTGTGCCCGTGGGATGCCATTGAAATGGTTCCTACGATCAACGCCGCAGAAATTGTTGCCGCCAAAGGCGGACCGCCAGACTATCTTCACGACAATTGGGAACGTGTTGTCGAACCTGCGATTCGCATGTCCGAACTGGCTGCCGAACAAGCTGCCAGTTAATGTTTTCACTCGTTGATCTCTCAGTTACGGATTGATAATACATGTCATCCGGCTATCGAATTTTATTGACAGATCGCTCTTGGCCGAATTTAGATCTCGAACGGGAGATTTTGTCGTCCGGTCACGCCGAGTTGATTGAAGCTCCTGATGGCGATGAGTCAACGCTGATTCAATTCGCTTCCAATGTTGACGCCATTGCCACTTGCTGGGCACGAGTCACTCAGCAGGTCATCGAGACCTCCTCCCAATGTCGTATCATTGCGCGTCTGGGAATTGGTTTAGATAACATTGATCTCCCCACAGCGACACGGTTAGGGATCCCAGTCACCAATGTTCCCGATTATTGCATCCCGGAAGTGGCCGATCACACAATGGGTCTTCTCCTGTCGTTGTCACGCAAAATTGCACAGTTTCATCAAGAAGCCAAGCAGGGAATCTATGACTTGTCCGGTGCCGGGCCGATGTTTCGTCTGCAAGGACGCACATTGGGGTTACTCGGTTTCGGTCGAATTGCACGTGCTGTTCGCGAGCGGGCACTCAGTTTTGGATTGCCAGTGATTGCCCATTCCACCTCGAATCGAGACTACGAAACATGCTGCGAAATGGTGTCATTCGAAGAGTTATTATCTCGCAGTGATTATCTCTCGCTTCATGCCCCACATACCAATGCAAGTCATCAAATCATCAACACGGAAACCCTCTCTCGCATGAAGCCAGGCAGTTTGCTGCTGAACACATCGCGTGGAGGCCTCGTTGACCATTCGGCATTGTGGCAGGCGATTCAATCCGGCCAACTCGCAGGCGTTGGTTTGGACGTATTTGACCCCGAGCCTCCCGATTTGAGCCAGCCTCTGTATCGGGACGTCAGAGTGATTGTGACCCCACACGCAGCATTTACCTCTGAAGAATCACTGATTGACCTCAGAACTCGAGTCTGCCAGCAGATCCTTCAAGCCTTGCAAGGCGAAAAACCGGCAAATGTGGTTAATCCAGAAATCTATGAATAACGCTTCATTCATAGTTTCCGTTCTTGCAACGATATTCAAACTTTCAGAAGCTATAGATGACCTCGTAGGTTTTTCGAGCTAGGCTATAAGAGACGATCTTTCCTTAGTATCAAACTAATTACCTTAAAATCAAGCTTCCCGAACTTTATGGACAATCACGACGAACAGAACACAAACTCCGAAACTGAGCAACAAACTCAGTCTGGTTCTACGTCGCCCGAGAATTTCGATGAAGTTGTGATTCCCAAAACTCCCAAACACCTCTCTGATAACGCAGAGGATTTAAAGCCCCTGATTTATGAGCGAGATCAGGCCATTGGGACTCTTCGTCAACGCAATGAAGAGTTGCAGAGGAAACTGACAGAACGGGAAAAAGTTGTCACCGCTTTAACATCTCGACTCGAGCAAGCGGCTAAACAACTTGACAGATTACATCGCAGTGGTGCTGATCGTGGAGGAAAACTACTTTCAGGAATTCCTGCAGAGGTCATTGACGAGCAGCGAGAGCTTATCAACGATTTGAAGTCGGCCATACATCACTGGGAAGATCTCCAGTCAACTTCTGCAATGGGGCGTTTTGAAGCCCAGCTTGCCGAGTTGCGTGAAATGTTGGCTGAACAATTACAGCTTAAAAATAATTTGCCCTCATCTGGCTCATCGAGTTCCGTTGGCAAAGGGAAAGACTTCAATCCAGCCTCAAAACCGAATAACGGAGGAAGCTGGGACGAGATGAAAGCCCGACTCTTGGGTGATCAAGGGGGGCCATCGCCGGAAGAGAGCAGTGACATCCAGATTCGGGGTTCGGAAATGATTCCCGGAGTTGAAGAAACTTCAGCTCCGAGGACATCTGACGATCAGGAGGTGGATGAATCTAACGATTACGGATTCACCATCAAGGATCGTCCAGAACCTGTTGCCGACATTAAGAAAGCGGGTTCCGAAGTTCTACGCAACGCCATCGAAGTGCGTGACGAATACATCGACCATTTACTGGAAGCCATTGAGCATCTGAAAGAAGAAGCCGGAATGGCTGACTTAGAGGATTCTCGAAAACGTCAACTGGAACTTGAAGAAAAACTACGTCAATCTGAAATTGAAATGTCGATGGAACGGGCGAAACTTGCTCGTGAAGAATCCCGTCTCAAGCAGTTGGAACAAGAACTCAGTAACCCCACCGCCCGAAAAAACACCTCAACCTCCTCTTCAGACAATGAGGAGGAGGGAGGCAATCGGTGGGTTCGTTTTCTGGGATCGAAATAATCTCTTCATCATCGAGCTTCCGGTGGTGTCCATGCTTCGAGTGATGTCACCACAATTTTACGTGCAGTAATCGTCGGTTGGCTCAGCGAGGCAATCTCCAAAGCCAAATCACGCTGAATTCGACAGCTCTTCGGCAATCCTGTCTCTAAGGAAATTGAGCAACTGCCTGTAATTTCACCTCCCAGAATCCGGGTTCGCACAGCCGTAACAGTGACCGATCCTTGAGGATTGAGCGGACGCAACTCTCCTCGAATTGTCACGTGTGCTGTCTGTCCATCTCCTGAGACATGTTGAATTCGAGATTGAATCGACTCCTCCACCGGAACAGGTTGAGAGCGAACAAAAGAGGTGGGCCAAGTGGATTCCAGTGGAAAGGAATCCCCCTCAGATGTGAGCGGCCCGAATGGTAACAGTGCAATACTTTCATCAAGAAACGACATGGCCATTGAGACTGTTTGCTGAGGGTTTGTCGCATCTCCCCCCAGACGTTGTGTTAATCCCTGTTGTAAGCTGACGGGATACTGAGAGATACATTTTTCGATAAACTTTGGGTATCCTTTAATTTCGCGAATAGTATTATCTCGATTAAGAACCAAGGTGAATCCGTTTTCAAGTAATCCCTGGTAGGGCAATGCTTCGGGAGGAACATTGGCGCTACTACGAGAATCATAAACAATCTGCTGATCGCCGACGGTGTGATGATAGCGAATGTTATGAAATGAGACTTCCAATCCATAAGAAGTCGGGGTTTCATTGATGACAGTCATCGAGAGCAGTAATTCTATTTTCTCGGAGACGGCATTCAAAGAACTTCCCGGATCTCCAGTCAGACTCTGCTCGATCACTTTGTGGAAGTAATATTGCTCACCCTTTGTCATCACAATGCGCGGTGCCGACAATTTTTTTGCAGAGACTGGCTGTACATCCACGGTGGTTCCCGGCATGGCCGGTATGACCTGAACGTCATCTTTGATGGACTGATCTGCTTGCTCATCCGAACATCCGCCCAAGACGATAGTCGTTAAGACAAAACCTATGCACAGCTTGAAAGACTTACTCATAGCATCCCTGCAAGGTGTTATGTGAGTGTGGACTTCAATTTCGCCCTACTTTGGTATCTTGTGGAGATCTAGCAGTTCCCACAGATTACGAAAAGGGAGATTTTTTCTGGCAAAGAATGGTGAGACAGCTTGCCCCCGCAGCTATCTTCCCGAAACTCTGAAAAAAACCTACATTATCAAGCCTAAATTTACTTTTTCGGGCGTTTGAGGGGGACGGGTTTCAACTCCACACGAACTTTCGTTCCCAGTGGTGGAATACGTTCTTCCCAAGCCTCGTAAGCCAAACCCGCCGCATCCGCAGAACTTTTTTCACGCACATCAATGGTCGCCGAAGAGAAGTTTGCGACACAAATCAGGTTACCATCTTCCGCCAGATAATGAGACTCGCCGGTTCCTTCATCAACATAAAACGCACTGCCTGCAAAGACCCAATCCGCCGTCATCGGCTTGATTTGAGAGATTTGGAACAGTTTTCCAACCGCAGTCTGGAATGTTTTTTCAGAGGATAATGCCAACGCCTGTTTTTTCTCCTCTGCATCCATCACTCCAAACCAGAGCAATTCCTGATGTTTCTCGTCGTAGCGTAAATCGCTTTCGTCAGGGAAAATGACTCCAGCCGGTAATTGTTTCAGATGCGTTATAAAATATTTGCGCGTTGCACTGCGTAACCATTTTTCTGCATTGCTTCGATGCCACTTCTGAGTATCATCCTGCCACATCAGTGAAATCTCAATCTTTTGTCCTGTGGGCGGGCGGAATTCGGGATCCCAACTCACTGGCTTTCCTGCCTGAGCCCCCACAGCAAGCAACGCGGCATGAATGTCTCGGGCCTTTCCATCGAAGGCAAGAATCGATTCGTGCTCCTTCGTCTGTTTCAAACAAACCAGCATTTCCAAAAGACCATTACGAAAGACAACCGTTGTTTCAAGAATGACTTTTTTATCAACACGGTCGATAAAAGCCGTTTTCTGTGGGTTGATTGGAATCAACTCAGGTTTGTTACCTGATTGACTAGAATCTGTAGCCGACGATTCTGGTGCTGACTTTGGGGTATCGGAACTCTCTGTTTGGGCATTGCCTAATTCACACCACAGCAGTGAGATTCCGATGAATATAACGACAGCATGTTGAGACACAGGACTCTCCATCTTCAGTTTCTTTGTTTTATTAAAATAAAAACTCAGAGCAAACGAAATCTGTCTTGATATATTAACCAATCACAGTTCGTCGAGATAGATGGTTCATCCAGTCAATCAAGTCGCTAAAGATTTCATGCCGATTCGGTTCGAATTCGAGCGTATGACGGGCATTTTGATAAATCACCAAATTTTCTTGTGGCGCCCCGAACTTCATCATCAGGGCGAGAGTTCGTCCGTTATCGATGATCTCATCCTGACCTGCGAGCAACATCAGCAACGGAACTGAGAGTTTTGAAGCATCTTTTTGGATGATTTTTTCGAGATCAAGAGACGCTTGCAAAAAATCGAGGCTCACTTGGCGTAAGGCATAACGATCATTCCTGATGAAGGACTGCCACTCTGGCTCGCCTGTGAACAGAGCAGGGTCATCCAGGGGGATAGTAACGCGACGTTTTCCTTGACCTTGTAATCTTGCGAGCTTCAATAATCGTTGTTGTAAACCTGTTGGTTTGACTTTGGCGCAGATTCCGGGGTATAGCAACCCGACACCATCAACCAAATCTGGAAACTGTATCGCAACCGCAGCAGCAACCTTCCCCCCCCAACTGATTCCCGTGAGCAAAATCGGAGCCCCTGGACGCTCAATGTCACGCTCTGCTCGTAAAGCAACCAGAAATTGTCTCACATCATTGAGCAAGCGTTCGTAATGAGGAGTGTGGCCACGCTCACAGCCATTGAGACCGGAACCACGCCTGTCGAGAAAACGAACGTCAAAACCTTGATCGGACAAGCGTTGTGACGAATAGCCGTACCATCCCGAGTGACTTTGAATACCGTGCAATGCGACCACATAAGCACGAGGGACGCCCGCGGAGGGTTCCCAATGGCGGTAGTGATGATAATAATCGTCGGATGTTCGGAAGATTCGAATTTTCATCGCGACGTTCTACTCTGACTGAGAAAGAGGATATAATATATTGTGGAACAGCCGTCGTCTGTCGTCAATTGACGGTTCTCGCCCAATCATACTTCCCTGTCCGAAGAGTCTGTTCCGTCCGAACAATTGGCACGATCTGAAAAACCCCCATGCGGTTAACCCTGTTAACTCCTACTCTCGATCAATCTGGAGCTGAAAAACAGCTCACATTGCTCGCTTGTGGACTCAAAGATACGACATCCTGGGATATCGACGTCGTGGCTCTGACACGTGGCGGTCCTTATCAGGAAGTCCTCGAAAACCACGGTATTCGAGTGACTGTCATCGGTAAGCGTTTCCGTTGCGATCCCTCAGCATGGTGGAAGTTGAAACGATATTTACGCCAAACAAGACCCGACATTTTGCACACTTGGATGTTCACTGCGAATGCTTATGGTCGACTCGCGGCTGGGCCAAACCCGCGCTTCAAAATTGTGACCTCAGAGCGATGTGTCGACTCCTGGAAAGCCGGTTGGCAACTTCGGATCGACCGCATGCTCATCAAACGAACTGATCACTTACTGGCAAACTCTGCCCCAGTTGCAGAATTTTATCAGCAAGTAGGCTACCCGAAAGAGACACTGTCGGTCATCTCGAATGGTGTCAAAATACCGTCTCCACGAAATCTTGAACTACGTCAACAATTGCATGCTAAATGGAATCTTCCTCAAGGTGCAAGAGTTGTTGCGCATGTTGGAAGACTGGCACGGCAAAAACGAATCGATCATCTGATGTGGTCTTTTCAACAATTACAGCAACTGTCTGAGAATACTTACTTCGTGATTGCTGGAGAGGGACCAGAGAGAGCCCACCTCGAAGACCTTGCGATTCGATACACGTGTGACCATTTGGTACGATTTGTAGGACACCAACCAAATGGGGCGACCTTGATGGATGGAATTGACCTCTTCTGGCTAGGGAGTGATTTTGAAGGAATGTCGAATAGTTTAATGGAAGCGATGGCAGCCGGAGTACCCGCTGTCGTTTCAGACATTCCTGCGAACCGGGAACTTGTCATCCCGGAAATCACGGGAGAACTCTTTCCTTTGGGAAACCGTACGGCAGTCGCGCAATTATCAGACCGAATCCTCAATAACTCCTCCAAATATCAATTGATGTCGGAGGCTTCTGCCAAACGAATGCGAACAGAATTCGGAATCGAACAAATGGTGACACGACATCGAGAACTGTACGAAAGATTGATGAATACAGATCAACACTCTGCTCGAGAGATCAACTGATATGTGTGGATTGACGGGAGCCGTCTGGACTCGCGAGGGATCGCCCGTCTCCTTGCGCGAACTCCAGCAGATGACTCAGTCTCTTCGCCATCGAGGGCCCGATGCGGGAGGTCTTCTTTACACCATCCTTCAAGCTTCAGGCGATTGGAGCCATCAACAGTTCGACTCTGATTCGGAGGCGCTACCAGCGATCACTCCCTCAACTCCCGGATGTGCCTTGGGACATCGTCGGCTCTCGATCATCGATCTCTCTGAATCGGGAACACAACCTCTATCGAATGAAGACGGAACAATCTGGACGGTTTTTAATGGTGAAATTTACAACTACCGCGATCTTACTGAAAGCCTGAAATCAAAAGGGCACAGATTCCGCACCGAGACCGACACAGAAGTCATCGTTCACCTTTATGAAGAATATGGCGACAATTTTGTCGAACATCTCAGCGGAATGTTTGCACTGGCGGTGTGGGATCAACGAGCCGAACGTCTTATTCTGGCACGTGATCGCATGGGTCAAAAACCGCTTTTCTATCGGGAAGAGCGGGGAAGAGTCAGCTTTGCCAGTGAACTCAAATCGCTGCTACAAATTGATGAGGCTCCTCGTCATCTTCGCCGTGATGCCGTCGATGATTACCTCACCTATCAGTATGTTCCTGATCCAAAGTGTATTCTCGACGGATATCATAAACTGCCACCCGCACATTTGGCGATCTATGAACAAGGACGGCTGACAACGAAACCTTATTGGTCGGCACCGTATGAATTATCGAGCCAATCTTTAGCGCCATACCGAAGTGCCAATGATTGGAGGCAGGAACTCAAACGCAGGATGCGACAAGCAGTCGAATTGAGGTTGCGGAGTGATGTTCCTTTGGGGGCTTTCCTCTCAGGTGGCATCGACTCCACCATCATTGTTGGACTGATGCAGGAATTGTCTTCTAACCAAACTAATACGTTTTCGATTGGTTTCTCCGTCAAGGAGTTTGACGAAACCTCTTTCGCTCGCGAAGCCGCCGAACATCTCGGCACGCAACACCACGAACAGATTGTGCATCCTGATGCGATTAGCATCCTGCCCAAACTCATCTGGCATTATGACGAGCCATTCTCGGATAGCTCCGCAATCCCAACCATGTTGCTCTCCGAAATGACGAGACAGCATGTGACGGTTGCACTCTCGGGCGATGGCGGTGACGAACTGTTCTGTGGATATCCACGATATCGAGCTGTTGAGCTTGCGGAAAAAACGGATCGCTTGCCTGCCATTTTCAAAAGAATCCTGGGTCATCCGCTCTGGCAAAAGATTCCCGGACCAACTCATCAACGATCCATCATCAGGCGTGGAAAGCGTTTTTTGTCTGCGATTTCAAAATCTCGTGAAGAGCGATACCTCAATTGGATCTCCATTTTTAACGACGAAGCTCGCAGAACTATGTACACGCATGAGTTTCGTGAATCACTCGGAACCTACCATCCCAAAGAATTAATACTGGATGCGTACCGCAAAACCGATTCCCGTGATTTCATCACACAGACGACATGCGTCGATGTTCAGACCTATTTGCCTTTCGATATTCTGAAGAAAGTCGACATTGCCAGTATGTCGTATGGCTTGGAGTGCCGTTCCCCATTCCTCGACCATGATGTTGTCGAACTGGCCGCGCAAATGCCCATTGAATTGAAAATGGACAAACGACAACAAAAGAAAATACTGATCGAAACATTTGAGCAATATCTGCCTCCGCGACTACAAACCCGGCCTAAAATGGGATTTGGAGTCCCCATAAACGTCTGGTTCCGAAATGAATTGAAACCGCTTTTATTTGAAATATTATTGAGCCAACGCGCTCTTGATCGTGGGATATTCAATCAGGAAGAACTGGAAGGACTTATCGGGGAACACCTGAGTGAAAAGTGGGATCATTCATATCGTCTCTGGAATCTTCTCTGTCTGGAGTTGTGGCAACGTGCTTATCTCGATACACCTTCTGCACCAAACTCTTATTCGGACTCACTTTAGAGCTGCCCAAAACTGAAGGCACAATAGGTGGTCTGCGCCCAGTTTGACGACGCGGCAACCCCTCAGTTTTAGTCGGGTTGTCAAGACTGAAACCTCTGAATGTATTGCAACTGCCCTCGTAAATATTCGATATTCTGAAGCGAAATCTGCCGAAGAATAGAAATATCGCCATTGCCCGATCACCCTTCGGCAGTCTCGGACTTGAGTCGATACTTTACATCGACTGTATTTTGAGTCTCTATATGTTTGATTGACTGCTGATGCTCTCAGGAATCATAAATATGAAGTGGTTTTCCAACGCTAAAACCAAAAAGAACACACATAACAAAGAAAACTTCTGTGCCGTGATTGTTGCTCTGTTCGCAATCACGATTCTTTACTTTAGCCACGATCCCTCCCCTGCTGGCGCCAATCCAAGTGAGGTACAATTCGATACTGCCGATTTGGCGTCATCAATGTCATCTTCTGGAAATTTCTCCGAGACAAGCAACGGAGCAGAAGCTTCAGGAGAGCTCTCCGGCAAAAACGCGCTGTTAATGCAAATCCTGCTTCTTGAGAAAGGGCAAAGGTACATTTCATCTGTCCCTGATTATACTTCAACATTATATAAGCAGGAGCGCATTGATGGGGTTCTGAATGAGCCCAGCTTCATGCAGGTAAAGATTCGCCATGAACCATTCTCTGTTTACATGAAATGGATCGAAGGTAACGACCCCGGACGAGAGTTACTATACGTCGAAAATGAAAATGATGGCGAGATGTTGATCAAATTGGGAGGAGTCAAAGGAAGAATGATGCCGACTCTGAAACTTAACCCTACGGGCGACATGGCAATGAAAGAAGCCCGCTACCCGGTGACAACTGTGGGGCTCAAGAATGCGATTGATAAGATTCTATCTTTCCGAACCGTTGATCTCAAAAAAATGCAGGGAATATCATGTCGCATGATCGACAATCAAAAATGGAATAAGGAAGAGTGTTTTTGCTTTCTGATGGAATTTGAAAACAAGCAATCATCAGCTTTTCGTAAATCTGTTTTGTATGTGAGCAAAGCGAATTATCTACCGACTTGCATTAAGAATTACAGTTGGATTCCCGACGGTCAAGAAGAGCTATCTGGTGAGAAACTTGATGAAGAAACATTGTGCGAGTTTTACAGTTTCAGCAATATTGTCACTGAAGAGAGATTGGCCTCTGCAGAATTTGATGAAACAAATTCAAACTATCAGTTCCGCCGGTAATCAGACGAACTTGTGATCCTTTGCAAAACACTCTTCCAGAGCATTCAACAAATGATCGACATCGTCAGTGGTGTTGTAGAGATGGCAAGAAATTCTTAGAAAACGCCTGTTCTTCCATGTGAAGACGGGAACTTCAATCTGATATCGGTTCCACAATGTATTTTGCAGTGGATCACGTCTTCCATGCTGTTCTCCATTCTCAACTATACCCGGGACTGGAAGTGTGATCATTGATGCATTCCATGTGGTATGATCATTAATTAAGGGATCGAGGCCAGTCAAAGAAGAAATTCGTTCGGCTCCGTGTTGAACCAATTGATGAGTCTCGTTTCGAAACCTCTCCCATCCATGCTCTTTCAGGCATCGAATTGCTTCGGGAATCGCCAGGACTCCTGAGAGGTCTCTGGTGCCAATCCAGTTGAACTCGTCTTGCCAACTTGGCTCTTGCCCTGAGACACTACCGCCCCAACTAATGATGGCTGGCTTCACTCGATGTTGCCAGCGTGGGGCAACATACAAAAAACCTGTCCCAAATGTCGCAGATAACCATTTATGGCAACTGGCACAATAAAAATCACAATCGATTACGTCGAGATTGACGGGAACCATTCCAATGGCGTGAGGACCATCAATGCAAACCGGAATCTTCATTCGTCTTGCCGCGTGACAGATCTCTTGCACAGGAAAGATCGCGGCTGTCGCAGATGTCACATGACTGATGACAATTAATTTCGTTCGCTCCGTTACCCCTTTCAGAAACTCTTCAACGAGTTCATTAGGGTCGGTCAACGGATCTGGTAATCGCTGCACCACAACCTTCGCACCGGTTTCTTTACATCTGTCCCGCCAAACTCTCATGACGGCACCATACTCGTGGTCCGTCAGCAGGACCTCTTCATCTCTCGATAATGGGACTGTCCGCGCAACAATGTTCATACCAAAAGTCGCATTATCAACGAACGTCATATTTGTTGACGCAGTTCCGACCAAGTCTGCAAGAGGATTCATTGCATCCCTCAATGCGGGCTCCAGATCTCTAGTGAGAAACTGCATGGGTTGCCGTTCCAAACGGTCAATCCATGACTTGCGTACTTCCTGCACTCTGCGCGGGGAAGGGCCAAATGAGCCGTTATTGAGATAGGTCACTCCGTCGTCGAGTGTGAAATCACTTCGATCCATGATTCATCTTTCAATCGAACTATTTTGATGGATTGTATTCGAAAATTAAATTAAGGGGCGGATGTTCGAGCCGATGATCCCATTTCATCTCGCAGGTTTTTGATATTTCCGTTAACAGTTTCGTGTTCATCCAGATTTGTGAATGTCTGACTGGTATTCCCGTTCAATATCTCGGTGGTTGATGTCAAAATATGAGAAGGAATCGATTCCTCGAGCTCGATGACCGTCATTTCTCTCCAAGGACCATATTGGAAACGTAACAAGAAGATGAATCCACCTACCACGAGATTTGCCGTACAGGCATACCAACATCGTTCCAGAGTGAGAACTCCGTAGAATTCCATAACGGCAACCGGGATCACCATAAGAAACCAAGCGGAAAACATATTGACCAGCAGTGAAACACGAGTATCTCCGGCGGACCGAATCGCTGATCCAAACACGACCAACATTGCATCAAAGAGAGAATAGATTGCCACATACTTGAGAATCTGCAGTACCAGGGGCTCTATTTTGGCGAACTCTTCAGGGTCCGCGTATCGTCGAAAGGGCTCCAGCAAATGCCAAGGCGCAAGTATGTAAGCACTACAACAGACTAAAACTAAAGACCCGGTCCCTATCATTGCCAGCCATGTTGATCTCGCTGCCAGATCTGCACGTCCTTCACCAATATGCCTACCAACAAGGATTGTCACTGCCGTTCCAACACCCAGCATTGGAATGAACACAAGCATATTGAGATTAAATGCGAGGTTGGTTGCCGCGAGGGCCGATTCGCTCAACCGCCCCACCAAAAACAAAAACAGCGTGAACGCTCCCGCATCACCCAGAGTTTGAAATCCACTGGGAAGCCCGTATCTCAGCATACGACGGATCAATTCTGAGTCCCAGGCTCGTTCATGCCAGAATCGATAGACCTCGCGCTCACGTGGCCGACAGAGAAGATACAGATAGCATACTGCTCCTGCCAGTGAAGTGATAATTGTTGCGATACCAGCCCCCATAATCCCCATTTCAGGAACAGGACCAGCCCCATAAATCATCAGTGGATCGAGAACGGCGTTGATGGCCACCATCACCAAGTTGACCTTGAGAATCACTCCTGTTTCGCCTCGCCCTGAGTAAAACGCCGACAGCCCTGTTTTGAAAATCATTGGCACTGATGCCATGCAAAGTAGCAAGTAATACTGTTGCTCGAACTGAATCACTTCTGGAGCATGACCAAACAGAGGGATCATTGCCCATGCGACTGCCACGAATGGAATTGTCGCAGCGATAATGAGAATACCAAGATAGATTGATTGCCAAATCGCACGAGAAATTCGATCCGGGCGATTGGCACCATCATACTGTGAGACAAACGAGTTCACATATGCGACAGTCCCGAACGCAATGGCTGACGTGGACCAATTCAGCATGCTAGCAGGAAGCGAGGCTGCTAACGCAGACGATGAGTACCAGGTCAGATACATACGATCAATAAAATGCATCAACATCATCGATCCCGCGCTAAAAATCAGCGGAATCGCAACGACCATGAGCTCGCGAAGGCTACCTGCAGTTGGTTTTTGAGTAGGCGAGCCATTCATGGTCAAGCTGACATACCATCAAAGAACGAGGTTCGGGGCATCACACACGCAAGCATGACGGGAGGCGCGACCCGCGTCAACATCCACAGTATGTGCAGAATTCTGCGAAATTAAAGGAAAGGCAACATTCCAGAGCAGGCGGACGGATCTTCGTCTGGACGTATTTTTCAAGGAATGTTAAATTCCAGTCACATCACGGTTTCGGTGCTGGCAGCATCTGAAACAAATGCATCAAGGACGAGATTTGAACTGCAAGGATCGCAGAAGCACCATGAACGCTAAACGCAAAGGCAAAATCTCGGAATTCACACGGGTGATTCCGTATGTCTGGCCTTACCGCAAAAGATTGTTTCTTTCCGCATTCTTCGCCTTATGCGTTGGATTGTTCTGGGGACTCAATCTGACTGCCGTCTATCCATTGATGGAGGTACTTCTGAAAGGTCGGAACTTCGATGAATATGTCACCGAACACATCGACAAAACAGAACTCGAAGTACAGCAGTACCAACGGACGATTGACAAGCAGGAAGGGCAACTTGCCAAACTGAACAACCAGGGAAACACTCTCGCCGAGACCGAACGAATTGACTTGATGAACTCGATTGCAAAATCGCAATCGAAATTAAGTTCTGCGTCTCGTAAAGTGACAGTGATGTCTTGGCTCAAACAGCACTTCGTTCGCCATCTTCCTCACGACCAGTTCAACCTGATGGTCTTGATACTTGCTGCATTGTTGACGGCAACATTGATGAAGGGGATATTTATCTACCTTCAGGATGTATTGACGGGAAGTGTTGTCGAACTCTCCATTTTATCCATTCGCAAAGATTGCTTCCGCCGCGTGCTGAATTACGACTTTCAAACAGTCCGTAATGTTGGCGGAACTCCCGGCTTAATGTCACGCTTTACCTTCGACCTCAACATGCTCAGCAACGGCTTACAACTGATCGGTGGTCGTTTTTTACGTGAACCGTTAAAGGCGATCTCCTGTATCACACTGGCCTTTATCGTCAATTGGAGGCTCACACTGCTTTCGATGGTTTTCACACCACTTGCCGGGTATGTCTTTTATCGATTCGGTCGCAGCCTGAAAAAAGCCAGCCATCGCATGATGGAAAGCATGTCACGCATTTGTAAAAGTATGGAAGAGTCTTTTGATTCCATCAAAGCAGTCACTGCATACGGCCGTGCTCGTCACCACCGTGCCCAATTTCATCGCGAAAACAAACAATATTTCAAAAAAGCCATGAAAATTGTCCGTATCAGTGCAATGACGAATCCCACCATCGAATTTTTCGGTTTAATGGCTATTTTCACATCGTTACTTCCCGGAGCCTATCTGGTGTTACGCCAGACTGACGAAATCTGGAACATCAAGCTGAGTGATTCGGCGATGGACATCTCGCAATTAGGACTGATGTATGTATTGCTGATTGGGATACTTGATCCACTCAGAAAACTGTCGAAGCTTTTCACATCTTTCAAAAGGTCAGCAGCCGCCGCAGAGCGAGTCTTTAGCTTAATTGATACAGAACCTCTTGTTAAAGAATTCGCTAACGCTGAGAATCTCCCTCGCCTTGAACACTACGTTGAATTCAAAAATATCACCTTCAGCTACAGCAATAATGAAGAAACTGACCAAGCGATCCGGGAAGCCGTATTAAAGGATGTCAGTCTCAAGATCCCTCACGGCGAAACGGTTGTTGTCGTGGGTGAAAACGGATCAGGAAAGTCGACACTCGTAAATTTACTGCCTCGCTTCTACGATCCGCAATCTGGGGCCGTCACCATTGACGGGCACAATATCCGTAAAGCCACATGGGCATCCTTGCGTTCCCAGATGGGAATTGTGACGCAAGAAACATTACTGTTTGATACGAACATTTATGACAATATTGCGTACGGAAATCCGAACGCGACCAAAGAGCAAGTTGTCGATGCCGCACGGCTCGCAAATGTCATGCAATTCGCCGAGAAAATGCCCGATGGTTTATTGACAGAAGTCGGCGAAAAAGGATCGAAAATGTCAGGTGGCCAAAGACAGCGTATCGCATTGGCACGTGCGATCGTTCGCGACCCGGCAATCATGATCCTGGACGAAGCGACATCGGCCATCGACTCTCAAAGCGAGAAGCTCATCCATGAGACGCTGCGAGAATTCCTCGTTGGTCGTACTGCATTTATTATCACGCACTCTGTGACACCTTCCATCCTGGATTTCACGTCCCGAATCCTTGTGATGGACCACGGACGTCTCGTCGATCATGGATCTCACGAAAAACTCATTCAGTCATGTCCACAGTATCAGCGTTTGTTCCACGCTCAAGGTGGGTCGAAAGCTGCTTGAACGTGTGTCTTTTGTTACAGTGTCGGTTGACCATTACCCGACAGAACATTCATGCCCGACACACCTTTCTTACTACAATTAGCACAACGGCTTAACGCAGGGTTAGAGCACCTCGCCGTTTCTCGCCTTCAGCGGCATCGTCAATTTGTATTTTCTCAGCAAATGCCAGACGGAGGATTTCGGGGCCGAGAGGGAGACTCCGATCTCTATTACACTTCCTTTGCGGTTCGCTGCCTCGGACTGACTGGTGGAATCAGTTCTGAAGAAGCGAGTACCCTGATCGATTACATGGCACGCCACGATTGGCGAACGCTTGAGGCAATCGATCTCTTGAATTACGTCTATACAGCACTGGCAATTCAAACATTTACGGGACACGACCTGTTTGCAAACGAATCTGCAAGCTGGACGCAAAGTCTCGCTCGGAAACTTGAAGAAACACGAACACCTGACGGCGGTTACGCGAAGTCTCCCACGAATTCGATCGGGAGTACTTACCATTCATTTCTCACGGTTCTCACCTATGAACTTCTGGGAATTGTCGTCCCCCAACCGAATCGCTTAATCCAGTTCTTCTATGATCGGCAACGTGATGATGGAGGTTTCGTCGAGATTGCTCCGATGAAAAGCTCGGGGACAAACCCAACCGCTGCCGCAGCCATCGCTCTTCAAAGACTTGGTGGCATGGACGACGAGTTACGAGAAGACGTGAAGCTCTTTCTGCGAGAAGTGCGGTCAGGAGATGGTGGATTTGAAGCGAATACCCGAATCCCGATTGCTGACGGACTCTCTACCTTTACGGGCCTATCAACGCTTATTGATATTGGTATCGACCCAGAGACGCTGATTCCTCGCAAGCAGGTAATCCAATTTGTCACTCACCCCGAAGAAGGACTGGAACTCCCCACCGGCGGTTTTCGTGGAGGTGTGTGGGACTCTCAAGCAGATACGGAATATACTTTTTACGGTCTTGGTATTCTCGGTTTGGTCGGGGCAGAAGTATGATCATAATATTCACCAAGAAATGGCCTGGTGGAAATATTTGTCCTAACGTCTATTAATCATAAAAGCTCGAGTCCTTTACGATTTCATAAGTGGTCCTACTTATGGCACAACCTTATCGCGAACAACCCAATCGCCTGGCACTTCACTTTTTTCTGCTCGCTGGAATTGTGTTTGGTATCGCCTGCATGAGTGGCTGGGTTCTGATTGAGTTATCAAGTGGTACAGAACCCGGAGATTTCCATTTTCCACGTGTTTTCTGGCTGAGTTCGATTTCGCTAATCACCGGTAGTATCGCATTGGAACGGGCCAGCCTGTTTGTCAGTCGAGAGCAACAAAAACCGTTTCGTAGTAATTTGATAATTGCGCTGGTTTCGGGAGCGTTTTTTGTCGCTTTACAAATCTATGGGATGTGGATTTTGCTACGCTCTCAGGAAACAGAATTTGCATTTGCGACCGCGGAAACAGCAGTGGCCCTTGGGGTGAAGCCATACGTCTTTGTGGCGGCATTTCTGCATGCCATGCACTTCTTTCTGGCCCTGTTATTTCTTGTGTATGTCACCCTGAATGGCATCGCAGATCGATATGACCATGAATATTATTGGGGCGTGCGTGTCTGCGCGTGGTTTTGGCACGGCTTGGGTATTGTCTGGTTGATGATCCTGGTCGTTTTTGCCATCGTGACAATGCGGTAAATGCGTTCTACTCGTGAGAATGCTTCGCAGAAGGAAACTCGCCTGATTTCACTTCGGCAACATAATTTGAAGTTGCATTACGGGCCTGTTTACCCAACTCCGCATAATGTTTCAGAAATTTTGGATGAAACCCTTGAGTCACACCGAGCATGTCGGGACCAACAAGCACTTGTCCATCGCAATGAGGGCCAGCACCAATTCCGATGGTCGGAATCTGCAAATCTTCTGTGACTGTCTTGGCGATGGAGCTGGGAATTAATTCCAGAACAATGGCGAATGCCCCAGCCTCTTGGGCTGCTTTTGCGTCTGCCTGAATCCGATCCTCATCACGCTGAATCTTCCCCATTCCTCCGAGGTGATGCACCGATTGAGGTTTCATCCCGACATGAGCCATGACCGGGATTTCTGCATCAGCCAGAGATTGGATTGTCTCTGACTGATGGACTCCTCCTTCGAGTTTCACCGCTGATGCACCTGTTTCCTTGATGATGCGTCCCGCATTTTCCAGCGCTTGCTGAGGGCTCACTTGATAGGTCATGAAGGGAAGATCGACAACGACGAGAGCGTGCTTTGTTCCCCGAACCACCATTTTGGCATGATAGATCATTTCGTCGAGCGTCACCGGTAGCGTGGTGGTATGACCCTGAACAACCATTCCTAGTGAATCACCGACCAGAATCGAATCGACTCCGGCATCATCCATAATTGATGCCCAAAGAGAATCGTAAGCGGTAATCATGGCGAGTTTCTCGCCGGATTGTTTAGACGCTTTGAACCGAGGGACCGATATGGGACGTAAGGGAGGACTCATTTCTCAAAATGTCCGATGCAAAATGACTGGTGGAGACGATTTTGAAGACAGCATAATACCTATACTCTTTCGAGAGAACCGAAACGCGTTCCCTTTGAAACAATCAATACTCTTACAAACAAGAAGTGTTTCATAATAATACACTGTTGCGAAATCAGCATTTTTCGGTATGTTGCATAATCAGACATACCCATCTTAATTTACAATAATAAACACTTTCCTTAATTCTTTATCATGCTGAAAATAAAAGACTTACAAATATTCATGAGTGTCTCCCGACTTTCGGCACGGCATTTGTTATGTAGATAAATAGTCAAGACGACAAGGGTTGGCCCGCACTTGCGTCTGACGTACAAAAGCAGGTGTTCTGAACTAACCCTTCAGAACGCCTGTTTTTTTGCTCTGAGATACACTGGCTGACATTTCAGTCCGGTGAGAATGTTCGCTTTCCGGTAGTTCTACCGATTTTGTCTCGGTTGTCTGTCCGTATCCCGTGCGGTATTGTTCTATTCTGTCAAAGAGCCCAACCTTTAGGGCCTTCTATAGACCAATTCCTCCATTGTTTACAGGGATGTCAAAGTGACCGAGAAAGTCGTCATTATCGGATCCGGCCCGGCTGGATGGGCTGCTGCAATCTATACCGCCCGTGCTAATCTTGAACCTGTTGTGGTTGAAGGAGAAGGCACTCAGGAAAACTGGGATCTCGGTCGTCCGCCACTTGGGCAACTCGCGACAACAACAGAAGTTGAAAACTATCCAGGCTTTCCTGCGGGCGATCTCACGGCCTATATGGACGATGCGATTGATGCATCAACCCGCAAATATATGGCTCCTCATCAAAAAGAGGGAGTCTCTGGCCCCGAGTTGATGGAACTTCAAAAACAACAGGCCAAAAACTTCGGTACACGAATCATCTCTGCCGACGTCACAGAAGCCGATCTTTCGCAACGTCCCTTCAAAATGAAATTATCTAACGGTGATGAGATTGTTGCCGAAACGATCATCGTTGCCACCGGAGCACGTGCCAATTATCTCGGACTCGAGTCCGAAAAGACATTCCGCAACATGGGTGTCTCCGCCTGTGCCGTGTGCGATGGCGCCTTACCTCGGTTCCGGGATAAACCACTCGTGGTGGTCGGCGGTGGAGACTCTGCAATGGAAGAGTCTGACTACTTGGCGAAGTATGCTTCGAAAGTTTACATCGTTCATCGTCGTGATGAATTTCGTGCCAGTAAAATCATGGCAGAACGAGCGATCAACAATCCCAAAATCGAAGTCAAATGGAACTCTCAGATTGATGAAGTTCTGGGAGACAACGAAAATGGTGTGACGGGCGTCCGCATTCGTAGTACCTCGGACGACTCGCAAACGGAAGAGCTGGACGCCTCCGGCTACTTTGCCGCCATTGGACACACTCCCAACACCGATTTTCTCGATGGACAGCTTAAAACAGACGAGAAAGGATATTTAGTCTGGACCGAACATTTTCGCACTAATACTAGTGTTGAAGCTGTTTTTGCGGCGGGTGACTGTGCCGACAGCAATTATCGTCAAGCCATCACAGCAGCCGGAACCGGATGTATGGCCGCACTCGATGCCGAACGCTGGCTGTCAGCCCAGGGATTACATTAACCCACAAGATTTGAGCCGCCTGCGCAAGCTGGCCGGGCATGTGCATTATCTACTTAACAAGGTCCGCGCAATATGCTCACCGAACAAGGCTGCAAACAACGTCGCCGTCGATTGTGGGAGTCACTTTCCGAGGATATTGAATGGGTGTTGATTGCCGATCCGCGACACGTCCACTACTTCGCGAACTACTGGATCAACCCGCTCAGTTTCTCAACATCTGAACGTGGATTGCTTCTTTTAGAGCGTGACGGAAACGCCACTCTTTTTGAAGACAATTTCACAGGCAAGTCCCTCAACCCGACAAAACCGCATGTGGACCGCATTGTGACCGAGTCTTGGTATGATCACACTCATTCGATTATTAACCGAGACCATGCCCTGTTCATCGCACTGAAATCTGTCGCCGAACATCTGAAAGATCGCTTCGGAGTGATCGAAGCTGAATGGCTACCTGTCGGAGCGCAGGAAGTACTCAACCTTAACAGTCAAGAGCGGTCAGCCTCAGAACAACATCTCGATCTCGGTTCATTGATTCGACATCTCCGTCGTCAGAAACATGACGACGAATTGGAATTGATTCGCAAATGTATGGCTGCCGGAGACGCCGGACATGCCAAGGCTCTGAATATTGTTGAAGCGGGCATGTCTGAATTAGAGGTCTATCAGCATATTCTGCAAGCCGCGACAGAAGAAGCCGAGCGTCCGGTGATACTGTATGGTGACTTTCGGGCAACAAATCGTAAAACACCAAAAGCGGCTGGACTTCCAACAAATTACGAACTGCGCCAAGGGGACATGCTCATTCTCGACTTTTCAGTCACCATGGATTGCTACCGCAGTGACTTTACAAACACAATTGCCGTCGGCGGAGCGACTGACGAACAGGTCATGTTGTTCAAACTGGTCGAAGCCGCGATGAAAGCCGGAGAAGATACTTTGAAAGCAGGCGTTGCCGCTAAAGACGTTTACGCGGCCACAGCAACCCCTCTCAGAGAATCTGGATATGCCGACACCTGGACTTCGCATGCCGGTCATGGTTTGGGACTCGGCCACCCCGAAGCCCCTGTGATCGTTCCCGAAAGTACCGACACATTACTTGCCGGAGACGTTGTGACTCTTGAACCGGCACTTTATGTAGAGGGCATAGGCGGTATCCGCATCGAACACAATTATCTGATCACAGACGACGGCTATGAACGGCTCAGCAATCATCATATCTGCTTGGGATAAATATCATGTTCTTACAACCTGAGTCGATCATTTTCACGCCGGTATCACCGGTCCTACGCTGACTGACCAACTTTCATAATTCACGACATCCCTGATTCTGCTGGAACCAGCCCCAGCCAACGACTTGGATCATCGACAACAACGACCATCATGTCATCACCCCTTGACTGGATTCCCGACGAACTGACGCGATTACGCGAGCAGTCTCTCTACCGAGAGTCGCGAAATGTCACGGCACTAGGAAACGGTCGTTGTGAAATTGCTGGGCAAATTTTGATCGACTTTGGTTCTAACGATTACCTGAACCTTGCCACCTCGAACGCACTTAAAGAGGCCGGTACAGTCGCCATTCAAAAACAGGGTCTCGGTGCCAGAGCCAGCGCACTCATTACTGGGCGACATCCCGAATATCAACGACTCTGCGAGGCACTTTCCGAATTCGAAAAAACGGACGATGTCATTCTTTTCCCCACCGGCTACATGGCCAACGTCGGAACAATTTCTGCTCTTGTTGATTCGGAGGATGCTGTTTTTTGTGATCGACTGAATCATGCAAGTCTCGTGGATGGCTGTCGTCTGTCCCGAGCAAAATTTCGCGTGTATCCTCACCGTGATCTTACCGTCCTCAATCGCGAGCTTGAGAAAGCATCTGACGTACGTCGAAAATTGATCGTCACCGATGGTCTGTTTAGCATGGACGGCGACTTGGCTCCGCTACCGGAACTATGGGAGCTATCTCAAAAACATGATGCAATGCTACTCGTCGATGAGGCCCACGCCACTGGTGTTTTGGGAGAGCATGGACGAGGCAGTGTCGAACACTTCGACCTCGAAGACCAACCCATCATTCGAGTGGGTACTCTGAGTAAAGCCATCGGCTGCCTGGGTGGTTTCGTCACTGGCTCTCAGGATTTCATTGACTACCTGCGCAACAAAGCCGGAACACAAATTTACTCCACAGGCCTTCCCGCTGTGATCTGTGCAGCAGCGTCAGCCGCGATTGAACAAATCATAACCAATCCTCAACAGCGGATAACATCGCAGTCATTGAGCGATCTGCTCCGAGCTGAACTAACCGCACAGAATATCGACTATGCAGCCGGCTCCTGCGGCCCCATCGTCCCGGTCATTCTCAACGATGCGGCCCTGGCCCTTTCCGTTTCCGACAAACTCCAGGAAGCGGGTTTCTTCGTCCCTGCAATCCGCCCTCCTACTGTTCCTGCGGAAACTTCTCGCCTGCGCATCACCATTTCCACCTCACATACAGAAGAGGATCTCCGTTCGCTGGTCAGTCAGTTACGAGGCATGTTATAACATGTCAATGAACGACGAAATCTGGCGTAAAGAATATCCGTTTGAATCGAATCATCTCGATCTTGATGGACACAAATACCATTACATTGACGAAGGGGAGGGGACTCCCATCCTCTTCGTTCACGGCAATCCGACCTGGAGTTTTGCCTTCCGTAAACTGGTTGCCGGTCTCTCTGACGATTATCGCTGTATTGCCGTCGATCACATCGGCTGCGGCCTGTCGGACAAACCTCAAAATTACGAATACCGGCTCGCCAGACACATCGATAATCTCTGCCAATTGATTGAAGAACTCGAACTCGACAACATAACACTGGCCGCTCACGACTGGGGTGGAGCCATCGGCATGGGAGCGGCCGTCCGCATGGCTGCCCGGATCTCGAAAATTGTGTTGATGAACACAGCCGCGTTCCCGTCCAACTTTATTCCCAAAAGAATTGCCGCCTGTCGCATTCCAATACTGGGAGCCATTGGAGTCCGTGGATTCAATGCATTCGCTGGCGCTGCAATCACTCAAGCCATCGCCGATAAGAAAACATGGACACTCGCCTCGAAAGCAGGATACCTGGCACCTTACAACACATGGGCCAATCGCGTCGCCGTGCACCGGTTTGTTCAGGACATTCCGATGAACTCCAAGCACGCCAGTTACGACACACTACAAAACATTGCCGATCATCTCGATTTATTTAACGATACGCCGATCAAGTTGATCTGGGGAATGCAGGATTGGTGTTTCAATCCAGACTTCCTGAGACGCTTCCAACAAATCTGGCCACATGCGGAAGCAGTGGAACTCGGTCACGCCTCCCATTATTTATTTGAAGACGATCCTGAGCGGTTAATCAACGAAATCAGGAAGCTTGTAGAAGGATAAAGTATTCACCAGCAAGAATTCCCCCCTGCCGATTACCATCGGCGGCTATAAAAATATAACAACGTCCACATTGCTTAAACGCATTTTCCTCTCGATTCACTTCCCGCCATGCCACCCAACATCAACGTCCATCTCTTACCCGTTCTGTTTCAACCGAAAGAACTGCTCGGCGGGACGGCAGTCATCATCGATATTTTGCGAGCTTCGACGACAATCTGTCATGCTTTAGATGCAGGAGCGTCTCGAGTGATTCCGTGCCTCACGGTTGAAGAAGCACGTGAATTATCGACCGTAGGGTCCGCTGTGCGGACCAAGCTCAACCTCGATGCGAACGAACAGGTTCTCCTCGGCGGTGAACGGGGCGGCGTCAAAATTGAAGGCTTTGACCTCACTAACACGCCGACCGAATACACACCAGAGAAAGTGAAAGACAAGACCGTTCTGTTCACAACGACCAACGGCACAAAAGCCCTCCATCATTCCGCACAGGCTGAAGAGGTGATCATAGGAGCCTTCGTGAACCTCTCCGCTGTGATTGAGTGTCTGACCAACCAGAACCGGCCGATTCATCTCGTCTGTGCCGGGACAAACGGAGCCATTTCCGGCGAGGATGTCTTATTTGCCGGGGCGGTTGTTGCTGGACTGTTGAAAAAAAAGCCTAATATTGAACTCGAAAACGACAGTACTCGGCTGGCGTTGGACTTTTGGCGCTCAAACTCGCAAAATGAGGCACAATTCCGGCAAGCGATGCTCGACAGTCAAGGAGGAAGAAACTTGCAGAAACTCGGTCTGACTGCCGATATCGAACGAGCCGGAGACCGCGATCTGTTTGATTTTGTGCCGATCTGGAACAAACAGAGCAACGCCATCACCCAATGACTTTTCGTACTTTTTTACTTTTCCCACTTTTTGAACATCACTGCCATGCCCAAATCCATGGACGAAATTGTCTCGCTCTGTAAACGGCGAGGATTCATCTTTCAAGATTCCGATATCTACGGTGGCCAAAACGGCTTCTGGGATTACGGTCCGCTCGGCATGTTGCTCAAACGCAATGTCCGTAATGTCTGGTATGAAGACATGGTCGACTTTCATAATGAACTGGTCGCCCCGAACGGCGCTCCCGAAGCGTATCAGATGGTCGGTGTCGAAACGGCACTCATCATGCACCCGCAAGTCTGGAAGTGTTCCGGCCATTACGATCTGTTCCACGACATGATGGTCGATTGTCGCGAATCAAAAAAACGCTATCGCCACGATCACATCAAAGGTCGCTGGGTCACCGGCACTCATAAGAAGAATGAAGAAGCTGGTCCCGAAACCGTCTTTATCACGGCGGTTGATTCTGAAGACGTGCAAACTGATCTCGATGCGAATGCACTACGATATTTCGGTCTCAAAAAGAAGTATCTGGAGAAACTGGACTGGGAGGGAGAAACAACCCCGCTGCCCGAACTCCCTGAAGACAAATTGACCGAAGTCGTTGGTCCCGATGTCACCTCTAAAGGGACATTGACCGAGCAGCGCGAATTCAACCTGATGTTCAAAACGACTCTCGGCGCTTTGGGCGGCGAAGACGATGCCGCCTTTTTGCGGCCCGAAACCGCGCAAGGTATTTTCGTCAACTTCAAGAACATTGTTGATACCAGCCGTGTGAAAGTTCCGTTTGGAGTCGCTCAGGTCGGTAAGAGTTTTCGTAATGAAATTACGCCGCGGAACTTTACCTTCCGTTCACGCGAGTTCGAACAGATGGAAATCGAATTCTTCTGTGCTCCAGATGAATCGGCCAAGTGGTACACCTTCTGGCGAGACAAACGATACCAGTGGTATCAGGATCTCGGTATCTCCCAAGACAATCTGATTCTGCGAGATCACCACAAAGAAGAACTCGCCCACTATTCGGTCGGTACAGCCGACATTGAATATGCTTTTCCATTCCTCGAAGCGGGCGAATATGGCGAACTCGAAGGGATCGCTCACCGCGGCGACTTCGATCTACGTTCGCACACCGAAGGTAAACTCAAGAAAGAAGGCGATGAACTGGTTGTCGAACTCGACGAGCACGGCCAACCGAAACATCGAGGCAGCGGCAAAGACCTCTCGTACTTCAACGACGAGACCCGCGAGCGATTCGTGCCGCACGTCATTGAACCTTCTGCCGGTGCTGATCGAGGCACATTGGCATTCATCTGTGAGGCTTACCATGAAGACGAACAACCTGACGAGAAAGGCAAAATGCAAACGCGGACCGTGATGAAGTTCCACCCGCGTCTCGCTCCGATCAAAGCAGCCATCTTCCCGTTGATGAAGAAAGATGGCCAACCGGAAATAGCCCAAGAGATCTACGGAGCCCTCAAAGCCGCCGGTATCTCTTGCCAGTACGATCAAGCGGGAGTGATTGGTCGACGCTATCGCCGTCAAGATGAAATCGGTACGCCATACTGCTTGACGGTTGATTACGACACTGCCGACGACAATTGCGTGACACTCCGCGACCGCGACTCACTAGAACAGGAACGCGTTCCCGTGGACCAAGTTGTGTCAGAAATCACCGCCCGGCTGAACGGTTAATGGACTCATCAGATCTTGTAGGGCAGGGGCCTCCCTGCCGAGAGTGTCCTCACTTCCCCTGATAGTCACTGCTGACAGTCAGCTTGCCGCTGTTGACGTTGATGAACCAGCCGACCGTGCCTTTTGGCAGCTTCGATGTGACAATCCATTGGTCGCCCTTGTTCTGCAATTGAGCGGCTTGAGACAGCCATTCGCGATCACCCGTGAATCCAGTCTCCAGGGTGTAAATCAACGTCGCTTTGTCGAGCGGTTTTGTGGAACTGAATTTCACAGAGAGTTGTCCGTCGGCAACGTCGATATCTTCATAATTCGCCCACGGCTTGCCGGTCTCGACCACACTCTTCGCAAACGCGTAACTGTCAGCAGGACGCCAACCTGCTTGATGAGAATGTCCCATGCCGGGAATGAGGGAGACCATATTCGGCCCTTTGGTGGCCTGATAACAGGCCCTTTGACAATCAAGAGGAAAGTGACTGTCCTTAGGCCACGATAGCCACTGGACCGGCATCTTCACGCGCCTCATCCAGTTCATCGGGTCGTAAACCTGCTTGTAGACTTCGTTATTGCCGAGAGCGCGTCCCCATTGATTGTCGGAGTCGAATAAATGTCCACAGCCATAAGTGGGAATCGCGAAAGCAAAGCGATCATCGATTCCGATTACTCCAGACGTAATCACACCACCCCACGAAATGCCCATGAGTCCCACTTTGGTCTCATCGACTTCGGGCAAGGACCGTAACAAACTATTCGCCAGCACTGTCTGCGCGAGTGCCTGATACATCCACTGTTCTTTGAGTGGCTTATCGGTGTCATCGAAGATGCCGGTTCGTCTCGGACCTGCCCACTCGTGTTGTTGCCACGGAGGACGTTTCGCATCCGTCCCTTGCACTCGTCGATCAAGTTGGCCTTCGACGGCAATACTAATGGCAGCGAAGCCCTGAGAATTCCACAATTCGACCCATTCCTTGAAAGCAGTTCCTCCACCACCATGGACGAGAACGATGCCGGGGACTTTGTTCTCCTTGGAGGCATTGTCTGGCAGACCGATCCAGGCAAAGACACGAGTCGGTTTTCCCTCGTATTCAATTCCATCATAGAATATATCCTTGAGAGTATTACCACGATTAAATGTGTATCCCAGATGAGTCTTTGGCGGTTCGATCAACTCGCCGAGAGCCTGCAATTGATCACGCAATTTCGCGTAATTAGCCTCCTGCGCAGAGAGCAGGGCGGGGGAGAATAACAGTAAGGTCAGAATGCAGAGTGTGTGTTTCATGATGTTTATTATCGCATGCAAATTCGGTGTGATCAAGGAAAGAACCAGTTACGGAAACAGCGGATGAACTTTCTCAACAGCTCGATCTCCTACCAACACTCCCTCAGCCGCTTCGGGAATGTATGTCGCCACGATCTCAAACTGATGATCGCTCAACCCCATACGGACCAACTCTTCCGCAGCCAAAGTGAGACGTCCGGTTCGACGTGTCAGTGGGAACTCCATGCCGCCCACGTCATCATAGGAACGATAAACGACCTCGGTACAAACGAGACGATCTGCTCGTGAAAAATCGAAGTTGAAGTCGTAATCTTTCCCCTCATGATGAAGTCCCCTCGCAAGCGCTTCACCAATCTCTGCTGAAGAAAGACGAGGGCGCAGGATCAATAACGAATCACAGCGGTACGGTGATTGCAAAGAGCGAATATGCACACCATCAGCCATCGACTCTAACACTCGCCCCGTATCGTTGGCATCACATCCGATGAGTCGATCCCAGCGTTGATCGACGTGTGAGTGCTGACGAAGGCTTGATGACGTGAGCGAGTCCGTATCTCCCAGATACAGAGCAGCGTGAGGCCAGAAACCGGGAAGAAGATAATTCGTGAAGGCATATTCTTTCCGAGTCAACATGACATCGCCCGGCATCAGCTGAGAGCGTAGTTCCTGTTTGATCAATTCGGGCATTCCCGGCTCGTGACTGGGTTTCACATAGAAGTCGGCCATCAAATCACCGGCCAGCTTCTGAATCCGATACATGGCCGTAAAGCAGAGATCACGAGTAAACATCGTCCGCAGTTGCCGCATCCGGTAACGCATGCGTGCAGTCGCATAGTCGGTCAAGCGAACATTGAGTCGTTCGGAGAGCCGATCAATGATGGCAAACATCTCGGCTGCATCTTCATCATTCGCTCCCAGGCTCTCCAACAAGCCTCGATTTTCCTGAAAATATTGTGCCGCGTGATATAGTCTCCATGCATGGGTCACACCGGTTAATGAACTCTGAACGGTCTCATAGACATCGGCAGGTATTCCAAAGTTGGGTTCAGGCTCATTCAACTTGGCACGCAATAGTGGTTCGTTGTGAAAGTTTTCGCGGAGAAAGCGTGCCGCATCAACCAAAACGAGAGCTGCCGCATATCCCGGCAGAAATAACCGCGGGTTATTCACTTCACCCCGACCCACATCATCATACAGTTGGTAAATCGTCGCGAGTGTCGCCGAGCGTAATTGCCAATAGGAGATCAATAAGCGACGCACTGCTTCATCTTCTGCCGGTGTGAAGTGTCCTCGATCACGAGCCGTGCGAGAGGAGAGCATATTTTCCGCCGCTTGTTTCAGTTCAGAAAACTGTTCCGAAGTGGTCGAAACCGTCCTCATGGCAGCCAATACCGCCGCATTATTGTCTTCGGGAGCTGGGACGACAGGCATTGGTTGGCTTTCGAAATCGAATACTCATGAGTCTTGACGCGGTTTGTAGAGTTTACTCACACTCCAACACAACATCACATCATAAGACTCCCTGAATGCCCACTGTTTTTTCGAATTTCAACAACAGACATTCAGAGAGCGCTGACTAGAATGTCTTTAATATGATTCTCTGAAGGCCATTATTCATGCGGAATTTGATACTCGTTCTGGGAGATCAACTCGATCCCTCTTCCTCAGCCTTTGACAATGCGGATCAGGAACAAGACTCTGTCTGGATGGCCGAAGTCGATGAGGAGAACACCTATATTCCCGCCCATAAGCAGCGGATTCTATTCTTTCTGTCTGCGATGAGGCATTTTCGTATCGAGTTAGAAAATGATGGATGGACTGTTCACTATCACAAACTCTCATCCAATCCATCCCACGATCGAGGTAGTTCTTTTGTCGAAGTTCTTGATCGAGACATGAATCGTTTTTCTCCCGAACGTCTCATCATGACAGAACCGGGCGATTATCGAGTCGAACAGGCCATCAGCAACTACGCCAAGAAGAACAACATTGAATTGGAGATTCGTGCTGATCGTCACTTTTACTGTTCACGCAGAGAATTCTCTGAGTACGCCAAGGGTCGCAAATCGTTGATGCTGGAATACTTCTATCGGGAGTTGCGGAAGCGCCATCAGATCTTGATGGAAGATGGTAAGACTCCGATTGGTGGTTCGTGGAACTTCGATCATGATAACCGAGAGAGTTTCAGCAGCGACGGCCCACCAAGTAAGATTCGGCCAATGTCATTCCAAAGAGATACGATTACAGAGGAAGTTTCTATTCTGATCGAATCTCGATTCAGAGATCATCCCGGCACTCTCGATTCATTTGTACTTCCCGTGACTCGCGGCGATGCCCAACGTATGCTCTCACATTTCGTACGTGATCTCCTGCCGCTGTTTGGCACCTACGAAGACGCTATGTGGAGCGATGAGCCGTTTCTGTATCACTCTCGCCTTTCTGCGTTGCTAAATGTCAAATTACTTAGTCCGCAGGAATGTGTTAATGCGGCTGTCGAAGCATATCAATCGGGAGACGCTCCGCTGAACAGCGTTGAAGGTTTTGTGAGACAGATCTTGGGCTGGAGAGAATTTGTTCGAGGAGTCTATTGGCACCATATGCCTGACTATGCCGAAATGAATCATCTGAAACAAACGGAATCATTACCGTCATTTTTCTGGACGGGTGAGACCGAGATGAATTGTGTTCGCAATAGTATGCAACATGTCCTTCAACACGGTTACGCTCACCATATTCATCGTTTGATGGTCTTGGGTAACATTGCACTCAGCTATGGCGCTGACCCCAAAGAGTTTCACGATTGGCATATGTCGATGTACGTCGATGCGATTGATTGGGTCTCGCTTCCAAATACTTTGGGGATGAGCCAGTTTGGGGATGGAGGTATCGTGGGAACGAAGCCTTATTGCTCAACCGGCAATTACATCAACAAGATGAGCAACTTCTGCTCAGACTGTCGATACTACTACAAAGAGAAATCAGGTGAAAACGCTTGCCCGATCACCACGTTTTATTGGGATTTTCTTGATCGAAACTACGACCAACTCAAAGACAACCGACGCATGACCTTCCCGATAAAGAACATCGATAACTTGCGAGACAAAAAAGAAGAGCACGCTGACATGAAGCTACGTGCTCACGAATTGCGAGAACAATGGAAGAGTTGAAACTACCCCTGTTCCAAAACCCATTGAACGGCATGGCGTGTCAATTCCGTACCGTTGGCAAGGTTTAGTTTCATCTTAATGTGTTCGCGATAAGTCTCGACTGTCTTCGGACTCAACTCGAGCTTTGCGGCAATTTGTTTGGTAATCAATCCCCGACCAATCAGTTCAAAGACTTCGATTTCTCGGTCGGACAAAGAATCAATGCGTGACTTACGTGGTTCTTCAGGCGAATTCACAAACTGATTGAGAATATAATCAGTCATGCGACTGCTGAGATAGGTGTTACCGTCTTTCACTTTTCTCAACGCGTCCACAAAAACATCAGAACTCTCCCCTTTATTAACAAACCCAAGAGCGCCAGCACGAATCGCACGCTCAGCAAAGAGAGATTCGTCATGCATGGAGGAAACCAGCATTTTGGTATTAGGCCACCGTGATTTAATCTCTTTGATGAGCTCAATGCCGCTGCCATCGCCCAGCGATATGTCGATCACAACCAAGTCGGGAGTCAGCTCTTCAACTTTAACAAGCCCTTCCGCTTTGTCGGAGGCTTCGCCACAGACCATCATATCGGACATGTCGTTAATCGTTTGAGCAAGACCACGCCGCATAAAAGGATGGTCGTCAACAATGAGAACTCTTACCTGCTGTTCAGTGGTATGCATGGGATTGGCTTTCTTGATTATGAGGTAATTTGAGATGACAAGAGACACAGGTACCCGTTTCCGGGTCACTTGCAATTTGGAATGAGGCTCCGATCAAATTGGATCGATATTTCATGATGCTGAGGCCCATCCCCGAATTTTGGTCGATGTGAGAAGAATCAATGCCTTGTCCATCATCAATAATCGACAAAGTCACCCCTTCGACCGATGGAAGTAATTCCACCGTAATGGTTTCCGCTTGAGAGTGTTTAACGGCATTGTTGACGGCTTCCTGTGCAATGCGGAACAGATGAGTGGCCACATTATTGTCAGTCAACGTCAGCAATTTATCGCAAAGAAAATCGCATTGAATCGAGCACCGCTCTGTGGTCGAACGGCTAAGGTCTGCGAGTGCTGCACGAAGCCCTTCGGCATC
>JAURQH010000065.1 GCA_030836185.1 Planctomycetota bacterium
AGATAACGCCCATCGCATACCAGGTTGCCCACCGGGTCTCCCGCCCTTTCGTCACGAGCTTCACCGATCTGTACTTCTTCAGGATTGTCGACCTTGATATCGCCGACACGGTTAAGATCTTTAGGATCGAGAATGACGATGCCGTCTTTCACCGGCACATACACAGCCTTCTCGGTCAACGCGCCACGACCCAACGAACGCACAATGCCTTGCGAGTCATTGGCCATGGCCACAGGTTGACCTGTGAGAATACTGAGCTTCCGGACATGATCGTTGCCGGCCACGTAAAGCCCGTCACCCAGCACTCCCAGGACATACTTGCTGTTGCCCTGGGGAACACGACGGATCAATTCGCCGGTCTGGCGATTGATGAAATGGATGTAGGGCGCGTCGGACGGCATGAGCAGCAGCGTGTCATCCATGGGGATGACAGTGTCCTCAGCCCAGCCAATCACTAATTCGCGCGGTGGCCCGTACGAATTCACCACACGCGACCATGCGCTGGTATCCGTGGTCCGGCGGTACCGGGCGGCCCAGTGAACCTGGCCATCGATTGGGTCCACAGCGCAGACGAAGCCGTAACCCGTGGCAACGTAGGCCTGACCACCATCCACCGAGACTCCCACCGAAGACCATCGCGTCGTGTACCCCAGTGCGTTCTGACGCGGCTCTGCGCAGAGAAACGCTTCCCAGACGAGTTTGCCCTTGTCAACGGGATTGCGGCTGCGTGCTTCAAGATACAGCTCCTGGCCTCGCGACACAGGCACGAGCAACAGCCGGCCTGCGGGTGTCGGCGACGCGAGGAACTTGCGTACGTCGCGGACCGACTGCACAGCGTTGCGATTCTTGGGATCACGCTCAGAGGACTTGTCTCCCAGAACTTTCCAAAGTCGTTTGCCTGTGCGGGCGTCAGTCGCCACCAACGCGTTGCCTAACTCACTTTCCCAAAAACGTCTTTTTGCGGTCGATCCCCAAACGACTTGTCCTTCGAGGTGATAGACAATATTGTCGATTAATGTCAGATCGCGCGACACGGTGTCACCAAACAATGCGACTTCTTCGGGTGAGGTGGGCTTGTCGCCGGGCGGGCCGAAGTAGTTATTAAAGAAATCGACACTCGTGTCGGAGACGCTCTGCTCGGGGTCAGCCCATTTGAGTTTCCCGGTTTCAGCATCGAGACAGACCAGGGCTGGTCGCCATGCGTCGTCAGTCGACGTCTTGTGGGCATGACTCTTGAAAAGGACCTGACCACCCGACAGCAGGAGCTTGGTCGTCGGCAGCCAACCATTCTGCTCCCAACGCCCGACCAATCGTGATCGACTCTGCTCTCTCCAGTTTTTGCCGGAGTAGGACACGCCCTTGATCTCGGGGACACGGATGTTGGCTCGATAGGTTTCATCCCAGATGCCTGTCCAGATCGCATCTTTCTGCACGCTCTTCTCAGGAAGGCTCTTCATGTGCCCAGTTCGCGAGGGATTGCCCAATTCCAGTGGCCAACCTTCAGCCGGCTGGCTGTCACGATTGGCCGCCTGGGCCATCATGATCTCCCTATCGATCAGCAACAGGCGTTCGTCCGCCTCGCCGGCTGCAATCAACTCCTTACGCGCAGCTTCCGCACCTTGCACGTCCCCCACGCGTGCATTGACAATTGCCAATCGAAGAAGCAGGGCGGAACTGTTGGCGGGACGATCCGGGTGGGTCAGGACCTTGTTGAGCAACCGACGTGCCTCGATGAACTCGGCACGATCCATCAACACGGCAGCCAATCGATAGGCGGCATCGTCACCCACGGAGCTCATGAAAAAGCGGCGGACCACCTCACGCAACACAGGCAACTGCTTGTCCCCCGTTGCGGTCAGCAGCAATCCACGGGCCGCGCCATCTGCAGCCAAACGATACTTGCTCAGAAGGTCCCCGTTCTCCGACAACGCGCGTTCAACCAACAAACGTAACGGGCGGTATATGTCCTTCTTGTCGTCCAGCGTGGCGAGCGTTCCGCGGGCGTTATCCAGCAGCTGTTGATAAAGCACCACGGCGTCGCCGGCGTTGCCTTCCCGAGCGTAGTCCTGAGCTCGGCGTAAAATCCTCTTAATCTCGCTGACGCTCAGCAGATCCGTGCCGTTGAGAACTTCGACATTCGCTTGCTGGACCGGCTTCGCGAAATTCATCGGCGCCGCCGCGACCTGCTGCTGAAGAACGATCCAGTCTGCGACGACCCAGTCACCGATACCCAAAACAAAAGCAATCGCAAAGACCAGGAGCGTAGTGACATTGCGGCTCGAATCGACATACGACACCTCTTTCGCGCGAGCGTGCTCACAGGTGATATCACAGGTGTTCGAAGATTCAATTCTTCGTCGTATCATGTCTAAGACTCCTCACGGAGGGCCAAGGGGGTGTCCCAAAAATTGTTGAAAGTTGAGAGATGGTCTCCCGGAGGGCAAACTTTGCCCTTCGCAATTTCTCAATTTTCGTCGGCTGCCACCGACGGGGAGATCATCATGAATGAAGATACCCTTTTGCAATCCCTCGGACAAGCGCTACGTTTTCTGACCGATGTTTACAGTTTGACGCCAACACCGATCAATATCAATTCGATCAGCGAGAGAGCCAGGATTGTCGTTACTCCCGAGAACAGAATTTTCCGACCAATTTTTTTGGGCCTCTTTTCCTTTCCATTATGAGAATCTGTCTTCGCTGACTGAGAGCTCTTTGTGGATTTTTCCGCAGGTGTTGTTGAATCGTCCGATGAAACCATTACGGTCGCCTTTCTGTTGCCGGCATCAATCGGTATATGTCAATCCCCGAGGAGTCTGCAAGCACATGTTCCACTTCTTTAGCCTCGACAGCAGCTGACATTTCTTTTCTTGCATAGACAGAACGCAAAACAACCAGGAATTCGACTTGTCTTGCTCGAAATTCCTGGAATGTTTTCTGGGAGGGAAACTCTTCGTTAACGAGTCGACGGAGATCATAGTAACTCTCGGGGAAGAATCCCGAATAGCCGTTGACTAACGGTCGACCGTGCATCGTCCCATAATACATCCATCGTGCCGTCAGATCGTACTGGGAAAGTTGGTTTCCGTCTGCAAACGGCAAACAGGCAATCGATTTCCCAGGAGGAGTATGAGACTGCAGGTATTCGATCCAGGGACGAGACTTGTTCCAAACAGGTACTCCCGCCTGAGTCGGTGCGACTGGCCATGTTTCAAAGATTGCCAATCCACATAAAAGATAAAAACCAAATAAAGCCAATCGACGAGTAAATTTTGTGCGAGTGGAAAGTCGCACCAGCGTGCCGATCAAACTGAGCCCTTCGACCGCCAGAAAAACGACAGCGAGTTGAACAAAAAAAGCGAATCGATAAACGCTGCGGACTTGCGCAATGCCGGGGATCCAATGTCCTAACGAGTTCCAGGGTTTCCAGTTCCCCACCTGCAGATGCAGACCGAGGGAGAAGAGAAAAGCCACAACGCCTGTGAGAGTCAAGAAGATGATCCAAGGACGACATTTTCGTCTCCAGAAGGTGAAGCCGATGGCGAATCCTGCTAGTCCGATTTTTAACCATCCCGGACAAAGCTGATGCCGAGGTAGTGCATCGACCGAATTGAAAGTCAAAAGCGGGTGGTCTGGAAGGTGCAGATAATGTTGCGGTTGGGCCGATAGTTTTTGAATGAGCTCGTCAGCGCGTGCGAATTGATGCGCTTCCAGCGTTTCTTTCATCACGACTGCAAACGGCCTGATCAAACATATTGCTCCGAAGGCTGCTAGTAGTAAGGGGCCGATGACCTGGCTGAACTTGATGCCTCTCAACAAAGGCCAGGCTGTGAGACTCAGCAGAATTGTCAGTAACAGGGCTTGATGCAGACAGACCCAACCGCAATAGCCGAGGCACAGCCCCGCGAGAAGTCCTCGTCGATAAGAGGGTTGCGTTCGGAACCAACGCATCGCGAACCATGTCCCGATGATGCTCCAGATGGGAACCAGTTGCAAGACGTGGATCACTCCATGCACCAGAGGTAGCGTGAGGATCAAACAGCCCGACACAAAAGAGAGCAAACGGGTTTGTCGAAAGTATCTGACGAGACAGAGAGTAAGAAAGGCGTTGAGAAACAGTGAGGAGATCAGGTACACCTGATAGGCATACGCGGGAGATTTGCCCCACCATAATAATGGAGCCACCAGCAAAGTTGCTGGCTGTGGTTCTGAGAATGCGAATGCGTTTCGCTCCGGGAAGAAAATCGGAGCTTGCATGTAATCAGTTCCAGTGCGCTGGAAGGATTCGGCATTCCACCAGATTGTCCAGGCATTGAACATTGCGACGACTTGCAAATGATTTTGCTTGATCGGTATTCGCGACTGTTTCAGCGGAAATATCGGTCGTAACAGATAAACAATCAATAAAAAGTAAGCGATCGCGGAAATCGAATAAAAAAGAAACGTTTTTGACAAATGTTTCATAGGCGCAACCAATCGTCTGCCTTCCCCAACTCAATTTGGCACGAACGCAACGCTTCATCAACTCGTTGAAACACCAAATTTTCCCGCGAAAGATTGTTTGAATAACGGTACATCGTCACGAAATCTTTCGATAAATCAGTTCATTCGTCTTGAGAAATTCTTCCTTGGCCTCACCTCAAAAATCTCATTCTCGCCCACGATTCGGCTTATGAACAGACTTGTTGAGTGGTTTATAGGGTTTGAGTGGGTAGTCAAGCCAACAAGATTTCGCCCTGAAAACCAACGCTGGCCTAAATTTAGGTCATAATCGGCTCACATGATGGCATTGAAGGCCAACATTCCGAGATTCAGTGAACGAAAGATCTCTGTTTTGGTCATTATGCTCAATGGGGTCTAGTAATGTTGGAACATTGTTTGGTTCTCTTAAAAAATTTGTTATAATAAAAATGGTTCAGCCTTCAAGTTCTCTGAGGGCGGTCAACATATCAATAGTTAATTTCTTCCTACACACACATTTTTGAAAAGGAACTTTCCTATGGCAAATCTACGTCTAAGACGTGCCTTCACACTCATTGAATTGCTGGTGGTCATCGCGATCATCGCAGTTCTGGTGGCATTATTGCTTCCCGCTGTGCAACAAGCACGAGAAGCGGCTCGGCGTTCGTCCTGCAAGAATAATTTGAAACAACTCGGCCTTGCCCTTCACAATTATCACGATACATACACCGTGCTGCCTCATGCCAGTACACCGGAAGGTGCTAATGTTGGCGGGCAGCCAAATATATTTCGCCGTTTCAGTGCTCATTTAGCTCTATTACCATTTATGGACCAGGCGCCGCTGTTTCAGCAAACGACGCAGAATCTGGAAACTACGGGGAACTCCGTTCCGTGGCAGGCTGGCGTCCCCTGTGTGAGGCAACGACTGCCCTACCTTCGCTGTCCGTCTGATTCAGCAAATGGTGATGAAAATTTTGCAGGAACCAATTACAGTTTCTGCCGGGGCGACAATGCTTGGGATTACAATTCAGATTGGCATGGAAATGGTGGACGAGGAATCCGTGGATTCTTCCTCTCGGTCAGGAATGATGGACAAGCTGGCGGACCTCGCCGCTTTGCTGATGTGATTGATGGTCTTTCCAATACGATTGCCATGGGAGAGCTTATTGTCTCAAAAAATGGTGCCAACAGCATCAGAACGGGAGCTGTTGCCAATTTTGTTTCCCAAGGTGGTCGCCAAAATCCTCCGGAATGTCTGGCGTCTGTGAACTCACAAGGCGTGTATACGGGTGGTGTCCAGCGAAGACGGGGAACTCGGGCGTTTGATGGTGCTCCTTCCTTCACCAGCTTTTTGACAATTCTTCCACCGAACAGCCCCTCCTGTCATCATGGGGGTGGAGACGCGAGAGACGGAGTGATGTCGGCTGCAAGCCTCCACACCGGTGGTGTACAAGTATTAATGGGAGATGGGGCCGTCCGCTTTATCAGCGAAAACATCGATACCGGAAACTTGGCCGGTGCAATTCCTTACGGTGGTGATCCCAGTCCGTATGGAGTCTGGGGAGCACTCGGTTCAATTCGGGGAGGCGAATCAGTCAGCTTTTGAGCGATTGCTTGAAGTTTAATTTCTCGAATCGTATGATTCCTTTCGTGTCGGGTAATGCTCGATACGAAAGGTTTTTTTATCAATTGTGAGTGCGCGTATTTTCGGTTGTAAACTGATCGATTCGGTGATCACTCCAAGGTCTATCTTATTTCAAGAAAAGAGAGTTACATCATGATGCGTCTCACTCCATTGCTCTGTTCGATTGCTTGTTCAGCCCTGCTCCTCGGCTGTGGAGGCGGTGCCAGCGATGACAATAAAGTTCCCGTTTTCCCCGTCACCGGTACTGTCACAATGAACGGTTCAGGACTTGCTGGAGCAACAGTGGCATTTGCACCACAGGGAGATCAACCAACTGCCATTGCCACAACTGACGACAACGGAAATTTCACTCTTCGTACCTACGATGCAGATGACGGAGCAGCAGAGGGAAAATACAAAGTCGTGGTTACCAAATCGGAAGTGACAGGTGAAATCTCTGATGCAGACGCTGAACACGAAGCTGTGACCAAAGGCGAGCCTGTCGCCTCAGAACATGCGGCAGCTGGGGCCGGAGGCACCAAACAACTCGTCCCCGCCGCCTACACCTCTTCAGACACGACACCGCTGGAAGCTGACGTCAAGTCGAGTGGCGACAACACATTTGATTTCAAAATCGAATAATGGTTTAACTAGCTGAGATACAACAATGCGTGAGAGTAAAAAGAGCAGGTCGATGACGATCTCAACTGTTTTTGCTCTCTGCATTTTGTACAGTGGATGTTCTTCTGAACCCGAGCCATCCAGTCGTGCTATTCTCTCTGAAACGCAGGAAGCTCTCCGCAATTCCGAGTATGAATTGGTTCAGCAAATCGCCCAGGCTGTTTCTCCCGATGAAAAAGTTTGGCAGAAACTCCAATTACTCGTCGGAGAGGCAGCTCAAAAATCTGGAAATCATGATCGAGCCATCAAAATCTATCTTCAAGTAGCCGATCACGACAAAACGACTGTTGAGGGCCAAGCAGCACTCTTCTATGCCGCCGAGGTCTTTCTTAATCGCGGCCAACTCTCCCAAGCGGAACCTTTCTATCATGAGATATTACAATATCAGCCCAAAAACGGCCTGACGCACCAACGCATAGGTTTGCTCCTCTCGCTTTCGGGACGTCATTGGGAGGCTCTCGACTCTTATTATGAACTCGTCAAGAGTGGGAATGCCGATTATCTCGAACTCGGTATCACAGCCGACCTTGGACGTCATATCGAACAGGAAGAATTCCTGCGTCAATGCCGGAAACAGTCACCGAATGATCCGCTCGTCCGCCTCGCTCTGGCGACACAAGCCTACAACAATGGAACACCGGAAGCCCGCAGCCTCTTGTCTGAAATGACGAAAGAATATCCGCATTATGCCTCCGCTCACACAATGCTTGGCGAATTGCTGATGGCGGAGAGGGATGATGGTCTTCTTCAGGATTGGCACAAATCTCTACCAGCTGACATTGACGACTCTTCAGACATTTGGTTTGTTCGCGGTTTATGGGCTCGACAGCATGATGAGTTACGTGTCGCCGCCGATTGTTTCGAACAAGCGGTGATTCGTGTCCCCTTTCACCGTCGTGCCTACTACTTTCTTGGGCAAGCTCTTCTGACTCTCGAGGATCCACGAGCAAATGAAGTGATTGCGTACTCTAAATCGCTGATTGACCTCTCACAGACGATCGATCAAGTCTTGCAATCCAAAGGTCAAGACGAGAAAGCCATCAAAGAAATCACTCGACTGCTGGAACAATTAGGACGAATCTGGGAAGTCTGCGCCTGGGGAGTAATGGCTCGACAGAATTTTCCTCAATCAGCCTGGCCTGACGAGCTACTGAGCCATCATGCACAGAAATTATCCCCCGACCTGCCTCGTATTGAGCCTGACAAGCTCCCCATCAAGGGCCAAATCCTCAAGGACATCCCTGCACTCTCCCGATTGATCCATAAATGGAGTACTGAATCCAATCCATCACCTAATCTATTTGACTACCAGCTTGGATCACGAATTCAATTTGAAATTATAGACGCCATCGATTTTCAGTATAACAATGCAGACGACCCTGAGACCAAAGGAGCGCGGACTTTTGAGCAATCCGGAGGGGGTGTGGCAATCATTGATTATGATCTCGATCATCAGCCTGACGTGTTTCTGTCTCAAGGAAGTCTGTGGAAGACAGGAGAAGATGCTCCTTCATACAGTCTAGGCTTAACCGATGGCCTCTTTCGCAACAAACACTCTGGGTCACGATTCGAAGATGTTTCCTTTGCTCTCACCGGTCTTGATTCTGGCTTCGGACAAGGCTGTTCTGTTGGTGACTTCGATAATGATGGATTCCCTGACCTTTACGTCGCGAATGTCGGGCGCAACTGTCTCTATCAGAATATGGGAGATGGAAGCTTCACCCAGGTCACCGATCTCGCTGGAATTTTCGACGAGTCATGGACAACCAGCGTCATGATCTGTGATCTTAATGCCGACGGTTTTCCGGACCTGTTCGACGTGAACTATCTTCAGGGTGAAGGGCTCTACTCTCGTATTTGCCAAGGTCATGCCTGCTCACCTAAAAACTTTCCGGGTGCGCCTGATAGTCTTTGGATCAATGCGGGCGACGGGACCTTTCAGTCAATTCCCAATGCGACCCCACAATCTGATTCCAAAGGACTCGGAGTTGTCGCTTTTGTGATGGAAGATGCGAAGAGGCCGTCGCTGTTCATTGCCAATGACCAAGTCGCAAATTTTCTCCTGGAGAACAAACCCTCTAATTCCAAGAATAATATCCAATTCGATAATCGTGCCCTAATCGCAGGGTTGGCCTTCAATGAAAATGGCCTTTCGATGGCCTGCATGGGAATCGCCATAGATGACTGGGACAATAACAACAAGCTCGATATCTTCGTGACCAACTTCCATGACGAATCCAACACCCTATATCTTCAGGATTATCCGGGCCTCTTCGTCGACACTACAAAAACCTCAGGGCTCTACACCTCCAGCATCCAAATGACAGGATGGGGAACACAATCTCTCGACGCAAATCTCGATGGTTTTCCTGATCTCGTTGTCACCAATGGGCATGTCGATGACTATACAGACAAAGGGATTCCGTATCAGATGCCTCCTCAGTTTTTTCAAAATACAGGTTCAGGATTTCAGGAACTTAGCTCGAAACAGGCGGGACCGTGGTTTGCCAAGAAGTATCTGGGGCGGGGTCTGGCGAAGATCGACTGGAATCAAGATGGTCGATTCGAATTTATTGTCTCGAACATGAACGCTCAAGTTTCCGTCATGAAGAATGTTTCTCAGAATGCAGGACATCATTTGACATTCGAGTTGCATGCTGTTCAAACGGCCCGCGACGCAATCGGAACTCGAGTGACCGTTCGTGCGGATCGCCAGAACATCGAGAGACAGCTCACAGCGGGAGACGGGTACATGGCAAGTAACGAGCGAATGATTCAGTTCGGCCTGGGAACAGTCAACCAAGTGACTGAAGTGATCGTCTCCTGGCCCTCGGGATCAACCACCATGATTGCTGACCCCAAGATTGATTCTCGTTACATTGTTGTGGAAGGTTCAGCAACAGCGACCGTGCTCCGCGGTGAAAAATGGGAGTCGCGCGCAGTAACCCCTCGTTGAATTGAGGATTTACGAAATGAGTCGGGCTTCTGGAAAACGACGTTTTCTCTATTTGACGATCGCAATCATTGGGATCGCGATAGTGATGACTTTTCGCTGGTTAGGTTCTTCGAGATCCGCCGATTTTGAGACTGGCTACCGCCAAGCCGAACAATTTTATGCCGACGGTCAGCTGGAACAAGCGAAAGGTGTTCTCAAGCAATTGTTCGAACGCGATCATACTGATAGTCCCGCACTTCTGCTGTCTGCAAAAATCTACCACGAAACGGGCCAACTGGAAGATGCCATTCAAGAATTGGATTTGATCGAACATCGATCCGATCGGATATGGGATGAAGCTCGACAATTAAAAGCGGAAATTCTGCACTATGAGCTTTATCACTTCCAATTGGCTGAAGAGGTCTATCTCGAGATTTTGTCGGAGAGTCCCGACGATGTGTTTGCCAATGACGGGTATGCGCGACTGCTGGGTTTATGTGGTCGTCGATGGGAAGCAATTCCGCACGTCTTGCGTCTCATTCGTGCCGGGCAAACGACTGATCTTCTGATGTTGCTTTCACGTGAGTCGGGATCTTTGATAAATTCCAAGATGCTGGAGACTGCTCGTCGAAATCATCCTGAAGACCCTAATCCACTCCTCGGTCTAGCTCATGCCGCAAACTCGTCGCAGGATTATCAACGTTCCTTACAACTGCTGAGGCAGGCAGAATCACTCCCAGGTCTTCCCGACAACTTTCATGGTCAACTTGGGCAACAGTTGCTCAATTGTGATGAGACCTCAGAGCTGAAACAGTGGTTTCAAGAGTTCTCGGCAGATCCCCAATCATTTGAGTCTTGGATGCTGCTTGGTCAAATTTCTTCTTCGGCAGGAAATCAAAAGTCTGCAATTCGCTGTTTTTGGGAAGCTGTCCGAATGCAACCTGAGTCTCTGCAGGGAAACCACCAACTGGCTCAAAGCCTTATTACGGAGAAAGAGATTGAGCTTGCCGAGTTGTTTACCCAACGCGTTCGCTTAATCAATCAGTTACGTGACATTCAGCGAGCCACCATCATGGTGAATCACACACCGTCACAGGAGGACATTCTCGAACTGATTCAAGCCTATCGCCAGGTTGGTAGACTCTGGGAAGCTTATGCCTGGGCTCGGTCTGCATTACTGGCGAATCCTCGAAACCAAAAACTGATTGAGACCGTGAATTCTCTGAGCCAGGAAATGATCGATTTACCATTGCAACTTACTCAGGCAAAGTTTAATCCCGCACAGGAACTCGATTTTTCCCACTATCCTCTCCCTGAAACCTTCCAGACAATGGGCGAACAGTCCCTTCCAGCGAACAGTCTCTCTCTTTCTTTCCAGAACGAATCTGCGAATAGAGGATTTCATTTTGAATATTACGATGGCACCCCTGGAACCACGTATCGAATGTTCGAGCTGACGGGAGGGGGAATTGCGGCCCTGGATTATGATCGTGACGGCGCGCCCGACATTTTCTGCTCTCAGGGACGGGCTTGGGACGGACAACAGACGAATTCACCAGCCCAGACTGATCGATTGTTTCGCAATCGGGAGGGGCGATCGTACCAGGATGTGACCGCGTTTGCCGGATTTCTGAACGAAAATGGTTTTGGTCAGGGAGTCTCAGCAGGAGATTATAATAACGATGGATTTGTTGATCTTTACGTCGCACAAACGGGCACCAATAGACTCTGGAAGAACAACGGAGACGGAACTTTCTCGGATGCAACAACTGATATCAAAATGCAGGAGACTCGCTGGACGACAAGTTGTTTGATTGCCGACATTAATGGTGATTCCTATCCCGATCTCTATGATGTCAATTATCTCTCGGCGATTGATTTGTTCGACCGGGTTTGTCGTGACAGAAAAAACATTGATGATCTGTGCGTCCCGACGGACTTCGATCCAGCAAGCGATCGTATCTGGCTTGGCAAGGGAGATGGAACTTTTACTGACCACACACAAGATCTTCTCCCGGAATCAACCAATGGGAAAGGCTTGGGGATTTTGGCGTTGCGTGGTGAGCATGGTCGCCTGTCTCTGTTTGTCGCTAACGATACCGTGGCGAATCATTATTACCGTTTTTCTTCTCGGACTTCCCGTTCGATGGAGGATGTTGCCCCTCTCTATGGTCTGGCATTCAACGGAGTTGGTAAAGCTGAAGGCTGCATGGGAGTGGCTGCTGCGGACTGTAATAGCGACGGGTTTCAGGATCTTTACATTTCCAATTTTCTGCATGAATCCAACACGCTGTATTGCGGTTCCGAATCAGGCCTGTTCCATGATCGGACTCAAGAATATGGACTTGCTTCCCCTTCCTTGCCGGTGCTGGGGTTTGGAACTCAATTTCTCGATGCTGACCTGGATGGCCAGCAAGAATTGTTTCTCGTTAATGGCTACACCCACGATCTCACACGAAATGGGGTACCTTTCGCAATGCCACCTCATTTCTATAATTGGAACGGCTCTGGTTTTCATCAATTGCCGTTGGAGCAAATCAATCTTGGTGAAATTAACAGCATTGTGGGACGTGCCGTGACTCGACTGGATTGGAATATGGATCAATTGCCGGATCTTGTCGTAGGAAGAATCGATGGCCCCTCATTGTTACTCACAAACACAACGAAGGTCGAAAATCGTTCAGGAGTTTCATTCGAACTGGTTGCGAAAAACACAGCGCGAGATGCCATCGGAACTCTTGTGGTTGTGGAAATGGGTGCCGAAACGCGGCAATATCAACTCACGTCTGGTGATGGATACCAATGTTCAAATCAAAAATTTATTCATGTGGGTTGTGGATCTCAGTCCTCAATCGACAAGCTTAGGGTTATCTGGCCCAACGAAAAGACACAGGAATTCTTTGATGTCGAAGTCGGTCAGTATTATACTATTATCGAAGGTTCTGGAATATTTCCGGTCACGTTAACAGCCCGTTGAGAAATTGAACTCTGCTGCGAATGAATTATGAGTCGCGGCACATCGTCACAAACCCTCGACGAATCAAGTGATTCGCCTCTTCGATCTTCTTGCCCAGTCTTCTCTTCTTACATCAAGGCCGCTCCGTTGACATTTCACACGCTTTAGTGATCTTCACCGGTCACAGAGCGGCAAGTCCCTCAAGCAAATCTGGGCGTTGATTCAAGGGTTCGGAATTTCGTTGAACGTGTAATACGCTTTCGTATGAACCAATTTCCCACCTGCTGAAGATTTCATCGGAGTCAGATCGAAGTCGTGAATGTGTCCCTGAACTAAGCCATCGATCCGCAACTCCACCGACATTCCGTCTTCGGCGGCCAGCGAGTTCACAACGCGGGGTGTCGTATGATCGACTTCCGGGCTGCCGTACCCTTGTTGATAAATATGCGTGTACGTCGACAGAGCGTAAGTATTAATGTCTGCCGCGACATCCCGATCTGCCGGTTTCGTGAAGGAAACGCGAAAACCTTTGGGGCGAGCGTTGATCTCTTTGATCTCGAAGGGTGTGATTCCCGTCCAGTCGAGTCGCTGCAGCGCGTAAGGGCGAGGCCCGCTCACTTCTTTCGGTCGGAGAGTTTCCGACGACAAATTCAATGGCTCTTCATGAACTGGCAGCCTTGAAGGACGAGGAATACCTAGTCCGAAGGTCTGCTGAAGAGGCCTTGGGCAAGATCAAATCGAACACACCTGACCGGGAATGAATTTGAAGAAACTAACCTCTCCCGATGTCATTGGCAACGACCATGTGACGAAATGGAGATCATGCAAGACGCTCCGGTTTCATCGACCTCTCCACTTTTCCGTTTTCCAGTTGAGTACAGCGGTCGCTCAGACCATTGTTGGGAACAAAAAGGGAGACAATAAGTGATTTCCACTGAATTTAGCACGGAGGTATTGAGTAAGATTTAATTTTGGATCATCACTCAAATATTGAATGGAAGTCGTGCAGGAGGCC
>JAURQH010000002.1 GCA_030836185.1 Planctomycetota bacterium
AGTGGAACGCACCTTCGCCTGGTTGAAGTATCTGCGGCGATTGGGGATGCGTTGGGAGTATCATGCTTTTTTGTTTGAAGGGTTCTGGCAACTCGGCTGCGTGTTCACTATTCTCAAAGGGTTATAGGACAAGCTCTAATCATTTTCTTATCCATAATGAACGATACAGTCATGGTTAATAGCCATGATTGACGGCTGTTATTCTTGCGTGTTTAATCGAACCTCGAGCGCCCAACCTTCTGTTCGCCCACTCTGCTTGTGGTAGAGGTGTCCAAACACCAGATTGTTATTTGTAATTCCAGTACAGCGATGCAGGATCAGGTCATCCTGCTTGATATTGCTATCGGCTAACAGATCGGCAATTAAGAACACCCCACGTCCTGGCACCCACAACCACGCCCCTTCTGAAGGTGAGTAGCCACAGACTATCGTTCCATCTGAATTCATGCCCTTGATGATATTTCCTCGATAGCCAGCTTCCTGTTCAACAATAGTCTTTGAGTGCCTCTCGAAGATCGCCAATTCATTGCTATTTGAGAGCGTCCCGGTGAGGAGTTCTCCATCTTGTGAAATTGCCACAGGGATAAATTTCTCGTTGGCACGGGATGCCAACTCCAAGTCCTGGAAACCCTCCTCACGTCGGTAGAGAAAATAGGATCGCTCCTGCTCCCCGTTGACATCAATTATCCTCCAACCTACGGCGGTGGAGCCATCCCAAGTCCCATCAATAAATCCGAGATCACTGTAAGTGATCCCATCCGTTTCAAACTGTTCGATGCCGGTTTGAGGTGTCCAGCGAGCCAGAGATGGCAGCCCTAATGGGCCATAATTTTCTCCCCAAAGGCATTCGCCGTTTCCACACATTTGCCTTGGCCGGAATGACGAGCGAAAATTAAGCTGCCGCCACTCATCCTTCTCAAATAACAATGTCTCGCCGCTCATTTCTCGACAAAGAATCCGTGAGCCATCGGGAGTCGTATCGACAGCCTGGAAAATTGGAGACAATGACTTTGTGAGATATTCAAAGCCCTGCAGATTACTCCACCGGAATCCTCTCCATCCTCCAGACGATGACTCCTTGCAGTCACCAATGACAACTAACTCCCCATTCACAAGAGCACCAGCTTTAGGCACCAAAACATTAAGCGGAGAATCGGGGGAAAACTTTTCAAAACGGATTACTTCGACGATAGTATCTTGCTGAAGTAATTCGTCCGGTTCGGTCGAATGGGTTTGGACTGACGCCAGTCCTGGCAGGGGCAAGGAAGGCTCCGAAACATCAAAAAAGGAAAATGCAGCCAAGCCCACAATCATGAGCAAAGCAAACGCGACTAAATATCGATTCTGCTTAAAAATAAACTTCGTTGTCGACTGAGAATAAAACTCAGCAGATGTATCGGCCTGCGATATCATGTCGACCAGAGGCAATAAGCGATGGCCTCGAGACTCTAGCTCGACCACCGGTATGATCTCAGATGTTGTTCGAGACCTTTCATCGGGGTTCCGAGCGAGCATCTGCTCAAGAAGCAAATCGATGCGTTTTGACAACCCGGGACAATGTGAAAGAACCGAAGGGGTAGATTCTCCCAACATCGCCCGGGTTTTTTTCAGTGGATTGTTGTATCGCTCATGTGAAAACGGCGTTACCCCTGTCAGCAACTTGTAAAACGTGACACCCAAGCTATAGATATCTGCACGATGATCGACTGAACCCGAATCCAAAGCTTGCTCGGGAGCCATATAATCCAGCGTGCCCATTACTTGGCCGGTGCGAGTTAACTCATCCTCCTCAAACAATCCTCCGATTTGAGCTAACCCGAGGTCGAGAATTTTGACCTGACCGTCGCGCGTCAACATTATATTGGAAGGCTTGATATCTCGATGAACGAGACCTTGCTCATGGATATATTGCAGACCAATTGCGGCCTGTCTGATGACTTCGCAGGCATCGGAAATGGATAATGTTCCCGATTGACGAATGAGCGACGAAAGATTGACACCTTCCATCATTTCCATCACTAAATACGGCTGACCGTCCGCTTCTCCGGCATCCAACGCACGAACAATATTAGGATGATCCAATTTCCCAATGGCTCGCATTTCACGCTGGAAACGAGCGACTGCTTTCGGGTTCTTCATCCGGTTGGCCGGGAGAGTTTTAAGGGCAACCTCTTTGTTGAGAGAAATATTGATCGCCCGGTAGACAGCCCCCATGCCGCCAGATCCTAAATGTGCGATCAACCGATAATTACCGATCAAACTTCCCACGCGATTCTGATCATCGCGGGAGACATAACCAGTTTCTAAAGAAGAATAGTCCAGAAGATGAGTCGCGGCGGCAATTGCCTGCTCACACTCACCTTCCTGAAGATAACTCCACTCACTCTCGGGCAGAGGCTCTTGTAGCAAATCGATGTAACCATCGAGTTCGTCGATCAAGCTATGCAACGACACCGTCGACGGATCCTCTGCGTTGGCGGCAGTACCGTGCTGTTCTTCGTAGTCAGCCAGTAATTTGTCGATGTAATCGGTCATAAGAGATTCCAGGAGTTGGGAGCAGATCACTCCCCGGCGACTCGCGACGGAATACCATCTCCCGACGAAGCCTCCGGGTACTAAGAACCGAAGCTCGTTACTCGAAAAAGTATTTACTGACAAAAGAAGGGAGATAAAGTCAGTAGCAGAATGAGTTTAAGATTTTCTAAATTCGTCCCAGCTCTTCCTTGAGCCGACGTAAAATACGAAATTTTGCCTGCCGAACACCAACTTCGGTCAGCTTCAGATCTGAGGCAATTTCTGCAACGGGGTGATGATCTACGGCAAGACGCCAGAATGCCTGCCAGGTATGTTCTTCAAAATCACCACGGATTTGCTCGAGTGCTTGCCGTAAGAGAAATGCCTGGCTCTGCCGAGTGAGGGGGTGGTCCAGCTCTTCCGGTTCGGGGATACTTTGCAGAAAAGACTGAAAATCGCTACCACCGCGTGGAGTCCGATCAACCGAGGGTTTTCCCTCACGGTCTCGCACACAATTGCGTGTGATCGTCCATAACCAACCTCGAAAGCTTTGATGTTCGTATCGATTGATGGCCTTCAGGACAGACTGAAACACTTCCTGGACGAGGTCGGAGGCATCTTCGGGAGAGAGACCAAATTGCCGACCCCAACAATAAACTAACCCTCCATAGATTTTCGTAAAGCGTTCCCAAGCTTGCGGATCAAACTGCTCCATCTGGCGCAGTAGACCTGTTGAAGTGGAAAATGGGGAGTGTGACGTAGTCGTCATGGGAAGTCCTTGCCCATCAAATTGTGATCGACAGGATTCTAACAGGTTTTCCTCTATTAGCTCAATTTCATTTTTTCGATCGAAATCAAACAAAATGCGCGCAAAAAAAGGAGCCGCCATCTTGGCGACTCCTTTTCGAGTTGCTGCTAACACGAACTGATCAAGATCAGTCGTTGTAGGCCGGCATTCCATGCTCGACGATATCCAGTCCTTTAATTTCCTCTTCAGCAGAAACGCGAAGCATTCCGATTGCTTTGAGGATAAAGAACAGGATGAACATTGTCACAAACGCCCAGACACAGATGATGACGGTTGACTTGATTTGCACCATCAAAAAGTCTGCTCGTGTCATATCGGGAAAGTCAGCCAGTGGAATGTCACCGAAGATACCGGTAGCAATACCACCCCAGACACCACAGGCTCCGTGGACCGGGAAAGCACCGACCGGGTCGTCGATTTTCAGTTTATCCAAGGCGAGGATCGCCAGAACAACAATCACACCGGAAACAGCACCGATGATGAGTGCCTCTTCCATCGATACTCTATCACAGTTGGCAGTAATACCGACTAGTCCAGCCAAGGCACCATTGAGAGCCATTGAGAGATCGGGCTTGCCGAACATTCCCCAAGAGAGAGCCATAGCAATGACAGCTCCCGCCGCGGCAGACAAGGTAGTTGTCACTGCTATATAAGAAGTTGCTTCAGCGTCAAGATTGGATGTGTAAGCTAATTGTGACCCTGGGTTAAATCCGTACCAACCGACCCAGAGGATGAATACACCCAAGGCAGCCATAGGAATGTTGTGTCCCAGAATCGGTTGTGATTTTCCGTCTTCGGAATAGCGACCAATACGGGGGCCGAGCAGAATGGCACCCGCCAAACCGGCGAATCCACCCACAGCGTGTACCACAACAGAACCGGCGAAATCCTGGAATCCCTGGGCATCTAGTACTCCACCACCCCATTTCCACATACCCGAGATTGGGTAAATGAGACCGGTCAGGATTGCACTATAGACGAGGTAACCAGTGAACTTCATACGTCCTGCGACGGCACCCGAAACAATCGTGGCAGCCGTTGCCGCAAAGGCAACTTGAAACAGAAAGTCTGAAGAGTAACTGATTCCATAGTCTAAATCATAAGCACTACCAAAATCTGGATTGTCTCGTCCGAAAGGACCAAAACCGGGCCAGTAGAACCAAGCTCCCGCACCATCATCGCCCGGATACATCAATCCGAACCCGATGAACAGATAGAGAATGGCACCCACAGAGAGGTCCATCAGATTTTTGGAGAGAATGTTGACAGCGTTTTTGGAGGAGTTGAAGCCAACTTCCACCATGGCAAAACCGGCCTGCATGAAGAGCACGAGCACCGCGCAAATCATCATAATCATGGTGTTCATGCTGTAGGCGATTTCTTCCTTCTTGAAGTAAGGAGTTTCTTCTTCAGCGGGTGCTGCATCTTCTGCGCCCGCTTCTTCGCCTTCTTCCGCAGCAGCCTCTTCTTCTGTCTCTTCTGCGGGGGTTTCTTCCGCAGTCGTCTCGGGCGTTTCATCTTGCGCCCAAGCAGGTACGTTTGTCGCTGGTCCGCCAATGAGGACCGCTCCGACGAGGAATGCCAGGAGCACTCTGTGCAAATTCATGTTTGTCCCTTTTCTGTTTTTCACGGTGAATCGTTTTCCAGGTTCGCAATCTGCGCGTACGCTCTACGCAGAAAATTCGGACGTGTTTCGATCCCCGGCTTGCTGTCTCCATTGCGAGTCTTCCGTCGGGAAGACGCCGGGTCGTCTGTGACTGTTTTGTTAGCCATGCCTTCTACCTCCATGGGCATGGCACAAGGGTAACGAAAAGCAATTGGCGTGCCTGACAGGAAACCCTCAGATCGGGATTTTCTCTAAAGTCCTTAGAAAACAGTGCTTTAGAAGCCTAAAAAAACCACGAAATTCCTGACCACGACACCCGGTTGCTCATCAAATGTGCGAGTTGCCCGATCTCCGTGCGAGATCTTCAGGCATCTCGCCGCACAATCTTCAGACTCGCTGTAAGCTGGATCCTGAAAAGATGTTCCGACTCGTGTGTTGCGTCCTTTTTGTCGTTCATCAGAGCCATTCCGGCCGATCGATTGACTATCTTTTCGGCAATCAAGGGATATACTGAAATCAACTTCGGTATTGTGCGAAAAAGAATCGTTCACAGTTCAAATTTACAAAGTGAGACAACGCCATGGCTGCCTACAACAAGTACGATCCCCGACTGGAATCACTTGTCGTGGAAACAAAGACCTTCTGGGATGAAAGCGTTTCCGATTTGTCTGAGGAAGACCGCGAAACGGTCGCTCACGCAATACACGCAGCAGCGCATCTGGCTGACAAAGTCAATTATGAACGAGCCCATACCGGCTTCACTCGCGAAGTGACCGTTAATGCTGACACGATTCAAAAGCTGTATCAGGACAATCTGCAAGCTCAATAGTTCCTGCTCGTTGCGTCTTCATCTGCTGATTGATTCCAAGCGGGGTGCGCTATGTCTGATGTCGTTGAACTGTCAATGCCCGATTCTCTGACGACCGCAAAGATTACACCGACTCTCGGCTTCAACTGCTTTAACTTCATCGTTCATCAAGACGGAAAATTCTTTTCTCTGATCGACGCTGAAGAGAGTTTTCCGCAAGCCGATTCTCGCCCCAGCGGTCACGGCATCCCATTGCTGTTTCCATTTCCGAATCGGATCCGAGGCGATCATTTTGAGTGGGAGGGAAAAACTTACCCACTTCCGCTCGATCAGGTTCCGTTTAACAAGACAAACGCCATTCATGGCTTCTGTCTTGATCGTCCTTGGCGCGTGATCAAGCAAAGTGGTCATCGCGTCACGGCAGAATTTCAATTGTCGGTCGATGCTCCCGAGAGGCGCGAGTTTTGGCCTGCCGACTTTCTCATTCGCTGCACTTACACCTTGAGCGATGCTGCATTGTCGTTGGATGTTGAAATCGAAAACCCTGACTCCGTTCCACTTCCCTGGGGATTCGGTACACATGCTTATTTTCGACTTCCCTTGAGTTCCCAAAGTCAGGTCGGCGATTGCCTGTTTCAAGCGCCGGTCGATTCACAATGGGAACTCGAAGAATGTTTGCCAACCGGCCAAACCGGTCCTCTCACAGGGCCTCTTAGTGAACTGCCTGAAGGCATTCGCATGGGTGAAGTCTCGCTTGATGATGCGTTTCGGCTCATTAACAGAGTGGAGCGATGTGAAATTATGGATGAAGCCGTCGGATATCAGATTACCCAATCATTCAGTCCGGAATTCACTCAAATGATCATCTTTACGCCTCCCGGTCGCGATGCAGTCTGCTTGGAACCGTACACCTGCATGACCGATGCGGTGAATTTCACCGAGATCGAAACCGGATGGCAGGTTCTGGCTCCGGGGGAATCCCAAAGTTTGAATGTCACAATCGCACTGGAACCGATTGTTGCGTAAAGAGTGCGGTTTACGCGGATTGCACTGGTATTACAGGCTCATCTCTGGCATCCTGAAGAGACTCGCCAACGTGAACGGTCAGGACGGACCCTGCTGAATCCGAGGCTTTGTTCTCCGGGGGAGATTCTGCCGTGCTCTTCGACAATCTTCGAAATTCGGTTTTGAAATTCGTAACGGCTCTCAGCCTAACAATAGTCTGGGGTTTCAGCGGTTCACCGGTCTCTGCCCAAAACGTCTCGGGCCCCGCAACAACCACTGCCGTTGAGTCGCACGATCACTCCCACGAATCTCACTCTGACAAGATTCCGAAAGAGTCGGAAAAGCGACTGCCCTGGTTTCTGAGAGAACATCAGCTCGTTCGTCAACACGCCGTCGAATTTTCAGGGAAGCCTTTCAAACCCGAACCACAAACAGATCGGGTTCTGCTTCTCATTCGCAATTCTGATTATGGCATTGTTTACGAAGGCAGCAACAACGGGCATCGTTATCTGATTGGTCAAATCCACTTGATCAATAACACGAAAAAACCCGCCACCATGACCCGCAAAGGTGTGCAAATTCAATTGGAGGATGAGGCCGCAGTTCCGCAATCAACGATCCCAGAAAAAGTGCGCGGCCATTCATTTCAAATTGAAAATAGTCGTTCGATGAGTTTTGGGAATCTGGACCGACCGGATAACGTCACCGTCAAACCGGGTGAAGCCGGTTCGATGTGGTTCTATTTTGATGAACTTTCGGCAAGTTCTTCGTTCCCCGAAAGCGTGTTGACGGTAGAAGTCGATGGCAAGCCTGTGACGATCTCTTTGCACGAGCATGTGATCGGCCAACTCCGCTTGCGCAGAGAACGAATCGGCCCCAACGGCGCTTTGGCACTCATCCATGTCGGGGGGCGTCTCAACATCCTGGGATTGTCAATCATCTCCGATATTCTCGACAGCTTGCAGGATCAGAAAGTATTTCGAGCAGTGATCCAATGGGATCAGTCGGTCGAACAAATTGATTCCGGCGTCATGAATTTGTTATATCAGTACGCAAATACTCTCGGACAGGACAACAATAACAATCGCCCCGATCAACGGTATCCAATTCTTTCCAAGAGCCTGCGGGAGGTGCATCTCGTACATACTCCCGGTCATAACTATTCGTCATCCAATCAACGGAAAGTCACCCATAAAGAACCCATTGAAGCAGTGACTGCCGCGTTATGGAGTTTGCTGAAGTCTCTCCCCAAAGAGGAATTATTGCGTCAAATTCAATCGGGACACCCATTGGTCAAGCCAGCCGCACTCACAGCAGGTGCAGCGTTACTCTCTCCACAAGAGCTTCCTATCATTCTCGAACTCTCGCAACAAAAAGACGACAAAAACTTACAGTTTGCCGCTGTTCATGCCTTACGACAGTTCGGCGATCCCGTCGCCGTCAAGCGACTGCTGGAACTGGCCGAGAGTTCTTCAGAAGAGATCACATCGTTGGCAATCGCGTGCCTCACACAATCCCGGTTTGAGACGGGACGCACCGCTCTGCGCGAACTCTTGAAAACCGCCGAAGGGGAGAAGCGGTTACAGCTATTAAAAGTGATCGCTGAGAATCCCTCCCCGGCTTTTGCAGAGTTGTATTACGACAATGTGATCGACCAGAAGTCGAAAATTCGAGTCGAGTCTCTGGAAGCACTCAACGCGGTCGGGCATCCCGAATTACATCAACTCTTACGACGCACTCTGGATGACTCCGATGATGGTCTTCGCGAGGCGGCCTTCAAAATTGTGCTTCAGCTTAAAACTCCCGAGTTAGAACCTTTGATCGAAGAGCTTGTGCTCACACGATTGGAAGCGGGTGAGCTCGACTCCGCGATGCAGAATTATTTGCGCCAAAACAAAAACCCTCGTGCTGTCCCTTACTTACTCGACCGATTGGTTAAGAACAGGAAAGAGCAAAGCGAGCGACAGATGCTAATTCCTTTGTTGTCGGCATTGGGCGACGAACGGATCGAGCCAATTTTTTCCGAACTGTATAAAGAGATTTCGGAGTATGAGAAACGACAGGTCCTGGAGGCATTAGGAAATCTTCAGTCGTCAAATTTTCTGGAATTCGCTCGTGAAGCACTCGCTAGTGAAAGCTCTTCACTCGTTTATGCCGCCATCGATCACCTGTCTCACTACGATAGTCGAGAAGCCGAACAGATTTTGATCGAAGGTTTAAGTCGGATCAAATCGAAGTCTTACTTCAACCTCGCCAACGCGATTGCACAAATTGGGTCGAAAGAAGCCGCCGAAACCTTACGAGCTGCGATCAACTCTGAAAATCCCGACATGCGAAAAGCAGCCAGAAACGGACTGAGATACTATCACCAACGCCTTCCCGGATATCAGTACATCTCTCAAGCAATGTATCGAATGCGTCAACGCAAATGGGAGGAAGCCTTGGATTACATTCAAATTGCCCTCGAGATTGATAGCAAACTGGCACGCGCCTATTCCGTGAAAGGAGACATCCTTCTCAAGCTCAAGAAAATTGACGAAGCCGATGAAGCCTATCAGACAGCCTTGAAAATCGATGCTTCCACAGGAGAGGCGATGGCTGGACGGTTACGAATTCAAGCTCGAAAAGGAAAGATCCCGGAAGCCTTGGAAGCGATTCAGAAAGGGATTGCCCAGTTTCAGGAAGAGCCGGAGTTCGAATACCAAGTAGGACTCCTTTACGCTGATGCCGTCAACTTGACCAGCGGTCGCGACCCTGATGACCCGTTGAAGAAAGATCAAACGCCCAAAGATGATTCACCGGACGAGAAGCCCCAAGAGAAACTAACCGAGAAACCGACCGAGAAAATCGAAACGCCGCAAGATGAGCAATCGAAAAAGCAGCTTGCCTTATGGACCAATGAAGTTCTTAGCTGGGTCTCTAATGCGGCCCGGCATGGATTTCGAGACCGATCTTTGATTCAGAATACGCCCGAATTGGAACCCTTTAAGACTCACCCCGATTACTCAAAAGCCGTTAACGGTCAGCTTCCAGAAAGGCCCGTTGTGGCTGCTGATGAAAACTCCAAACAGGCCTCCCAGATTGAATCCGTTCAAGAAGGCGATGTTGTGATTTTGCAGGTTGGCGGTGAAGTGGGTGATGGCAACAATATCGTTATCGATTTACCGTCCCCTCCCGCGCGATGACTTTGGTTTTTTCACATCCATCGTCTATGATAGCAATCTAGCATCTATCCAAATTTCTCGTCTGAGCTGTACGAAATCATTATTAGCTATGGTCTATCTCAACAAAATATATACCCGCGAAGGTGACTCGGGACAAACTTCCCTCGGAAGCGGAGAACGAGTCCCGAAAACTCATCCTCGCATCATCGCTTACGGCGGCACCGACGAACTCAATGCGATTCTCGGTCTTTTAATCAGCAGCGGTTTGGCAGGCCCTTGGAGCGTTCGAGTCCAACATATTCAGAACGATCTGTTCGATCTTTCTGCCGACTTGTGCATCCCGGAAAGTGACAAGCCACCCGAACATCCACCTTTGCGTGTTTCCGAAATTCAAGTCCAGAAACTGGAAGAGTGGATCGATGAAGCCAACGAGACGCTCGAACCACTCACCAGCTTCATTCTTCCCGGTGGGTCTCCCATGTCGGCATGGATGCATCTCGCGCGAACGGTCTGCCGGCGTGTCGAAATTGACGTACTTCGGCTCGCGGAAAACGAATCCGTCAATCCGCAAGTCACGTCGTATCTCAATCGGCTCTCGGATCTGCTATTCGTTCTCGGTCGGCATTTCAACGAAGATGGCAAAGCTGATATTCTGTGGGAACCGGGAAAAAATCATCCCGCGGATGCACCCACTCACAACGAATGACCCCTCGCCCGGTTATCGAAACGTGCGAAACACCGATGCTGCCGAACGACCAATCGGTCGTTTCGCTGCAGACCCGACCGACGATGCCGGCACATCGTCATAAGAGGGTGAGTCCGAATGGAGTTGTTTCAGATCCATCACTTCGGCACTCGGCGGTAACTTGCTCGCTGTTTGAGGAGGTGCAAACGCTTGAACGGGAAGGGTGGGTTGCGCCATCATCGGTGCATAGGCGGTTGAGACCGGACGATAGCCGTAGGCGGATTGTGTATGAAATATTGTTTGTGGTTGATAGACCGTTCTGACTTCAGGAACCTGACGAGTGACCGTATAAGGCACCATGCGTGTGTATTGCTCTTGTTTGTAGACAGTGACCGGTACCATGCGGGCCACAGTTTCTTGGCGGTAACGTGTTTCGTTGACATTGCGATAGGTGACTTGCTGACGGGGGACAAGTGTTGTTTCCTCACACCCACAGGCCACCGGTGCACAGCAAGGATTGACCGCCGCACTTCGTAGTGGAGCAACGACCGGTTTCGGTGCGTGACAGGTATCAAACGGTCCTCGCCGACCTAAGAATTGCGATTCGGCAGATGAACTTCCCGAGAGGGCAATTGTGGCGGTGATCAGAACAATTTTTGGCAGTCTCAACATGATTGGCTCCTCGCGACTGAAGTCGCGCAGCAGAAAAGTCAGTGAATCAGGTATCCCTAAAATCGGCACAATTAAGGGATTCCCTTGAATCGAAATTATCGATTGAGTGTGTCACAATGCATCGCTGACAAACTTAGCGTGCGAAGCGTTTCTCAGGAAGATCTGCGGAGGGATCCTATGACTTTGGTGATTCATCACCCGGAACTGAAGCCATTCATTGAACAACCTTGGACGCTGCAATCGCTCGATGAACTGGTCCAGTTGCTGAGTGATCGGGGAACGCTCAATTTTCGACCGTTGGAAACGGGCTTATTTCCGGCTGCCGACGCCGACTCTTACACCGGCTATCACAATGTCTGGGTGCGAGACAACATCCATCTCGCACATGGTTTTCTCGCGGTGGGCGAAAAGGAAACCGCCGCGAATGTCATCCACGGTTTGACCAAATTCTTTCTCACCCAGCAACCAAAAATCGACAAGATTATTTCTGGAGATCTCGACCCTTCTGACCATATGAATCGGCCCCATATTCGATTTGATGGGGCCTCCCTCTCGGAATGCGATGAGAAATGGGCACACGGCCAGAACGACGCACTCGGTTATTATCTCTGGCTGACCAGCCTGATGGTGACACAGCACGATTTGAAGTTGAATGCGGAGGAGCTGCAATTACTCGCCCGCTTTCCCAAATACTTCCACGCGATTCAATACTGGCAGGACAAAGACAGCGGACATTGGGAAGAACTCAAGAAAGTCGAAATGAGTAGTGTCGGTACGGTCGTGCGAGGATTACAGGCGTGGGAAACGCTGCTCAAAGTTCCTCAAGAACTGCCGGGACTCACGGGTGGAGAACGCGAAACTCTGCTGCACGAATGCGATGAACTCCTTTCGCACGGCATGCAGAGACTCGCCAAAACTCTTCCCTGGGAGTGCAAGTCGGACAACGAAAAAGAACAACGCCAACACGATGCAGCGTTGCTCTTTTTGATCGCTCCTTTGGGGCTACTCGACGCCAACGATGCGCAGGCGAAAACTATTCTCGATGGAATCTTGAAACATCTGGCTGGAGACATTGGTATTCGCCGATACCTGGGAGACTCTTATTGGTGTGCCGACTATAAACTGAAGTTCGACGAAGAATCTCGGACGAGTGACTTCAGCGATGACATCGGTAAGCGAGATGCGTTACTTAATGAAGGACAAGAAGCGCAGTGGTGCATTTTCGATCCCATCGTTTCAGTCATCTACGGACAACGATATTTGCAAACAAGCTCGGAAGCCGACCTGACCACCCAGATGTATCACCTTGATCGATCCGTGGCCCAAATCACCGGCCCCGATCGTGACTGGCCCGAGTTCCGATGTCCCGAATCGTACTACTTGGCACAGGGTGAATGGATTCCCAACGATGTCAATCCTCTGTTGTGGACCCAGGCCAATCTGAAATGGGCCATTCATCAGGCGAAGCTTTCGCTGGAGAAATTTTCTCAATGAGCGATAAGAATGAGGAAGTGTTTAACAGGAGGACACAATGTAATTAGGGTGGCTGGGGACGAACGCAGTGAGCCCCCCAGAACGTGCCAAAAATATCATCCGCCGATCAACTGTGTAATCGGTGTGCCGCGTTCGGCGAGATGAATCGGTCGGCCTGCACGATTCTCTAATGTCTGGTGAGCATTGAGTCCCATGTGGTGATAGACGGTCGCGGTGATGTCCTGCGGATCGAATGGAAGGTCGGCCACGTACTCTCCCCGAGGTGTCGATGAGCCGATGGTTTGTCCCATCTTCATTCCACCACCCGCAAATAGGACACTGAAGGTGTGTCCCCAGTGATCGCGGCCTGCGGCAGAGTTCATCCTCGGCGTGCGACCGAATTCTCCCATCGCGACGACCAACGTCTGTTCCGATAATCCACGATCTTCGAGATCACGAACCAAGGCTGCCAGTGCGACATCAAATGGAGGAATCAACTTGTTGGCACCTTCTTCGGTTTTGTAGCGGTTAGCGGTGCCATGATGATCCCACGGCTCGCAGTTGACCGTCACAAAAGAAACTCCCGATTCCACCAACCTACGAGCGAGTAAAGCACTTTGTCCAAAAGTGTGCCGACCGTAATCATCGCGAAGCTTATCCTCTTCCTGCGAAATATCGAAAGCATCACGAACGCGAGAACTGGTCAGCAATTCGAAAGCATTTTGCTGATGCGAATTCATATCGACCGCGTTTTGTTCAGCCGCCGAACGATGTAGGTCAATCGTCGAAAGCAACTCGCGTCGATGTTCCAACCGGTCGAGAGTGAGTCCTCCCTGTAAAGCGAGGTTTTGGACTTTGTAGTTCGACTTGTTGGGATCGGAATTCACAACGAACGGATCGTGCCCTCCTCCCAGATAAGTCGCATAATGGAACAGGTTGTCGGTCCCACCGCGCAAATGTGGTACGCCGACATAGGCGGGCATCCCGCGCGAGTTACTCCCACACAAACGGGATATCACCGAACCCATCGCGGGGCGTTTCTGTACACGATTATCGGGAGCATTGAACGCCGGGCCTTCATAACCCGTCAGCATCCAATGATTGCCTTTGGTGTGATCTCCTGACTTATGGCAGACCGAACGCACGATGGAAACCTTGTCGGCAATCTTCGCCTGTTCGGGTAACAACTCGCAAAATTGTGTTCCCGCCACGGATGTCGAAATCGCACCGAATGGTCCTCGATATTGATCGACGGCATCCGGCTTCGGATCCCAGGTTTCCATATGACCGGGACCACCACTCATCCAGAATAAGATCACGCTCTTGCCGTGATTTTTCTTGGTTGGACCTTCGCCGGCCATAGCGGCGCGCACTGCTAGGTAGTCAGACAGCGTTAAACCGCCAACACCTAATAACCCGGCTTGCACGAATGAACGGCGAGTGACGGCATCCCGCGAATTTCCGAAAACAGTCAACATCGATAGGGCTTTCTCGACTGAAGCATCAAAGACCGCACATGTATTGAATCAGATCCTTCACGACACCTCAAGCTCTGTTTGTTATCACGGATTATTTCGGACGTGCCTGAGGAGAGAATTGGCAGTACGATAAAATCGTAGGTTGAGAGCCTGGAATTCCAACTCTCAATTTGATTCTGAGTCCCTGACATGGAAATTTTTATGCGTTTGGCGATCCTTATTAGTGCCTTGTGTCAATTAATGTCCTTCAACGCGTTGCAGGCACAGGAAACATTGCCTCCATTAAGAGATGGCCAAACACCACAGAACTTCGCTGAAATGTGGTCGGGTTTCGATCCGCGGGCAGAACCTCTGGAAACGGAACTTCTGCATGAGTGGGAGGAAGAGGGAGTGGTCCTTCGAGTGGTGAGATTTCGTATCGGTATTTTCAAAGGTCAGAAAGCTCATTTGGCGGCCGTCTATGGATTCCCAAAGGGAGGTCGTAATCTTCCCGGTCTATTACAAATTCATGGTGGTGGTCAGTATGCCGATTACAAAGCCTGTTTACTGAATGCCAAGCGAGGTTATGCCACACTTTCCATCGCATGGGCTGGAAGAATCTCTGCACCCGATTATCGGGTCAATTCGGATATCGTGAAACTGTTTTGGGAGAATAAAACCGACGACCCCAACTACAAGCTCACCACAGATTGGGGAGCCGTCGATGGTTATCACGCACCCAGTCGAAATCCCGGCAATGTGTTCCCTAGCGCAAAAGCGGCCAGTTGGACATTAGATGCGGTTGAATCGCCACGCAACAGTGGTTGGTTTCTCTGTGCCGTCGCGGCACGCCGCGGTTTAACATTCTTGGAACAACAAGCCGAAGTGGATCCTGATCGATTGGGTGTCTACGGCCATTCGATGGGTGGAAAACTGACCGTCATGACGGCACCCGATCCACGCGTCAAAGCCGCCGCTCCTTCCTGCGGAGGCATTAGTGATCGCACAAATCAAAGCTCTCTGTTTCAATCAACCATCGGTGACGATGTCAGCCTCAAAGAAATCTCGGTCCCCATAATTTTCCTCAGCCCGGCCAATGATTTTCATGGACGCATTCGCGATTTACCCTCAGCCGTGGAAGAGATTCAAAGTGACGACTGGCGTGTCACATGCTCACCCCATCACAACCATCAAGACACGCCGCCTTACGAAGTCGCCACATTGTTGTGGTTCGATCAACACCTGAAGAAGACGTTTAAGTTCCCTCATACGCCAAGATCCCGTCTTAACCTTCAAACACCCGACGGCATCCCATCGTTGACAGTTCAATCAGACTCTTCTCAGCCCATCGTTTCCGTCGATGCGTTCTATACACAGCATGGCAAACCGCAAGATGAGCCAGCCGAGCATGAGAACACCATGCATCGTTTTTGGCACCATGTGAAAATGAAACCCTCAAAAGAGGGCTGGACGGCTGAACTTCCCGTCAGTAACACTGACTCACCACTTTGGGTGTACGCCAATGTTCGGTATTCGCTGGAGGCACCAGTCACAGGAGCCGGTTATTACTATCGTGAATACACAGCCAACACGTTCAATATCTCTTCGTTATTGAAAAAGATTGAAGCTGACGAACTCATCGCGGCTAATGTTCAGGCAACCAAAAAGCCTTCGGCTCTCATTGAAAGTTATGTAGGAGACTGGGAAAAAGAATGGTTCACATATCGACCTGACGAATGGGCACGAACCACCCATAAGCTCTACGACGCAACTTACCAAGCCCCTGCAAATGCCAGTCTCTCATTAGAGATTTTTGCCGATGAGGCCAACGAACTCGTCATCTTGGTTGATGATCACGCTGCTGTCGTTGAGTTGTCGGGACAAAAGAAGTGGCAAACGGTTAACCTCTCGCCCAACGATTTCAAAAACTTTTCTGAGGAACCACTTCTTAACTGGAACGACATCAAACGGTTGACTCTCAGCCCCACAGAACGTCTGAGGCCAAAACGTGGCGATGCCCGAGCTTCACGTATAATCGGTAATAAATGGACCGGGGCCGACCCGCGTTTTCGAAATCTGCGATGGGTCCGTTCGTCTGCCGAGTCTCGGTAGTCATGTATTAGTGAAGCGGATGCATCATCGACTTGTTGGAAAATCACTCAACCATTGGTTAAAAAAAGGAACTTCACGAATGCGTTCACATACAGCGATAAGTCTTACACTGACCATTCTTCTTAGCAGTTTTTCAACTTTATTAAACGCTGCCGACAAGCCGAATGTGCTGTTGATCGCCATCGACGATTTGAACGACTGGGTTGGTTGTCTTGGTGGGCATCCGCAAGCCCGTACGCCCCACATCGATGCGCTCGCAAGCCGAGGGACGCTTTTCACCAACGCACATTGTCAAGCTCCCATCTGCAATCCTTCACGTACCAGTCTCATGCTGGGTCTGCGGCCATCGACGACTGGAATTTATATCAATCAGCCATGGTTTCGCTCTACAAAACAGAATAAGGATCGTGTCACGTTGTCCCAATACTTTCACCAGCACGGCTATCAGACGCTCACCACCGGAAAAATCTATCATGGTTCACGCGTCGATAAACCCTCCTTTGAAGTGGTCGGTCCCTTACCAGGACAACGACAGAAGATCGACGAACGGCTTGTCACCATCGGAAAGACACGCAGCGGGTTATGGGACTATGGCGCGCAGGAGTATGACGAAGATTTATTCGGCGACTATGTTGACACTTCGTGGGGAATCGAACAGCTTCAAAAAGATCACGACAAGCCGTTCTTTCTAGCGGTGGGTCTCTATCGTCCACATGTTCCATGGTACGCACCACAACGATTCTTTGACAAACATCCTCTCAAACAAATCAGCCTTCCCAAAGTGCTCGATAATGACCGCGACGATCTTCCCCCCGCTGCAACCGAACTGACCGCCAATCCCACGCCCCCCGCTCACGACTGGTTCATCGAGCAGAACCAATGGAAACCGGCTGTCCAAGCATTCCTCGCGTCGTCCAGTTTTACCGATGATCAGGTGGGCCGTCTGATGGAAGCTCTCAACAAAAGTAAATACTCCAAGAATACGATTGTCGTTCTCTATTCCGATCACGGGTTTCATCTGGGAGAAAAACAGCGTTGGGCGAAACAATCCTTGTGGGAGCGTTCCACACGTGTGCCGTTCATTATCTTTCAACCGGGACAAAAGCAAGCACAACGCTGTGCTCAACCGGTCGAACTGATGAGCATCTATCCAACCTTATTAGATTTGTGCGACTTACCTGCCCGAACCGAGTTGGAGGGAGTCAGCCTGCTGCCGTTACTTGATGACCCAAATAGCAATTGGGAACACCCGGCAATCACCACCTATCAGCGACACAATCACGCTGTTCGCAGCCGAGACTTCCGTTACATTCGCTATGCTGACGGCAGTGAGGAACTTTACGATCACCGCAATGATCCGCGCGAATGGCACAACTTGGCAGGCAACTCTAAATACCGCGAAATCATGGACGAGCATTCCAAGTGGCTGCCGAAAGAAAATGTCCCCGAAGCCCGTAAGAATTCCAAATAGCAATTTCGCAATTCAGTAGTTGAGTCACACATTTTGAGCTCATCTCAGTTAAACTACATCCAAGTTTATTCCGAAGAAGACGTTCTCTATCCACCACATTCGAGAAGTTAACATGCCCATGCAAGTGCGATCATTTTATTGGTCAATCATGCTGCTGCTCTCTCAAATCACTTTGTTGATCGCTGCCGATGGAACCAAACCGATTACCAATAAAGGTGTTGTCTTTGCCGAAAAGGATGGGGGGGGCGATCTGAAAACATCGAACGTCAAAGAAACCAAAGCAGGCAGCAAAGAGAATCTCGGCACTCCTCCTTCAGACACCGATCAGGATTGGCTGGTGGTTGTCCAAAAGAAATAATCACTCGGCAGCATTTTCTCGTTGGATAATCTCTTAAATCAGCGTATATTGATAAGTGCCCGCCACGATTTCCTCGATTTTAACCCACCTGAATGCCGCAATGATCCGCACGTTGATCACATGCTTTCTGCTACTTGTCTCTGCGCAAGTTGTTTATTCGGAAGAAGTTCCGGCATCAATCGATTTTGAAAACGATGTCATGCCGGTGCTGACGAAGTTCGGCTGCAATTCCGGGGCGTGTCACGGGAAAGCCCGCGGACAAAACGGATTTCAGTTGTCTCTACTCGGATTCGATCCGAATTTTGACTACGAAGCACTCGTCACAGAGTCCCGAGGGCGCCGTGTGTTTCCGTTTGCTCCCGAGAAATCGTTGTTGCTGACCAAACCGTCAGGCAAGTCTCCGCATGGTGGGGGAATGCGTTTGCCGATTGATTCGGAAGGTTATCAAATTCTGGCCCGTTGGGTCGAAACGGGAATGCCACGACGAATTGAAGGGACTCCCAAACTCCAGAAGATTATTGTCACACCAACCGACCAAGTGCTGACTTACGACGCGAATCTACAACTCTCAGTCATCGCACATTACTCGGACGGGTCCACGCGCAATGTCACTGAAATGTCCGATTATCAATCCAACGAAAGCGGCATCGCGCAGATTGACGAACAGGGATATATCACGGTCAGTAACATCGTGGGTGAAGCCGCCATCATGGCTCGCTACATGGGACAGATCGATGTTTGCAACGTGGCGGTCCCTCGCCCTGAGAAAATTTCTGCCGATGTTTATACGGCGTTACCTCAAAACAATTTTATCGATGGTCACGTCTGGAACAAACTTCAGCGTCTGCATTTGAAACCCTCCGATCCCGCAAAAGACACGATCTTTCTGCGTCGTGTTTATATCGACATTATCGGTCGCGTGCCGACAGTGGAGGAAACCGAAATATTCCTTGCTGAGAAGACTCCTGAGAAACGTCAGTTACTGATTGACGATTTGTTGTCGCGACCCGAGTATGCCGAACATTGGGCGAATAAATGGGCCGACTTATTGCGACCAAACCCGTATCGTGTCGGCATCAAGGCGACTCTCAACTATGACGCCTGGATTCGGGACGCATTTCGTAAGAATCTGCCGCACGACGAGTTTGTACGCGGATTGATCACCGCGCAAGGAAGCACCTTCCGCAACGGTGCGGTGACTTTATTCCGTGATCGCCGGAGTCCTGATGAATTAACGACCATCATCAGTCAACTATTCCTCGGCATTCGTCTCGATTGTGCCAAGTGTCATCATCACCCGTTTGAAGTTTGGGGGCAGGACGACTTCTATAGTTTCGCGGCTTACTTTGCCAAAGTGGGTCGGAAAGGCAAAGGTGTCTCACCACCGATTTCTGGCTCGGAAGAGTTTGTGTTCGTCTCCACCAAGGGAGACGTCAAACATCCTCTCACAAGTGAAGTGATGGAGCCCCGTCCTCTCTACGGAGAAGCTCCTGAAATTACAAAGGGTTCGGATCCGCGAAAGTCTCTCGCCGCTTGGATAACTTCTCCCGAAAACGCATCGTTTGCCAAGGTGCAGGTGAATCGTGTCTGGGCTGATCTGATGGGACGAGGCATTGTCGAACCGGTCGATGATTTACGAGCGACAAATCCACCCACCAATGGCCCGTTGCTCGATGAGCTGGCACAAGACTTCATCAAAAGTGGATTTGACAACAAACATCTGATCCGACGCATTGCCAATTCGTATGTGTACGGCATGAGTTCGTTGCCGAACGAAACCAACAGTATCGACAGTACGAATTACTCGCGACATTATCGCAAGCGATTAAGGGCCGAAGTATTGCTTGATTCGATTGTGCAGATTACGGGTCAACCGGAATCGTTTGATGCGATGCCGGCGGGTTCATCGGCCAAAGAGATTTGGACACATCGTACGAAGTCGTTGTTTCTGGATGCGTTTGGCCGTCCCGATCCGAATCAGGATCCACCCTGCGAACGAACATCTGACACCAGTGTTGTGCAGACATTACACTTGATGAACAGCGAAAGACTGTTCGGCAAAGTCACCTCCGATAAATCGCGAGCGGCCGAACTCGCCGCCAGCGAGAAATCAAACGCAGAAGTGATTCAGGAATTGTACCTGTTGTGCTACTCACGCAGGCCCAGTTCCCAGGAATTGGATTATGCGGTGAAATACTTTGAAAATGACGAGATCGAACGACGACAGACTGTCGAAGATCTCTTATGGGCGCTACTGAATACGCCCGAATTTGTATTCAAAAATTGATTCGGCTCTTATCATAGAACAAGTGCTTTCATAGCGAGGCCGGGGAGATTCAAATGACTTTATCAAACAATCACAATCGAAACTGCGAAGGTGTCTCACGGCGAAACGCTCTCAAGCTCGGCTTGGGTGGCACGCTGGGACTCGGCTTAGCCGATGTCCTTCGCATGCAAGGTTTGGCGAGCGAGTCGTCAGGAAGCTTCCCGGTCAAAGCCAAGAGTTGCATTCTGATTTGGCTCGATGGTGGTCCGACGCATTACGAAACGTTCGACCCGAAACCCGACGCACCTTCTGAAGTGCGCGGTGAGTTTCATACGATCCCAACGCAAGTCCCGGGAGTGCGTTACTCTCAGCATTGCGAACGGCTTGCTTCCATCTCGGACAAGTTCGCCATCATCCGGTCGATTCGCCACAATCAGGGGAATCATGGAGCCGGCAATCACTATATGATGACGGGGGCTCCACCACGTATTCCGGTCGGCTGCGGGGCGTTCGTCAGTTTTCATCCCAGCTTTGGTTCAACCGTCGCTTACGAACGTGGACCCCAAAAAGGGATGCCACCCTACTTTTCAATTCCCTCAATGACACGCTCGGGGGGACCAAATTTTCTGGGTGCTCAATATGCCCCGTTTGTGGTTCCCGATGACCCCAACAGAGATAGCTTTCGCGTGCGGGATGTTGCCTTGCCGAAAGAATTGACGGATGGCCGGTTTGCTCGCCGAAAGTCACTCCGTGAAGGAGTCGACAATCTTCTGCGGATTCAGGATAAAGCGGCTGCCGATCCAACACTCGCGCTGGATCAATATTACGAACAGAGTTTTGATTTGATGGCTTCGACCGAAGCGCAAAAAGCATTCGACATTCATAGCGAGTCGGGACCACTTCGCACTCGTTACGGTCGCAGCCCATTTGGTCAACGAGCCTTACTCGCACGACGCCTAGTCGAAGCCGGTGTTCCGTTCGTCACTTTGAATGAAGGTGGCTGGGATCATCATCGCGGTTTGTTCGATGCATTCAAAAAACGGATGCCTTCCATCGACAACACGGTCGCCACATTAATCGCAGACCTGGAAGAGCGTGGAATGCTCGACGAAACACTTGTCTTGCTGCTGGGTGAATTCGGAAGAACTCCCAAAATCAACAAAGATGCCGGTCGTGACCACTGGTCAAACGCGATGTCGGTTCTGATGGCAGGAGCAGGGACGCCGGGCGGTTTGACGCTTGGAGCCACCGACCGCAAAGGGTACTCGGCCGTTGACCGTGTGTTGTCTCCCGAGAACTTCGCCTCGACTATTTACACGAAAATGGGAATCGACCCGAACAAGATTTATTACACACAGCAGGGGCGTCCGACGCATCTCGTGAGTGACAAAACCTCGATCCCCGAGTTAATGTCATGAGAGTGCGGGGCACACTACAGATCGTCACACTCTGTTGCGGGTTCATGCCGAGCATCCTCTCGGCGGAAGCACCGGCCATCACGGCGTTCTCTCCTGCGGGTGGTCAGCGCGGACAAACTGTCGAAGTGACCGCCCAAGGAAAACTGGGAACTCCTCCGCTTTCATTTTGGAGTAATCGCCCCGAACTGATTGCCACGTTTCCCGAGAAACCCGAAAAGACATTTTCTCTCACGATTCCGGCATCGGCCGCTCCTGGTATGGCTCTTTTGCGAATCACCAACGCAGAAGGGGCATCGTCTCTGCGTCCTTTCGTGATCGGCGTGATTCCCGAAATCCATGAAACGGAACAGAACGAACAACTTTCTGCAGCACAGAAAATCGAGTCTCTTCCGGTCACCCTCAATGGTGCTCTCAACAAAAGTGGCGACGTTGACACCTATGCTCTTTCACTCAAAAAGGGACAAACGCTGGTCGCCGAGATGACCGCAAATCGATTGCTCGGTTCCCCCATGGATGCCGTGATGCAAGTTGTTTCTGCGGAAGGTTTCGTAATCATCCAGAACGATGATGATCGTGGTAACGATCCGCTGATTGCGTACGAAATTCCCGAATCGGGGACTTATTATCTGCGGACGTTCGGCTTTCCTTCAACTCCCAGAAGTACCATCCGCTTTTCCGGGGGTGCTGATTGGCTTTATCGCTTAACCATCACCACCGGACCATTTGTCGATCATCTACAACCTTTGGCAGTGACGGCGGGTGTCGAAACAACTGCGCAAGCCGTGGGGTGGAATCTCCCCAGCGCAACGATCATGATACCTGCACAAGCAGAAGTGGGTCTCACCCCATACTTAGTCGATCAATCCGCCAATGACGTTCCACTGGAAGTGGTCGTGCATCCCGTGATGATCGAACCGAAACCAGAGACGCTGATCAATCAAATCCCCATCATGATCAGTGGTCAGATTCTTGCAGCGGGGGAAATTGATGCCTTTCGCATCGACGGGAAAAAAGGAGTCGCGATGGTTCTTCGCGCCGATGCCCGGTCCATCGGTTCGCAACTCGATCCCGTCTTGAGATTGACCGACTTGGACGGCAAACAATTGACAGAAGTTGACGATTTGGCCCGCGAAAAATATGACAGTGAAGTCACTTACACGCCGAAAGTCGATGGCCCATTGATCGTGGCAATCCGCGACCGATTCGAACATGGAAGCGAACGTCATTACTATCGACTGTCGATCAAACCGCCTGAGGCCGTTGGCTACTCAATGGGAGTCGCTCAAGATCATTACGAACTGAAAGTAGACGACAAACCGTTGGAGATCCCGGTCATCGTCAATCGTGACAAAGGCTTTGATGAACCTATCGACGTGACAATCGAGGGTTTGCCACAAGGCGTGACATCAGCAACCGTCGTTTCGGAGCCGAAAGGGGATTCTTCCAAGAAGGTGACACTGAAACTAGAACGGGGAAAAGTGGAATCATTTTCGGGACCGATTCGCATCGTCGCCACTTCGAGAGGGGATGCGCCCATTACGACTTCCGCGACTCCTGCATTTTCTCAGGCCGCGGGTATTCTCGATCTCATCTGGTTAACAGTGATCAAAAAACCTGCCGATAAAACGGCCGAACAATCACCGGAAGAGTGATCGACGGGTTCTTGAATAATTGTCGTTGTTTCTACACGACGGCTAAGCCATCATGAAGATCCACAACCTCCGAACAGGAGACCCACCATGGACGCCACAAAAACTCACCTCGTCCACGATCTTGATCACAAAAGTCCGCTGATTTCCTGCCGATATCTTCCCGATTCATCGAGCACCGTTTTTATCGGCGCTCAGGATTACAGTGTCTGGCGATACGATTTGGAGACCAAAGCAAAAGTCGAATACGTCTTCCCCGAGAAAACCTGGGTGCGAGGGATGGCATTTGATTCGACCGGAAAAATGCTTATTACGGCTGGGTTTGATGGCCGGTTAATTTGGTGGCCAACCGAAGGTGATAGTCCGAAACCGATTCGCGTCATTGATGCGCATCACGGTTGGGTGCGTGCAGTGGCCATCAGTCCCGATGATTCTCTGGTTGCCAGTGTTGGTAACGATATGGTTGTCCGCTTGTGGAATTTCACAGACGGAACTCTTGTTCGCGAAATGAAAGGTCACGAATCGCACATCTATAATGTCGCGTTTCATCCCGACGGGACACATCTCGCCACGGGCGACCTGACCTGTCAATTGATCGATTGGGAAGTGGCCTCTGGGAAACAGGTTCGTTCCTGGAAAGCCGAGTCTCTGCAAAAGTACGACAAGACCTTCAAAGCAATCATCGGAGGTTTTCGCAGTATGACATTCAGCCATGACGGCAATAAGATTGCCGTGAGCGGAATCACCAATGTCTCGAATGCCTTTGCAGGAGTCGGGAATCCGTCGGTTGTGGTCTTTGATTGGGAAGCCGGAAAACAACAGATCGAACATCTCACGGCGAAAAAAGTTCAAGGCGTCGCCTGGGGAGTGAAAATTCATCCGAGCGGTCTCCGTATCGCGGCAATCGGTGGCCGAGGCGGATACCTGATGTTCTGGAAGCCCGACGGTGCGGAAGAATTCAGTTCGCTGAAACTGGCTCGTGATGGTCGCGATCTCGATCTTGCCAAAGATGGCTTACATCTGGCAGTGGCTCATTCCGACGGACACCTGCGCACTTACAAAATGGACGCAAAAGCGGAATCGTGAGGCAGTTCAATCATCTGCCCACCATTCTTATTGCCACTGATTTCATCACCACTGGTAACTTTTTTGTTTGAGAAACCCTTCGATTGCGATACTGCCATTTTTGGCGACCGTCATCATCGTATAGGCAGAGTTTTCTTCGCCCGAACCTTCCACCATCGCTACCAGCGTGCAGTAATGAATCCCACCAATCTCTTTCAGATCGTTTTGATGGCTGTGTCCCTGAAAGACGGCTTTGACGTTCCCTGATTTTTCCAGAATTTCACGGACCTTCCGGCAATTACGGACACCATGATTGTTGCTCACATCCAACCGTTGATGCGCAAAAACGATGGTCGGTTTGTCGTTGTCTTCCAAGTCACCAGCAAGCCACTCCAGTTCAGCGGGAGGGATATTGGCGTCCGTCCATTGGAAGTTTTTGCGTTGATACGGTTTTCCATCAGAGCGGAAACACGAATCGAGAACCACAAAGTGAATCCCTTTTTGGTCGAAGGAATAATAGGACTTTTTCTGTTCGACTCCGCTGAGAAATTCCTCTTTGGTCAACGTGTCAACACAATGATTGCCGAGGATGTAATGACGCTCCTTACAGATGGGAGCAAACTGCTTGTTGATGGTTTTCAAATAGCTTTGCTCGGCATCAACAGAATCTGCTGCATCAATGAAATCTCCAAGTTCGGCAATAAAGTGGGGCTTTGCCTTTTCAAAGTGAATCGCGGCAGCTTCGAGCTTATCGAGTGTTTCACGATAGTGACGGCTGCCACGAGTTGGTTTGTCGGCATAATGCATATCAGTAACAAGTCCAACTTTGAGATTGTCGGAGGGGTCTGCTCCCAAAATTGGGTCAACAGAGTTCATCGCACCGGCTAGTAGAAACAGAGTTCCCTGCTTCAGAATCGTGCGTCGATGGAAAGATCTTGTGGAAAATGAATCGGTCATCAGTCTCTCAAATCATGTTGGAAAAAATGTGGGATGTTTCAGTGTAACGAATGTGTCAAATCAACCATTTTGCATTTATCAACTAAATTCACATTATGACTTCTGCATGAAGAACCCTTCTTGTATTGCTCATTGAATGACAATCGTTTTATTTTATTGCGAACATGCCATGAGCCTAAGCGAGGCTTTCTTCATCGCAATAAGACGCCTTAATATTCGGGCCGTTTTCTTTATCGAAGTTTCATCACTCAATGGTTGGATTGTCTACGAAGTATTCTAGCATAGTGCTTCAGAACCAAGCACGGCATTCTTGAACTTGTAATCAGCAAATCATTCTGGATTAATTCTCGATTCTTTTGCGAAAGGAAACTGACATGAAGAAAACAAAGTCGGACATGAATTTCTCTGTTGACGAACAGGGTCAACCCTCCGGGTTCACACTCATTGAACTACTCGTTGTGATCGCGATCATTGCTGTCCTGGTCGCCTTGCTGCTTCCAGCAGTTCAGCAGGCTCGTGAAGCAGCTCGACGTGCAAGTTGTAAGAACAACTTGAAACAAATCGGGTTGGCACTGCACAATCATCACGACACTCATGGCACATTCCCTCCCGGTTATGTCTGCTACGACGAATCGGGCAATCGATTCCGAACCGGCGGCTGGCAAAACGGTCAAAATGAGCTTGGGTTTTCCTGGCTCCCCATGCTGATGCCTTTCATGGAAGATACCGGACGTTGGGAGCAAATTACTGCCTGTGCCGATGATCGTCTCAATACTCACACGCACAACCCTTCTGATCACTGCGAATATTCCGCCGCCTTCGGAAACATCGGTCGGGAACCTCTAGCCTGGAACATTTGCCCTTCCAACCCACGTGTGAGAAAGATTTTTTCGGACGGTGCATTTGGGTTGGAATCTCTCGCCAAGGGGAATTATGCCGCCAGTTGGGGATCGGGAAATATGCTTTCCTGGGAGTCGGAAGTCACTGCCGGAGCCTTCGGATGCCTGTATTTAAGCCAAAATGATATTGTGATCTCTCTGGGAGGATCGGGAGACCGATTTCAGCAAGGCAAGGGAAACGGCTCTAATGATTTCGTTGATGGAATGAGCAACACGGTGGCTGTCAGCGAAGTGATTTCCACCGATGGAACTGATCCCGCCACGACCAGCCGTGACATTCGTGGCGTTTGGATCAATCCCAGTATGGGCGCGTCCATCTTCTCAGGAGCTCGAACCCCAAATTCGAGAGAACCCGATATCCTTCCCGCTTGCGATGATACGATTCCCGTTGGCGATATTCTTCATTGTACCGAAGACAATGCAACGGCCGATGTCTTTGCAGCCGCTCGCAGTTATCACACCGGCGGAGTCAACGCCTGCATGGCGGATGGGTCTGTTCGATTTGTGAGTGAGAATATCGACCTGGTCAATGTGTGGCAGGCCGTCAATACTCGCAACAATGCTGAAGTCGTCGGAGAGTTCTAAAGCGGATTCTGTTAGCCAATACGAGGCGACAAGCAGATCTGACTTGACTCACAGATCTGCTTGTCTCTCTTGATTCAACCCTCCCAAAGTACGAAAGCTTGATTGATGATGAGAAGAATCATCCCACTGACATTTTTCATAATTTGTCCCATCCTCATCACAGGTTGCGGCAGTGACATTCCAGGGAGTGATGAGGCGACTCAAGTCGCCGCAGTCGTGACCTCTGTCAACGACGCAGCCGGGAGTGAGACCATGTTCAAAGAAATCTTCGTTGGAGGAACGGCTCCCGAAGGCCGCGAGCAATATTTCAGTGCGATTATCGAGATTAATGGCACTCCTGACATCAATGGAGAAGAAGCCACAGTCAAAGTCAATATTTCACAGGGTGCTTCTGAAGAGGAAGGTCGTGGGGCCATGGAGAATGAGAAAATCACCTCGGGAGCAGTGACCTGGACTCTCCAAAAACAGGGAGAGACCTGGAAAATCAAAGATGCACCTCTCCCTTGATCAACAATCATGAATCATTCGCTGGTCTTCCAGAAATTTCGTGTTGCCGGAATCGTGATCGCCTTAATCGTGACTTCACTGTTAGGCTGGGAATTCCTGAGAAATCCCGATCATGCTGCCGAGGAAACGCCTGACGACTTTCAGACCACCGAGTCTCCGGCGGCACGAGATTGGCAATTATTTTTGAGCGATAATTTTGCCGGTGACGAAGCGTGTCAAGAATGTCACGCGGAACAATTTGCCGCTCAACAACGGTCGGGACATTCGCGAACAATAACACCAATGTCACTCTCATCCCTCGCAGAACAACTCGAGGGAGACGAGTACCAGGATCCCCGTCGCTCGCAGCAACTTCAGTTTGTGAAACAAAATGAGCAGTTTTTTGTTTCGACCGAAGATGACGGACGCGAAGTCAACTTTCCCGTGAGCTGGTTACTCGGTTCGGGCACGCATGCACAAACGCCGGTCTCCATCGATCCCGGTTCGGGTATGGGGGTCGAATTTCGTTGGACCTGGTTCGCTGGACGGAAAGAGATCGGGGTCACTCCCGATCATGAACGGTTCGACGATTATCAGCCGGGTTCGCTGGAATGTTTTGGACGCCCGCTGGGAAAAACACAGGCCCGTGCCTGTATGAACTGCCACGCTACAGCGGTCCCACCAGAAAACGTCCCGGCTTCTCTCGATCACTTCATGGCCAATGTTGGTTGCGAACGGTGTCACGGACCTCGAAAAAATCATGTGAAATTGGCTCATCTGGGGCGAGCCGACGAAGCACCACCGGCATTCACATACGACGACCCGGCTGAGTACATGGATCGTTGTGCTCAATGCCATCGGGATGAGACCAACACGCCCTCCGAGAGCACACCGGGAGAGTTAGCCCGGTTCCAGCCGCTGAGAATGAAACAAAGTCGCTGCTATTTGGAAAGTCAAAAGACCATGACTTGCTCGACCTGCCACGATCCACACGACCGGGTGACCAATGACCGCAGTCATTATCAGAAATCTTGCCTGTCGTGTCATTCGGCTCCCGAGCAATCGCACTGCAAAGTTGAGCCTAGCGGAGATTGCGTGAAGTGTCATATGCCAGCGGTTGAATGGTATTCCGGCATCAAGTTTCACGACCATCGCATTCAAATTCCGCCGGGGGATAATTGATGACCGTGACGGCACCACCGGAAAGACCAATCGGTACGAGTGAGAATTCTGGAACCGTTCCAGAGAGTTCAAATTCGGCGAAAGCACTTCACAATTCGTTCCTGCTTTCACCCGCCATCGATCTGTTTTTTATCATCAATCTGACTTGGCCATTCATCTTTCTGATCGATGCGGTTGGTGGAGAGACTGTCCATGGCAGCATGTTGTTCTGGCAAGTCTATTTTGTCACAGCCCCGCATCGCTGGATTACATTGTTCCTGGTGATGTTTGATCGACAACGAACTTCAGGACGAGAAAAATCGTTTCTCGTTATCGGTGGATTGATTGTTGCAGCCTGTTTGAGTCTGAAGCTCGGCACCAGTTCGTTGCTTTGCCTGGGAGTGATCGATTACTTGTGGAACGCCTGGCATTTTGCGTCTCAGCATCATGGCATCTTTCGACTCTATCAACGCAAAGCCCACGTGAATCTGTCACCGACTTCGGCACTCGTGGAAAAATTTCTGTTTCGCGGATTCTTGCTGTATGTGATTGCCCGAGTTGCCGGTGTCGGCTGGGAATTCAGCGAGTATTCACCCGATTGGGATCTGTCTCAAGTTGATCCGGTGATGGCGGGAATTCGAACCCGCTTTGCGCGTTCCAGTTTACCCGGACTGATGTACTTCGCCAGTGTTAGCCTCATGTTCCTCAGCCTGCTATACGCAGCTCACCTCGAACGACGACAACTGGTCATTCAATTGTCTCTAGCCTCTGCCGTATTCCATTCCATCGAGTACATGGCCATCGTCATGTGGTCCTCTACGACCCCCAAGTATCGAGAACGTCATGATGTTATGGGAAATCTTGCCCGCAGTTGGTTGAGCTTTCTGACCTTCTTCATTCTGTTTCTGGGAGTCACCAACTACCTGATCGCCGAGGGATACGAAGAGACCTGGATTCTCATCAACCTGATCGTCGCTTTTTTGCATTATGCCTTTGATGGCATGATCTGGAAATCACGAAAGAAGAAGAGAGCCGAGGGGCAACATGTCTGAAAATCAGTCGTTATCGCGTTTGCTGTTGTTGCTAACGGCGGGAAGTGGCCTGCTCACGGGATGGGCGTTACAGGCGGATGCCGAGTTTTGTCGGTCGGTTTTCGGACGCGCCGATTTACTCTGGATCACAATCTTGTCGGTGGTTCCTTTTGGACTTTGGGTGAGCGCTGTCGTCAAACAACGAACGACCGTTCTCGGTTGGGTTGCCGGTTGTGGATTCTTGAGCGGTTTACTTTGGTTCCAACTGCTGACCACGACATCACAAGACCTTCCCTTCGCCGCGATCCTATTTGGGCATTCGGCAATACTTGCGATGATGACTGCCTTGCTGGTCTTGATACGCGGATCAATTTCAACCGCAGATAAACCGGCTCTTGTATCGGGTGTCGTCACGCTGATCATGGCAGTCGTCACACCGGTGGTTTATGCGAATCTGGTGGGCAATCAGTTGGAGAAATCTTTGGGAGAGGCGTTATCGGGACAACGCATCACGCGATCACTCGAACTGACTGAGTCTCTCCAGGCTGTTCGTCCCCAGATGACGGTCGGCGATCAATCGCTTACTCAACTCTCGAACGCGCTTTCTGAACAGCAAGCTCGCCTAAAACAGTTTTTGGCGTCAACAATTTCTGCCGGACAGCCCGGTCAACGCATCACTGCCCTGATGCAACTTGATCGCTACGAAGAGGCACTCGAGTTACTCCAACCGATGATCGACAATGTACAATCTTCATTCATTGCTCTGGATTATGCCGCGCTGTGCCATCAACGATTGAACAACTGGGAAGCAAGTCGGGATCTCTACGCGGCAGCCCGTGACTCCTGGAAGAATCAAGCGGAGAGCCCTCGTCGAACTGAGTCTCTCCTAAGCGCCTACCGGGGAATCGCCTTCGCTGAAAGGCAACTCGATCATCCTCAAGCGGCAACCCAACCAAGAAACGGTCCTTCCTCTGCATCTTCCTTTGCAGCCACCCACCCGGGAGGAAAGGTCTTATGGACATCATGATAGTTGTGCATCGCCAGCCCCATTTGTTTCAGATGGTTCTTGCACTGATTCTTCCGTGCTTCTTCTTGCGCTTCGGCAACGGCAGGTAAGAAGAGAGCCAAAAGCACCGCTACCACGGCGGAAATCACCAAGACTTCAACCAGAGTAAACCCTCGTCGTTGATTGCGCATTTCTGAGACCTCATAGAGAGTGAGTATCGAGAGACGACATTCGGCGGTCGACCGAGCAGATATCTGTACATTACCAGTCGGCAAGGTATGAAACAAGAAAATCTTGTCCACTCCCTTTCGGTCGATGCCATTGAGAGTTCTCATCCACTTTGAAAAGACTTTTCTGTAGTGTGAACGGGGAATTGATTTCCTTTCCTTGGCACGCCATGATCAAATCTATCGAAATGATACCTCCCCAGTTTCGTCGTTCGATCCGTTGACTCGAAAGTTGCATCATATGAAAGCCGTCTATTTGGATGAAACGGGGCTCTCTGTCCGTGATGATCTGGAATCGCCCACTCTTCAATCAGACGAAGTGCTGGTTGAAGTCCTAAAAGCGGGCATCTGTGAAACCGATCTACAACTCGTCAAAGGGTACATGGGTTTTCAAGGAATCTTGGGGCATGAATTCGTGGGCATCGCGAAAACAGGACCATACACCGGAAAACGAGTGGTGGGAGAAATCAACTGTCACTGTCGTCAATGTGTCTACTGCAAGAGCGGGCTGGGGAATCATTGCCCTGATCGTACGGTTCTGGGAATTTTGAACCACGATGGTGCCTTTGCAGAATTAATCGCAGTCCCACAGGTCAATCTCCACACTATTCCCGATTCACTCAGCGACGACCATGCCACATTTGTCGAACCGGTAGCGGCCGCTTATCGTTTACAAGAACAACTGGCCCTCTCAGGAGACGAGACCATCGTGGTCCTCGGCGACGGACGGTTGGGAAATTTGTGCGCTCAAGTTTTGAAACTTGCGGGATGCGAACAACTTCTGGTCGTCGGGAAGCATCCTGAAAAACTTGCAGTCTTGCGAGAGTTGGGAGTCCAGACTGTGACTCTCAAGCAGGTGGAAAAGAAAAATCAAGCGGACATTGTGGTCGACTGTACGGGATCTCCTACCGGTTTGCCGCTCGCACTCGAATTAGTGAAACCTTGCGGAACTGTTATCATGAAAACCACAGTGGCCGGTGAACATCAATTATCGATGGCACCGCTGGTCATTGATGAAGTGACGCTGATTGGATCACGTTGCGGTCCTTTTGAACCGGCGATCGCGGCACTCGCTGAAGAAAAGGTGATTGTCGAGCCGTTAATCGGCGGTCGATATCCCTTGGAAGAAGCACCGCTTGCGATGGTCAAAGCCGCATCGCCAGGCACATTCAAAATCTTGCTCGAACCCTGATGGTACAAATCAGTCCCGAATGATTTCGATTTCGTTTTGCAAAGGTGTAATGCCGACAGCCTTTTGAACGGTTTGGAAGACTTTCGCTCGCTGGAACTCGCTCTTCACGACTCCCTGCAAGATAAGAGTCTCTTCTTCGATCACAATATCCAGGTTACGGCCGTGGAATGATGCCGATTTCGCAAGGGCAGTACGGGCAACATCGGCCCAGTAGTTCCAATCGGGATGACGGCGGAGCGGAATCATAATTTTGATGATTTCGTGAGTTAGGTTTTGAAGTTATTGATTTCCGGCAGAGCGAAATGCTTTATAAAGATGTGTACTGAGGAAATCGTCAATTCTGGGGACCGATCTGCATCGAAATCGCAGTGAGAACGAGGGATCATACAAGACGCGCTTCGTTCTGCTGTCAGAACCGATTTATCCCGCAAGGAACGATCACCTCATTTGACTTCCAAAATTCATGTCTTCACAAGCACAGTACCAGAAACGATTTGCGATCTTTTTTTGACCCTGAAAAACTGGTCTGGACACGTTTCGCGAGATTCTTAAAATTCGTGCCAGAATCGGGCATGATGCCCGTGATCGATCTCAGTGTGAGCCTCTCCCGCAAACTATCGGCTCTCTCTGATTAATTAAGGACCCAGAAGATGGATACGTACCAACGTTTCACGTTGTTGGGCGCGTGTGTGGCCACATGGATGTTGGCTGGCTGCGCTGCTCCTTACCCTTATCAACCTTACCCGTATCAGCAGTCGTATCCCGGCGGAATGTACGGACAACCTGGGTACGCCGCACCCGGCTCGGCTTTGCCTCCGGGCGGTGTGCAATTGAATGCCCCTACTCCCATCAACCCCGGCACGACTGGCGGTGGTGATGCTCCTATGTGGAGTCCTGACAGTTCTGGTTCAGGCACCTCGGGTGGAACCAGTTCCGGCGGCGATAACAGCGTCCCCTTTTATGACGATCCATCGGGGGGAGATCTTGGCCCCTCTCCAAATACCCAAAACCCCGACACGTTCAAGGAAGACAAAAATGCTTTCGGAACTGATGAAAATCCATTCGGCCTGAATGAGACGACGGAATCAACGGGGACCAAAAGTGTTGCCTTTGAAGAAGACCGTAATCCCCGCACCACTGAACAACCTCCCATACTTCAATTAGGAGCGGAAGGAAAGACAACACTTGCACGTGATCGCGGTAACGTCTCCGAGTTGAAAGCTCCCGAACCTATCTCTCTGGCGAGTGCCGAGTTTGAGGAACCGGTGACTCGCGCGGAAGAGACAACCGGGCTGACGCTACCTTACAACCCGGAAGAGATCCCGAACCCGTTCGGTTATGATGCAGCCGAGTATCAATTCTTAAGAGGATTGGTTTCCTACGATGATAAACTGCAAGCCTGGTCCATTATTTATAACGATAAGCCAGCTCGCGAGGATGAATATGGGGGTGTCTTTACGCTGGCAGATCATCCCGGCTTGACGGTGCTCAACGACAATGATGTCGTCTACATCGAGGGAGCAATCTCCAAGACACTGACCGATGCTTACGGAAAACCACGTTATATTGTCGAGCATTTGAACAAATTGAAACCACGAGCCGCCCAATAAAATCGGCCAATTCTGATATCGGCCATTCGTTGAAGTTGCGGCTGCCTCGCGAAATCTGTCTGCTCCTGCTACCTTGAAACCATGCTGATCAAGGTTCTATTCATCGTTGCGTGTCTGACACTCCCCGTGGTTTGGGGTTGGATCGTCCACGCGCTCTTTCGTGTCATCGAACAAAAACGGTTCGGTCAAGACGATAACGATTCTATTTTCACCGACTTCCAAATCTGACAGACGACCGCATGGACTTTTCCATCACCGAGTTGATTATCATCGTCGCTGCGGGTAGTGGCATCGGTTGGATTGCTGGCTTGTTCGGTATCGGTGGCGGATTTCTACTGGTGCCCGTCATGAATATTCTACTCGGTATTCCGGTCGAATATGCGGTCGGAGCTTCCGCCTGCCAGGTACTCGGGCCAGCAACGACGGCACTGTTAGCGCGTCGCGTACATTGGCGATCATTTCATTTTCCTCTGACACTTGCCGGAGGATTGTTTATCGGAGTCACCGCAGGGACATTAACCTTTCAGATTCTGGAAAACCTCGATGAAATCACACTCTTCAATCAATCAGTGGAACCGGCACAAATCAGTGTGCTCGTGATTTATCTGTTGATCATGATCGCTATCGGGATTTTTTCCCTCTGGGAGACCAAACGCTCAAAATCTGGTCATCCAGTTTCGGTTGGTTGGTTGGCGAACTGGAATCTTCCACCACTCGTTCGATTCCGAGAATTTGAAGGGGAACGAATGTCGCTACCCATTGTTTGCTGGTTCGGCGTCAGCATTGGATTTGTTTCTGGTCTACTTGGGATGAGTGGCGGACTGATTTTAATTCCCGGTCTTGTCTATCTCCTCGGCATGAAAGTCGAAAAAGCCGTCCTGCCGACCCTCGTGATTGTCTGGATGATTTCCTTTCAAGCGACCGTCGTCCATGCGTGGAATGGTTACGTCGATTTGAAACTGGTTTCTGCATTGCTGCTCGGTGGAACATTTGGCGCACAACTTGGTGCGCGCACTGGTCAACAATGGGGCGGCACAAAACTCAGAGAGCGATTCGGTTGGCTACTTCTGACTTCAGCCGCTCTGATCGCATACAAACTGTTTCGTATCTTCACTCATTCGATATAAGCTGCTCTTCACATACCGGATAATAGTCTCTAGTTCGCCCCTCATTCCCGAACACTCAACCGCCGTTTCAAAAATTCAAGAGTTTGAGATTCGGGGACACACTTGGTCATACTCTTGAGCAACTTGTTGGCATCCATCAGCTTGCGTCGAAGTTCATAAATGGTTTTCTGAGATCCATCTGACTGTTACAGAAGCACAAAAAAACAAAGTCGATCAAATCCTGTGCGAAAATGTCGGCATCAGAGATGATTCATAACTTTTTAGTTGTAGGACATATAAGATTCATTCACCAACTTGGATCGCCTTCAAGCTTAGAGCCGCCGATCAACGCTTAAGTCATAGCCCGCCAGCGCGACAGGATTTTGCATGCGTTGTTGTAAGTTGATTTTGAACAAACTGTTTGGGTGGCTGTGGATGCCCGTCAGGTCACCCACAGAGCATGAATCTGTCTGGGAGCTTCGCTCCGTCCGCCAGCCACCCTCCACGTTCAACGGTTAGTGATTACGCTATCTCAGATCTCAATCAGGATTTATGTTGATTGATGCAAAATGCTGGCGAGCTTGCGGGATGGGTCGAACCTGTTGACAAGCGGAATGTCATTTGAATGCATCCGTTGTGCTTGCGCCCAACGGCTACGGCCTTCAAATTGCCAGAGACTCAAGTCTCCAAAATCCTAAATCCCAATTCAAATATCGAATTCGCCCAATTCACTCCCCCATCGCAAAATCTCACTCGCTATACTGAACCTGCTCGTCACTTTTGATTGCGACCAAGGTTTAACATGCGATATCTAACTGCGATGTTTCTGATTCTGTGTCCTGTCTTGCTCTTGGCTCAAGACACCGAAACGCCTCCCCCGTTTGAAGCCGGCGATGATAGCCCCACCAACGTCATTCTCATCATGACCGACAATCATGGGGCCTGGACGCTCGGATGTTACGGCAATCCCGATATCGACACGCCCAACATCGATCGCATCGCCTATGAAGGAATCCGTTTCAAGAATGCTTTCAGCAGTAACGCGGTTTGCTCGCCCACACGCGCCACCTATCTGACCGGTTTGATTCCCTCTCAGCACGGCGTCCATTGTTTTCTGCGTCGCAACGAAGCCCAGATGGGAGACGATACCTATTGCACCATCGATGAATTCCGCAGCCTGCCGAAAGTCTTCAAAGAGAACGGCTACGCCTGCGGTCTCGTCGGCAAATGGCATCTCGGTGCCAACATGGAACCCCAAGAAGGCTTCGACGATTATTGGATCACCATGCCTCACGGCGGCACGAGCGAATTTTATGATGCGGAAGTCATCGAAGAAGGAGAACTCCATAAAGAGCCCCGCTATCTCACCGATTTGTGGACCGATCACGCCAAAAAATTCATCACCCAAAATCAAGAGAAGCCGTTCTTTCTGTTTCTCTCTTACAACGGCCCGTATGGATTGGGGAAACTGCTGCTCAATCCTCCCCGCAATCGACACTACAACAATTACGCCGAGGATTTGTTTCCCTCATTCCCGCGTGCTGAGATGCATCCGTGGCAGTTCAACAATAAAGAGTATCTGAACAACATCGTTTCCATTCGCCGGTTCGCGGCAGAACTCTCGGGTGTCGATGATGGTGTTGGCGACGTCATGGAAACACTGCTCGATCTCGGCTTGGATGATAACACGTTGATTATCTTCTGTGCCGATCAGGGATGGATGGGAGGTCAAAATGGTTTGTGGGGAATGGGGGACCATACCCGACCACTCACCGCCTTTGACGGCATGATGAAAGTGCCGTTGATGTTTCGGCATACGAACCACATTCGTCCCGGGCAAACGTCCGATATTCTGGTCAGCAATTACGACTTGATGCCGACGCTTCTCAGTTACCTCGATCTGGATGACAAGAAGAATCTCAACGCCAATTCTCCCGGTCGCGATTTCTCGGAAGCCTTCAAAGGAAAGGACATCCCCTGGCAGGATGTGGTTTTTTATGAGATGGAAAACTGCCGATGTGTGCGGACGAAGACGGCTAAATACATCCACCGACATTCCGAGGGGCCGCACGAATTGTACGACCTGACTAACGATCCCGACGAAAAGATAAACCTGTACGGCCAACCAAAGCAAGCAGAACTACAGCAAGCGCTGAAAGAAGGACTCGACGCGTTCTTCAAAGTCCACGCCGATCCGAAGTACGACCTCTACAACAACGGCACCAGCAAAGCCAAGCTACTGTCCGACCCCACCGTCGGACCAACTAGGCCGAAGTGATTTGGGGAATTTTATTTTGTAGGGTAGGGGCCTCCCTGCCATCGATTCAGTGTAAAGAATCGGGGATCTGTGGAACGATGCCAAACTTCAAACGAGCCTATGTTCCGGGTGGAACCTTTTTCTTTACGGTGGTAACTCATCATCGCACTCCTCTCTTCCAACAAGAGAATGCCCAACGCCTATTGGGAACTGTAATCCGCAAGACACAACAGGAATGGCCATTCAAAATCAATGCGATTGTATTACTCCCCGATCATATTCAATTCAATCCTGTGAAACATGGATACGTCAATTCCGCAACAGACTGGAAGGCCTCCAGTATTCACCGCTGGATCAAAGCGGGTGTGTATCCTCAAGATTGTGGCGGTTCAAATCACCAACCTTTCGACTTTTCTGCAATCGAGGATCAGTGTGGAGAGCCAATCTAAATTCCCGGCAGGGAGGCCCCCAATGATGTTCGGCACGCTTTTTGCGCATTGGATGTCTTAGTGTAAACTCTTCGTTTTTGCAAAGGAATGCAATGACGAAAAACAACCAAAAACTCTCTCAATACGATCCCATCGAAGGGGCGGCCTTCCTGCGTCAGGTCTTCCCTCTGTTGGCACGACTGGCTCCGTCTGGAACAGAACGAGACAAAGCCAAG
>JAURQH010000066.1 GCA_030836185.1 Planctomycetota bacterium
CACTGCCCAATGATTGCGTACATGTTTCGCAATCTCCCGCACTTTCGGCGGCAACGAACTGATGAAGTAAATCAGTTCTTCTGAGGTCTTGCCGTTCGCGGTCCGCTCACGATACACCATGCCGATGGTCTTAATGTCGCACCATCCCATCTTGCGAAGTTCGGCAGGAGCGGGGCGGATCACGTTGTGGCGTGGGTGGGAGAAACTGGCGACGTTGGTCCGAGGCGCAGAACTCGCAGAGACCATGAAATCAACTTGTTAAAATGTGGGTAAGGACAAGCCCCTGCCCTACATGAAATTTGAGCCGCGTGCGCCAGCACGCAGGGGATTATGAAACTTCTTCTGCCTGCAATTTTAAAGGTTCACCAAAATACGGTGTTACATTTTGCCGCGTTCAGCAAATTTTAGCCCACTTGCTCGGGTGTATTTCATGCATCCTACTTCTACGCCATCCAATAGCCGATCACTCCAACGACGAAAATCAAAAGTACGGCTGCCGACCCACAGCCTGAAGATGACGCAGAACCCGAGGTGAATCTCTCTGGCGATTTTTCCTGCAACTCCGCCGTGAGCGAGTCGATAAAGTCTTTGGCTTCTTTCAACCCTTGGCCGGACGCATCGCGGTACAACTTGATGGCGTGAATTTTGCGTTGGGCGAAGATCGCATCGGCGATTTCGTTTTTCTCTTCGGGAGAAATGTCTGCTGACATCGGATTGTTCCTTGCTGAAATTATTCGGATTCCTTCGTTTCCTCTTCCTCTTGCCGTTCGACAACCATGACGTTGGTTGATAAGTCTTCGCCGACTTGGCCATCGTGAATATCGGACTTTGATCGCATTTTTTTCAGGTCGGCTGGTTTCATCCCTTCGGGAAGCTGTCCCAAATTACAAACGGCTTCTCCCGGACTGACCGCGGGAAGGGTCGTCATGCCGATGACCACCGCATCAAACGGAGCACGCAAGACGGACCGTTCTCTCCCCAATAAAGTTGAGTTCGTCGCGATAGGAGCCTCTTGTTCGATCACATCTCCCGGCGAGACATGAAATTGAAGAAATCCCCCTCGTTCCGCACGTATCCATTTTGACCGTTCGACGACAATCTGGCACTCAGAGTTTTCCGGCTCGCCTTCCAGCATATTGAAATTTATCAAGACATTCTTAATCCCGCGGACTGCCGAATCGACCACACCCGGCTCCACCTTCCAGACTTCTCCCCCTTCGAGAATAATCGTGGGACATCCTGCGAGACACGCTTCGCGACGGAAGGCCCCTTTCGGACCTTTCCCATTCATCACAATTTCGGAACCAAAAGCTTCCGCCAGCTTTTTTACTTTAGGATCGGACAAATCCCCCCGGATGTTGGGATAGTTGGTTCTGCGAACCGACGCCGTGTGTAAGTCGATGCCATAGTCGCAGCGAGACACAATTTCTTCAAAGATCTTTTTCGCCATCCGGCTGGCGAGACTTCCCGATTGCGAACCGGGAAAGGAACGATTGAGGTCGCGACGGTCGGGCAAATATCGTGAATGCTGATCGAATGCCAAAAGATTCAGCACAGGAACAAAAATGACCGTCCCTCTCTGAATTTCGATTTCCTCATCCATAATCAACTGTCGGATCGCACCGGTTCCGTTAATTTCATCGCCGTGTAATGCAGCCGTTAGGAAAATCACCGGACCAGGTTTGGTACCACGTCGTATATGAATGGGGATTTTCACCGTCATACTGCTGTAGCTCTCGCTAACAGCCAGCTTTACGTCAGCCGAAGTTCCGGGAAGAATTTCCGTACCGTTCCAGTCATCGATGGGCTTCAGAACTCGGTCGTTGTCCTTGGTCATGAGATGTTATTCTTCTTCTGAGGAGACTTGGGCTACGGGAGCGGTACTTTCAGGGGCGACCAGTTGCTCCTCGACCATAGCCTCTTCGATGAGTGCTTCTTCTGCGACCGGCAACTCGGGGAGATCTTGAATTCCCTGTTGTCGTTTGCGACGCGTTTTGGCCGGGACAAGCCCCTTCATTGATTCGAGTTTCCCGAAGGCCAAAAGTCGATCTCCTGCTTCAAGCTCACGTTCGGAACGAGGATTCGGAATCACTTTCGCTCCGCGATACAGCGTCAACACGTTAATATCGTTATCTCGCAACCCCGATGAACTGATCGTCTTACCGACGTAATCAGAGCCTTCGGGAATATGAATTTCTGTGACGCCATATCCTCGACTGACTGTCAGTCGTTGGCGAAGATCGATCTCAGGGAAATTCACCTGCGCGGCCATGTAATCGACAATCGCGCCCGCCACATCCAGTTGCGTACAACGCTCGATGCCTTCTAACCCAGGAGAAGAATTGACTTCCATGATCAGTGGGCCATCTTTGCCTTCCAAAAGGTCCACACCGGCAACCCGCAAGCCCATGATTTGAGCCGCACGAACCGCCGTCTCGCAATAGACATCGTCCAACTCAACCTGTTCCGTAGAACCACCCCGATGAACATTGCTGCGAAACTCTTGTCCTTGAGCAACACGCCGCATGGCTGCAACGACACGGTCACCCACAACAAACGCGCGGATATCTTTTCCTTTGCTTTCTGCGACAAACTTTTGGATGAGTACGTTCTGCTTTTGGTTTTGTAGCAGTTCGATAATGGCTTCCGCCGACTGCACGGTTTCCGCCAACAACACACCAATCCCCTGTGTTCCTTCCAGCAGCTTAATGACCACCGGCGCACCGCCCACTCGTTCAATCGCCGGGAGAACATCTTTCTTATCGCGGACAAAGGTCGTTTGTGGAATTCCAATTTGATGTCGGCTTAAGATCTGCAAGCTGCGCAACTTGTCGCGAGAGTTGGAAATCCCTCCTGAGCTATTTGCGCAGAAGACATCCATTTGCTCGAACTGACGGACCACCGCCGTACCGAAATACGTAATCGAAGCACCGATCCTCGGCAGCACAGCATCGTAGTGTGTGAGCTGATGCTGATTGAAGTAGAGGTCGGGATGACCTTCTTCCAGATCAATCGCAAACTTGAGCGTATTGAGAACTTTCACATCGTGGCCCCGTTGTTGGGCCGCTTCGCGAAGTCGTCGTGTACTATAGCATTTGGAACTACAAGACAGCACAGCCAATTTCATTGTGAATCTTTCCAGAGCAGGAGATAAAATCCCAAAGCAGCGATCAAACGCCAAAGAAACTGTCGGGATTCTTCCTGATTCTCATCCAGCGTACGCGATCCGGGAGTCACAAATCAATGGCGACACCAGCGAGATTTATTGGCTACTCAACCGAAAAGTCGGCCAAGCGAAAACCGGGCAGTTTGGATTGCTGAGCGGCTTCCTTCAGCTTTGTCAGGACATAAGACTTATGGTTGGCGACTTCTTGTTCGCTGATTCCGATTGACTCGGCCGCTTCTTTGTTGCGTTGCCCGACAACGAACAGCAATTCCGCACATTGCAAACGCTGCCAGTCATCCTTTTGTTTCCAGTCCTGAATCAATTCGTCCAGAGTTTCCTGAATCAAATCTGCCTCTGCAGATTTTCGCTCACCGCTGCGAAACAGGCTCGATGCCCGACGCTCTGGCCCCGGAATAGCGGTAACTCCCGGTCGCGACTCGGTCCCTGCAAATTGAACCGTGGGGCGGCGACCCGTTTTGCGAAAATGATCGGTCAGCTTATGACCGGCAATCGAGAACAACCACGATTCCAGCGGCGTGCGTTCATCGTAATTGGGGAGACTGACGAGAAATCCGAGAAAGGTCTCCTGAACCAATTCCTCACTGACGGCACGATTGCGAAGGCGACTGTCGATAAAAGCAATGAGACGACCTTCGTACAGATCGATCAGCGATTGCCAAGCATCCTGATCGCCATCGCGAATTGCAGTCAGTAATGATTTGTTATTGGTCTCAGACATCCTGTCATCATACCACATGCTGATACAAAAGCAGTGAGTCTCTCATCAAATAAGCACCCACTGCGGCCGCCACAACGACCGATAAAGCGGCAAATCTGATCCAGCGGGTATAAACTCCATGAGTTTTCATATCGAGTGACAGGCTGCCACCGATGGCGAAGAACACCACCATCAAAACGACCATACAAACCTGCAATACGGTGGTTCGGAAAGTTCGCAATTTGGGAATCCAGGCTTCGACAATCTCACCACGGACATCGTCAGACAGTTCGACTTGCAAATGCGTACGAAACATCTGCGTGGTCTGGTCGGGCAAGAGGGAGATATACCGTGTCTCCGTTTCTGTCTGTTTAATGGCATTCAACGGATCCAGAGACAATTCAATTTCCCAGTTTTCCGCATCCGGGAATGTGGATCGAAAGTCTTTCTGTAACACACGCATTGCCTGACGACGAGCAAAGTTATCCGCTTCGCTTTGACTTTCTCTCCATCCACTATGTACGGGAACCAACGCTTTCCCGGTGTAGGAAACTTGACCGTTCGTGACCCAAGGTGAGATCCCTTTGGTGGCCACCTGAAACTGCCGTTCGGTTTCTACTTCTGAACCCGATTGATAGCGATGAAAATGTGATGTCTCTGCCTCGTAATGGACATCACGTTCCAGCGGAGCAAGTGACAAGTAGGGAGCGTATAAAGACCCAACCCAGCCAACCGCCACGAGCATCGGTAACAGCCACACGAACTGCCCGGCAGCTTGCTGAAACTTTTTCATCGTCCAATGTTGTCGTTGATGGGCAATCCAGACACCGGCTCCAATCAGGATTGCCAATAGAACGAGAGAAACCAAGCCACCGATCACAAAAAAATCTGTTCTGAATGCCAACGCTGCGGGAATTGCATCTGATTGAGTGTGCGAGTTCGAAGAATCGGCACCATTCTCGGTCGTTGCTTGATCAGACGCCAAGTCCTCTGAAGAGACGATACGTCCTTCGGCAATACCGGGATTTGTAGAAGTCTCGTTTTCGGAAATTCCAGAGTCTTCGGGAGTCATCGGAATGAGACCCGAATCATGTTCAGCTTCCCGATTCGCCAGTTCCTGCTCTCGAAGAAACTGTTCCCTCTGTGCCAGCGAATCTCGCTCCATCCGATGGACTTGAACCATGCGAGCACTAGAAATTTCTGCTGAGCGATACAAAAACAGAGATGACATGATCAACAGCACAAACACGATACCCACAGGTATGAGCCCCCATTTCTGTCGATGCTGGGCAATCCAGAATCCAACGCCGACCAAGAGTGCCAAAGAAACCAGCCCGAACAGGCTCAGGTTAACTTGTGCAACGGGAGTACTCTGAAAGGTCTCATGAGGAGTCTCGGCGTGCGAGTCCTCATCGGTCGAAATGATAGATTCTGAGGGAGAAGCGACCCGCCTTGTTGTTTCAGACACCTCGACCATCTCGGGAGGCTGAACCTCCGAAGAAACAGTGTGACTTGAAAGATTGCTCAAGTTCGCATCACTCCGCGCGACGCGTGGAGGTTGAGTTGTTGTGGAGACCTGTGGAGTAACTTCCCGGCTCACACTCCATGTCAGAGTCATGAGCAGGAACACTCCCAACAACGCGAAACCTCCCAGCAATATGTATTTCATTCCTTCCGAACGGGGTTGGCGATGATCGGATCGACGAGCAGAATCACCGAACTCATTGTCATCATGATAAGGTGCGGTATTGCGATAATTTTTTGAACCTCGCTGAGACCAGACCCACACCACAAAACCGATCAACAGCAGCAAAAACAAGATGGGACCACTGATGTTGACTTGAACCTCAGAGAGAATATTCATGCGTCACCTCCGGTCTGTTGTCGTTCGAGCAAATCGTTTCTCGCTTCGGGAGGGCAGAATGCGGCAGAGAGTTGAACCACCGCTGACAAACTGGTTGCGATCAAAATACTCCAGGACAACGGAAACGAGACAAAGACTGGCAGGAACATGGCCAGCAAAAAAGTTCCAATGAGGGACGAAATACGAACCCTCGATGAACGAAAATTATCGGTATGCCACCACCAGCGACGCAAACTGAACAGCAATGCGAAGTAAATCATAAAATCGGCGAGCGGACCTCCCGGCATCGAAATCAACCGATCTGCCCCCAGACCACGCACCATTTCATCAACTTCTAAAGCCGTCCCAAAATTCAAAGGTGTAAACAGCCAAGTGTTGATCCAATAAATCCCGGCTCCGACCAAGCCACCCAGAAACGCCATTCGTAAACGACGAAACAACGGATCGACCCGACGTCCCTCTAGGAACTTCGTTTCCGTTAAAATGCCCCAGCTCGCCAAAGTTAAACAAAGCCCCAGCGTGGCCGCTTCTGGAGGTGAACGGATCGAATCGCTCCACCACAACAGTAATGCCGATACAATCGCTGAAAAGAGTGTCGCCAAACCCAACGAATTCATGAGTTCGGCCACACGACGAGCAAATGGCAACCGATGCGGAACATCGGGATTCAAAACAATCGAGGGAGTAGACGACCGGTATGAGGATTGTTTGAGGTCGGGTTGTCGAGAATCTGCAGAATAGGTGTCGAGTTCTGCGGGATCAAAGTGATTCGCACGATGTTTACGACGTTGTCGCTCTCGTTTTGCTTCCAGGTCTTGAACTGAGGTTCCGAACGTCGCTTCATAAATCTTCACGCCGGCAAAAACCAACAATCCCATGAGGACCGCGAAGGGTCCAATGATCATTATCGGTCGAATTGCGCCGAAGACCATTCCTGGTGCCAAGAACAAAATGATCAGAAAGCAGACTGTCAACCATTTCCAGTTTTGTTGGAACCAATGCCCAACATTTCCTTGAGGCTGTCGGTGGACATGCTTTGGCTTTTCTTGAGGATTGTCTTCCTCGAAAATGGGTTCAGCATCATAAACGGGTTCGACGGCAACCGATGTACCGCTCAATGCGGCTTCAAACTCTTCGACTAATCGTCCTGCTGTGGCGATCCGTTGTTTCGGATCTTTTGCCAAAGCTCGTGCGAGAACGGGACGAAATCGCTCAGGAATTTTTGATAAGTCGGGGTGTTCGGTGAGGTGCCGCATCAACACTTCGCCGGGGGTGTCTCCTCGAAAAGGCAGTTGACCAGACAACATCTCGTACAGCATCACACCCAGTGAATACAAATCGAGTTCTCGGCCATATTTTCCGCGAGACACTTCCGGTGCCATGTAACTGACAGTACCGACGCTTTGTGTTTGGGTATGATTGGAAGCATTGATATATTTTGAGAGACCCACATCGCCGATCTTTAACACGCCGTTCTCTTCAAAAATGTTGGCAGGTTTCAAATCGCGATGAACAAGACCTTGATCATGAAGAAAGTCTAAACCTGCGGCAATTTGTGTGAGCCAATCTCTGACCTGTTCGAGCGGCAACCCTTGCGGATGAGCATCGAGGATACCGGCCAACGTCGGGCCGTTCACATACTCCATCACGATCCAGTGATCGCCGTCGCTATCTTCTTTGATGTCGTAAATCGGGACGAGGTTTGCATGCTTGAGATTCAAACAATGCCGAATGCCTCGTAGCTCGATTTCGAGGTTGTCTCGCAATAATTTCAGAGCCACTTCTTTTCCAGCAGCACTTTCCGCAAGATACACTTCACCAAACCCACCTTTCGCGAGGGGACGAATAATCGTGTACCCTTCCAGCGGTTCGGCATTGGCGGCGAAGGTAAATTTCATTTTAGAGCGGCCCTGGTTTCGCGTCGGTGTGGCGGCGCGGGTTGCGTTCAAGATGGTTTCATTCATCGTAACGTCTTACTGACAAAGAGTGGGGGAAATCCCGGTGTGATCTTAACGCTTCAACTAATGATTCAGATCTCCATATTCTTCCGATTTTGTCTTCTCATCTTCCGCCGGGAAAGGGCCGGGCTCTGTGAAGAACCCGACCCGTTTGTTCCAGGCACGGAATCCATTCCCTCAATCACTCACCGATGGCTCGCAGAGCGAGCGGAGTTTCAATCGGCAATTCTTCCGGTTGGTCGTCCGAAGAATCGTTCAGGTATTCCTGAATTTGTGACGTCAGGTCTTCTGGAACCGTACGGACGTCTTCCGTCGGAATCAGATTCGTAAATCGGCCTTCGACTTCCAGCATCCGTTCTTTGACATCGAGAGACTTGTTCAACTCGCGAATGGCAGATTTTGCCTGAGCCAGTTGTGAGTCATCGAAGTTCAATTCGCTGACTGTTTCAGCGGCTTGAATCGATTTCAGACGTGCGTCCAACTGAGCAATTTGAACTTCCAAATCCTGTTTGGCTGACAACATGTTGTCGAGCTTCTGCTGATTGGCTACAAGAGCTTTTTCGCGAGCTTTCAAAATCTTGCGATCTCGCTGCAACGCTTCCTTCGCCACTTTGAATTTATCAAAGCGAACTGCCAAGTCGCGTTTCACTTCATCAGACGTATAAGTCCGAGAAGCATACTGAATCTCCTGATGGCCGCCATCCAGGTCCTTGGTCATGCTGAGCAGGATTTTTTCCTGATCGGCAATTGTGTCTTCACGACGCACGATGTCGGATTGCAAATGTTCCATGTCAACCTGCTGTTCAGCGATGACGTGCATACATTGGCGAATGTCGGGAACCAGGTTCTCGACCATGTCTCTGACTCGTTCGACTTCAAATTCCGCAGGGATTTCCTGCTTCACGGCGTCACGCATGTTGTTCTTAGCGGTGTGGAAGTAACTGGATGCGTCTCTTCCGAAGAAAAGAGCAGGCAGAACAACCAACGCTCCGACTCCCATAAGTACTTTCTTAATCATGATAGTTTCTCCTGTGCCTGAAAATGTCTCTGAAGTTTGATTGGGTCAGCCTCACTCGTGAGCCGTACCCGTTGTTCAACCAGTCATTCGCAGGCCACGGGAGAATCTTGGAAAGTTCTGAGAGAAATTCTGAAAAAACCTCAATAATCGACTTAAAGATAATAGTCATAGTGCTTTACAAACATCTCTAATTCTGTGGCTGCCGAAGTGCCTTGAGCTACAATTGAAAATTGTTAACAATATGCAATCATCCCAAGGTCAAAGAATGTCCTTTGAGAACAAGGTCTCGCCTGCATGACGCCCATCAATCGCACAATTCGAGAACAAGTCACCGATCAAATTCGTGACGATGTTGTGTCGGGGAAATTCCCGGCTGGGCAGGCATTGCGAGAATCAGAACTCGCGGAACGGTTTGGCGTCAGTCGAGGACCAGTGCGAGATGCGTTCTTGCAATTGTCGCAAGAGGGATTTCTCGCCTATCAAGCCAACCGGGGAGTGACGGTCCGTAATCCTCCCGACTCTCAGGATCATGAGTTTCTAGTCTCACTCCGGCAACAGATCGAATGCCATGTGATCAAGCGAGGCTTAAATCAAATCGATGACTCTGACTGGCAACGACTAGAAACCTCTCTTGCTGATCTCGAAAGGGCCTGCCAGACCGAAGCGGTTGTCAAAGTTGCCAAGGCCGACATGAAGTTTCACGAAGAAATCTTGGCAGCATGTGGAGGAACCGATTTTCTGCCACTGTGGAGAAAGCTTTGCTCACAGATGCTGCTTGGCTACTCGCGATTGGAAAACTATTCCGAGATTCACGCCGAGCATGTTTCGATCCTGGAGGCTCTCAAGTCAGGTCAAACCAACGCAGTAACAACCGCAATTATTGCCAACATTCAATAGATACCCGTGACGGACATCATCATGCCAACTCGCATATTCTTTTATCTCGCCATCGCCTGCTTTGCAATTGCTACCACTACGAGTACACGATTATTGGCCGCCGACAAACCGACTCCTACCGCACCAATCACGCAGCCAGACGCTGAGCGGCTTTTCGCGTTGAAGGTTGCTCCCTTGCTGAAATCGAAGTGTCTCGGTTGTCATGGAGAGAAACCGGACGACCTGAAAGGCGACCTCGATGTCCGTTCGCTCGCGGGTTTGTTGAAAGGTGGCGAGTCGGGTGATCCCTCTCTCGTTCCCGGCCAACCTGAACAGAGTCTGTTGTTTTCTGCCATTAAATGGGACGGCTATGAGATGCCCCCCAAAGAGAACGACCGACTCACCGACGCACAAATCGAATTGGTACGCCAATGGATTGTTGCCGGAGCCCCTTGGCCGAGTGACGAGAAACAAAGTGAATTGCGCAAAGCCGAGTGGAGTGTTGAAAGCAACGAAGATGGCTTGATCGTCAAAACCAGCGGCGGACTTGCCGATGAGTGGACCTATCGTCGATACGACCCAGCCGATTTATGGGCGTTTCAGCCGGTCAAACCAACAGTTGCCCCAGATGGTCAACATCCCGTTGATTGGTTTCTCACACAAAGACTGAACGCTATGGGATTTGCTCCGACCGAAGAAGCCGACCCCCGCACTCTCATTCGTCGGGCAAGTTATGATTTGTTGGGATTGCCACCTTCGCCTGAAGAGACGGACGCATTTGTCAAATTGTACAGCAAGAATCCCGAACAAACCTGGGAACAACTGATTGACCGTCTGCTCGCTTCTCCCCATTACGGCGAGCGTTGGGGACAACATTGGCTTGACATCGTCCGCTATGCCGACACGGGTGGATACTCAAACGATTACGAACGTTCGAACATGTGGCGTTATCGCGATTATGTGATTCGCTCATTGAATAACGACAAACCATACGACCAATTTATCGTGGAACAACTGGCCGGAGACGAATTGGCCGACGAATCAGTTCGTGCACGAAAAAGGAGCGACGAGAAGGCCGTCCGGCAGACACGTCTTAACGGTGACTATACGCCAGAGGAAAGTGAATGGCTAACGGCGACAGGCTTCTTGCGAATAGGGCCATGGGATAATGCGATGGTCAAAGTTCCCGAAGCACGACAAATTTATTTGGACGACTTGGTCAATGCAGTCGGACAAACATTCTTATCGACAACTATGCGATGTTTCAAATGCCACGATCATAAATTCGATCCCTTACCGACACGCGATTACTACCGGATGTACGCCGCCTTCGCAGGGACACAAATGGCCGAACGACCGGCTCCATACTTGCCCACTGAAAATCTCGAAGGCTTCGAGGAGGGAAAGAAGCGTGTCGAACAATTGCTGGCTTATGCGATTGCCGAAAAAAATAAACTCGTCAATAAACGCGAAACTGCGGCCCGAAAATGGTTCAAAGAGCATAACTTGGAATATGTGTCTCTCGACAAACGCAAGTCGCTTCCCGATGAAGTAAAGCCTACCCGACATGTCGGGCTCGATTATATCGAGCAGGGTAAGCTAAAAATCCGCGAACAAGACGAACGCATTTGGACTCGTCGCCTCGAACGCTACGAATCGATGGTTCAAAGTGTCTACAACGGAGCAGATGCACAAGTCAAAGCCACTTACGCTCGCAAACTGCGCATCAAAAACAACATCGACTTCACCAAGCAGCCTCAATCGACCATCTTCACAGGAGGATCTCTCGAAGCACCCGGCGAAAAAGTTCAGCCGGGCGTGCTGAGTCCGGTTGGGTTAACAGTCCCTCAATCAGATCTTGAAGACCCTTATCGTATTTCGAGTGACTTGGAAGGCCGTCGTTTGGCGGTTGCCCGCTGGATTGCCCATCCAGAAAACTCACTGACGACACGTTCGATTGTGAACCGTGTGTGGCAACATCATTTTGTGAATCCACTTGCTGGCAACCCTAACAATTTTGGTGCCAAAGGGGACAAGCCCACTCATCCCGAACTGTTGGATTGGTTGGCGCACAACTTTGTCGAAGAAGGGTGGAAACTGAAAAGGCTACACCGACTGCTGATGACTTCACACGCTTATCGACAGGCCAATACTCATCCTAAAATGAAAGAACTGCTTACACAGGATTCCGACAATCATCTACTGGCGTATTTCCCACCTCGCCGTCTCACGGCGGAAGAGATTCGTGACAGCTTGCTGATGGCGACTGGCGAATTAAACCGGACTGTCGGTGGATTACCGGTCATGCCAGAAATCAATATGCAAGTCGCGTTAGAACCTCGCATGATTCAGTTTTCGTTGGCTCCCGCCTATCAACCGTCGCGTACCCCCGAGCAACGCAACCGTCGCACAATCTATGCTTACAGCGTTCGTGGTCAGGCGGATCCGTTTTTGGAATTGTTTAACCAACCCAACCCCAATGAATCCTGTGAAGTCCGCGACTCGGCTGCCGTTTCGCCGCAGGTATTCACGCTGCTGAACAGTGGCGTGATGACCGACCGCTCTATTGCTCTTGCGCAACGAGTGCAACAAGAGACCGACCGCGTGGACGAACAAATCGAACGCGCATTTCAACGAGTCTTGGGCCGTTCACCCGACTCTCAAGAAAAACCTCGCATGTTGGCATACGTGGAGAAGATGCGTGAGTATCACCAGCAAGTGACTCCCGAACCGTCAGTGTATCCTGCAAAAATCACTCGTTCGCTTGTCGAAGAACTCTCGGGGCGCCCGTTCGAATACGAAGAGATTCTTCCCGTTTTTGAAAACTATCAACCCGACAGTAAACCCAGCGAAGTGAGTGCCGAGACTCGCGCTCTGGCCGACTTCTGCCTGTTATTATTTAACTCGAACGAATTCATGTACGTGTATTAGTGATGACACTAACCGTGGGCTAGCGCCCAGCGGCTGATTTTGCTGAAGCCAATACTCAGTCCTATCAGCTTGAAAGTACTCGCGGCCGACTTTGAAACTCAAATCATCGACTGACTGATTACGGAATCCTCCTATGACTCTCCCACATAATTTGTCCAATACCAATCGTCGCGACTTTCTCTATGGTCTCGGTGCGTCTCTTGGTTCGGTTGCTTTCACAGACTTATTAGCTGCTGAAGCGAAATCGGACGCTGGTCCATTGGCTCCGAAAAAACCGATGCACCCACCGAAGGCTAAGGCTTGTATCATGCTGTTCATGGAAGGTGGTCCCAGTCACGTGGACACCTTCGATCCAAAACCAAAGCTGACAGAAATGCACAAGCAGGAGTCCAAACGCAGTGCCGGCCTCGCGACCGGATTCCGATTCTTCGTGGGAAGTCCGTTCAAATATAACAAGGTTGGGCAATCGGGCATCGAGATGTGCGACCAATGGAAGCATCTAGCAGACCCGGAAGTCGCCGACGAACTCTGTAATTTTCGCGGCTGTCAGGCCGAGTCGCTGAACCATCCCGAAGCACTCTTCCACATGAACACCGGGAGTCGTTTGGGAGGAGACCCGGCTGTCGGGTCTTGGGCCACTTATGGATTGGGTTCGGAAAATCAGAATCTTCCCGGCTATGTGGTGATGACTGAACTCGCTTTGCCTCAAGGTGGTTCGCGCAATTGGAGTAACGGCTTCCTGCCCGCCTATTATCAGGGAACTCGCCTGCGCCCCAAAGGTTCACCGATTCTCGATTTACAATCTCCCGGCTACAAAAATCGAGAGCACCAACGTGAAGCCTTGAAAGAACTATCGTTTCTCAATCAACGACACGCCGACAATCATCCCGAACATACCGACCTTGCCGCCCGCATGGAAAACTATGAACTCGCATTCCGCATGCAAACCGCCGTACCCGATGTCATCGATCTTGGTAAAGAACCACAACACTTACAAAAAATGTACGGCCTTGATGATCCCGAAACTGAAGCGTTCGGTCGACAATGTTTAATGGCACGACGGCTTGTGGAGAACGGCGTCCGATTCGTGCAAATATTCTCGGGAGGCTGGGACTCTCACGACTATCTCGAACGTGGACATTCTTCGCGCATCCGCAGCGTCGATAAGCCAATGGCCGCGCTGATCAAAGATCTGAAAGCCCGCGACATGCTCGACGAGACATTGGTTGTCTGGACGGGAGAATTCGGACGGACTCCCGATAACAATAAACGGGGCGGCGTCTATTCACTTGGCCGAGGTCATAACATCGACGCCATGACGATGATGATGGCGGGGGGAGGCACCAAAAAGGGAGCCATCGTTGGCGGGACCGATGAACTGGGTGCCGAAGCAGTCGATTGCGTTCATCCCATTCGCGATGTCCATGTGACGCTGCTCCATCTTTTGGGACTCGACGACAACAAGCTGACCTACTTCCATGCGGGGCGTTACAAACAACTCTCGCAATTCGGGGGCGAGATCATCCCGGAACTGATTGTCTGACACTGAAGCATTTTTCGGAACTCAAATCATTCGTCATTGAGACTCAAGCCAAACAATGGATAACAACAGCGAAATCGTTGACATTACAGACAGCCTCGCTCTCATCGAAATTCGCGGCGGAGGTTTCGATTCTCTACTACTCGTGGATGGAGAGCCAATTGCTTTGAATTGGTCAGATTGTGAAGGAAGTGTTGGCCAATACTTGGCCCGCGCGGGAGCCACCAGCTACGAAGAAAGCTTGCAAAGTCTTAGACATTTTTTATCAGGAAAATTCTTGTCGGATGTTCCACTTGGAGTACAACTCTCATCGTTTCTCGACCTGTTCGTATCTGGTCGATATCGACTACAACGACTCAATGAATGCGAGGACTGCGACTACCTTGAGTACCACTCCGACTGGACGAGAACGAAAAATCACGATGAGTTCTACCCGTTCGGCTGGTCACTCATTATGACTCAACCAAGGGAGTCATTAAATCATGAACAAGTGCAACGATATATCGAGGACATTAAGAAAGGGGTACGACCGATTGCCCTCACCGCAACTGTCGAGGAGGGCTGGTGTGATTTCGTGATAGATGGACACCACAAACTTCAAGGCTACAAACTCGCACAAATCGCCCCCACATTCATCAGTGTTTGTCGCCTCGACGCTCCTCAGCTTTCATCCAGTTCATTCGACCAATCCATCGATCCGAACCACCCTATGAGTTCTCACTATCGCAAAGTGAAAACAGAACATAATTCGTGACCTCGCTTCCATCTCGGAATTGATTGTCTGACATCTCACGGTCTGCTGAAAATTCTCTGAAATTCTTCGTGATATCCTCCTCAAGAACACGCCCAATGCTGTATGGGCGGTTTTCGGTCCAATTTTGGTCCTGAAGAGAGGGTCCTCTGATGGCATCTGTCGTTGTTACCGATTCCAATTACGAATTCGTTCCACCACACACCAATAAATTGTGGCCGCGATTCCTCAGTTGGTTTGTACCGAGAATTTTGCGTCGCACTTACGGCGTCACTGAACTCGAATATCGCGGAACCGACATATTGAAGTCACTCACTGATGCCGGTCACGGTGTGTTGTTAGCCCCCAATCATAGCCGTATGTGTGACGCCTTCGTTCTGGATGGTTTATCGAAAGCGATTAGGCGTCCTTCTTATGTAATGGAAAAACCATGTTCCTGAAAGCAAAATCTTCGTGACACCTGAGCCCGATTCTCAATCTGATTCGTCGCCAACCGACAAACCCCGGAAGGATCCCGGCACGCGTCTCCGATTTGTGATCTATATGGTGATCAGTTATTGCACCA
>JAURQH010000067.1 GCA_030836185.1 Planctomycetota bacterium
AGAATGAGTGTGTTCAAGTACATCGAGACGTTTTATAATACCGAACGAATCCATCAGTCGTTAAACTACCAGACGCCTTAGGAAATCGAGAAAGACTACGCAGCCAGGCTGGCTGCGTGAATCAAAGATTTGTTCTCCGTTATTGTTGGTCTACCGCAGAACGGACATTACGCCGGTATCCACAAAGGGAGGAACACCATCTTGGGGAGTCGGCAACAAACCACCGGTACTTTCTGTCACCTGAATTTCTGGCTGACTGGAAAATCGCATCGTATCGTCGGATGGATCGTGGAAGCTGTAATTCCCTCCCAAATGAATCCGTTGAGCATCACTCGAATCATCGAATGCCAGCAATGTCACCCTCCCCGCGAATCCCCAGCCTCCAGAATCACCCACGTTGCCACCAAAATTATCGCTGGGAAAACGATAAGCCGACAGCGCCCAAGTGGCACGTTCATCGAGACTCTGATTTGCAAAACCGATTCCGGTTTGTCGAAAAGGAGCGAAAGTAAAAATGGTAGGGCGTTCCAGAAATGGAAGCTCCTTGACGCTCGTCAACTCGGTCATCCCGAAAGGCTGTCTCCAGCGACCGATACGAATATTTCCCAAACCGGGAACGTCCGAAAAATTCACCCAGTTATCCACAAACAATGAGATGCTTTCTCCAAAATCAAATTCCAGAATGTAACTGATCTCTTGGGTAAGATCGCCCTTAAAGCCAACTCGTGCTCGACGGAGGTCTGCTCCATTTTCGAGATCACCAATCGTTGTTCGATTGAGTTCATCCTGATTGAAAATGACCAGATCCGCATGTAAGAATCCTGTGACACTCACAGTGGGAAAACCATCATCCGTACCCGTACATGAGAAACAGCGATCCACATCATGAGGATGATTAACAGCATCACCGGCGAAATCTGAGGAAGAAGTGGTTCTTGTGGAGACCTGTTCGGTCCTCACGATTTCCTGAAGCTGCTTCACTTGCGCTTCCAACTCTTCCAACCGCCTGCTACTGTCAACATCGCTCGATTCAAAGGGCAATGGAACCGAGGCCGAAAAGATGGTAACAGGTAAAATAAACAGACAAAACGATGTACAGAGTACAACAAATATTGGTCGCCTGATTTCACATATGAAAGTCTGTAAGTCGCTCATTTTTCCACCGAATATTGAGAATTTCTTATGCAGAGAATGATGCTGGCCCCAGTATGGTCTGGAACTTTCACCCGTATTCATCTACCTGAAAAATCGTCATAATCGGTATAGTCGGAATAGCTGAATTTAGCAGACTGAGGAAGTTGTAAGAAAACTCAGGGCTGATCATCTCTATCACAAATCATCCTAAACATTTTCAGTGTCGGCACTTGCGCGTAATGCATAGCCTCGGCCACGGATCGTTTTAATCAGTGATTCCATTTCACTGCGATCAACCTTGCGACGAAGGCGATTGATTTGCACTTCAATGGCGTTGGTGGATCCCCCCCACTCAAATCCCCAGACATGCTTACACAGCATGTTTCGAGTGACGACTCGCCCCTCGTGTCGCATTAATAATTCCAGCACGCTGAATTCGGTGGGACTCAAATCAATTTTACGCCCCTCAACTTCGGCCCTGTGTGTTGAGAGATCTAATGTGAATGCCCCCACGGCGAGAACCATAGCTGGTTGTAATGTGGTACGACGACTGACGGCTTCGATTCGGGCGACAAGTTCATCAAACGCGAAAGGCTTCACCAGATAATCATCTGCCCCCAACTTTAAGCCTTCCACTCTGTCCTGCACAGCACTCATTGCAGTCAGAATAATCACGGGTGACTTGACTCCCTGTGCACGAATCTCGCTGAGAATTTCCAATCCCGATTTCCCGGGGATCATCAGATCAAGGAGTATCAAATCGGGAGCTTGCCGAAGTATTGTTTCCACCGCACGATCTCCGTTCGCCGCCCCTTCACATTCATGCCCGAGATCTCCCAATCCTTTCAGTACTGATTTACGGATTTTTTCATCGTCATCAACAATGAGAATATTCATCCGCTTGATTACCGTCTCAGATTGATTACCGTCTCAGAAGGAAAAGAAAATCAGAAGGAAAAGTGAGTCTCAGTTCTCAATGCCACGCTGAGCATTGCTCATGGTTATATCGATAATGGAAGTCCGTTTCTAAGCCATCTGAATCTTCCTGACAACATCATAAGGCATTGTCCGTTTTTCGGTCTCATTGAATCCATTTTTTCAACTGCAATCTCCAAACCGATCTATCAGGGAATCACGATCTATTTACTATTGGGCATTGGCTTCCAGCCAACGCGTTAGGTAACGCCAGGCCAACAGAAAGTGTACTCTCGCGCATAGGTGGTTTTTCCGTTTGCTGCTGGGCTGCTCGTGTTTATAATGATTCTTTCAACACACCCGGAGAATATTATGCCTCGTTGTTATCTCGTGATCGTTTTATTGTCGCTCTGCTTGTCGTCAAGCGATGCTGCCTCTCCTGATGAGTACAAAGCTCGTGGTCAGTTGATCTTTGAAGATGATTTCGAGCGGGACGAATCGACGCCCGGAAAAGAAGAAATCGGTAACGGCTGGACGAGCAACAGCCCGTGGAGAGCCAAAGGCAATCAGCAAGTCGATCTCGTCGATGGCGTGATGACAGCCGAACGTCACAAAGTCGCCGATCATGGAGTTGCCATCTTTCAGAAACTCGACTTTCAGGATGCAGCCGTCGAACTGAGATTCAAACTTGGCAAAGGAGATAGCCTCGGCCTCGACTTTGTGGATCGTGAAGTAAAAACCATTCACGCCGGTCATCTTTGTTTGGCGAGAGTCGCATTGAATAAATTGACAATGATGGATTCCAAAACCGGACACATGGACAACAAAATTCGTGACCGTCGTCAGACAGGAGAGAAGTCACCCGAATTGACAAAACTGATCAACAGCAAAAAGAAAGATGTGAAACTCGACCTGGCTCCTGATTCTTGGCACACCTTACTGGTCGTGGTTGAGGGAAAGATGATGGCCACTTATCTGGATGGCAAGTTGGTAGGAGAATTTGAATCGGAAGGCATTGCTCATCCGACAAAACGGATGATTACACTCGCGGTGGCAAAGAAAGCGACCATAGATGACGTGATGGTTTGGAAGTTGAAGTGAGGATGAGTGAAGTCAATTAACTCAGCGTGGCCCACCAAATGAACAGATCTTCTTAGGAATCGTTGGATGACGATTCGTTTCGCTCGGCTAACCTAACTTACGAATTTCGTGGCCGGTGGGGCTATTTATCAACATTCTTCACCACCGATTTGAAGGTGAACTCTCCGCCGTGTGGTTGGCCCACGATGAAACTCAAACCCCACGAGAGCAACATCGACAGACCAAAGCCAATCGGCCAGAACCAGATCGAGAACCATTCATCGAATGCGACCATCAGGTATAAAGTCGCGGTGGCAGAAATGAGCGTTCCTAAAAAGACGCCCGGCGTTGTCACTTTGGGAGAGAAAAACGCTAACAGGAAGACGGCCAGCAACGGGCCACCAAAGGCGGCAGTGAGCATTTTTCCGATCGTGAAGACATCTCCCAATGGTCCGACAAAGAGTGCGAGAGTCACCGAGACGGCACCGATGCTGATGATCAAAATGCGAATCAGCCGGACATCGTCCTTTTCGTTTTCGGGCTTCAGATGAGGCAATAATCGGTCGCGAAAGTCGACGACGAATGCCGTAGTGACCGAGTGGATCCCCGAATCGATGCTCGACATGATGGCCGCCATCAACGCGGCCAGAAAAAGACCTTTGAATCCCATCGGGAAATGACGTTTTACAAAATGGGGGAGTGCTTGGTCTTGCAGCTTATTCGACACCATACTGGCATGAATCTCTTCAGAATTCATCGATGCCAACTCTGCCTCTGTCATCCCCGCTTCGACCAAAAGTGGATGCAGGTCGGTCGGGTGTTCTCCATAGTAACCGAAGAGTCCCACACCGATGACGAGCAAAGCGGGGACAACAAGCCAGATGCCGATGACCGTTAAGACAAATCCTCGTTGAGAGGTCTTTTCCGAATCAGCCGCTAAATAGCGTTGGACGGCAACCTGATCGGCTCCGAATGCTGATAACGCTTCGAGAAAGATGCCAAACAGGACGACCCAACTTCCAAATTTGAGAGTCATGGAGGGTGTGAAATCAACCAGCATATGCGGGCGGTCGGAAGTGTATTTTTCGAACATCTCGGTGACGCCGCCCGATTGTTGAGAAATCAACAGCCCCAGCGCCATCAAGATTGTGATTGAGAAAATAAAGAACTGGATTACGTCGGTCCACATGACGGCCCGTAATCCTCCCATCATCGTGTACAGAATCGAGACAATGCCCAACGCAATGATAACGATATGCTGATCGACTCCCGAGACCGCCGCAACAACAAGAGAGGCCGCGAATGTGGCGGACGCCATCCAGCCAATGCGTAAAAGAATGAAGAGACCACTCGCCAGGCACCGGACCGAGACATGAAACCGACGTTCGAGATATTCGTAAGCGGTGGGGCATTTCAGTCGTGAGTACATCGGAATGAACACCCAGGCGATCAGCGGGAAGATCGCGGTATGAGCAATGAGTGTCAACCAGATTTTCAAGCTGTCGCCGTACACAATGGAGGGGTAGAAGACGAAACTGTTGGACGAGAACAGAGTTGCCATGACGGACAGGCCAACGGTGAACCATCCCATCGAGTTGCTGGCTTCAAAGAATTCATCACGCGATTGATTGCGTCCAAACCAGACGCCCAACCCGACGGTCATCAGAAGATAAGCGAGAACAACGAGATAATCGAGAGGTGTCATGGATGGTGGGCTTTGATGGGAGGCACAGATGGTGTGTTTGTTAAGAATAACCGCAAGGTGATGAGTATTCGATCTGTTTTTCTTGCCCAGAGAGTGTCTTAATGTATAGTTTTGTCTCGATTGGGGGGTACGGCAGTCCAAAAATTGTGAATGGTATCACAATATGGTATCATTCCTCGTAAGGTGTTTGCCGATGATGAAGGTATTGTTCCGATGGCGAAACATCAGAAAACGCTGAATTTGATTTTTACGAATCCAGTTCTCGGCAACATTGCCTGGCGAGAGATCGAAAAAATGTTGATGCATTATGGAGCCGAGATTTCAGAAGGAAGAGGATCGAGAGTTCGAGTTGCTCTCAATGGTGAAAAGGCTGTGTTTCATCGACCTCATCCTGAAAAAGAAACGGATAAAGGAGCTGTGAAATCTGTTCGCGAGTTTCTGGAAAATGCAGGAGTCACACCATGAGATACAAAAGCTACACCGCACGGTATGAGTTGGATGAAGAGGCTGGCCTGTTCCACGGGCAAGTGCTCGGCATTCGCGACGTTGTTACATTTCAGGGGGAGTCTGTCGGCGAGTTGATTCAGGCGTTCCATGATTCTGTCGATGACTATTTGGCTTTTTGTGCAGAACGTGGAGAAGAACCCCAAAAGCCGTTCTCGGGAAACTTCATGCTTCGCATCCCGCCAGATCTTCATCGGGCCGTATCAATGGAGGCCGAAAGTTCGGGATGTAGTCTGAATCAATGGGTCGCGAATGTCATTGATTCCCGAGTCAAACAGATTTCGAACCCTACCTAAAACCGTGCTTGCCGTTGTGACAAATATTCTAACAACGCCTTGTCGAATGGCATGCTTGTATCAAGCGCGACGTAATCAGCGCCGATCGAGAGGCATTCTTTTTTATAACGACCGCGGAGCTCTCCGACCGCGTCGAGATAATCGCCCCGCATGCCGTCCGCATCCAGGACCAGATTCTCGTTAGACTCGGGATCCTTCAGATCCACCATGCCTTCAAACGGAAAATAGACCTCGGCTTCATCGAGGACATGAAACAGAATGATGTCGTGTCCGGCGAAGCGAAGTTGTCGTAGTGAAGCGATGACTTCATCGGGGTCTGCCAACAAATCCGTGAAGATCATCAGCAGACTGCGAGTGCGAATCATCGCGCCAATGCGTTTCAGGTTAGCAGCGAGTTCCGTTTGACCGGCAGGCTTTGCCTTCGCCAACATGCCGAGCAAGTTTCCGAGTTGTGATCGTTTGCTTTTGGGGGGAAGAGAGTTCCGCAGTTTTTCATCGAATGTGATCAAGCCGACCGGGTCTTGCTGGTGGATCATCATGTAGCCCAGCGCGGCAGCAAGACAGATCGCATAATCGAATTTGGTCAGGTCTTGCCGATAGGTGTAGCCCATACTTTCGGACAGGTCCATCAAGAGATAACCCTGAATGTTCGTCTCGGCCTGATATTTCTTGATGTAATAACGATCGGTTTTTGCGTAGACGAGCCAGTCGATATCTTTCGGATCGTCACCCTGCGTGTAACGGCGATGTTCGGAGAATTCGACCGAGAAGCCGTGAAAGGGAGACGCATGCAGCCCTTGAAGAAATCCTTCCACGATAAACTTGGCCCGTAAATCGAGCCGGGAGACCGTCTGTATGACGGAAGGCTTGAGATAGGATTCGGCGGTTTTGGTCATTGGTATTTTGTGATTTGTTTTTTGTACTTTGTCAGTGATTCATCGTTTGACGGTTACATGATTGATCGAATATAGGCATTCAGTCGTGGAGCGAGTTCATCCACCAAGGGTTTGAGTCGTTCAATATGTTGTTGATTGAGGAGATCTCTTCGATAAGCGCGTCTTAACCAATGTTGAGTTTCGTTGAGCGAGCCCCTTGCCATTCTGGCAAATCTACGTGTATCTGGTTTTGAACCTCTGCCGGTTCCTTCCGCAATATTTGCCCCAATTGAATCGGCGGAGCGTACGATCTGACCTCCCAAGGTGCTTTTCTCAAACGGGCTCCACGATTTTATCAGTCGCCAGATCTCATCCGAGAGTTGTTCTGAAAGTTGGTAGATCTCCAAGTTTTCGAAATTCGTTCGAGGCATATTAATCCCTGTTTTGAGGAAAGGAGGGAAGTGATCAAACGAATATTATTCATCTTTTTAGATCAATACCAAAGAACAAAATACAAAAAACAAAGTACAGTATCACTCATACTTGGGAATATTCGGTTCCGGCACCGTTTGCACCAATCGTTCGATGATGCTCTCTGCTGTCATGCCTTCTGCTTGTGCCTGGAAGTTGGGTGAGATGCGGTGGCGTAAAACGGGGATCGCGACCTTCCGAATATCGTCGAGTGCAATGCTGGGGCGACCGTCCATCGCGGCGATGGCTTTGCCTCCCGAGATCAAATATTGACCAGCACGAGGGCCGGCTCCCCAATCGATCATCTCTTTGATGAAGTCAGGAGCGCTGCCATCGGAAGGACGTGTGGCACGAACGAGTCGGGCGACATAATTGATCGTGAGGGGTGAGGCTTCGATCTGATTGACTTGACTCTGCAGATAAAGAATCGATTTGGCAGAGAGAACTTTGCGGACTTCTGCTTTCTCGCCACGAGAGGTGAGGTCGAGAATTTGTTCTTCTTCATCCAAGCTGGGGTAATCGACTTTGACATTGAACATAAAGCGGTCGAGTTGTGCTTCAGGCAGGGGATACGTTCCTTCCTGCTCGATGGGGTTTTGTGTCGCGATGACAAAAAAGGGATCGGGGAGATCGTAGGTCGTTTGGCCAACGGTGACTTCATGTTCTTGCATCGACTGAAGTAAGGCGGCTTGTGTTTTGGGTGGTGTGCGGTTGATCTCGTCAGCAAGGAGAATGTTTGTGAATACGGGGCCTTGAACGAAGCGAAATTCGCGTCGGCCTTCGTCGTTCTCATCAAGAACATTGGTTCCCGTAATGTCCGAAGGCATCAAGTCGGGAGTGAATTGAATCCTCTTGAAGGAGACATCCAGAATTCGGGCCAGCGTACTCACCAATAGAGTTTTCGCCAAACCGGGCACACCGACCAAGAGACAATGCCCGCCAGTGAAAATCGCCGCGAGCAATTGCTCGATCACGTCTTCCTGTCCGATGATGACTTTGCTCAACTCCTCGCGCATCAATGCGCGATGCTTACTGAACTTCTCCAGGAACTCGTCGAAGTCTCGTTGTTGCTGATCCGCCAAGGGACGCCTTTCCAAATGGGGTCGCGATCAATCAAATGGTAAGATTGTACTCACGAGATAGCCTACCGAGAATTGGCAGAGAATTCGATATGCCTCGGACTGGATCGAATGAATGAGAGCAAAAACGTGAGAAATCAGGAGTGATTCATACGTCTCAAATCAGCAATAAATCAGTCGATTTCGGGATCAGGCTGGCCATACTTGATGGCCGGCATGTCATACTCGCTCAGGTTTTTGGACTGGAGGCGTTCGGGATTGAAGATGTCGCGATCATGAAGGAAGGCCACCAGAAGTTCCCCCATTGGCTCCAGATCAAATTTGTGGGCTTCGCTGTAATCGATTTGAAAAATTTCTCGAAGAAAGTGCGGGCATTCACATACGAGTTGTGAGAGCCACTCAAAAGATGCAAAGCACCATCTTCAGTCTTATCGTTCGTAAAGCGGATACCGATGGCTCTCTGGACGCGATCAAAGAACAAAATGACGAATTGGTATTGATGCAAGCCATATTCCGAGCGAGCATCTTCGTTGAGCATCAACTGACCATTCTGACGTATGGTGAGTGATGCGCTCAATCGACGATGAACGTCTGTGAATCGTTCGAAGTTTAGGGGGCCAACGGACATACAAAGAGTATGTACGATGCAGGTATCTCAGTGCAGATTGTTGTTGAGTTTGAGGGAAACCACTACCCAATTGGCGGTCTCTTTGCCGGTTGTGACGATCTTGTGGCCTTTATGCCGCACGGCGTGTTGTCGTCTCATCAATATCATCGTGAGTCGTAGGACGACGATTGGACCCCGGGCCTCCACGAGGAGGGTAGCCGTATTGCCTGAGTTTTCCTGAGAGCGTTCGCAAGCCGATGCCGAGAGCTTGAGCGGTCTGTTCTCGATTCCCGGCAAATCGATTGAAAGTGGCTTCAATCAGTTGTCGTTCCATCTCGGCTAACGACATCAAGCCGACTGTCGATTCCACCTGTTCCGAATCGCTCTCAAGCCAGGTGCTAATCAATTCAGCGGTTACAGTGCTGCTATTGTTCAACAGAGTGATTTGTGACAGGACACGTTGCAACTGTTCTTCGTTTCTGGGCCAGGCATAATTCTCCAACAATTGCCATGCATCGGCAGAGAGGATCGGAGGAAGCTGTGCGAGCCGAATAGAGTGTTCTGCCAATGACCGCCGGATGATTTCACGTAAGTCGTCCCGTCTTTCATTCAGAGCAGGAATCGTGACCGGTTGGAGATCGTTACGTTCCTGGAGATACAAACTCAAAGGAGAGTTTCGTAGCGGCCAGTGTGACCCTTGAAACGAAAAGCACCAGCGGATGTTAATGTATCGGAGCGAATGGCTTTCGGGACGTGAAATGGCCGGAGATTCGAGGAAACGAATAAGTTTTTTTTGTGTCGTTTGTGAGAGGGTCTCCGGGTTTTTCAGAAGCAGTGTTCCGCCATCAACTTGTTCCAGTAGCGGGGGGACTTGCCCCTCAGAATCGTCGCGGTATTCGAAGAGTTCCTGCTCAAAGACTGTGGATGAATAACTATCACAATCCAGAGTTAAGCATGGACTATCGACGCGAGAACTTGATTGATGGAGCGTCCAAACGACGGTTCTGTCATCGGCACCAGGTTTTCCTAATAAGATCAGAGGGGTGTTACGATCAGCCTCGTTGAGGAGTTGAGTTTGTATTTCTTGCATCGGTTCGCTGTTGCAAACCAGATCACGAAACAGTTGTCTGGTAAATCGGCCTCGCCAGTCGTTACGTTCTTCACAAAGAAGCGAGCTTTGGATGACGTGGTGAATCAGCGAAGAGGCTTGTTCGAGGTTTTCAGATATTGGCAGCCGCTCGGCAAGTTGAGTGAGTGTCTTTGGAATTTCGGAGGAGCTAGCCCAGAGGACTTGAGAGACATCTGAAGCCGAATCTGCGATGTGCTGTAACTGTGATTCCGAGAGATTCGGACCACAAATGGCAACATTCCAGGAGGAATCAGTCACGATTTCCGGGGATGACGTGTCGTCGTTCCAGCGGAACGCGCGATGTCCGAGCGAAAGAATCGCTTGACTGAAAAGAGTCGTCGATTCGTCCGAGCAACCAGCAATCAGGACAGAGGCCTGGCCGGGCTGCTGTGTACGCAGCTTGGGCAGAGTCATAGGATCGAACTCGATATGATTAAGGAAGTTCGGCGGGCCAACCCAACAGGAAGGAAAGGAGTGGTTGGTGCCAGTAGGGCGTGGGTTAACAGAAATGTTAAACCCACGAAAACGGATGGGACTGTGCTTTTAATATGTCGTGGAAGTTTCTGTCAAGAGGAGTTTTTATGTGTGGGGCGCATAAAAAAAGACGGCCCCGGAAAATCCGAGGCCGTCGAAATCGTCTCTAAGTAGACTAACTTGGTTTAGCGAGCCAAACCGAAGAGGTTAGCCAATCCGCTCTTGCTTACAGCAGAACGAATGTTCAATTTGCTCTTGAAGTTTGCTTCTTTGTCAGCTGGTGGAGCTGGAGGAGCAGATTTCTTCATAGGAGCAGATTTTGCAGGAACTTCGTGAGAAGCTGGTGCACAACCAGGTGCACAAGAATCGCCACAAACGTCGCCGCAAGTGTCACAGCAGCCATCAACGATTTCATATCCGCAAGCTTCCAAAGCTTCTTCTGCTTGTTTACGGACATCTTTGTCGCAATCGCCGAGAGCACAAGTCAAAGCGGCCACAACTTCAGGAGTGCAGCAGCATCCGTGCTTACGGATTTGATCGCCGATTTCGTCGGCAGCTTCTTTACGAACACGTTCATCAGTATCGTTCAAAGCGTAAACCATGGCACAGATGATTTCTGGATTGCAACGACAGTTGTAGTCGTCACCCAGTTCATCGATGGCATCTCTACGATCTTTGGCGTAGCAAGCAGTTTGCGATTGGTAGATCAGCTTGGCGATTTCGCAAGGATCAGCATCGCAACATTCGGTTCCACAGCAGCTGTCGCCACATGTGTCACCGCAGCTTGAGCCGCAGAGTTTCTTACCAAACAGTTTGCTGAAAAGTCCGCAACCTTTTTTGCTTGTGCAGCAAGTTGAACCACAACTGTCGCCACAGGCGTCAGCAGGAGCACAACACTCAGCGTCAGCAGGTGCACAGCAGTCGGCAGGAGCACAGCACTCAGCGTCAGCAGGAGCACAGCAATCAGCTGGAGCACAAGCGTCATCGGCACAACATTCAGCAGGTGCACAGCAATCAGCAGGTGCACAGCATGAAGATTCTGCAGGAGCACAGCACTCAGCAGGAGCACAGCATTCAGCGGCAGCAGGTGCACAACACTCAGCGGCAGCAGGAGCACAGCAATCGGCAGGAGCCGGGCAGCAGCACTCAGGAGCACACTCAGCAGGAGCACAGCAAGCAGCTTCAGCAGGTGCACAACAAGCGGCGTCAACAGGTGCACAGCAATCAGCTGGAGCACATGCATCGTCACCACAAGCATCAGCAGGAGCACAGCAAGCGGCGTCAGCCGGAGCACAGCACTCAGCAGGTGCACAACCACTGTCCGGGCAGCAAGTATCGCAACAAGGCGGCTTGATGTTCGAACATTGGCGTTGGTAAATGTAAGTCTTCGTTGTACAAGGCCGTGCAATGGTTGGCTTACAACATGTCGGTTGACATGTTTCGGCACAACCGCAGCTCTTCTCAGCCCCGCATCCTCCGCCCTTCATGAGATTACTAAGCAAACCACCGGCATCAGCGGCGGAGATGCTCATCATCAGGGCGGCCACAGCAGCGGCACACATTCTGAAGAGTTTCATAAAATCGAGTCTCCTTCCCTTGGGAACTATTGTTCGGCCGTCCTTACCTAATATTTATGCCGGTCTGAAATATCGTGATTCAAGAACGAGTCTCTTCTCTCGTTCAGTTGCGGCCTCCTGCCGCATATTCGTGTCATTTCCGACAGCGTCTTTTGAGTCCGACGGCATGACCATTTCTGGTCTGACTTCTCCAAGATGGTCATTGCCGGGGTGATCTCCTCACCACCCACTAAGTCCAACGGCAACAGCATCCAGATAGAGAAGACGGTCTCTGGGACTGAAGGAGATATCGGCGTGTTCCCAAGAGTGCTTGAACCTCTCAAGTCCCTATTCTGTTAAATGGTTACGACGATTGTTGTACTGATCGTGACGATTGGTCCGGTTAGGAAAACTTTGCGGGCATCCAATGCCAGAAGCTTTTTGCTAACCGTTACATCTTCTGAAAGATGCGTAATTTGGATAGGCGCGGGCAAAATAGGGGCGAGCTGACCGCATGCGCCGATTGAGACCTTGAAGAGTCCGAAAGCAACACCTTTACAGAGTGTGTAAGTTGCTCCTGCCGGGATGCGAAGATTCTTTCAGACGTTATAAAATTCGCGATACCATTCAACGAATTTTGAAATACCGGTTGCCAGAGGTGTTTGAGGGCGAAAGCCGGTGTCTCTTGAGAGACTCTTGATATCTGCGAAGGTTTCGGGAACGTCTCCCGGTTGCATGGGAAGCATCTTCTTCTGTGCGACTTGTCCCAATGCTCCTTCAAGCAGATGGATCATCTCCATCAAGTCTTCAGGTTGGTTGTTGCCAATGTTGTAGACAGAGTAGGGGGTGCGATTGTTGTCGTCGGCAGGAATTTTATCTGCTGTTCTGATCACGCCTTCTATGATGTCGTCAATATATGTGAAGTCGCGTCGCATCTTACCGTGATTATAAACATCGATAGGACGACCATCGAGAATCGCTTTGGTGAATTTGAATAACGCCATATCAGGGCGTCCCCACGGTCCATACACTGTGAAAAATCGCAAACCCGTTGTGGGGAGTTGGTACAGATGACTGTATGTGTGGGCCATCAGCTCGTTCGCTTTTTTGGTCGCCGCATAAAGACTGATGGGATGATCGACATTGTCTTCGACAGAGAAGGGTGTTTTTTTGTTAGAGCCGTACACCGAACTGGAAGATGCATACACCAAATGTTTGACACCGCCGTAACGACATCCTTCGAGAATGTTTCCAAAACCAACGAGATTACTGTCGATGTAAGCAGCCGGGTTTTCGAGAGAGTATCGAACGCCGGCTTGTGCGGCCAGATGAATGACAACATCAACCTTCTGCTGATCAAACAGAGTTGCGATGGCATCGCGATCAGCCAATTCCAATTGCTGAAACTCAAACGCCGATTCAGAGTTAAGAATTTCCAAACGTGCCTGTTTCAGCGAGACATCGTAATAGTCATTGAGATTATCGAGTCCGACAACCGTCTCGCCACGCTCCATCAATCGCCGGCTGAGATGAAAACCGATAAAACCGGCGGCTCCTGTCACCAAATAACGACTCACGATCCCTCCTGTGTCAGCAATTCGCGGTAATAGGCGATGGTCTTTTCCAGCCCTTGAGCGAGCGGAACTTTCGGTTCCCATTGGAGTGTCGCCTTGGCTTTTGTGATGTCCGGGCAGCGTTGCTTGGGGTCATCTTCGGGGAGTTCAACATGGCTCAGTTTTGATTTTGAACCGGTTTGCTTCAGAACTTCGTTGGCCAACTCGATCATAGAGTTTTCGACGGGGTTTCCGATATTCACTGGCCCGGTTTCTTGATCCTGATCCATCAATGCCATCATGCCGGCAATCAAGTCGGAACAAAAGCAGAATGAACGGGTTTGTTGACCATCACCATAAATGGTAATTGGTTCTCCCCGGAGTGCCTGCGTGATAAAGTTGGAGATGACTCGACCATCGTTGGGGTCCATGCGTGGTCCATAGGTGTTGAAAATTCGGATCAAGCGAACTTCGGTCCCATGGTCGTGATGGTAATTCATGACGAGTGATTCGGCGACCCGTTTCCCTTCGTCGTAACAACTTCGCGGACCAATCGGATTGACATTGCCCCAGTAATCTTCGGTTTGGGGATGGATGGTCGGATCGCCATAAACTTCGGAGGTTGAAGCATGTAGGACCCGTGCCGAACATCGTTTGGCAAGTCCCATGACGTTCACGACGCCGACCGTTGAAGTCTTGATGGTCTTGATGGGGTTGTATTGATAGGCAACCGGAGAGGCGGGGCAGGCCAGATTGTAAATCTGATCCGCTTCCACATAGAGAGGATGGACAATGTCGTGCCGAATCAATTCAAATCGAGGGTGGCCGACCAGGTGTCGAATGTTGTCTTTTCGTCCGGTGAAGAAATTGTCCACACAGATGACTTCGTCACCGCGTTCGATCAGTCGATCACAGAGATGGCTGCCGAGAAACCCGGCACCGCCGGTCACCAGAATTGTTTTCATCGCTCAGGTCGCTTTCATCAGCGCGCAGAATAAAAAGTCCCCCGACGTTCGGGGAGATTCCTGAACTATCCCAGAATTAAGGAGAGAGGCAAGTGCGCGACTCGGAAATTCCCCAAATCATCACGAATGCTGTAACGATTATGCGAACAGTTCGCGAACAGGCTGTCCCATATCGGTAATCGGAACGGGGCGATCACCGTCTGCCGTCAATTCAAAGGAAGGGTCAATGCCCAATGTACAGTGCATTGTTGCGTGTAAATCGGGGACAGAAACTGGCCGAGAAACAATTTCTTTGCCCAGTTCATCCGTCTCGCCAATCGCGACACCCGTCTTCAACCCGCCTCCGGCCATGGCGACAGAAAACGCCTTCGATTGATGACCGCGGCCACCACCTCCGTCAAATCCCGGGGGACGACCGAATTCGGTCGAGACGACAATCAACGTTTTATCGAGCAGTTTCTTTTCTTCGAGATCGGTGACGAGTGTGGAAAGTGCCGAATCGAGTTCCTGAATCAGGAGGTGTTGGTTCAATTGCCCTTCGTTGTGTGTATCCCAACCGGTTCCGTTGACGAAATTCAAATTGTGAGAGACTTCAATAAAGCGAACGCCCGATTCGATCAAGCGTCGAGACAACAGGCATCGTTGACCGAACTCTCCGCCATATGCGTTCCGTAAGTCGGCAGGTTCGGCATCGAGATTGAACACTTTCATGAAGTTCGGGCCCGAGAGTCGTAATGCTTCGGCCAGTGTGTCGTCATAATCTTTGACAAACTGATCCTGTGACATTTGCTGACGATAGCCAGCTCGCATCTTGGCCAGTAATTGTTCGCGTCGTGAACGACGTTCTTTTGTAATGTCGGTGGGGCGAGACAATCCATTCGGACCAGAACTGGTGTCGGTCAAATAGATGTAACCCGCCTTGGCTCCCAGAAAACCGGGACCACGGGTGATATTGGGATAACCGATGAGTACATAGCCGGGGACGCCGTCGCCTGCTGGTCCACGTTGATGAGAAATAATCGAACCGACTGACGGATAGACGATGGTTCCACTTGTCGCACGGCCTGTGTGCATGCGGTTCGTTGCGGCAGCGTGTTCGTCGATCACTTCATGATGCACAGACCGCATCAGCATGAAGCGGTCGAGTACGTTGGCGCATTTGGGAAGATGTTCGCAGACTTGAACACCGTCAACGGCTGTGTCGATGGCATCGTAATACGATCCTGGCTTGCGAGCTTTCGCATCCCCTTTCTTTTTCGGATCCCACGTATCAACGTGGCACGCTCCTCCACCCAGCCAGATCATGATGCAGTGTTCGGCTTTTCCCATCGGGAAGGGAGTCGTCGGTTCGCTTCCTGTGAGCATGCCGGGAGTGATGATTGAACTGGCGGCCCCTGCGAGGGCCGACGTTTGCAAAAAGTTTCTGCGTGTGAAATGGTTCATGTGCTTATTCGCCTGAAAGGTTTGCGATTAATTTGTTTTTTTAGCGTTCAGATCGAGTTGCTTAATTTTCTGTCACAGTTTCGGTTTCTTCCACTGGCATTTCTCCGACAATTGGCTGGATGTTTCGCACCCAGATGTTGCGAAAACGGACCGGGTTGCCGTGGAATTGTAGAGAGATGGGACCAGTTTCTGCATGCTTAACGTAACCGGGTGGCTTGTGCCAGTGAGTCGTTCCTTGGAGTTCGTAGTTGTTCTGGACGACGACACCATTATGAATAACCGTGATAACGGCTGGTGACTTCACGCTGCCATCTTCCTCGAATCGAGGAGCCGTCCACATGATATCGTAAGTTTGCCATTCTCCGGGAGGACGGCAAGCATTCACCATGGGAGGCGATTGTTTGTAAATCGAACCAGCCTGACCATCAAAGTAGGTCTCGTTTTCATAGCTGTCAAGAATTTGGACTTCGTACTGCCCCATAAAATAGACACCGCTGTTACCGCGACCTTGTCCTCGACTGGTGACTTTTTCGGGAGACGCCCATTCGAGATGGAGTTGAATATCTCCAAACTTTTCTTTAGTCGCGATCCCACCACCTTGGGAAATCGCATAGCCGTCTTCAATCTTCCATTTCTCGCCACCTTTCCAGGCGTCGAGGTTTGAACCGTCAAATAAGACGATGGCATCAGAAGGGGGAGCATTGGAGTCACCGGGAGTGATGACTTCAGGTTCCGGCCAGACCATGCCGCTCTTCCATTCTTTGACGAGGGTTGTCATGCCAAGGCCAGCGAATGTGAGTGCCAGAAGACCAGCCGTTAAAGTTCGATATGTGTACATAAGCGAGAAATTCCAGGTGTGTAGAAGTGTCTGTGTGGGTGTCGATCAGGGAATGACAACGAACTCTGGCGAATTGACGATAACCCACAGCATGTCTTCCATGCGTTCACGCCAGTCTGTTTCCAGGCGAATCGTGGGAGGATCGCCTTTACGAACCTTCGCTTCTTGAGCAATTTTGACTTCATTTGCTTTGGGGTCAAGATGATTTGACCAAGAGACGAGGGTCGTTTGTGGATAGTGATATTTGATCTGTTCGGGAGGAACATCGATTCGGCGTGATTCATAACCTTCTTGCAATAACTCTGTAAACAGGGCGAGTTCATCTGGCCGGGGTGGGCGTGTCAACGAGCGTTCAAACACGCGTGTGATAAGCGTTTTCAAAGGTTGGCTGTCGAGAGTCAACTCCGTGAAGATCGAATCTTCCGACATCCGGGTGAAACGCTTGGCGACGACGCCGTTAGCGATGATGGCCGGTTGTAACACGGTCACCGTGTCATCCCGTTCGGTGAGGGGATCTTGACGCGACGTTCTCCAGCCAAACGCTTTCATCATGGTCAGGAAATTCTCTGACAATGGAAGAGAAAGGCTGGGCCGATCACGTTCGTTTGAACTTGAAGTGAACATCCACGCACGATGTGGCCGTCCCAGATTGAGGGACGATTTGTAAGAGCGTGATCCATCCACATCGATATTCATTTGGCCGGCATTCAGCCGTTTACCGGCCGCTGCAAACATCGTATCGACAATTTGTTCCGCAGAGAGATGACGCCGAACAGGGCCAGCAAAGCTAAACCAGTCGCTGTCATTCAGAGGAGCCTCTGCCACGACCTCACGTTGATAGGTGCGGGAGTTCAGGATCAATCGCGTGATCGCTTTCAGATCGAAACCGGAGAGCACAAGTTCTTCCGAAAGTTTCTTTAACAACGTGGCGTGTGTTGGGTCGGCAAATTCCCAGTCATCGACCGGCTCGACAAACCCGCGACCCAAATATCGTTTCCACACACGGTTTACGATGACATTTCGAAACCGTTCATTCTGGCTCGATGTCACCAACGCCGCCAGTTGCTCACGACTATCTTTGTTGTCCGAAAGGAGATGTTGAACATCCTCTGAGTCGATAATTACGTCGAACGTCCATTCGACAGGTGCAGTTTGACCCGGCTTGAGCGAGACAACGACGATCAAATCTTCGAGTGCTTCGTCGCTGAGATTGATGGTACTGGTTTTCGGAACTCCTTGAGGTTTCCGCCCGAGCATCGCCGCCAGTGAGAAGAGATCCTTTTGCCCCACATCATGAAACGGAGCATCGTGGCAGCGAGCACATTTCATTTGCACACCCAGAAATGCGGTTCCAATAATGTGCGCCTTGGCCGCCATCGGGACGTCATTTTGAGACGCCATTTCGAACCCGCCTGGTCCGCCGTAATAGGTCGAACCTTGCATGCGGATCAGTTCGGTGACAAAGCGGTCGATGGGTTTATTATCGTAAAATGATTCGTGTATCCACCAGCGGAAAGGACCGGTGTTGTTGAGCGTTGGATTGACAATATTCGGGTTTTCGGCCAACACGTCTTGCCAATAACCGACCCAATTGTCGGCCCACCCCGGATGGTCGAGCAAACGATCAATGTAATGAGCGCGTCGTTCGGGAGATTTGTCGGCGAAGAATTCGCGAATTTGTCGTGGTGACGGGTTCGTCCCGATGACATCTTGAGTCACTCGTCTCAGGAACGCCCAATCATCAAGAACCGGCTGAGGTTGGAGGTTTTCTTGATTCAATCGCGTTTCGATGAATGCATCAATCATCTCTGTGTCGAGACGTTGATCATCTTTAGGTAGCTTTGCTAACAAACTTTCACGAGCTTGTTGATGGCGTTGTTCCCAGCGCTCATTTTCAGCAAGTCCGACTTGCAGCCGTCTCTCGGCATTCAACTCGGTCATGTAGACACGATGCTCGTCCAGGAATGTGAACCAGCCATGATCGGTGAGCGGAAAGATTCCGTCGGGGCTCAACACGGCAAATGTGCCGTCCGCTTGCTTGAGGCTGAGAGACACTTCGCCGGTCTCGGGACGTTTACTGCCTCCACCTATAAACATATCCATCGTGATGCGAACGGGAGCACCATCGGTCGTCAGTGTCGCGAGCTTTTCGTTTTCACCGGTTTGTAGCTGTCGTATTTCGGTCGCTTTGACCTGATCCACTTTGCGAATATGTCCGTGTGCCGATCCAGAGATACTATGGAACTGCGTCGAAACAATTTCATTGCCGTTTGCCAGCACACGCACTCCGTTCAAAGACCGCAAGAGCAGCGTATGCTCACCGGCTGGCAGATCGAGCAGACAATGAGCTCGCATGACGAATGGATTACTGCGATCAATTTGAACTCCACGTTCGTTGTATTTTCGGGGGACTTCGGGGAAAGTCAGCCAGTTTGTCGTGTACTGGTCGTTGGCTTCGGGCAGGCGGAATTTCCAATGCTTGACATTAGGAACACCTTCGTGGATCTGGACAAGAACTCTTCCCGGAGGAATTTCGTCGTTGGCAATTTGGCGGGCGGCTGGCTTGGGAGGACAGCGTGCTTCGATCTGTTTGTCAGTCAATGGTGTTCGGTAGAGTGCCAGTTCATCCATCTGGCCGGTGAAGGAATTGCTCGACGCTAGTGTGCCACTTGCTCCGATGCGAATCTCGTCATTATCGACGAGAGGGGCCACTTTGGTTTGCTTCCCGTAATCCCATTTTCCCGCAGAGGGGTAACCGTCGATCCAGCTTTTGATCGTTTCGGGTTTTCCGAAGGTGTAGGTGAACGCGACGTGATGCCAGCCCGATTTTACGGGGGCTCCCGAGTCCGAAGTCCAGCGATGCCAATCGGAGTTATCGTTTCCACGGTTTCGTTCATCACGAAACAGAAAGCTGACGGCACCTGTGCCACCTTGTTCTCGCAATCGGACTGCCCAGTTCTGATTGTTGGCTGCAAACCCTTTGTTGCCGGTGCGACCTTTACCGATGATATAGACATTGGCTCCGCCGCCAAGTTTTGTGCAGTTCACCCAGGCTTCAACACTGATCGTGTCGCCGTTGGTAAAATCAAAGGCGCTCTCATCGCCGGGGTCTTGAAGAATCAGGGCCGATTTGCCGTCGAGTTGCAGAACCCGATTGTCTGCCTGCATCAACGGAGACTCTTTCGGCGTGGGGCCACCCGATGTGTATTTGGGTGTCCCTTTTTCTTCGGCCTTCCATAATTGTGAATCGTTCGTGTCCGTTTGATTCTTTTCAAAGCTCCAGTATGCCACCGGTTTGTCGGCGAGAATCAGTTCCTGATAACTCTGGAACTGCGATTCTTCTTCAACCACATCGGTATCATTCTGAGCGAATGCTGTGGTGGAAAGACAAGCCAGGAAAACCGCGCTGACGAAGAGCGAATGTCTGAACGGATCAATTGAGCTGCGAGGCGATTTCTGCATGATATTAATCTGCTCAGGAAGGTGTATGGGGTGGGAGCTGTGCAAATCAGCACAGGACTTCAATATACCACATTTGAGACATCATTGCATGAAAAATTCTTCGCAGATGGAGTCTGCGGCTCTCTCGTTATACAATGAATATCCTCAATATTTCGCTCATTTGATTGTGAAGGTGTTGCTCGATGAAATTCTTTTCGTTTTTTCTCTTGATCATCATGGCGTGCAGCTCCTCGGGCAATGCCGCTGATCGTCCCAATTTTGTCGTCATCTTGTGTGATGATTTGGGTTACGGCGACCTTGAGTGTTATGACCATCCACACATTAAGACGCCGCATTTGAATCAGCTTGCCAGCGAAGGAATCCGTCTGACCGTTTGTTATTCGTCGGCTCCCGTTTGTTCGTCTTCCCGCGCAGGCTTATTGACGGGCCAGACACCGAATCGTGTCGGCGTTTATGACTGGATTCCTTCCGGCCATGTCATGCATCTTCCCGCGGATCAACCGACCATCGCGACTTTATTGCAGCAGTCAGGATACAACACGGCTCACGTCGGCAAGTGGCATTGCAACGGTAAGTTCAATTCCGACGAACAACCGCAACCCGACGATCATGGTTTCGATCACTGGTTCTCGACGCAGAATAACGCCATCCCTCGACACGAGAATCCGAAAAATTTTGTCCGCAACGGAAAAGAAGTCGGGCCGTTGGAAGGTTTCTCTTGCGAGATTGTTGCCGATGAGGGAATCAAGTGGATGAAGTCGCAGCAGGATTCCGACGATCCTTTTTTTCTGTTCGCTTGTTTTCATGAACCTCACGAGCCCATTGAATCCCCCGATGACCTGGTGAAAAAATATCTGCCCGTCGCCAAAGATCTCGACGAAGCCCAGTACTTCGCGAATGTTGAAAACATGGATGCCGCTGTCGGAAAGATCATGTCGGCACTCGACGAAATGAATCTGGCCGAAGAGACTCTCGTCTTCTTTACGTCCGACAATGGTCCCGAAACGCTCGACCGCTATCGAACAGCAAATCGTTCATACGGATCTCCCGGCCCGTTACGGGGAATGAAATTGCATATCTATGAAGGCGGGATTCGCGTGGCGGGTCTTCTGCGTTGGAAGGGCAAGATCACGCCGGGAACAACCAGTGATCAGCCAGTCGGTGGTTTTGATGTCTTGCCGACCTTATGCGACTTGGCGGGAGTGAAAGTCCCGGAAACAATTCCGTTGGATGGTTGCAGTTTCAAATCGCTGTTGCATGGCCAACCGATCGAGCGTCCACAGCCAATGTTCTGGCATTATTATCGTTCGATGTCTGAACCGTGTGCCGCGCTTCGCGATGGTGATTGGAAAATCGTGGCTCGTTGGGATGCACCCCATGTCTACAAAGCCAGACTTCCCGGTGGCAACAATGTCACGCCGACAACGATGGAGATTATCAAGACGGCGAAGCTGACCGAATTCGAATTGTACAATCTGAAAGACGATCTCGCCGAGACAGACGATCTTTCCACAACAAATCCTGCCATCCTGAAACGAATGAAAAAACAGATTCTTAGTCGTTATGACGAGGTTCAGAAATCTGGTCCTACCTGGACGTTTCCCGAAAAACCTTCAGGAAAATAAACATGGCTCCTACCAACTCAACGATCCAGAAGACGACTGAGAATCAGAAGAAGCCGATTCTGCGGATGCTCGATCCGTATGAGCGGTTGATTCTGGGTGGGTTGTTGCTCGTCATCATGTGCAGTTGGGCGTTTATTTCGCTCTCGGCAGATGTTATGCAAGGGCAGACTCAGTCGTTTGATGAACGAATTCTGTTGGCATTGCGAACAGAAGGAGATCCCACCGATCCCATCGGGTCGAAAGCCTGGGAGGATATCGGGCGAGATATCACGGCTCTCGGGGGGTATGCCTTTTTGATTCTTTTGATGATCGGAGTCTCAGGTTATTTGTTCTTGGCCCGTAAACGGGAAATGGGATGGTTTCTCATTGCTGCCGTGGTGAGTGGTTTTATCATGACGATGACATTGAAGTCTGTCTTTCAAAGACCGCGACCCGATATCGTTACACACATTTCACATGTCTCGACGAGCAGCTTCCCCAGCGGACATTCAATGATGTCGATGGTGGTCTTTCTGACGATGGGAGCGTTATTGGCGAGGATCTCCACCCGCCGTCGGTTAAAGATTTACTGTATGACTGTCGCGGTCGTCTTGAGCTTATTGGTCGGTTGCAGCCGAGTGTATGTCGGCGTGCATTATCCAACCGACGTGCTGGCAGGTTGGTCGGCGGGAGTTGTGTGGGCAACGCTGGCCTGTCTCATTGCAAGCTGGTTAGAACGCAAAGGCTTCATCGGTTTGCACGAGCGGGTGAAGGAATCGGAGTCCCCGGAGTGATAGACTCCGAACACGAATTTGTGGGCTAGACTGATTCCCTTTGCATTATGATATTTTGCCACGAACTCACAATAACTCATTCACATTCTCCGGCGGGCGTCCGAGGATTGCTTTGCGTCCCTTAACCACAATCGGTCGTTCGATCAACTTCGGATTCTCGATCATGATCTTCAAAGCCTGCTGGCGAGTCAGGTCTTTCTCTTTCAGCTTCAACTCTTTGTAGACCGCTTCGCCTTTCCGCATCACGTCTTGCGGTTCGAGCTTCAGTTTCTTCAAGATCGCATCCAAATCGTCAACGCTGGGCGTTTCTTTCAGGTATTCGATGATCTCGGGTTCGATGCCGGCATTCTGAATGAGTTGTAAGGTTTCGCGACTCTTACGGCAACGGGGGTTGTGATAAATCTTCATGGTGAATCTGCTCTCTGAGAAGATGGGATATCTCAAAACGGTCAAGTCGTTTCAATATTATCAGCAGTGTTGCCGCAGGCAAAGCGGGACAAAGTTGTTTAAGCTGCCGGGACGACGAAGCAGAGAATCGCCACATAGTGGCAAACTGTTCCCGACACGACACACAAATGCCAGAGGCCGTGATGGTAATTCGTTTTGTGGTCGTTCATGAAATAGTAGAGTCCGACCGAGTAAGAAACTCCACCCGCCAGAATCCAGATCAAGCCGGAAGTGGAAATCATTCCGCCGATGCGGAGCAAACTGATCGCGGGGAACCAACCGGTTATCGCATAATACCAGACCGGCACCATCTTCTGTTTGGTCACGAAGATTTTCATTGCCATTCCAATAGCGGCAATTCCCCAGGTGATTGGTAAGACCAGCCACCAATGTTCGACCATTAAGAATCCGACAGCGAAGGGCGTGAAGGATCCTGCCATAAAGACAAAAATGCTGACCTGATCGATGATGCGAAACCGTGATCGCCATTTCGGGGAAAACAGACAATGGGACAGTGTCGAGGCCAGATAGACTCCGATCAACCCAAAGCTATACACCAGACAGCCGAGAAACATCGGCAATGTTGCGTTGAATGCTGCCGTTGTGCAAAGGAGTACGGCACCACCGACGGCGGCTCCGAATCCTAAGCCGTGAGTCACGACGTTCACATGCTCTGTGTGTAAAGAATCTTTGTCCCACTTGGACCAATGCAGATCTTCTTTATCGACAACGAGCCTCAATGACGGTTCCGAGATCATGGCATGCATCTCGGGTTCGTGTTGCGGCTGGGTATTCATGAAGATTCAATAAGTTAGTCTGGGAAAGCACCGGGTAAGATAACACCAATACCGAATGATAGAGGTGTATCAACCACCCCTAGATATCGGATGATCTTGCTGTGGGACGGAGAGAGATTTGTAGGGTAAACCGCTGACGCCGTCAAGAAAGCACGAAAACGGCAGAATCTGCCGATATGCTCCGTGAAACCCGATAGAACATCAGACCTCAGAGGAATTGCAAACTGAAAATTCACCAGAGTTGATGCGTTGGAAATCTTGTGAGAATCCTGTCTGGAAGCGATATACTGTGGAGAGATTCCTCGAAACTTCGGCTTTGCTGAGGAGAATGTTGAAAATGAAAATGCTCACACGATTCTGGTGTATGCTGGCAACTCTCTCAATTTCCGTACATTTGTCTGCCGAAGAACAGTACGTTTACTTCAACAACTCTCAATTTCTGGCGCTTGGCTCTCGAGAGTATTTTCTCGATCTTCCACAAACTCAGCGTCCCGGTCAGAGTTTTCTCTTTGGAAATGTAGTCTTCGCTTATCACAAGCTTCAAGAAACGGGGCAGCCAGAGGAAAATGAGGAAGTTTCTCTCGACGATGTGATTTCCGTTCAGGAGGCGATTCGCAAGGGGGGGGGACAACAAATTTTCTGGATGCGCTCGTGACACAACAGTTAGGCGTGCCTCACAGCTTTGAGTTTGAGAAAGCCACACTCTCAAAAGGAATTTCGTATGAGAAGCATTACTGGAAAGTTCGCTGGGCGTTGTACCCGAATAGTGTAGGATTAACGGGTATTCCCTTTCGTTATCACGCGCGGCTCAAGGCTGATGGGACAGTGATTCCTCCTTCGCTTTATGTCGTCGAGCAATATCTCTGCCCTGATCGAACTGGTTGGGTTGCCTGTCGTTTGGAATTGAGAAGAACGCACGAGAAAGAGATGCCTCAGTTGAAGGAAAAAGAGATTCGCCAACGCGCCTTGCAAGCATGGCAAAAATTTACCCAAAGTCATAAAAAGCTCGCCGAAGCGGGACATTTCCCCTCAAAAATTGTCGATCAGGAACGCTTGCGGATTCCGGTTGGGCAGTCGGAAGCAGGCGAGTTGCTCTACGAGGATGTTTGGGCAATTAAGATGTTCAATCCCAACGGCAAGAAGGAGGAAGAGACTTCACTACCATTGATACTTTACGTGCGAGTCACCGGTGAGGTTGGCAAGATTTTCTATCTCGACGGATTGATTGAGAAAACAGTGCGTTGATCAGTTCAGCAACGCAATGGCAAATGCTTGGCCGATCAAAGAATACGTTTTGGCCGAGCCGAGATAATGATAGCCGGCGTTCGATTTCGCCCGGGCCTCTAAATCTAGTTCTTCCTGGCTGAACAGTTTCTTCTCATACTCTTTCAGAAACTCCCGTTGGTCTTCTTTCGACATCTTGCCGTCGGCGTTCTCGTGATTCTTGTTCTCAGTTCGTAGCAGATACGCTTTTTGACGCAGATCGCCTCGTTTCTCATCGATGACGGCCAGGTCTTCATCCCAGAATGGACCGGTCTGAACCGCAAAAACATTCCCTTTGAAGTTGGGCATGCTGGCGGGAGCCGCCATCGCGGCGCGGAACGGGATATGAGTCTGCTGTTGGCGCGGTTCCATTGATTCAATTTCGCCGCCGACACCCATCACGCCGATCACGAAAGGCAGCTTGGGAGCTTTGAGATCTTTACGCACGTCGCGGATGAAGTTGGCCATCCATTCCGAATATTTGGCGAATCGGTTGCCCGGATTGTCCTTAGGTAAGTCGGGATAGACATTGCGTCCGACCATGTCGTTGAATCCCTGGAACCAGGCGAAGCCAGCCAGTTCATAACCTTGTGACGGATCGTAATCGGGAACGATTCGTTTGATGTCGCCCAACACAAATTGGACGTGCTCGATCATCTGGCGATAGCGGAGTCCCGTTTTTTCTTTGAGTTCCCGTTTTTGTTCAGCGGTTTCAAACTTGCCACGTTCGATGTCATTTTGTGAAGGGACATACGGCCCGGAACTCGGTGATCGATAATCGGTATGCAGCGATTGCCCACCCCAAGCGGTTTTGATAATCAGAATCGGTTGATCAAGTTCTTGTTGCATGGTGATGCCGAACGCCAGCTCGGGACCAATCTTTTCGCCCGGCTTGTCATAGTTGCGTCCCCCCTGATTGCCGAAACCGATTTCGAGTTGGCCGAAGACTTCCCGGTTTGGCATGTTGAGCCGACCCTGTTCCCCGGTCAGATAGGAAATGTAAGTGTTGGGGATCTTGCGATAACTGCCGTCAGATTTCTTCATCGCTTTCAGTAACGGAGCCGTCTTCGGATCTTCGCCCATGTAGTCAATGACACGAACGTGCGCGTGTCCTTCCATGTTGGATTGACCGGCGAGAATAAAGACCTTGAGCGGTTTCTTGTCGGCGGCATCGACGGAGGAAATGATCGACAGAACAACAATGCAGAACGCAACGAATCGCGATGAAATCATGGAAGGCCTCAAGGTGTGTGGTGTGAATAACATCTCCATTGAAGATAGCCATAAAATGACATGGAATGCAAAATAAAACAGGTGGGGAGTATAATATTTCATATTCTGACCACAGGATTTATGTGATCTGTAGAGAAGCTGTCCTCGTTGAAAGAGAGTCAGCGATTTTTTCAGGGTATCACAATGAGTTGGAATAAACTGGACTGGGAAACGAGTGCAGCCGATATCGATCTCGGAAAACATAAACGGCTTTTATTTTGCATGTTGATGGGAATGCTCGTCACCTTCGCGTTTCTACGTTCTCAGTTTTCACATATGCACCCCTTTCCCGTTTTTTGGTGTAGTTCAGTGATCGGAGGAGTGCTGGGCTGTCTTGTCGGTTGGGAGTGGCAGGTTGCTGATGCTACGCGTCGAGCGACGACCTCGGGGAAGTTTATCCGTATGATTTTGTGTGTTTGGGGATTATTTGCTCTTGAGAGTGTATTCGTTTCCATTCTTGGTTTTGCCGAAACGGAAAAACATCGCACTTTTCTCCGCACTCTCGATAAGCAACCGCCTGAGGCATTTGAGTTTCAATTTGAATGCGGGTGCTTACGCAAATCTGAGCCTGTCTTTGTGTTCGACTCTGTTGCGATTCAAGAGTTTGTTGAGATTGGCCACCAAAGTGAAGTACAGGTCAACGTGGACCGACGTGCTGCGGAGTTGGAGTTCGACTTCTCGATCCATTTCTCAAATGGTTCATTTGGCCGTTATCATGCAGAAGTTCCCGAGCGGGAAGATAGTAGGATGATGATTTCTTTCTCTACCCAAGCAGGGTTTCAAACGATTGAGATTCCTGGTGGATATCCCTGGCTTCAAAAGCATGTCTTGCAACACCCCGATTTGGTGAATTGTCTGGACCATTCTGCAGATTGAGGAAATCTGAGGATTCTTCTATCTCTCTTACGGGAGTAGGACGCAGCGTGTCATAGCCAGAGGAAGTCATGCGAGGCTATGAACTCGAACGATTTGCTTGGAGTCTCGCGGTGGCTCGAAGCCAGTTGCTATCGATTTGTGGGCATATGCTTTTATGCCAAATCACGTGCATCTCATCATTCATCCGCATTCTGTCGGATATCAGATTTCGGAAATTCTCAAACGGATCAAACAACCGGTGTCTCGTAAGAGTCTCGCCTATCTGCGGAATACTACCCCTGAATGGATGGATCATCTCAAACAACAGCGAGGTCAAAAGACGGAGTATCATTTCTGGCAGCGAGGTGGGGGATATGATCGAAATATCACGGAAGGTGAAACATTGATGAACATGATTGACTACATCCATTTGAATCCTGTTCGAAGTGGTCACGTTTACCACGCGATCAAGAACACCACCACCGGCTCGGCCTCCTCATAGTGTCACCCAAACCTCTTCACCCCAAAAACAGGTCGCACACACCTACTCTTCCGGCCTTAACAGCGGGAAGAAGATGATGTCGCGGATGCTTTGCGAGTTGGTCAGCAGCATCACCAGACGGTCGATACCGATACCGAGTCCACCGGCGGGTGGCATGCCGACTTTCAGGGCCTTGATAAAGTCGTGATCCATCTTGGCCATCGAGTCTTCTTCATCCATGCCGGCAAGTTGCGTTTTGAATAACTCTTCCTGTAAGCGGGGATCATTCAATTCTGTGTACGCATTCGCGAGTTCCATCCCTTTCACGAACAATTCAAATCGTTCGGCAATTGCAGGGTCGTCTTGCTTCCGCTTGGTTAAGGGACAAATACTGGCCGGGTAATCGATCACAAAGACCGGCCCGTCGAGATGGTCTTCGACGGTCGCTTCAAACACTTCGTTGACGATCACATCCGGGTGCATCTCTTCAGAATTCATCCGCTGAATAAACTCGTCGGCAATGTGGCCGTTTTGTGAGAGTTCGACGGCCTTCGCTTTGACGGCGTCTGCATCCGACATCTCGCAGCCAGCATGTTCTTTGAAGAGATCGCCGTACTTCTTGCGTGGCCACGGCGGGGTGAAATCGATTTCCCCCTCATCCCACGGCAAGATCATGGTGTCGCTGAAGCTCTTGATGGCGTTGCAGACAATGGCTTCGGTGAGGTCCATCATCGATTCGTAATTGCCATATGCCTGATAAATCTCGATCATCGTGAATTCGGGATTGTGAGTCGTATCGATCCCTTCATTCCGAAAGACGCGACCGATTTCGTAAACCCGTTCGATGCCACCTACCATGAGTCGTTTGAGGTGCAACTCCAACGCGATGCGCAGATAGAGTTCCATGTCGAGGGCATTGTGGTGAGTGATGAACGGCTTGGCTGCCGCACCGCCGGCAATACTGTGAAGCACGGGAGTTTCGACTTCGGTAAATCGTTCGTCTCGCAATGTCTGTCGGACCGAATCGATAATTTTCGACCGGTTGAGCATCTTGTCGAGGACACCTTCGTTATAGATAAGATCAATGTACCGCTGACGCAGCAGCATCTCGGTATCTTTGGCACCGTGGAATTTCTCGGGAGGTTGAGCAAGTGATTTGCAGAGGATGGTCAACTTCTCAACGAATATTGAAACTTCACCGGTGTTGGTCCGTTTCATCTTGCCATCGATGCCGACCAGATCTCCCAGGTCGAGTTGTCGCATCAATTCCACTTGTTCATCGGGCAGATCGCCGCGAGAGAAGAGCAACTGCACGTCGCCGGTGGCATCCTTGATGTTGAAGAACCACAGTTTCCCCGCTTTACGTCGCAGCATAATCCGACCGGTCACACGAACAGCGGGGCCTTCGGTTCCTGATTCTTCGGGACAGAGGTCGCGAACTTCGTTGATGGGAGAGTAATCGTCGAACCGCTGGCCGTAGGGATCGTGTCCCAGTTCGACGATCTTATCGAGTTTAACAAGGCGATCTTTTTCAAAACGATCAGGCTTCGACATCGGGAACTCCGGGAGGTATGAAATGTGGGAAAAGTGAGAAAGGTTCGATAAAAAGAATCCAACGTCGCGATCTAATTTCACGCATCAGCAGCCGACAAACGCGGCAACAACTGACTTTTGGTACTTTTCAAACTCTTCGTACTTTTCGTACTCTGAAAGGGCGTGAACAATCGCCACACGCCAAATGACGAATCAGGGCTCGATACTGACAAGCTCCCGATATTCAAGGATCGGCGGCAAATCTTCAACTCTGCCGACCTAGTAAACTCCTTCATTGATGGGGATGTGACCGAATGACATGGAATGAACTGAAAAAATTGCTTCAGCGTCCCGGTTTTTGGCCGGAATCGGGGACTGTGGAAGTGATCGAAACTCACATCTCGGTCGTCTTTCTAGTGGGCAACCACGCTTATAAGGTGAAAAAGCCCGTCGATCTCGGCTTCGTGAACTTCACAACTCTCGAACAACGCCGACATTATTGCGAAGAGGAACTGCGCCTGAATCGCCGTCTCGCCCCTGATCTGTATCTCTCTGTTTGCAAGGTGACTCAATCCTCATCGGGACCAGAATTTGATGGGGATGGGACAGTGATCGAATACGCGGTCGAAATGAAACGCTTCGAGCAACAATCGCTCATGACAAACGCAGAACAAGCAGGAATTTTGACGTTCGAACACATGGATCAATTGGCGGAGTTGATTGCCGATTTCCATGCAAACTGTCCACCTGCCTCCGATGATGAATCGTTCGGTCAACCGGAGACCGTCTGCCTGCCGGTCGAGGAAAACTTTCGTCATTTGTTGCACGAACATCTGCCCAAGGAATTTAACGAGCGATTAAGGAGAGTTCAGGAATGGACACAACAAGAGCACCTCGAACAACGCGAAACTTTTGCCCAACGCAAAGTCGATGGATTTGTCCGGGAATGTCATGGCGACATGCACCTGGGTAATATGATTCTTCAAGAAGATCGCATCACCATTTTTGATTGCATTGAATTCAACGATTCCTTTCGCTGGATTGATGTGCTCAGCGAAGTCGCATTCTGTACGATGGATCTGACTGATCGTGGTCACCCGGAACTCGCGCATCATTTTCTCAATCGCTATCTCGAAATCACGGGCGACTACACAGGAGTTCGAGTTCTCCCTTATTACTTGTGCTACCGGGCGATGGTGCGGGCAAAAGTGACTTGGCTCAGGCTTCAACAGCAGCCTGATAGCAATGAGGAAGAACAACTCTGGTCTGATCTCGAAGATTATATCACTCTTGCCGAGCGTTATGCCTTCTCTCGCTCTCCCCAACTGATCATCACTTGTGGAGTTTCCGGGACCGGAAAATCTTTTGGAGGAGAACAGATTGTCCACGGATTGGGGGCAATTCGTATCCGCTCTGATGTTGAGAGAAAACGATTAGCGGAAGAGATTCTCAACGAAGAGGAACAAGCGAAGAATATTGACCTGTACGATTCTGAGATCACAGCATCCACCTACGAGCGTCTGCACTGGTTGGCGGAATTTGGTTTACGCGCTGGCTTTCCCATCCTGCTCGACGCCACTTATCTGAAACAGACGTTTCGGTCGGAAGCACGAAAACTCTCCGAAGAAATCAATGTTCCCTGCCATCTATTGAAACTGTCGGCGAGCGAAAAAACCCTAGGAGAACGCATTCGGAAGCGTCAGCACCAGGGAAACGATCCCTCTGATGCCGACCTGAAAGTACTCGATATGCAATTACGCAGTCAGGACGCACTCACCAGTGATGAATGGGATCATGTCATTGAAGTTGATACCGAGCAACCTGACTGCTGGCAACGAGTTATTGAGAAGCGACTTGCCACTCACGACAGAAAACGCACAAGCGATTTTCCGTAAATCACCTCCTTTTATGCCTCAATCACGCAATAGAAAACCTTCGTAAGCGACAAGTCAATCTGTCCAGCCCCCTTGTGAGACGTATTGAAAAACTTCATAATAATAAATCCACGCACTTTTTTTTCTCCCACCTCATTGAATCCCACCAGAAAGGTCTTCCATGCGTATTTTGTTGTTATCCGTTTCCTGTCTCCTGTTCTCAGCAGGAATCTCATTGGCTCAAGATGAAAAACCTGCCGAAAAACCCGCGGCAGAAAAACCAGAAACTGCCGAAAAACCATCACCTTTCAAATCTCTCAAAGACCGTTCGAGTTACGGAATCGGCCAGAATCTGGCTGCACAAATCAAATTCAATGATCGCCTCGATTTGAATTTTGCGATTGTCATTGAAGGTTTCGCAGACGCATTAAGCGACAAAGAACCCAAAATGACCGAGCGTCAGATTCAAGAAGCCATGCTTGAATTGCAAGCTCAGTTAAGAGCGGCGGCTGAAGAAAAACAGAAAATGCAGTTTGCTGAAGCCATTAAAGCTGGTAAAGAATTCTTGGAAAAGAATGGCAAACGTGAAGGTGTCAAAACCACCAAAAGTGGATTGCAATATGAAGTGCTGAAAGAAGGCGATGGGAAAGTGAGTCCCAAACCGACCGACACCGTGACGACTCACTACCACGGCACTTTGCTCGATGGAACCGTCTTCGACAGTTCGGTCGATCGTGGTGAACCGATTGATTTTGGTGTGGGTGGAGTCATCAAAGGTTGGACAGAAGCTCTCCAACTGATGACCGTTGGCGACAAATACAAACTCTACGTGCCTTCTGATCTTGCTTATGGTGCTCGTGGAGCGGGACAGAAAATTGGGCCGCATACCACTTTGATTTTTGAAGTGGAATTGCTGGCGATCAACGGCGAGAAGTAATCGAAGTTATTGACACTGCAAACGGGAGATGGTGAAGCCATTCGCCAGCTCCCGTTTTTTTGTGCGCGGAACATCGACAAAACAATTTGCCTCACTCCTGCTGATCGGGGTACGATGCTGGTCCCAAAATTTTACGGAACAACGAATATGACACGCTTTTCTGTCCTGTTTACAATTTTGTTTCTCTCTTTATTCGGCATCAGCGCAATGGGGGAGAATCCGCAACGCCCCAACATCATCTACATTCTCGCCGATGATTTGGGATATGGAGACCTTGGATGTTACGGCCAGAAAGTGTTGAAGACTCCCCACCTCGACAAGATGGCGGCGCAGGGGATGCGGTTTACCAATCATTATGCAGGCTCGACGGTTTGTGCTCCCTCGCGATGCGTTCTACTTACCGGACTGCATACCGGACATTGCCGAGTGCGAGGAAATGGGCCGGGGCAATTGACCAAAGAAGACGTGACGTTTGCTGAAGAGCTTCAGAAAGTTGGATACAAGACCGGTTGCTTCGGGAAATGGGGGATCGGTAATCCTCCTCCCATTGACGATCCGAATCAACACGGCTTTGACGAATTCTACGGCTATGTGAATATGTTTCACGCCCACAATTACTATCCGGAATTTCTGGTGCGTAACGGAAAACATGAACCATTACGCAACAAACTCTATCCCGAATATCGTGATGACAGCACAGGAGCCAAAGAAGGAGCCGGTGTGGGCGAAGTCGCCGTTGATTACGCACCGCGCCTGATAGCTGAGGAATTTTTTACTTTTGTGGAGAAGAACAAGGAGCAGAATTTCTTTGCGTATTACGCACTCAACATTCCACACGCGAACAACGAAGCGGGGCGCGAAGAACGCATCGACAAAAACGGCATGCGTGTCCCCAACTTAATCGGCTCCAAAAAACGAAGGGGCTGGCCCATTCAAGAACAGGGGTTTGCAGCGATGATTGACCAGATCGATAGTGACATCGGACGACTGATGTCTTTGTTGAAAAAATTGGGGATCGAGAGAAACACGATCGTCATGTTTTCTTCCGACAACGGTCCGCATCAAGAAGGTGGCCATAAGATGGAATTCTTCAATTCCAATGGAGAGCTGCGTGGTATGAAACGCGATCTCTACGATGGTGGTGTAAAGGTTCCATTCATTGTCTGGGGACCGGGTCGTATTGCTGGCGCTCAAAAGTCGGAAGTGCTTTCTGGTTTCCAGGATATCTTCCCGACGATATTGGACCTCGCCGAGGTTAAGGGCTTTCATCCTCGCACCGATGGTCTTTCATTAGCTCCGACACTGACCAGACACCCCGAACGACAGCCAAAACACGAACATCTCTATTGGGAATTTCTGGAACAGGGAGGCAAACAGGCCGTTGTTAAAGGAGATTGGAAGGGAATTCGACTCGGAGCAACTAAAAATCCCGATGCACCTCTCGAACTTTATCACCTGAGAAATGATCCGAGCGAACAAAACAATGTTGCCGACCAGCATCCCGAAATTAGCAAAGAGCTCGTCAGTATCATGAGCCGAGAACATGTCAACCCATAACTCGGCTGCCTTCTTTCTCAGTAGCCCGCTTTCTCAATTCAACAGAGGAAACAAGATCATGAAATGTTCCGTTCTCATCTTCATCTGCCTGACCGTCTTCATCGGTTCTCAGTTCACTACGGCCAATGCACAAGACAAGGCATCTCCTCCACCAGAAAAAGTTCTGCGGATCATCGCCTTCGGTGCGCATCCCGATGACGCCGAGTTTCAGATTGGTGGTTGTGCTATTAAATGGGCCAAGCTGGGACACAAAGTGAAATTCGTTTCTTCGACCAACGGTGATATCGGCCACTGGAACATGGCGGGGGGACCACTCGCGAAACGACGCACAGCAGAAGTGAAAGAAGCCGCCAAACGGATGGGGATCGAAGTCGAAGTGCTCGACATTCATGACGGCGAACTGATCCAGAATCTGGAGAATCGCAAGACGTTCGCCCGACTGATTCGAGAGTGGAATGCCGACATCGTGTTTGGACATCGCCCCAACGATTATCACCCCGACCATCGTAACGTCGGGTTATTAGTTCGCGATGCGGCGTTCATGGTTCGAGTGCCGTTCTATGTTCCCGATACCGAACCGGTCAAACACAATCCCGTCTTCATGTACTTCCCGGACAACTTTACTCGGCCTTATCCGTTTCAAGCAGACATTGCGATCTCGGTCGATGATGTGTTCGATCAAAAGCTACACGCACTTGATGCGTTGGAATCGCAAGTCTATGAAGGGGGTGCTCTGGGTTCTCCCGAAACACTGATTCAAAGATCGGCTGATAACCCTGAAGCCCGCAAACTCTATTTGCGCAAAGCCTGGGATCGTCGGCAAGGTGGACTCGCCAATCGATTTCGCGACCAATTGGTCGAATGGTACGGTGAAAAAGAGGGCAAAGAGGTCAAATATTGCGAAGCGTTTGAAGTCTGCGAGTACGGCAAGAAACCTAACAAAGAAGAACTGAAAAAGTTGTTCCCGTTTTTTGAGTGACACCTGAACCAATCGCGCCAGCATCGACTGCTGTCTCGCCCCGACACCTTTCCCGGAAGCATCTTTAAGCACTTTACGTTAGTATGAGAATCATCCAAAGGAAGAAGGAACTCTCATGCTGTCGATTATCGTCCCGTTGTTGAATGAGTCAGAATCGCTCCCACAACTGTTGAGTGAGATCCTGTCCGTCAAGCAGCAGAAACATATTGATTTAGAAATCATCTTCGTGGATGACGGTTCGTCGGACGGCTCCTGGAAACTGATTGAAGAGTTCAGCCACGAACACAGTTTTGTCTCGGGAATACGATTCCGTCGAAACTTTGGAAAAGCCTCTGCCTTGACCGCCGGCATGCGGACCGCGCAAGGCGATGTCATCATGATGATGGACGCCGACTTGCAGGACGATCCCGCAGAGATTCCCAACTTTCTCGCAAAGCTCGACGAGGGTTTTGATGTCGTGAATGGTTGGAAAGAACGTCGTCTCGACCCTTGGCACAAAGTCTACCCCAGCAAAGTTTTCAATTGGATGGTAGGAAAGCTAACGGGCCTACATCTGCACGACCACAATTGTGGCTTGAAGCTCTTTCGTAAAGAGGTCGCCAACGAGCTGAACATCTACGGCGAACTTCACCGGTTTATTGCCGTACTCGCTTTTTCGCGCGGCTTCAAAGTGACCGAAGTTCCCGTCCATCATCGCTCTCGTGAACATGGGCATTCCAAGTACGGAATTCGACGATTTCTGCGAGGATTTCTCGATTTATTCACGGTCAAGTTTCTGATTGGTTATGGGCAACGTCCCAGCCATATGCTGGGTGCGGTAGGACTCTTCTTTTTTGGATTAGGCTCGTTGGGGCTTTCCTGGCTGATGCTGGTCTGGATATTGATGAATGTGTTCGGCGTGATGGAAGTCGCACCCATTGGTCATCGTCCTTTATTAGCCTATTCGATTGCTTCGACACTTTTGGGAGCACAGGCCATCTCACTCGGTTTTATCTCCGAACTGATTGTGGCCAACACATTGAGAGGCGAAGCGACCTACAGCATCTCAGAGTCAACAAGTGACGATTGAAATCCGACCCTCAAAATAAATTCACACCTTGCAACATGGCGTGAACTCGCGGCATACTAGACCCAATAATAAACTGACAAATACCACATGAGGCTCACATGTCTTTTCGCATCATTTTACTTATCTGCTGTTCTCTGCTCCCCCTCTGCTCGCTTCACGCCGAGGAAAAGCCTGTCCGTAATGTTGTGCTGATTGTCGCTGACGACATGGGGTTTCAGATTGGATGTTATGGCAACAAAGTCATTCACACCCCCAATATGGACAAGCTCGCCGCAGAAGGGACCAAGTTCACGCACGCTTATTGCACCACGGCCAGTTGTTCGGCCAGTCGCTCGGTCTTGATGACGGGTCTCCACAACCACACGACCGGACATTACGGCCACGCTCACGGATACAATCACTTCAGCACTTTTGAAAGTGTGAAGTCGTTGCCGGTGATGATGAACGAAGCCGGCTATCGCACCTGCTCCATTGGTAAATACCATTTGGCCCCTGAGTACATCTATCACTTTCAGGATTACCGCAACAAAGGCGTACAGGGAAACCGCAACTCGGCAGTGATGGCCGATAACGCCAAAGAGTGGATCTCGGAAGCTCCCGAGAAACCCTTCTTTTTGTATTGGTGTTCTTCCGATCCACATCGTGGGGGAGGACCGGGAGGGTTTTCTAACTTCAACAACGACCCCGAACATTACCCCGGCATCGAGCAAGTGCTTTACAAAGCGGATGACATCACGCCACCCGGTTGGTTACCACAAACGGTGGAAACACAAACCGAATTGGCCGAATATTATCAGGCGATTAACCGCTTCGATCAAGGAGTCGGCAAGCTGGTTCAACATTTGAAAGATCTGGGAGTCTATGACAACACTTTGATTATGGTGACCAGCGACAATGGGCCTCCGTTTCCCGGTGCAAAAACATGCCTCTACAATCCGGGCATGAACTTGCCGCTGATTGTGCGGTCTCCCGACCAAAAGAAAAAAGGAGTCACCACGAACGCGAAGGTCAATTGGACCGATATGGTGCCCACCATTCTTGATTTCTGCAATGTGACTCCGAAGCCTGTTCCTCCCATCAAACGTCGAGAAAACAAAGGAGCCCCCGACTTTGCTGGAAAAGGAAAACCGATTCCGTTTCCCGGTCAATCATTCTTACCGGCATTGGAACAAGTAGATCCCGACGGATTCGATGCCATCTTTGCCTCGCACACGTTCCATGAAATCACCATGTATTACCCGATGCGAGTTTATATCAAAGGGGACTACAAGCTGATCTTCAACATCGCACATCAACTCCCCTACCCCTTTGCTTCGGACTTATATCGGTCACCCACCTGGCAATCTGTCTTGAATAACGGCGGGGAGATGTTCGGCAAACGTCCCGTTTACGACTATCTGCATCGACCGCGTTTTGAACTCTACAACATCGCCGAAGATTATCTGGAACTCAACAATCTGGCCACCGACATCAACCATCAAAAAATGTTGAAAGAGATGCAGGATGAACTGCAAGCGTTCCAGAAAAAGACCAAAGATCCGTGGGAACTCAAATGGACTTATGAGTGAGGGTTGTAAGTCAGGAAACCTCACGCACTTTGATTTTCTGACCCGTTACTTCGATCACTTCGACCAGAGCTCCAGAATCAATCATGGTCCCTTGTGAAACCACATCAAGCACCTGACCGGCAATTTTTGCTTTGCCGTAAGGCTTGAGTAGCGTGACCGCTTTGCCTTGTTCTCCCATGAGACCGGCAAATGCTCCATCTCGATACGAGTCTGGCTTTAACCGGGGGGCTTCGGGATCGTCGTGCGTGTCATGAATGGTCGGCGCGTGAATCATGGAACGCACAAACGGCAATCGCGGAATGAGGTTCGACATAAAGACCGCGAAGACGATCACCGTCACTCCGGCTCCAAATAAGGTTCCCAACGTCTTCATCACATTGTTCACATTGCCGGGGTCGAGTCCGCTGAAGGTTTGACTGGCCATCACCAATGCCGTGATCACCAAACCAGTTCCCGCTATGCCCATCACTCCCAAACCGGGAATAACGAAGACTTCAATCATGATGCAGATGATACCGAGTGTGAACAGTATCACCTCCAACCAACCCGCCGCTCCGCTTAAAAAGCGAGACCAGAAGAACAGCACAAAACAAAGCGCGGAAAGAACCCCGAAGAATCCCGTAGGTAGATTCAACTCTAAATAGAAGAACCCCATCGCGGCCACGACGAGCAAGAACATCGCCCCCCGCGTATTGAGAACTCCGATCAGTCGATCATTCCAATTCACTTTCATCTGGAGAACATTGTCGTCTAAGGGAATACCGACTCGTTGTTTGAAATCGTCATAAGAATCAACGGGAGACTCCGCGATCAACATGGTGGCGGCACGTTTCCCATCCAGCGTTAAAAACAACCCTTCCTGAGTCCCTTCCACCATCTCCTGTTTGACCCATTGATTCCCGGGCTGTTCAATCTCATTTTCGGAGGCATACCAAACTCGCCCTGTCTCGGAATCAATCACTCGATAGACGGGTAAATTGCGATCAACCATCGACATCAGCAACGCCGGTGGACGGCCTTTTTTTTGCGCGAGGGAATTCACAATCTCGCGTAACATCGACACAATTTTCTCGTCGGCGTGCTGGAACTGACCACCTTCCCGCATTTCAATCGGACCGATGTCTCCAATGAAAGCATCGGGGTGCAAGTAAATTTCATCACAGCCGAACGCAATCAACCCTCCACCGCTAATTGCTTCCTGAGGGACATAGGCAATCGTGCGTATTCCTTCATCTGTCAGGTTTGCCAGTTTTTCGGCCAAATTATGACTTGGTCCCAACATTCCACCGGGAGAGGTAATCTCTACGACCAGCGTATCGGCCCCCTGCGCAATGGCCCGATCAATCTGTCGTGTCAGATGAAACTCGGTCCCCCAATCAATGGGGCCTTCCAGTTTGACGAGACGAGCGACCGACTCTTTCCCCTGCTCTTGATTCTCCGGTTCGAGCAAAGCTTCACGCGGTAAGCCATAGCGTGTCTGCACACCATTTCGAGAAACTTCCGTTTGTGAGATCAACATCCCGAGTTGCTTCATCCGACGACCCGAGAAACTCCCTTCAGAGCCTGCAGGTTTGACCTCATTCACGCTGGGGACCATCATCCCTTCATCCTGCAATTTTCGAATCTCGTCAGAATTCAAAAACCGAACTTCACGAGATTCTTCCGCCCCCTCCCCGACGATGACCGTTGCCTGTTGTAAATCGGCAGCCGGGTTCATCATCGCTTCAACAATCGAATCGTTGGCAAGCGGGTTTCGTCCTCGACGAATAAGCTGTCGGACTTGTTCGCGTTTGTCGGTTGAGACGGATTTGCCTCGACCGATGTTTCCCATCTCGGCATCGGGTGCGATGACAATTTCGTGAGCCGCCAAAGCCAGGATCGCATTGTGACCCGTGACGGATTCCGGCAACCAGGCAACAACCGTCACATCGGGAATGTCTTGACCCGTCAAGAAATCAGCCAATCCGTAAACCTGATGAAACTGGCTGGCTCCATCAGGTATTTGAAGTACCAAGAACATCGGTCGTTGTTCTCGTCGCGCCTGATCCTGAAGTTTCAACGCCCAACGCGAAACCAACGCATAATCTTCGCCGTCAATCGGGCTGGTGAGTGTCAGAAACTGACCATCGGGACCGGGAGCCTTCCCCTCTTGTGCAGAGAGTCGACCGACGGCCACGATCATCGAGACACAAAGGGTCAAACCGAGTAATAATTGTGAATTTTTCGAGCCAGTCATGTTGAACACCAGACTATTGGAGAAAGAAAGGCAACTGACAAATGAAGTAAGCCCACAAAGAGGCGAGGATTGTAAGGTCATTTGCTGTGACGCCCATTCTCTGTAACGTAATGGAATTCCCGACGGATCACGACAAAATGTTCGCAGGAAACATAGGAGTTTGAGGCCGAAAGTGTAGTTATCATCAACGATTATGGAGACACAGCGACATCTTAATCTTTCAATCCTTGCCCCACGAATCGTGGCCCGTTATCGTAGTAAGTAAGGAAATTCTAACGAGTTTTCGCCTACACACCGCCAATGAAGGTGGTCCCTCCTGAGAGTTACCGAATTCCATAACTTCTATCATACCAAGAGAAACCCATGAACGGACGCCGACTTTTTATGTGGGCATTATTGACCTGCCTGGTCCTGCCTGTGATTGTTTCTGCTCAACCCTGGACGGCCGATCCGATGGATTGGCCATTCTGGCGTGGTCCCGAACAGAACGGAATCTCGCGAGAAAAGAATCTTTCCGATTCCATCAATCCCAAGAGCGATTCCCTCAAGTGGGCGAACTCTGAACTCGGATCACGCTCGACCCCCATTGTTATGAATGGCAAACTTTATGTCATCAAAAACAAAAACCAGGGAACCGAACGGGAAATCGAAGAAGTCATCTGTGCCGATGCGGAAACCGGAGAAATTCTGTGGGAGAACGAGTTCAACGTCTTCCTGTCGGATGTCCCCAATACACGCGTCGGTTGGTCATCGGTTTCGGGTGACCCTTCCACCGGCAATGTTTTCGCATTGGGCGTGTGCGGATTATTCCGCTGCATCGATGGTGAAGGAAAAACGCTGTGGGAGCATTCACTGTCCGAAGAGTACGGCCTGCTCTCAACCTATGGTGGACGGACCAATTTCCCCATCGTTCACGAAGACATGGTGATCATCAGCGCGATCATCATCGGTTGGGGAGAGATGGCAAAACCGGCGCATCGGTTCATTGCATTTGATAAGCGCAACGGTCAACCAGTCTGGTTCGAAGGAACAAGACCGCTTCCCTACGACACAACGTACAGCACGCCAATCATCACGCGACTCAACGGCCAGACGGCTATGGTTTTTGGATCGGGCGATGGAGGCGTTCATGCTTTTCAGTTGAGAACCGGAAAAAAAATCTGGACTTACAATGTCTCGAAGCGAGGCATTAACACGACTCCAGTCATCGCCGACAACGGTGTTGTCGTCTGCGGGCACAGCGAAGAAAACATCGACTCCACGACGATTGGTGCCTTGTTTGCCCTGAATGGCAACAAGACAGGCGACATTACCCAATCAGGCGAACTCTGGCGCAAACAAGGCTGGACAGTCGGAAAAACCGCCCCGCTGATTGTCGATGGCCGCGTCTATTCGGTCGGTGACTACGGTAATTTTCGAGTCAATGACCTCGAAACCGGCCAAGAAATCTACTCGATGAAAATCGGCACGCAAGGGCGCAGTAGCCCTTTGTATGCCGACGGGAAAATTTATATCTGTGAAGCTAACGGTCGTGGATTTGTCTTGAAACCAACGGCTGATGGCATGGAAGAGTTGGAACGCTTCCGACTTCGTCGAGAAGAAGTTCTGGGATCACCCATCGTTTCTCATGGGAAGATCTATGTTCCCACCACTCAAAACATGTACTGTTTTGAAAAACCAAACTCGGAACCGAGTGCCGATCCGAGACCAGAAACTCCTCCCGAAGTCGATGACCGTAAAGAGGGAGCCGCACAACTTCAATTGGTCCCGGTGGAAGCTCTGCTCAGACCCAATCAAAAGCAACCGTTTGTCGTTCGTCTGTATTCCAAAAACGGACTCTACATCAAATCGGTTCCCGCTTCGGAAGTCGAATTCAAGCTGGATGGTCCCGGCACCATCTCACCTGATGGGCGTTTTGTCTCGGATGGTGCAACACCGCACGCCGCCACAATTGTCACCGCAACCTATGGTGAACTCACGAATTCAGCCCGTGTTCGTGTCGTTCCCGACCTCCCTTGGAATGTTGACTTCAGTCGTGGGAATGTTCCCGTAAGCTGGGTGGGAATTCGATATCGCAATGTGCATGTTGATTACGATTTCTTCACCAAGTTGCAGAAAGAGAATGAGGATGCCGCACAGCTTTATCTCTATCTTCAATCTGGCATGGTCAACAGCGGACAAGACGCCGTTGCTTACGACAATGCCAGCCCACGTCAAACCTTGAGTAGCTTGTATATTTTCCGAGGAATTGACGACAAGGTCACGAACATTGACGATGCCAAGAAGTTTCTCAATCCGGGGCTCGATAAGCTCGTGGAAGAAAAGTTCCTCGCAGAGTACGAGTGGAAAACCGAACCCGGCAAAGGTGTTGTCTTCACCGCAAAACGTGGTGAACGAGAAGATTCCGGCAACATTGTGATGATGAAAATCACCACCATCCCCAAAGGAACTCGTAGCCAGGGATGGATGGGACACACCGATTTCGACGACTACACCACTCAAGCAGATGTCTTGGGAGCCACCAAGGATGGCAAAATGCCCGATATCGGCGTCATCGCACAACGCTATCGCTTGGAAATGCTGGGTGCCAGTCAGGAATTAAAACTTTACTCGTGGATTGCTCACGAAGAAAAGTTCATTAAAAAACCGTTCGAATGGAAACCGGAAGTCTGGTACACCATCAAACTGTCAGCCAGCCATGCCGAAAAAGATGGTGAATCTGTCGCCACTTTGAAAGGCAAAATCTGGCCACGTGACGAAGAAGAGCCCAAAGAGTGGACAATTACGTGGGAAGATGCTCCCGCCAACAAAATTGGTTCCCCCGGCCTGTTTGGGAATGCCAAGGATGCAGAAATTTTCTACGACAACATTGTCGTCACACCAAACGCAAATTAACAACAGATCGAACTCAAGATATTAGTTCGACCTCACTATATTCACACAAGAGGAAGCCACAGGATGAATCGCAAATTTGTTTTTCCATCTGCTTCAATCGCATTGACCTCCATGATCTGCCTTTCGGCAATGATCAACGCGGATGGTCAAGAGACTCCCAGCAAGACAGCAACACAGCCAACCGCAGCCAAAGCTGAGTTCAATCCGGTAGAAGCCGCCTTGGCCGATATCGCAAAGATGACGGTCAAAAAAGCAGACTGGCCTCAATGGGGAGGTTCCAAATACAAAAACAACACTCCTCCCGGCACCAACATCCCAACAGAATGGGACGTCAACGAAGGGACCAACATCAAATGGAAAATTGGTATCGGCTCACAGTCTTATGGAAACCCGGTCGTTGCCAACGGCAAAGTCTATCTGGGAACCAATAATGGTGCGGGGCTCGTGAAACGCTTTCCCAACAATACCGACCTTGGATGCCTGGTCGCGATTGACGAGAAAGATGGCACCTTTGTCTGGCAACACTCAAACCCCAAACTTCCGACAGGACGAGTTCACGACTGGCCATTACAGGGCATCTGTTGCTCACCTTACGTGGATGGAAATCGGTTGTGGTATGTGACAAGTCGCGGAGAGGTCGCCTGTCTGGATACCGAGGGGTTTTTCGATGGCAAAAATAACGGCCCTTATAAAGCAGAACCAAACGAAAATACCGACGAAGCCGATGTCATCTGGCTCTACGATATGATGGGGGAACTCGGCGTTTCCCAACACAACATGTGCAGTTGCTCGGTCACATGCATGGGTGACATCATGTTCGTGAACACCTCTAACGGCCTCGACGAATCCCACATCAATCTCCCCGCCCCCAATGCTCCCAGTTTCATGGCCATGAACCGTGATACAGGAAAAGTTTTGTGGACGGACAAATCTCCCGCAACCAACATTCTGCATGGTCAATGGTCTTCTCCGACCTTCGCTGAAATCGGTGGAGTGTCTCAAGTGATCTTTGGTGGTGGAGATGGTTGGATTTATAGCTTTGCTCCCGAAGGTGACGGAAAAGGGAACAGCAAACTGTTGTGGAAATTCGACTGCAATCCCAAAGAGTCAAAATGGGTTCTGGGAGGAAGTGGAACTCGAAATAACATCATTGCCACTCCTGTTGTCTACGATAACCTGCTCTATGTCGCGGTCGGCCAAGACCCTGAACACGGAGAAGGGATCGGCAACATGTGGTGTTTGAATCCTGCCGGTGCGGAAGGCGATGTCAGCCCGACATTAGTGGTTGATCAAGAAGGCAATCCGGTACCGCATCGCAGACTGCAAGCGCTCGACCCAGATGACGGCGAAAAAGAAATCGCAAACGAAAAAACCATTGTCGTCTGGCACTTCGATTCCATTGATGCCAACAAAGATGGCGAGATCGATTACGAAGAAGAAATGCACCGAGCCTGCGGAACTGCGACCATCAAAGACGGCTTGTTGTACATTGCCGACTTCAGTGGAATTGTTTACTGCCTCGACGCCAAGGCTGCGGACGAAAACAAACAACCGACTCTCTATTGGACGTACGATATGTTTTCTCCCGCTTGGGGCTCACCACTGGTTGTCGATGGGAAAGTTTACATCGGAGACGAAGACGGTGACCTCAGTATTTTCGAGCACAGCAAGAAAATGAAGCAGATCAATGAAATTTACATGGAAGAGAGCATCAAAAGCACACCCATTGTGGCTAACAATGTCCTCTACATCATGACCCTCAACACCCTCTATGCCATCACTCCCGATGGAAAATAGAATTCGTTGATTTCATTCAATCTCCCACGGAGGGCTTCCAAAAAGCCCTCCGTTTTTGCTGCGCCGGAAGAAACATGCACCACATATCCCTTTTCTCCACAACAGCTTACAGCATCCGGCAATTACTCCCCCCTTCCGACTAGACGCACCCCGATGTTTGGGTCAAAATGTGAGTCCAGTTGCGGAAGGTTCATTACCAACCTTTTCAAATTGTGTCATTCACCACCAGAGAGACTTTATATCGCGTTCAATTCGCTGCAACTCAGCACTCTCTCTAAGCACAAGTTGCTAGTTTCTCTTAGCCAAGTGGCCTTCATCTCTTCGATCAAAATTTGAGACTGAGTACGTCCACCACGACCGAACCAAGTCCTTTATCAAAAGTCGCAGGTTTCTATTTTATGAGCCGTCTGTCTACCCTCGAAAAACTTTCCACCAGCAGCCCCGTCATCGCCCCATCGATGCTCAAGTGCAACTTCAGCCGCCTCTCTGATGAAGTTGCCGCGTTGGACGCAGCCGGATCGAAAGTGCTGCACTGGGATGTGATGGATGGACATTTTGTGCCAAACTTGTCTTACGGCCCCATGGTTTTCGCTGGCTTACGAGAACAAACCGATCAGATTTTTGATGCCCATTTGATGATTTCAAACCCGCAAGACTATCTCGATACTTATCTCGAAGCGGGTTGCGACTGTATCACCATTCATATCGAGGCGGTTCCTGATCCCACAGAACTCCTCACAAAAATTCGATCCACTAATCGTGTGGCGGGATTGTCTCTCAATCCTGGAACAAATCTTGAAGCGATTGAGCCATTCCTCTCGCTATGCGATCTTGTCCTCGTGATGAGCGTTGAACCAGGATTTGGCGGACAGGCTTTCAAACCGGAAGCCGTCCGGCGCATCAGTCGTCTCCGAGAGATTGCCTCTCCAGAAACAATCATTTCGGTTGATGGCGGAATCGGGCCTGAAACAATTGGAGATTGCTCAGCAGCAGGAGCCAATCTATTCGTCGCGGGAAGTGCTATTTTTAACACCGACAATTACTCAGAAGCGATTGCCCAAATGCGATCACTTGCCGAAGATTGTCGGATTTCCGAGTCCTCGCAGGAGTGACCAAGGACCTTATGTTTTCACTGACTTTGATCCGACCAGGATCCACAGAATTCGATGAGCAACACCGTATTCAGGGAGCGCTCGATTTACCGCTCTCCTCTGAAGGCGAGCATGAAATCGATGCGGCTATTGAATCGCTTCGAGAACGCGGAATTAAAACAATTTATACCGCACCCAACGAGCCTGCTCTGTCGACCGCACAACGGATTGGAAAAGCACTTTCGATTCGAGTGAAGGAACTGGAAGGGCTTTCAAACTGTAACCTGGGTCTCTGGCAAGGCCTGACCATCGAAGAAATCAAACGAAAGTACCCCAAAGTCTACAAACAGTGGAAAGAATCTCCTGACCGGGTCAAACCGCCTCAAGGCGAAGACAAAGAAGATGCCCTGACACGAGCCATGAAAGCGTTGTCAAAACCTTTCAAGCGTGAAGTCCCATTCGGTGTCGTCGTTTGCGAACCCTTGGCCACATTTCTCGCCTGTTCGCTCAAACAATGTAAGCATGCATTACCCAATACCTACTGCGAGAAAGAGCGGGCTCCCCTGATCGAACAACTCGATCTTGAGTCTTCCGATGGAGAATTAAAAGCCATTGTGACAGGTTCCCGTTGACGCCAAACCTCAGATGCATCAAAATCTGATCACTCACATTCTGAGCAAAAGACTATCACCGGCATGAGTACCGCAAACCAGGCAAAATCCTCAATGGCATCAACTTCTCACTCAGCGAACAAACGCGGCGTTCCCGAGGGATTATGGATCCGTTGTGACGGTTGTGAGGCAACTGTCTATAAAAAACAGGTCGAACAACATCTGGGAATTTGTCCTGAATGTGGGCATCACTTCATCATTTCTGCTCAGGAACGTATTCGTCAGTTACTCGACGAAGATAGCTTCGAAGAATGGTTCACTGGCCTTCGTCCTTGTGACCCTCTCGAATTTGTGGATAAGAAAGCCTACAAAGATCGCCTCGTCGCCGAGCAAAAAAGAACAGGCATGACCGAAGCCTGTGTTGCAGGTCGAGGCTACATGCGTGGCCGTCCACTGGTGATTGCCCTCACAGATTCCTCTTTCATCATGGGCAGCATGGGATCGGTTGTCGGTGAAAAATTAACCCGCTCCATCGAACATGCCACCGAACAAAAACTTCCGTTGGTCATTGTTTCTGGTTCCGGTGGTGGTGCCCGTATGCATGAAGGAATTTTATCGCTGATGCAGATGGGGAAAGTTTCTGCCGCTTTGGCCCGTTATCGTGATGCGGGTGGCTTCTTTATCTCGGTCCTCACGAATCCCACGATGGGAGGGGTGGCTGCCAGCTTTGCCTCTCTGGGCGACATCACTCTGGCAGAACCAAAAGCGTTAATCGGGTTTGCCGGTCCTCGCGTGGTCAAATCAACCATCAAAATTGAACTCCCGGAAGATTTTCAGACCAGCGAGTTTCTTTTGGAACATGGCTTCGTGGATCGTGTTGTCGGTCGACCAGAATTACGCCTCGAAATTGCTCGTCTGATCGACTACTGCACTGGCTGAATCCATAGTTTTCAGGCCCAGAGCATTCGTCTTCATATTTTGCAGACTGCATATCTTTCAAAATTGGCTGTAGTGACCTACCCAATTCGACGTTATGATGAAGAGTGATATTAGTCTTCTATTTCCCGACGACTTCAACCGATTCTCGGAGGGTTAAGCGTTCCATGCTCCAGTTTTTCAAATCTCTCTTCAATAAAAATCCGCGCATCCAGAAAGTCGATTTAACAAAACGCTTCGAACTCATCGGACGTGTCGGCCAAGGAAGTATGTCTAAAGTCTGGAGAGCGCGCGACTCCATGACCGGCCGCATGGTGGCACTCAAGATCCTCGATAAAGAAAAAACAGATAAGCTCAATAGCCGATTCAAAGGTCTCAACAAACCCACCGAAAGTGAAATCGCCAGCTCATTAAGTCACCCCAACATCGTAAATACGATTGAAACAGGATACACCCTCGAAAAAGAAGAGTTCCTGGTCATGGAATTCGTGGAGGGGTCCAGCCTCAGTTTTTTCATCGAGACTCAAAATGAGACCATGCAACAACAGCGCCTCAACTTCATGATCGAGCTGGGTGATGCGATTGAACACTTCCACTCTCAAAAATGGATTCATCGGGACATCTGTCCCCGCAATGTCCTGATCAGTTCCGACAACCACGTGAAATTGATCGATTTTGGGTTGGCGGTTCCTAACACACCTGATTTCCAGCAACCGGGAAACCGCACAGGCACGGCCAACTATATGGCACCAGAACTGATTAAACGTAAAAAGACTGATGAGCGTATCGACATTTTTTCTTACGCGGTCACCTGTTACGAAATGTGCTGCAAGAAATTGCCTTGGCCTGAAGGCAACAGCCTGGAAGCCGTCGTTCAACATATCAACAACCCTCCCAATCCCATCTCTTCTCATTACCCGGAAATTGACCCTCAACTCGAAGACTTCATCATGAAGGGACTTGCCCGGGAGCCAGCCGATCGATGGTCAAATATACGACAAATGACAGATCGGCTGCGAGAGATCGCCCCAGACATCTCCAGCGTCAAAGTCCCTCCTCGCCCCGACTGATTTCCCCTCTCTCAGAGCCAGTCTCCGACAATTATCACATTACAGTGAGGGACCACTCGATTTCTCACCCCGGATCCGTCAGACTGTTCAGACGACATCAAATGGATGTGATTGTTTGTCTTAACCGCTAAATCTCTCATGCCTGCTCTCGACCTTTCTACTCTCAATCCGCCCCAACGAGATGCCGTCACAACACAGCAAGGCCCTCTGCTCGTTTTGGCAGGTGCTGGTACCGGTAAAACTCGTGTGATCACTTTTCGGATCGCCGAATTAATTCGGCGTGGTGTCTCTCCCGAACGTATTCTCTCGGTGACTTTTACGAACAAAGCCGCCAAAGAAATGCTGGAGCGAGCGAGCCACCTGCTTGGCAATAAAGGGGCCCGGAAAAAGCCGGTCATCAGTACCTTTCATTCTTTATGCGTGAGGATACTCCGGGAAGAAATTGAGACGCTCGGCTACCCGAGTCGATTTGCGATTTATGATCGTGGCGATCAGGAATCAGCCGCACGGACAGCTCTCCGCGAAGTTCGCGTAGCCGATAACGCGATGAGACCCGCTGATTTACTGAACGTCATCAGTAAGTGGAAAATGGCCGGCATCCCCCCAGAACGTGCCGCCGACTTTGTCGAGAACGATCAAGAGTTTTTGGCGGCGGTCGCTTATCGAAAATATCAAAAGAATCTGAGATCATCGGGAGCAGTCGATTTTGACGATTTACTTCTGCTGACCGATCATCTCTTCCAAACCAATCCTGAGGTTTTGAAAAGACAACAACAAAAATTTGATTACGTGCAGGTCGATGAGTACCAAGACACGAATGGGGTCCAATTCCGATTGGTCGAAGCGCTGGTCGCTCCCCACAAAAATCTTTGCGTGGTCGGTGACGACGATCAATCCATTTATGGATGGCGGGGTGCCGAGGTCGAACACATTCTCGGGTTTGATCGTCATTTTCCCGGTGCGAAAGTTGTTCGGCTGGAAAACAATTACCGCTGCACCGATCAAATTCTCGATCTTGCCAACCGTCTCGTCAAACATAACAAAGGACGATACGACAAAACTCTAATCGCTCATAAAAGTTCACAACACCCAGTTCGATTTGCGGAATTTGAATCAGAGGTCGAAGAGGCTGAAAAACTGGTCGCTGAGATCAAATACCTGATCGAAGAGAAAAACTTCCCTGCCTCGTCAATTGCCATTCTCTTTCGTACCAACGAACAACCCCGAGTGTTCGAAACGGAACTGCGGCGCATGGATATCCCTTACGTCCTCGTTGGCAGTCAATCGTTCTTCGACAAAAAAGAAGTTCGAGATCTAATGGCCTACTTGAAGGCACTCGCGTTTCCTCAAGATGACATTTCGCTCATGCGAATCATTAACACTCCGACGAGGGGAATCGGCGCATCGACGGTCGAAAAGATTTCCACCCGAGCGGTCCAACAAGGTTGCCATTTTTTTGAAGCGGTCGAAAGCTCACTCAAAGAGGGCGACATCAGCCAGAAGGCAGCCGACTCTGTCAGAAACTTTCAAAGGTTACTCGAAACATTTCGGAGACGCACGCACTCGGAAGTTCATCGCCTGTCCGACCTCGTTCATGAACTCATTAAAACCATCGACTACGATTCTGAAATCTGCCGGCAATACAAAGACGAAGCTCAACAAATTACACGCAAAGAAGTTCTCGAAGGATTTGTCTCTTCGGTGAGTGATTACGTGCAACAAGCCGAGAAGCCATCATTGTACGAGTTTATTGAAAACTCAGCTCTCGGAGGACGTGATGAAGAATCCAACAAAGAGGACCAACTTGCCGGACAGGGAGTGAAATTGATGACTCTGCATTCCGCGAAAGGCCTCGAGTTCCCGTGGGTCTATCTGGTGGGTCTTGAAGAAGGCTATCTCCCGCATCGACGCAGCGTCGAAGATGCGAGCCGCAAAGCGATCGAAGAAGAACGCCGACTCGCTTACGTCGGCATCACACGCGCCAAAGATTATCTCACCATTTCACGAGCCGGTACACGGAAGAAGTGGGGTAAGAAACGCCTCTCACTTCCTTCTCGCTTCCTGCATGAAATGAAGGGCGAGACGGCACCTCCCGAAGTGGCGGCAGCCATCACATTGGCGGAAGACTCATCCGCTGTGGGCGATTGACCGCTTCTATCAATGTTTGAAGTGGCGGCAGCCAGTAAAGATCATTGCCATTCCGTGCTCGTTACAGGCCTGGATAACTTCTTCATCATTGCGAGACCCGCCTGGCTGAATGACGGCTTTGATCCCTGCTTTGGCCGCTTCGTCTACTCCATCGCGAAACGGGAAGAACGCATCGGAAGCCACGACTCCACTTTGCGAGCGATCACCCGATTTGTAAGCCGCAATCATGGCAGAATCAAGACGACTCATCTGCCCTGCCCCAACTCCCACAACCATGCCACCCTTCACATAGACGATGGCATTTGATTTAACATGCTTGCAGGCGGTCCAGCCGAAGGTCAAATCGATCATCTCTTCTTCCGTCGGCTGTCGGTCGGTGACGACATTCCAGTCACCCGTTGATTCGGCAGCTTCATCCCGATCTTGAACCAATAAGCCCCCCGTGACTCTTCGGTAATCGAAACTTGGCGTTCGCTCCTCTGTCATGCCGGGACATTTCACAAGCCGTACATTGTTTTTCCACTTTGGTTTGGTGGTGAGTGCTTCAACAGCATCGGCATCAAAATCTGGGGCGATAATTGCTTCAATGAATCGCCCCGGTTCGCACATTTGGTCGGCGGTGGCCAAATCGAGTGTACGATTTAATCCGATGATCGAACCGAACGCACTCACTGGATCACCTTCATATGCTTTGCCGAATGCTTCGGAAAGTGACCCACCGATGGCCAATCCACAAGGATTATTATGCTTGAGTACGGCGGCTGCCGGTTGCTCGAAATCACTCGCGATCACAAGTGCTGCATCAAGATCGAGCAGGTTGTTGTAAGAGAGTTCTTTGCCATGCAGTTGTTCGGCAGAAGCCAATGTTCCCGCAGCGGGGTTCAGTTCTGTATAGAATGCAGCCGACTGATGCGGGTTTTCGCCATATCGTAACGACATCCGTTTCTCGACGGTGATCCCCAACGTCTCGGGAAACGCTTCTTCCGGTTGAGTCACCTTGTGCAGATAATCGCTGATCGCTCTGTCGTAACGGGCCGTCATTTCAAAAGCCGCCGCTGCTAACTCTCGACGTTGAGATTCATCCATGCTGCCGTTCTTCATCGAATCCAAAACCGATTCATATTGAGACGGCTTTGTGACAATGGCCACATACTTGTGATTTTTGGCCGTCGAACGGACCATACTGGGGCCACCAATATCAATCTGTTCAATCGCTTCGGGAACACTGACTCCCTCTTTCGCAATCGTTTGCTCGAATGGATACAAGTTGCAGACCACAATCTGAAACGGAACGATTCCGTGTTCGGCAATCGCCTCAGCATCTGCAGATAAATCGGGCCGCCCTAAAATCGCACCATGAACTTTGGGATGCAAAGTTTTGACACGGCCATCCATTATCTCGGGAAAGCCCGTGTACTCCGAAATATCCATGACGGGTATTCCCCCATCGGACAGCATGCGTCTCGTCCCACCGGTCGAGATGATCTCGAAGCCAATATCAACCAAACCTTTCACGAAGGGTTCGAGTCCAGATTTATCACTGACACTCACAAGTGCTCGTTTTGGGAAGGAATCGGTCATGGCATCAACCTGCATCAATCTTGATGGTTCAAATGGGAAATACTCAAAAAGAAACGGACATCGGCGAGTTGACCGATGTCCGTAGGAAAATCAATTTCGGCATCGATTCAACTATCCGCCAATCACCCAACGAACGTAAGTGCTGGCCGTCAGACCTTTTTCTGCCAACGCCTGTTTGACAGTTTTGCTGTCGTCTTTGGCGAAGGGTTGGAAGATCAACACCTTGGCTTCTTCGGCGTACCATTTCTTCATTTGGCCATCAACGATTTTCTCGATGATGTTGTCTGGCTTGCCACTGGCTTTGGCTTCTTCGGTCAATCGATCCCGTTCGGCTTTGACGGTCGCTTCGTCGAGGTCTTCGACATTAGAAGCAGCCGGGTTCAACGCCGCGATGTGCATTCCGATATCTCGCAACAGTTCGAGATCTGCAGAATCGCCTTCCGCGGCAAACAACACGCCGGTCTTACCATCGTGGTGAATGTAACCGTTGACTGTTCCCTGACCGTCCATGACGGCAAGTCGCGAGAGAATAATCTTCTCACGAATCTTGTTGACCATTTCTTCATAAATCTCGTTAAGCGACTTGTCCTGACCTTCAGCAGTCTGGGCGAGAAGTTCTTCGGGAGTCGCCGCACCGGGACCGTTCAATAATTGCCCCGCACAAAGATCGGTAAAACCGAGAAAGTCTTCGCTGCGAGAAACGGGTTCCGATTCGCACTGCATTTCGATCATGACGGCTTTGGAATGATCATCGTTGAACTTCACAACGATACGACCCTCGGTCGTCGTGTTATCAGCTCGTTTGAGCATCACCTTGCCGACTTGTTCACGCAGGATCGAAACGGCTTTGTCCTGATCGCCTTCAGCTTCGACAAGTGCTTTTTTACAATCCATCATCGGCAAGTCCGTGAGATCACGCAGCGCCTTCACGGCTGCAGCGGTGACTTCTGCCATGGTCTTTTCTCCTCAAGTTAGACAAAAACGAGCCCCAACCGGAGCCTGTCAGTTGAACGAATCGCAAGACCGCCGTTCGCGACGATCATCGGTATCAGATATCAGACCGTCTCAAGACATCGAGGGTTCACCATCCGTAAACCCTCTGAACCTCAGAGGCGTCATCCCTATATAACCGTTATTATTTGATGGACGGAATCGGTTTCAGATCGTCTTCGCCACCGGGAGCCTGTTGCTGTTTTTTCTGTGGCAACTTGGCTTTACCGAGCGAAACGCCAGCACTGAGATGAGCCAGCACAAGACGAATAGAACGAATGCTGTCGTCGTTGCCGGGGATCGGCAAATCGACATCATCAGGATCCGAATCGGTATCGATCAAGGAAACAACTTTAATGCCCAGCTTGTGGGCTTCCCGAACTGCATTTTTCTCTTTACGAGGATCGATAACGACCAATGCTTCCGGCATCCGGTTCAATGTCCGAATTCCGTTCAGGTTCCGAAAGATTTTGCGTTTTTCACGCAACAGCGTCGATTGCATCTTCTTGGAAAACTTGTCCAGATCGCCACTTTCTTCCATCGCTTCCAGCTCTTCCAGTCGTTTGAGGCGTTGACGAACGGTGCGGAAGTTGGTCAACGTCCCACCCAACCAACGTTCGTTGACATAGGGCATTCCGCAAGCTTCCGCGGCTTCCTGAACCGGTTTAGCGGCTTGCCGCTTGGTTCCGGCAAACAGGATCAAAGACCCTTGAGAAGCGACTTTTTCGAGATATTTTCGTGCTCGCAGCAATCCGCGAACTGTCTCTTTGATATCGATGATATGGATATCATTGCGGCGACCGTAGATGTAAGGTCGCATCTTGGGATTCCATCGAGCCGCTTTGTGCCCGAAATGGACGCCGGCATCAAGAATGTCTTTAATGACAATCTTGCCGGTCTCAATTTTTTCTGCTGCTGGTGTTTCAGTAGCGTCAGTCGACATAAACTCTCTCCTGATATAGCCTTAAGGACCGCCTTGAAGCAGGACAATCGGGCCAAATCGAAAAAAAACATGAACGGCACCCCGATGCTCGAAACCATTTCGATGTCAACTCGGAATACGCGAGCAAGTATCGTAACGAGTGAAGAGAAACCCGTCAATTCAGCGGAACTGAGCGCAGAACGATTCCCGCTTTGCAAACTGACCGAGTCAGGCTAAATTCAAAATTGAGCGACTCACCCATAGCGATATTGAGAATGATCATGAAACGAATACAACGACACGGCTCTCTGGCCTCGTATTGGTTGATACTTCCTGCACTATTTCTGACAGGATGCGGGTCGCAACCATCGAATGAGGAAAAGATCCTGCCCCCCATTCAGACAGCCGCTTCCCTAAACAGACCCAAAGTCAGCAACAACGGATCCAGTCAGGTTTCGACATCGCCCCAAGCGGTCGATATTGAGGGAGTCACATTCACAATTCCCACAGGCTGGAAACGAGCTGACTTAATGCCAGCACAAGCGGGAATCATTGCAGCACGTTACCTCATCCCCGTAGACGGTGGAGAATTGCAACTGACATTCACCAAAGTCAGAGGCGGCATTGAGGCGAACTTTGCACGTTGGACACAGCAGATGGAGTTGGACAACGATCCGATTGAGGATCGTATTACGTTGTCAGAGGGTGACGCCTTCTGGATCGACTTGCGTGGAACTTATCGCGCGGGGGGAGCCGGCTTCTCCAGTCCCGACCCCGAAACCAACACTCGCATGCTGGGTATCGGAATTCCCATCGGTAACGAAGAGTTATACTTGAAGTTGTTGGGGCCGACCGATCAGGTGGCTCAAATTGCCGATGACATCCGCAAACTGGTGAAGTCGGCCGACCTACCGTGAGTTTGATTTCCTGACCGCCAGCTCTTCACCTTCTCTTTCTTCTTCACAAAATATATGATCTGACGAACTTTTGCCTGAGCAACAAAAAAACCTGTTTGGTGAAGGCTTCGACGAGCCCGAGCCTTGGGAACTGGCGGCAGAAGAAGACCGCTGGGGGGCGGAAGTTGCGCTCAACGTTCCGATCGATCAGCTTTTCACTTATGTCGTTCCCGATCCACTCCGCGACAAACTCCACCCCGGACAACGAGTGAAAGTTCCCTTCGGTCGGGGTGGTCGAACGATGACCGGCTTTTGTGTTCGAGTCGGTCCGGTCGGGAAAGTCACGCGGAAGCTGAAAGAAGTCGCCGAGGTAATCGACCGCGAGCCACTCATCAACCAGCACATGCTCGATCTGACCGAGTGGATCGGCAAACGGTATCTGTCCGGTTGGGGACAAGTTCTCGAATCGGTGATTCCTGCGGGTGTCAAGAAACTGGCCGGAACCCGAGAAGTCAAACTCTATCAAGTCGCCGAAGGTCTTGATGCTGACGACTCGCGACTCACGAAAAAACAAGCCGGTATTGTGACAGCATTACTCTATGCCGGTCGGCCCATGCGGGGAGATGAACTCGCCGACGCCGCGAGTTGTGGAACATCGCCCATCAAAACATTAGAGAAGAAAGGACTGCTTGTCACTCACAGCGAGCGACAGTCGGCATTCGAAGCCGACATCGGTCATGTCCAAAAAGAAGAAGACCTCAAGCTGCATGCAGAGCAACAAAATGCCCTCAATCGAATTCTACATTCTGTACGCAATGGAGAGCACGAAACAATTCTGTTGCACGGCGTGACAGGTAGTGGAAAGACGGAAGTCTACATTCAGGCGATTCGCGAAGTGGTCAGCTATGGACGGCAGGCGATTGTATTAGTCCCGGAAATCAGTCTCACGCCACAAACCATTCGTCGCTTCCGCAGCCGCTTCGATTCGGTGGCCGTCTTGCATTCCCACCTGACCGATAGCGAACGCCATTATCACTGGAAGCGGATTGCCAGTGGAGAAGTTCAAGTCATTGTGGGAGCACGCAGCGCGATCTTTGCACCAGCACCACGCTTGGGACTCGTTATTATCGACGAAGAACACGAGACGTCCTTCAAACAAGAGACCACGCCCCGCTATCACGCTCGGGAAGTGGCTCGTAAACGCTGTCAAATGTTGCGTGTGCCTCTCATCCTGGGAACAGCCACGCCGACTCTCGAATCATGGCGTCGAGTCGAAGAGAAGAAGGACGTTCTGCTTTCCATGCCTTACCGAGTGAACGGGTTGCCGTTACCGCCAGTGAGTATCATCGACACCCGACAGGATAATGATGTTCAACGGGGAGCCGCCCTCGGTCGCCAACTTGTCAACGGAATCAAGATTGCCTTGAAAGACAAAGGGCAAGTCATTCTGTTTCTGAATCTGCGTGGATTCTCAACGACCATCTGGTGTCGATCCTGCGGAGAGTCCACGAAATGTTCCGAATGCGATCTCTCGCTCACCTGGCATCGGGATCGGGGCAAAGCGGTTTGCCACAGTTGCGGCCTCGAAACCGATCCACCAGAAGCCTGCCCACACTGCCAACATCCGGGGCTCAAATATGTCGGCATCGGTACTCAGAAATTGGAACAGGAAGTCAAAGCCCGTTTTCCCGGTGTCCCCTGCGTGCGTATGGATAGTGACTCGATGCGAAAGCACGGTAGCCATGACATCGCACTAGAAGCGTTTCGCCGCGGTGACACAAAGATCCTCTTAGGCACCCAAATGATCGCCAAAGGTTTGGATTTTCCCAACGTGACATTGGTTGGTGTGGTTAATGCCGATACCGCTTTACGACAACCCGATTGGCGAGCTTCCGAAAGAACATTCCATTTGTTGGCACAAGTGGCAGGCCGAACGGGACGGAGTGATCGAGGAGGCCGCGTCTATGTACAGACGATGTGCCCCGAAGAGCCTTCTGTCGTGAAAGCCTCTCACCACGACTTCCTCGGCTTTGCCGAAATCGAACTCGAACACCGTCGAGATCTGTATTATCCCCCCTACAGTTGCCTATCGCGAATGATTTTTCGTGGCGAGATCGATGAAGAAGTGCAGGCCGGTGCCAAACAAATCGCCACAGTTTTGCGAGAAACGATCAAAGAGTCTGAACTGGACGTCCAGGTTCGTGGCCCGGCTCCTGCACCGATCACTCGTTTGAAAAAGTTTTATCGACATCATTTACAGATCATCGCGCCGGATGTCGAGACTCTGAGAGAATTCTGGCTGATCGCCCGCGACAAGTTTCCGACGTTGTCTAATGTTGACTTTCAGATCGATGTCGATGCAATTAACTTGAGATGATGCCGCTCGAACAAATTTCCAAAAACGACCAGTACCTGTGACAGATCGAATAACACTATGACCACATTACTCACCATCGACGGCCTAGTCGCTTCACCTCAATCGTGGACGCTCGCAGACCTCCAATCTTTAGCGGGAGAGATTCAGATTCCCGACGTCACTGAGAAAATACCGGACCGCAAAGGAGCCGGATTGACGCTCAAAGGGATCCTCAATCTCGTCCAGCCCACGATTGACGATTTCTGGATCACGTTCCACGCATCCCATGATAATTTTTCTTCCAGCATCCCGGCTGACGCAACAGTCATCGACACCGGTATTGTCATTTACGCTCTTGATGGAGAAGCCTTGCCCGTTGAGAAAGGAGGACCAACTCGGTTCGTCATCCCCAACCCGGCAGCCTGCCAAACGGCTGAACTCGACGAATGTGCAAACGTCAAATTCCTGGACCGGATTGAAATCACGGCAGAACGTGGACGCGACACGCGACCCACCAATGAGGAAGAACACGCTGCAATTCACGATCACGATCATTGAACGCATTCGCTATTCGTAATTAAAATTAATAGAGGTCGGGGAGTCCGAAATCAATCGGACTTCCCGACCCCTATATAATCTGGGGACTGACTGATGACTTTAGAATTGCCCAATGGGGTTGCCGTCATTACGGTTGAGCAGATTCTGGAACAAAAAGTTTTCGTTGCCATCGGTCGGATCGGGGTCATTCTCGATATTTTCGCTAATGAATCGCACGGCCCCATCACCTAACAGGAAATGTGCCCCACCCGTATGGTTACTACTGAATCCGCGAGCGCATTCGGCAACCGTGAGTCCCGACCCAGAATCTGTCCCCAAAGGATTGATGCCAAAACGACCAATCGCGATGATTGTACGACCACGCATTACCGAAGCATCTCCATCAGTTCCAAAGATGACACCTGCGTGGCAGTTGCCGTTTCAACCATTGTCATTCAGTTTCCAGTTTCGCTCACCGACCACAATCGTATTACTCAGACCATCTGTGTAATCGCGAAAGCTCCGATTGGTATTTGCGAAAAATGTGCCTTGATGCTGCTCTCCAGTAACATTTGACCAATAATCACCATCATGCACTCCCAAATAATTAGAACTGGCGACTTCTTGCTCGACATCATTCACATCTCGAAGAGTATGCTCGTTGTTAACCTCGGGGGAAGTGTCTGAGGGACATCGAAATCCGCTAATCGGTTTTTGCATAAGATCGAGTAAATTCGCATTGGTCAGAGCGGTAGCTAATGGTTGCGACCCGACATCAAGCTGTTGATAAAGCGGAGCCTGATCGAGAAACGGAAGAAGATAAGAGGACCACCCCCAACTTGACCGGAAATCAATCTGTACGACATATCCTGGGGGCAATGCCGTATGGGTGTCGTGATAATTATGCAAAGCCAGACCAATCTGTTTGAGATTGTTTTTGCAGGATGATCGTCTTGCCGCTTCGCGAGCTTGTTGGACGGCGGGCAACAGTAAGGCCACCAGAACAGCAATGATGGCGATTACAACAAGTAATTCAATGAGCGTAAAACCGCGTTTAGTTCTCGCACCAGAAGTGCAGACTTTTTGAGTGGAAGACATCAGTGGGGCTTTCTGAACAGTCAAGAGGGGAATGGCTCGTTCGCCGTAAAAGCGAGCAATCTACACGAAACAACCAGTGTAGACTATGTTTAGTTCGCGTCAACGAGCTAGTAAAATATTGGGAAAGTTTTCCTCAGTAAAAGATGAGATCATCACAGACTGATGAAAACTGAAATGACTGACTATAACCCGGTGCGGTCGGTCGAGCGGCGGTCGCTGACCGGTTGTCCCGAATAGAGTTGTCCCTGCATGCTGGCTTCTCTCCACGGGCCGGGAGCATCAAACAACGTCGGATCAAGTTTCATATCAGTGATCAACACGCCGGGGGTGTGCAGCTTCAATTTTCCCACGATGGCACCATCGGGACGAACTGCAAAACTGGGCCAACAGGAAGGTCGTGCGGTGCTGTTGTTGGCTGAGATCCAAAGATGATTTTCAGCAGCGCGACAGGCCATTGTCGAAGGAACAATCGTTTGCCAGATGTTGTAGTCGTCATCGGCCACTGTCGTTTTGCGGGCGTTGTGAAACGACTGTAACAGTATCTTCACTCCTCGCTTGAGATAATCACGATACAGTTCGGGGAACCGGTACTCGTAACAAATCGCCACGCCGCAAGTAATCCCTTTGATCTTGAATGTTACCGGTCGATTGCCGGGAGAATAATGAGCCAGATCGAGAGTCGGCTTTGGTTTCTGTTGACCGGTACAAAAGCGTTTATCGTATCGGTCGATGATCTTCCCGCCGTTGTCGATCACATACAGACAATTATGCGGTTTATGCGCACCCGTCAAACGATGCGACGAACCGAGCAAAGTCCAGAGTTTCAATTTTTTGGCTGCCGCCTGAATCGTTTGTGTGGCGGCTTTCAGATTGTCCCAATCAAAACCCACGAATGATTTGAACTCAACCCCCGCGTATCCTGAAAGGGCACACTCCGAGAAGTGCGCGATGTCGGCGTTTTGCTCGGCCGCTTGCCGCATTTGTTTCAGAATGTAACGGCAATTGCTATCGATATCGGATTCAACAGAAAATTGACAGGTGGCAACGCGGAGAGATTTCATAAGGAGGGCAAACAGTGGAGATGAAGTAATCGATCAGGTCCATGAGAGGAGAAGACATCTTACTCAAACTTGATATGGCATCCCAATAAAACTAATGACTTCGCCAAAAATAGATTGATGACCACCTACGAGCTTTCCAAAGCTTGTCTCAAAGGGCAGTCTTGCGGAACCGGATCACCTCGCCGATACGCTTCAAGCAGAACTCGAGACTGTTGCGCCAGTTGCCGTCGCACTTCACGCCGGTTGCCTTTGATACGGGCAATCTTCATTTCGTCGTACGCCGTAGTGGCGTGTCTCAGCCAGGCGATGACTGCCGACTCGGCTCGTTGTTCCAGCGGAATTCGTTCTGTCCGCGCGACCGTCCCGCTGCCGACAGGAGTTGCATGTGCGGTGACAGCATCGGCCAATTGCTTTGCCTGCGACTCATAGACCGCTGCAAAGTCCAAAAACGTGAAGACCGCCTTGCGGAACTCTTCGACGTACTGATTGTGTTTTTTCTCTTTGCGGGCGAGATCGGTGGCTCGCTTCTTTTGATAGGCATCCGTCGAACGCTCGGCATCCAGCTCTTCACGTATCGTCTTAATGCGTTCGGCATCTGCCCAAACACCTTTCGAGAAATTTTTACGCCCTTTCTTCTCCTGAAGCGTCCATGTCGGACCGCTGGCTTTGACGCGACGAGTGAGAGTGGCATCGCCGGGAGGCAACAATTCCCAATCTGCCGGCACTTCGAGTTCTAGTCCGTCAGAGGTCCGCACAACGCGTGTGCTTGGCCCCGGTTGAACAATCCGTGTTGTCGTGGGCATCCTGCCAGTTCTTTCTGTGGGAGTTGGATACGTCTTTTTTTTTGATCACGCCAAGGCGCAGAGGCGCAAAGGATTGAAATGAACGACGATTATAAACTCATTTGACGTTGTGCTTTCAGGCGCAAAGATTCGTCATGGGATTCATCTCTCTTTTCTCTGCGTCTTTGCGGCTCTGCGTGCCAAACTCAAGTCACAATGATTCAATCCACGACGACCAATCGTAAATCTAAAAGAAAGCAATAATGACTTCAGAATCTTTCACGCGAAACTCAATGCTGATTCACTTTTTAGGGAATTGCAGCGTGCCGACGAGTTCCGAGATGTTGGCACAACTCTCTTCTTCACAAATACGATCCAACTCCTCAACAAGTTGAGACGAGAGGCCGGGATTGTAGAAGTTGGCGGTCCCGATTTGGACAGCACTCGCCCCGGCGACGATGAACTCCATCACATCGTCGATGGATGATATCCCACCAATACCGATGATCGGGATATCGACCTTGCTGGCCACCTGATAGACCACACGTAATGCGAGTGGTTTGATGGCCGGGCCCGAGAGTCCACCGATGCCGTTACCGAGAATTGGTTTTCGTTTGCGCCAATTGACGGCCATCCCTTGAAAAGTATTCACCAGCGAGACAGCGTCAGCCCCACCTTCTTTCGCCCCTTGAGCGATCAATGGAACATCGGTGACGTTTGGGGTCAACTTGGCGATGACTGGTAAATCGCACGACTCACGAACGGCTCGCACCACTTCTTCCGTCAACTTGGGATCGGTCCCCATATCAACACCGCCCGTGACATTTGGGCAGGAGATATTCAATTCCAACCCGGCGACACCTTCAATGCCCGCAAGACGTTCGGCCATCATGCGGAAGTCGTCGACCGACTTGCCGGCAATATTGGCGATGACGGCAGCTTCCAAGCTCAGCAGATACTGTAGATGGGTGTCGATGAAGGTATCGAGTCCATCGTTATCGAGACCGATGGAGTTAAGCAGCCCAGACGACGTTTCAACCGTCCGAGGTGGTTTGTTTCCGATCCTCGGGGTAGGAGTGATGGTCTTGGGAATCAAGCCGCCAAGTTGAGAGAAATCGACAAACGCCTGCATCTCTTTCGCATAGCCAAATGTTCCCGAGGCCACAAGAATGGGGTTCTTCAGAGTGAGTCGATTGAGTTTGACTTCGAGGCGGTTCACAGAATTCCCGTGTATTTCGAATCGATGATTTATTAGGAACATCGAATGTAATACCGAGAGACCTCGGTGGCAACGCCGCAGAAAGAGTTTCCACGACAGAATGCTAGCGCAGAGCGAACATAAGTCGTCGCGGGACTCGAAAAACTCAAGTCCGCGTCGATCATAAGGCCATCATCGTCACGCTCTACCCACCTCACTCGAAACCAAGAATCGAGTGAGGGTATTGGCTGAACAATGAACTAGATGACGCCGCCATGCACACGGTAAGGTGTGGCAAAATCTGGAGCATCAAGGAACCAGATTCGTTCCCAGATCTCATTGATGTGCCGTTGTGACTCCGAGGAGTTAATCAATTGTCGTGCCCGTGTATCCCGGTTCGATGACCAGATGGGGACAAAACAACCGACTTGAACCGCAGAGATGGCCAGCATCAGTCCGGTGAGAACAAGTTTCCGCATCATGCTTCTCCCTGATCTTTGAGATCCGAACCTCCTCACCAGCAACCTTGCTGGCGCAAACGAAGTCCGTTTCTCCGGTCCGTAAGGACCCGATGTCGTGAATTAGTAACAGGTTGTTGAAACGTTGAAGGTCGTTGATTCCGAGGACCTGAACCAGTAATTCGATGGGTCATCAATTGTGATGCGGGAAATCACGATGCAGGATCAGGACGATCCTTGAAAGGTAGGAGCCGGATTTTTACCGGTCTGTCCGATCTACGTCAAGAATGATTTCCTGACGCATCGGAAAAGTTGTATTGGGGCCAGCCAAATTGGAATTCCGTCGGTTCAGAACGACGGAGATCCGGGTGGTGGCGGAGTTTGTGGCGGCGGGGACGAATGTCCCAAAGGTGGTTGGCTCTGCACGGGTGGCGGACTCATGGGGGAGGTTGTCCCCGAATCCTGCTGAGTGATGGAAGCGTTATGCTCATCATCGCTCATTTGCTTGACCCGTTCCTCCATCTCCTTACCAGGCTTAAAGGTTACGACGTATTTTTCTGCGACGTCGACCCGTTCTCCGGTTCGAGGGTTACGTGCCTTGCGAGCTGCCCGTTTCTTCACCTCAAACACACCGAAGTTCCTTAACTCAATGCGTTTGTCGGTTACGAGAGTTTCCACAATCGCGTCAAACGTCTTCTGCACAATCTCTTTGGTCTTGAGTTGTGTCAGTCCGATGTCGTCTGCGATGGCCTTAACGATTTCTTTCTTCGTCACGACTCACTGTCTCCTGTGAGGACGCTGCGAGAGGCTGATTTGCTCCTTCGGGAGCAGGGCCGAATATGACTCAACTTTATGCCTAATGCGGACTTACTGTCAAGACGGATCTTGCCAGGCGGTCCTTTCACCAAGCCTCAAGGAGCTTTTTATCGTTCGGCCAACCAGTTCGCACCATCTTCAAATCATTTGCGACCTGTCAGCGATTCAATTGTCAAAGATCTGATGTAAACTGTTTGATTGAAACAGATTACAGAATATTTGTGGCCCCAAACAATACTCTGGGAGCGAGCCGAAAGACTCTCCACCTTTAACTCATCGGCAGTCCGTCCGCAGCGACTCCATGAAAAATCGACAGAATCGTTAGATTTTTCCTAAACCCACCTTTGAGAGATTTTCCGCAACTCCTGATCACAATTCGATCTGCGACGCGCGATGTTCGATTTCCTCAAGAGAAACGAAGTTACCCTGCCCCGCTCCGGGGCATTCACGCTGCGTTTCTTGCCAGTCCTTGGACGAAGCTATGTTTGATCGCCAGAATGGCCAGGTGCGACATTGAATGGGCCGTGCTTCATAAATTGTACAGCCACGAGACTCGCCATCAAAAAAGACGCAGTCGCCATTGGCGTATTCGCGGAGTGAAAGCCTTCCACGAACGATTCGTGTGTGCATCAATCGTACTTCGCCGATGCTCTTGTTCAGATGATCGGCTATGTCCTGAAGTTCATCCTCACTAATCCAGACAGCTCCAGGGGCTCCCGTGCAACAATTGCCACACTGCGTACACTCGAATTTCAAACCCTCGGCGTACCAAGGTTTGGAGGAGATTGGTTCGTCCTGCTGATCTGCCATCAATTGGCCCTCTGGTTCTCGGAATGAATTTCTACAATAATCGTTATCATGACCAACCTGCAATCCTCTGCACAATTTCCTGAAACCGCCGGCATCATTTTATGTGGTGGAAAGTCTTCACGGATGGGCCGTCCGAAATGGTCTCTCCCTGTTGGTGAAGAAAACTGCCTTCAACGTACAATTCGCATTCTCCAGCAAGTTGTTTTTCCCGTGATTGTCGTCGCCGCAGAAGATCAAAACATCACCGATCTGCCGGATGGTGTGACACTCGTGCGGGATGAAGTTCCCGAAAAAGGGCCGTTAGCGGGACTCAGTGCAGGCTTCGACGCCTTAAAATCAAATTCACAAATCCACTCTGCCTACGTGACTGCATGTGATGTACCGTTGCTGAAACCCGCATTTGTCGCAACGATCATTTCCCAGCTTAAAAATCACGATTTGGCCGTTGTGAAGGAGGCGAAGTTTTATCATCCCCTGGCAGCCGTTTATAGATTGGATCTTGCTGACCGAGTGGCGTCTTTATTGGGTGCCGACCGCTTGCGACCATTCTTTCTCATTGACGAATCCAACAGTCGTGAAATTGAAGTGAATGAATTGAGACATGTTGATCCCGATCTGGAATCTCTGCGTAACATGAACACACCCTCAGAATATCAGGAGGTGCTGCAAAGTTTAGGATTGTCCGTTCCCGAATGAGAAGATGATGACTCACTGGAAACCAATTCTGGGGGGATACTCAAAAATTCAGAGGCATTCTGTGAGATCCATGTCTATCGGTGGCGGAATATTTTATACTGATTTCATCACATCATTCACTTCCAATCAGGGATGTCATCATGCGGTTAGGGATTCTCGGCGGTTCGTTTGATCCGGTTCATCTCGGGCATCTGGTGATGGCCGACGTTTGTCGTGAGCAACTCAATCTTGACGAAGTCTGGTTTGTTCCAGCCGGTCATCCTCCTCATAAAACAAATCGCGAACTGGCACCGGCCAAATCACGAGCCGAGATGCTCGAATTTGCCTTGGCCGGCATCTCCGAGTTTCAAATCTCGGACATCGAACTGAAAAAAGAGTCCACCAGTTTTACCGTTGAGACTCTCGAAAGTTTGGCTGCTGAAGATCCTGAACACGAACTGTTTCTGATTATTGGTGCCGATTCGCTCCATGATTTTCCCACTTGGAAAGAACCTGCGCGAATCGCTGAATTGGCAAAAATCATTGCCGTCAATCGGGGCCGACAAGATCCCCCTGCTCTGGAAGAGATCGAACAAAAACTGGGTTCGGATGTCGTAGATCGTATTCGTGTGGTCGAGATGCCGGGCATCGATGTTTCTTCAACCGATATTCGGCATCGAATACGCTCAGGACATTCGATTCGCTTTCTGGTCCCGAAAGCGGTCGAAGCGTACATCAACGAACATAGCCTCTTTGGCCCACAGAGCTAACGGAAATCGAATATGTCTGACCTCAAAAGCAAGCGCCTGATCTTGATGAAAGGTTGGTTGTTTTTGTTGGCAGGGATTCTCGCGGGTGGGCTGTTGCTTTACGAGAATCTCTCCTGGAGAAACGGCACCTTACTGGCGGTGTGCGTTTGGTGCTGCTGTCGATTTTATTATTTCATGTTCTACGTCATCGAACATTATGTCGAGAGTGACTTCAAATACGCCGGCTTGTGGAACTTTTTGAAATACAGTTTGGGGAAGAAACAACAACCAAAGTGAGAAGTGCTTGCCTCAATCGGCCTGATTCATCATGGTGTAGGAAGAGGCGTTTTACTTAGCACTCGATTAGGTTTGGGAAAAAGTGATGGAATTCGGTGCCGCACTGTTTTTTCTATTTTTTATTATGTCGCTATTGACTGCTCTGGCAGCAGCGGCCTTCTGGATCTGGATGCTGATTGATTGCGCGACCAAAGAGTCTTCGGAGGGGAACGATAAGGTGATCTGGGTTTTGATCATCATATTCACGAACTGGATTGGCGCATTGATTTACTTTCTGGTACGCCGACCGGAACGGATCCGTGAGTTGGGTCACTAAATGATCGACTGAATCGTGATGAGATTCAGTGTTTCGCTCGTCTCATACTCCCGCGCCGCCAAAACCTTGGACATCACTCGGGAACGTGCATTTTCGATCCAGGTGCGTGTAACCGCCATCGACGACAATGATCTGCCCGGTCGTATGGCTCGACATGGGTGAAGCCAGAAACACGACCATCGCCGCCAGTTCTTCAATCGTGGTAAATCGCTGACCGAGTGGAATCAATCGCTCGATCTCGGCTTTGGCCTGCTCAGGATCGGGCATCTCCGCCAGACACTTCTCATACAACGGCGTCCATGTTTCCGCGGGCAACACGGTATTCACTCGAATATTGTGCGGAGCCAGATCAACGGCCCACTCGCGTGTCAATCCGTTAATGGCTCCCTTTGACGCCGCATATCCTGATGTGCCCCCCTGCCCCGTCTCACACACTTTCGATCCGATATTGATGATCGTACCTTGAGATTTTTTCAGTTCATCGAGAGCATAATGAACGAGTGCATAATAATGAATCAGGTTTCGTTGGAGCGACAACAAAAACGCCTCAGGACCATCTTCCAATCCCACGCCATCATTCACGCCGGCGTTGTTGATCAAAATGTCGATGCGGCCAAACTTCCCGACTGTTTGTTCAACGGCATTTTTACACGCCGACAAGTCCGTGAGATCACCTTGAATAAAGAAGCAGTCTTGCCCCTCGGCGGCGTAATCCCGTTCAAGCTGGCGACCTTCGACTTCGCTGCGATTGACGTTGGCGACTTTCGCGCCTTCCGCAATCAGCTCGCGCACGATACCAAGACCAATTCCTTTGGAACCACCGGTCACGAGAGCCACTTTATCACGAAGTTGAAGATTCATTGGTCACCGTAATCTCGTAGAAACCCCAAGCGTAAATCCCCTTGGGATGGGAAGTTATCTCTGTGAGCCTCTTATCTTATTCTGTCTGGTGTCAGAATTCAGCTTTCATCTCTCGATTTGCTGGACAAGGTCACTATCATTTTCCTATGTCGAAATCTAATGTCTCAAAAATCAGTGTTGCCGTCATCGGTGCTGGGCTATCGGGATTAACCTGTGCGCAGCATCTTCAAGATCACGGTTTTGATGTCACTATTTTCGAGAAAAGTCGGGGGAAAGGCGGCCGAATGTCCACACGCCGCTCCGACGAAGGCCTTTCTTTCGATCATGGAGCCCAATATTTCACCGTTCGCAATCCGATCTTCCAAAATCATGTTGATGAGTGGGGATTGGACGGAATTGTGGATGTTTGGGATGCCCAAATTGGAACTCTATCGAACGGCACCTACGAGCCCAAGGAAGATGAGACGCTTCGCTATGTCGGCGTTCCGGGTATGAGTAATATTGGAAGTCATCTCGCGGCAGAACTCGATGTTCACTTGGAAACATTGGTCGCGCCACCGGTTCGATCAGAAGAAAGTTGGGTTATCACCGACGAGCATGACTTTGTCTTGGATGAATTCGAATATGTGATCACCTCGGTCCCTGCGGCTCAATCTGCAGTATTGCTACACGCCGCACCTGAGTTACAGCGAATAGCCAAGAGTGTGAAAATGACGGGTTGCTGGGCGGTGATGCTGTCATTTCCACAATCGCTCGAACTTTCATTCGATGCGGCATTCGTCCATGATTCCCCCCTCTCGTGGATCTCCAAAAACAACAGCAAACCGGGCCGGGATGCAAAACCAGAAACATGGATATTGCATGCTTCACCCGAATGGAGTGAAGTACATCTCGCAGATGATAAAGAGGATGTTCTACCGACTCTCATTAAGAGCTTCTGGCAGGCAACTGGATTGGAAGCACGACAGCCTCAGTCTCAGAACGCCCATCGCTGGCGTTATGCTTTGCCGTCCGAGCCTCTGAAGGAACGATGCCTGTTCGATCCTGAGCTTAAAATTGGAGCTTGCGGAGATTGGTGTGGCGGCCCGCGCGTGGAAGGAGCGTTTTTGAGCGGCTACGATGTCTCATCGCGGATGATCGCCTCGGTGCAGGCACTGTCCAACACGCATTGATTTGGATGACGAGTATTTCATGAACGGCTGAAAGAAGTTACTCAGCTTTCAAACTTCCCAACTTCTTCCCGTCCAGATAGGTCGCCAAGACCTGAGTATGCTGGATGTCAGCGGGCAAACAGGTGAGCAAATTACGGTCGATGATGATGAAGTCGGCACGTTTCCCGGCTTCAAGAGAGCCGATTTCGTCTTCCATCCGCATCAGCCAGGCGTTGTTGATCGTGTAATAGCCGATCATCTGCTCGCGGCTGAGTGATTCTTGAGGATGAATACTGGCATCGAACCATTTGGCGTGTCGCGTGACCGTCACCCACATGCCGAAAAAGGGATTGTACGGGTTCACGCTGCGCATCGATCCAATTCGTTGCATATGGTCGCTACCACCACCGCAAATGACATTGGCCTCGAACAAACTTTTTAACGGAATGAAGTGCTTTAAACGAGCTATCCCAAATTGATTGACGAGCGTGCGACCATCCAGATACAACCACGCCGGTTGCAAGTCGACACCAATCCCGACTGACGCAGCCGCCGAGATCGCCTGCTTGCTCATGAAGCTGGAATGCGTGATGGACGAATGCGTCGGTGCGACAGGATTCGTTTCGTTCACACGCTGATAAGTGCGAACGAGCGAACCAACCGCTCCATCTCCCTGACAATGAGCCGTGAATGCCAAGTTGCGAGAGACCGTCGCTTTGACCAAATCATACAAGCGGGGGTCTTCGATGTACCGCATCCCTTTGTAGGCGGGGTCATCAATGCCGTAAATCTGACTCACTCCCCAAGGCTGATCAAAGAAAGCGGACCCCGTCAACATGCCACCATCGAGAAAGACTTTGACGCCGATGATTCCCAAACGTGGATGAGGATCGGTAAATAAAGCGTCGTTGGCAAACTGATCCAATTTCTTTTCGACAGAAGCAAAGTCGGTATTCGGCGATAAGCCGCGAGAGAGTCTCATGCGGACGGTCAATTTTCCATCGGCCAACAACCTTTGATATTGGGCCTGTGCTGAGTCACCACAATTCCGGTCAATGGCTCCTGTGATGCCCCAGCGATTGTAATCCTGCAAAAGTTCGACAAGTCTCGCGTCGCGTTCTTCCTGAGTGATCTTGCGAGAGATTGAATTCCCTTTGGACTTCAAGACCGCTCCCGCTTGTCTCAAAATACCGGTCGGTTCTCCCGTTTTGGGATCCACCATCACATGATCGGGATGAGCTTTGGCAAACTCGGCATCGATGCCGTTTTCTTTGAGTGCTAATGAATTCGCCGACGCATCGGGCCCCGTCCGAAAGACGACCGGATGCTCGGGAGCCGCCTGATCAAGCTCGGCTCGTGTCGGATATCGCTGCTCTTTCAGGCGAGTGATAAAGATCTGCGACGTGCGAATCCACTCCCCTTTGGGGACAACTTTGGCGCGTCTCCGAATATAGTCCAACACATCGGCAATCGTGTCCATCGCCGGGATCTCGTGATCGGCTTCGTACATACTGGCCCCACCGGGATGGACGTGCGAATCAATCAAGCCCGGCAAGACCATTTTCCCTTGCAGGTCGATTTCTTTTGTGGTTGTTCCTTTCCATTCATGAATGCTTTCATTCGTACCGGTCGCCAAAATCAATCCGTCTTTGACGGCCATCGACTCGACAATGGCGAACTCTTGATCGACGGTCACAATGCGACCGTTATGAAGAATCAGGTCGGCCGGTTTGTCCTCGGCATCAACAAGCGATGAGGAGACAAACAACAAAGCAGCCATCAGAACATTCAGACGCATAGGAAGACTCCTCGGGAGAGATTAGAGCCTTATTGTCGGAATGTCGGAGCGATCAAGCAATGATTTTCTAACAGATTCATTACACCCATTGCGTTTCTTCGCCTTCCGGGTCTTCTTCCATGTCGAGGGCGAGAACATCTTTTTGTGGCATAATCTTGGGCAATAGAAAGCGGACCGGCACCAACAACGCGATAAACAGCGGGAATAATATGCCCAACGGGCTTTCTTTGACGATCCAAAGAACGGCCAACATTACGACCTGCACAAGCGTGAAAAGATGAATTCGCTTGATGGGGACACGACGCAGGTAGTGATTCACCGGATACAATGTCGGATCCATCCACCACAAACTGAGTCGTTCAAAGAATTGGTTGCCGTAGATGGAGACGACACCCATAAACAGAAAGAGTCCATAGAGGACCGGGAGTGGTATCAATTTCAGCCAGGGAACTAACAGCAGCGATCCCGCCATCGCAAAATGAATCAGGAATCCCGTCAATCGCGTTTCGCGAACGTGTATGATCTTGTTTTTCGTTTCTCCTCCCGGCATGACGACATCTTCCGTTGTTGCCAGAGAGCGAACGTGATTGAGCGAACGCACAGTCGCCGCGACCAACCACGGCAAACCGAACAACGAGCATAAGACAATCAAGCCGCCGCAGACGAAAAAGTCGAGATGATACCCTTCCCCTTTTTTCAATTTGTGATCGGGGCTGTTCACCAATCTGACAGTGATATTCTGATCGAGAAACACCAGCACAGAAACCAGCAAACCGGGTAATGCCGCTGCAAAGATCGCCCAGGTCGGCATGACCCAAAGGTTCACCAACCAGGATCGTCCTTCAATCGTCGGTCCGAAAGTCTCTGGGACATTTAACGCATCGAGTTCAATTTCCGGGTTCGGCGAGCTGATGTCGGTGAAGGAAAAGGCTAATGCCGCCATCGAGATCACGGCAATACTCGGTCCGAAATCCGCGAAGAACTCTCTCATTTTAGGGCGTAGATAATGACTCTTCCGAAAACGCGACAAGCTCATTGCCACGAAAAACGTCCCCAGAGCCAAGATCAGAGAGAGAAACGCCTGGTCGTGGTGAACCTGATCGTTCTCATCCCAGGCAGACATCAGGAAACCGTACAAATTTTTGAGAGCTTCGGAGATAAAGATCATCGAGATTAAAGCGGCGAAGATCTCGTCGGTGAAGCGTGTGAAATAACGGATCAGATTGGTGGTTTCGAAGACGGCCATCAAGATCACAAACAAGGCCGTCCATAATCCGATCCATCCATATAAGGGGAGGAACAGTTCTGTGCCACGTTCCGGGAACACATCCATACACATCTGGTAAACCAGAACGGTGAGCACCAGCATCGGTCCGGTCCCTCCGAGGATCGAGAGTGGTTGACCAGAGAGCAGCGCATAGATGACGCCACCGATCGAAACCGCGATGATCATCTCGACAACACCGATCTGGCCTTCTGTCAATGTCGCCATCAATCCTCCGAACGTGACGGTCGGTGCCAGACAGGCAAAGAAGAGGAACAAAATCGATGCCAGACACTTGGTATGCAATCCGTCAATGAAGTCGGATTTGTAGTGCGGCCAACGACGAGAGATATCTTTCAGAATCCCTCCTCCAAGCCATCCTGAATATCTGAGTCCTTCGGGAGCAGTTGCCGCGGGAAGGTCTTCTGTAGGAAGCGATGTCCTGAGCACAAAGTCGTCAAGTGCGCGCAGCATTTGCTTGTCATCGAGCGCCACCGAGGCGTCGTATCGAAACTGCTCATCCGACATGACTCGCGCAATGGTGGTGAGCGTATCGAGATGTTCGGCTGCATAATTTTTCGGTCCCATCAATATGAAGAAGAACCGAGTCGGGATACCGTCGGGTGCTCCCAGATTGACGCCGTGAGTTAGCCGAACAAAGATGACCAGCGGCGCATCGAGTTCATCCAAATAAGCGTGCGGAACAGCAACGGCATGCCCAATGGCCGTCGAAATTACTCGTTCGCGATCCATGATCGCATTGAAAACAAGATCCTGCTTTTGATCGTCGAGAAGCCCCCGATCAACCATATTTTGGAGAGATCGATCCACAATCGTTTCGATATCTCGAGCATCGAGATTCGAGAGGAAGGCACCATCGCTCAAGGCTTTGCGCAGTACTTGCATGGGACACTTCCCGATTGAAATATCATGAGGATCGAGAACGGGTCGTCGAGACAAACTTTAGAATAACGAGATATCATCGACGGAACTATCCATATTTCGCTCTTCGTGGCATGTTAACCAACCTCGATTAAGGACTTTTCCGCCCTAATTTCAAGGATTCACAAGTCGATTCAAATTGACAACAATCCATAATTCTTCTAAGTGTCCCACCTCGTAGAGACATTTTTCGCGCCGAGGAAACGATGAGAATTTCATTACACCCACTCCGGGTCTGGAATGGTGGCCGTCGATTAGTGAAATTCGCCTGGAACTCTCAAGTTCGGCGAATCGCGATCGACTCACCCCCTACCTTTCTCGTCGGTAACCAACACAGTGGGACATCAGTTTCGCTTGCCTTTCTCGGGGCTCACTCGCGTATCCACGCCATTCCCTATGAGACCAAATTGATGGAGAAAGACTCCGAGCGGTGGTTTCGCATGGGACTCAAGAATTTTGATCTTCGAGCAATCGCCGCCGGAAAACATCGCTGGATCGAAAAAACGCCTAATCACATTCTGAAAATTGAACAGATTCTGGAATGGTGCCCGGAGGCTCAAATCGTTCTCGTGTTACGTGATGGACGAGACGTTGCCGCCTCCTTAAAAAAACGAACAGGCCGACTGCAAGAGGGAATCGAAAACTGGGTTTCTCGAAATCGACACAGCCAAAAGTTTTGGGATCACCCGAATGTTCACGTCTTCAAATACGAAGATTTGATCGTCAACTTCGACCAGACGTTGCAGAGCATTCTCCAGTTTTTAGGAGAAGACTACGAACCCGAAATGCGCAACTATCACGAAACGCCACGACGATTTTATTCGTTGAGGATCCAAAAGCCCGAAAACGCATTCGGCTCAAACCACAAGCAGCATCGAAATTGGCAAATCAACCAGCCGATTTTCGACGGTCGAGGACGCTGGAAAAAACTAACCACCAAAGAACTGGATCTAGTCTACGATATCGGTGGCGACCTGCTCAACGAACTTGGCTATCTCGAAGAAGAGTCCCCACAACAGGCTGCTTAATAGCCCGTTAACGATACGTCTCCCCAACGGCTTCACCATTCACATTGATCATTTGAGTATTGGTCGTGGCATTGCCAAAACGATCAAAGTCGTGGAAACTCCAGATGACTTTTTTGTCGCGATTGATCTCGATGATCTGCGGATTCTCAGGCCCTGCGTGACAATTACCGATCACGATATTGCCGCTGGGCAAAACTTCTAACGAGGTCACCCACGCCAATCGAATGCCGGGCAGTTCATCCTGTGTGAGTTTCCACACGATCTGTTTTTCGGGTGTCACCTCAATCACACTATGGCCATTCCCGGTTCCAATCAGCGTGTTACCGTTCTCCAATCGGACCGCAGAAAAGCACGCATTCCCGAATGCTTCCAAACCATGTCCCCCTTTGGATTCTTTGCCAAACATGGGAACTTTGTACTGCCACACCGTTTGACCATCGGGACCATACTCGCGAACCAACCCATCCGCTTCATGACATACCAAATAATGCCCATTCTCAAGTTTGCGAACCAATCGAGTATCTTTGTGCGGATGTGGTTTCTGGACTTTCAGCGGAACCTCTTTCACGATCTTACCATCGGTGTCCACTTCGAGAATCCGAGTCGATCCCGATTCAACGATCATGGTGTGACCATTTTTCAATCGCTGAAAAGCATGAACCTCAATCTTCCGATTTTCATTTCCAGGAGAATGTTTGGCTTCGTATTCCCAAACGACCTGATTTGTCTTGGGATCAAGCTCGACGATGTGCGTCCAGTTGGTTTGAAACAGGAGATGACCGTTTTCCAGAACATGCAGATCGTGCAACGGACCGATCTTGTGCTCCCACGCCGTTTTGCCATTTTCATCAATGATGGCAATCCGTCCTTTGGAGGAATCGGCCGTCAGAAACTTGCGAGTTTCTTTCTCAGCCGCAATCAGCACAGAAGCTGTGAAGACAGCAATCGTCAACGCGAGCGAAGTCGTACGAATCATCAATCGGCTCCAGAATTATGAGTGTGGAAGATGTCCACCCTACCCGGAAAGAGACGCCAACAATATGAGAATTTCCCTGTTTTGATTGAGAGAGATTTTGGCGTGAGCGATGTCGCACGGTGATTGAATGCGAATTGTTCGTCACTGAGAAATTCAAACCGCCAAGTTCGCAGACAGACAACTTAAGCCGCTCGCGCGAGCGAGCAGGGGAATTTGGAGTCTAGTGACCGGCCAAATCAACCGTAGAAGCCGCCCTCATGTTTCGGTCTCCTTAAAAACTTCGAACCGGCATGAGATTCAACTAGGGAAATTTAGATATAGAGACGCAAATATCGCTGCCAAAAAGAGTCCAACTCCGGTTGTGTTTAACCAATCAACCATGCTGTGTTTCTTGGTTCGTCCCGATTTCAACTTCCCCCAACCACGACGGAACAAGAAGACTGTTACCGGCCAAAACCACAACGGAGTGGTCGAGCTGATCAAAAAACAGACGAGCAAAATGTTTTGAAGACTCACAAACAACCTCGCAAGACAAATCTCATCCTTTGCGTTTCTTCTTCTCTTCGCGACATCGCGTCGATTCATTGGCCGATGGAATTGACTTTACTGACTCCTAACTCCTACTTCCTAACTCCCCTCTCTCAGTCCTGCAACAAACTTCTCACTAGCACTTCCTTGGCCTGATCGAAGTACGGTTGCCATTCGACTTCCGGGCTTTCGTCTCGCAGGCAGTTGCGGACCTTTTGGAGTGTGTTCAACGCCATGTGTGGGCATTGATTGCAGGCACATGTTTCGCCGGTCGAAGTCATGATGCCGGGAACCGGTACGAATTTGTGATGCGGGGCCGCTTTCTCCAGCGGGTGAATCATGTTGGCTTCGGTGGCGACCAGGAACGTCGTCGGCTCAGCCACCGATTGCACGTACTTCCGCATCTTTTCGGTGCCGCCGATAAAGTCGCAATGTTCGAGAATCGAATGTGGACATTCGGGGTGCGCGATGATGATCGAGCCGGGATTGTTCTTCTTTGCGGCCAACATATCGCGGATCGAAAAGATCTCGTGAACCATGCAGGCTCCCGGCCACAAGATCATTTTGCGACCGGTCACTTCTTCCAGGTAACGACCCAGATGTTGATCGGGAACGAACAGGATCTCTTTATCTTGGGGGATCTTGTCAATCCTTTCGCGAGCATTGCCGGAAGTCACGATCCAATCGCATAGGCTCTTCACAGCGGCAGACGTATTGATATAGGCTACTGTATAGAAATCGCGACCTTCGGCCCGCAATTGTTTTTGATAGGCGTCGAGTTTGTCAGCCGGACAACTTTCCGATAACGAGCAACCGGCCAGCGGGTCGGGAATGAGAACTTTCTTTTCCGGGCTAAGAATCTTGGCCGACTCGGCCATGAAGTGGACGCCGGAAAAAACAATGATCGGATTATCGCAGGAGGCCGCATCACGAGCGAGTTGCAGAGAGTCGCCGTTGAAGTCGGCGATGTCCTGAATTTCGCTATCCACATAATAATGTGCAAGAATGACAGCGTTCTTCTCTTTCTTGAGAGCGTCAATCTCGTCCATTAAATCGAGCGGGTCTTCCTCCTCGACGGGGCGGGCTCCGGCAATTGGCAATTGTGATCCGGTCAGTGGCGTGCTCATAATCAAACTCTGGGCTGAATGAAAATCGTTGTTCTCGTCGGGAATCAATTTCCCTTACTTTCATTATACGAACAGAGAGGTGAGGATGTTAGATTACAGATAAAATCGTTGACATTTTCTTTCTTCAAAAGTCCAGACACTCCTCCACACCGACAGGTTCCACCATGTCTCTCGAACAATTACTCACACCGACCGATTCCTCTATATATGACTTTGAGACAGCGCATGCAGGCCCAGAAGGCTCCCTGCCTCTTGATGAAGAAATGCTTCGCGACGCGCCCAGTGGCGACTTGTTCGGCATGACCCAATCTGCCGGCATGGGTTGGAACCCTCAACAATTGCTGCGGGATCAATATTTGATTCTCAGTACGCAAGGCGGGATTCGTGCCGAAGATGGAACTCCCATCGCGCTCGGCTATCACACGGGACATTTTGAAGTCGGGCTGCTCATGCAGGCCGCCGCTCGCGAACTCGATGATCTCGAAAAACTCCCATTCGCAGCCTACGTCAGCGATCCATGTGATGGACGATCACAAGGAACGACGGCGATGATGGATTCACTCGCTTATCGGAACGACGCGGCTGTCGTCGCCAAGCGATTGATTCGTTCGTTGCCATTACGAAAAGGAGTCATCGCCGTGGCGACCTGCGACAAAGGTTTGCCGGCAATGATGATGGCTGTGGCCGAACAACATGACTTGCCTTGTGTGATTGTTCCCGGTGGTGTGACTCTCCCACCGACTGAAGGAGAAGATACCGGCAAAGTGCAGGCCATCGGTGCCCGCTTCGCGCATGGGGAAATCACTCTGCAATACGCGGCCGACATGGGATGTCGTGCGTGTGGATCAGCGGGCGGAGGTTGTCAGTTTCTCGGGACCGCCGCCACCGCGCAAGTGGTTGCCGAAGCGTTCGGCATGTCGCTCCCTCATTCGGCTTTGGCTCCCTCCGGTTTACCGATCTGGTTGGAGATGGCTCGCCAATCCGCAAGAGCCGTCGTGAGCTGTCAGCACGCGGGTCTCACGATGCGCGACATCCTCACACCCGATGCTCTTCACAATGCGATGGTGTTGCATGCGGCGGTCGGCGGATCGACAAATCTGTTATTACACATTCCGGGTATCGCATTCACTGCCGGATTAGAACGTCCCTCTGTCGATGACTGGAACCGAATCAATCGCCAGGTACCACGACTGGTCGATGTACTGCCCAACGGACCGGTCGGTCATCCCACGGTGAGAATGTTTCTGGCGGGAGGAGTTCCCGAAGTGATGCTGCATTTGCGCGAATTAGGACTGCTCAAACTCGACGCCACCACGATCACCGGGCATACCGTCGGCGAGAATCTGGAATGGTGGGAGAAGAGTGAACGCCGCACCAAACTGAAGCAATTACTCATCGACCGTGACGGCGTCCAACCCGACGATGTGATCATGTCGCCCGCTCAAGCCAAAGAACGAGGACTCACGAGCACCGTGACGTTTCCGGTCGGCAACATCGCACCGGAGGGTTCGGTCATCAAAAGTACGGCCATCGATCCGACGGTCGTCGATGAAGATGGCGTCTATCGTAAGACCGGCCCAGCGAAAGTCTTCACCACCGAGAGAGACGCGATCAAAGCCATCAAGGATGGCCAGATCGTCGAAGGAGACATCATTGTGCTGATGTGCCGCGGACCGTTGGGAGCCGGCATGGAAGAAACCTATCAACTCACCTCGGCTCTCAAATACCTGCCGTTCGGCAAACATGTCGCCATCATCACCGACGCCCGTTTCTCGGGAGTTTCCACCGGAGCCTGCATCGGCCATGTCGGACCGGAAGCGTTGGCGGGCGGCCCGATCTCTAAACTCAAAGAAGGTGACACTCTGGAAATCATCGTCGATCGAAACAATCTGACCGGATCGATCAATTTTATCGGTGAAGGTGACAAACGAGTTTCGGTTGACGAAGGAGCGAACATTCTCGCTGCTCGCGAAGCCTCGACTGAACTTTCTGCAGACCCCGAAATCCCGGATGACACACGACTTTGGGCTATGTTGCAACAAGCCGGAGGTGGAACGTGGGCCGGTTGTGTCTACGATGTCGATAAGATTTGCGAAACTCTCGAACGCGGCATGAAGATCGAAGAACAGTCATGAACGATCAATTACAGAGCAAGTTCAATATGAGCCTCTGGCGGCTCGTCCGCCAGAGCGCACTGGTGTTATTCATCTTGGCTGGCTCCCTCTCTGCCGCCGAGCCCGTCAAACCTTCCCCCGAAGAAGGCTACCGCATCCTCCGCGAGTTCCCGTTTCTCATTCCCGATTTTGACGAACAGGTGCTCGATCAACTCTGGACCATCTGGCCAGAAGAAATGAAAGCCAAGGCGAAAATTGCATCTCTCGAAGAACGCCGCCTGATGACCTTCGAACTCTACGGCATCCAACCTCTACCGGAAGAGAATAAGGAAACTTTGAAAGGGATCGGCTACGTGCAACGCAAGTCGGGCGATTGGTCGATGAATTGCCTTGCTTGCCACGCCGGACAAATTAACGGGCAAGTGATCCCCGGTTTGGGCAATGCCGATTTCGATTTACAATCGCTGGCAGAAGATGTCGGCCAGATCAAACAGAAGCTGGGCAAATCATTGACCCACATGGACGGTGCCGTCAGCAAAAATGCCGTGCTTTCCACTGGTCCGGGAATGACGGCTGCCGTCAATTTCGGTATCGATCTGGGAGCACTTCGCGACAAGGAAATGAACGTAAACTGGTCGGCAAAAGCGCCCCAACGTCCCGACTATGGCATGGACGCCCCCGCGTTCTGGAACACGAAATTCAAAGAACGCCTGTATTGTGACAATCATGCCCCCAATTATCATCGCGTGCTCATGCAATTCATTTTGCACCCGTGGAACAACGCCGACTACGTCAAACGAAACGAAGACAAATTCCGCCACATTCAAGCCTGGATCAATTCCGTGGCAGTCCCCCAATACCCCTTCCCCGTCAATCGGCAACTCGTCGCGCAAGGCAGAGCCGTCTTCAACAAGAACTGTTCCGAATGTCATGGCACCTATAGTAGTGATAAATTTGATTTCCCCGAACGAGTCATTCTCCTAGCCGACATCGGCACCGACCCCGTCCGCCTCAAAGAACTCAAACCCGAACATCACCAACAACTGGCCGAGAGCTGGATGACTCGCAAAGATGACGAATCAGGCGAGTACCACGAAGTCGTCATCAACCCGAAAGGCTATCTGGCTCCACCCTTAAAAGGCATCTGGGCATCGGCTCCGTATTTACACAACGGCTCGGTCCCGACTCTCTGGCATCTGCTGCATCCCGAGCAACGCCCGCAAGTCTGGAAGAAAACCAGCCGCGAGTATGACACCGAAAAGTTGGGACATCAGGTGCAGGAACATAAATCACTCCCACCCGATTTCAAATCACTCAATAAATACGAAAAGCGTCGTTTCTATAATCACGACGACTTCGGCAAGCGAACCGACGGCCACGATTTCCCCAGCGTGTTGAGTGAAGACGAACGCCGCGCTGTGTTGGAATATCTGAAGACGCTGTGAGGTGATGTTATTTGACGCAAAGAAGCAGATAGAGTAGGGCCGGTTCCACCGGCCAGAAAGTCATTCACCAACTCGATCTAATATTTGTTCAAAATTGGGAACAGTTTTACCACAGCATGCCCAGTCGTTCGGATAGACTCCCAATCTTCGATACCGATGAAAACTTGACCATTTCCAATCAGCGGGACATTCGACTAATCCATGCTTGACAGGGTTGTAATGGATGTAGTCAAAATGGGCCTCATAATCTTGTTCGGTTTCAATTGTGTGTTCCCAGAACTTGGTTTGCCAGACCGCTTTTCGCCCATCATTCAATTGGCCTGCCGTCGAAATTCCTTCACAGCCGCCTTGGGCCAACCATTCCTTGGTGAATTCACGCTTGATAAAAGACCAACGCCCCGAAAAATTCTCATCACCCGGTGGTAGAGACCAGATCGTATGAAGGTGATCCGGCAAGACGACGATGGCATTCAATGCGAAGGGCCAGCGACGCCGACATTCTCGAAATTTCCGACGAAGAATTCGAAGTGCAAGCGGCGTCGTTAGAAAAGGCATCCGAGAATGAGTCACCACCGTGAAGAAAAACGTACCACCCGGAACGTGTGCTCGTCGCCAGTTAGGCATGATTGACTCTTTCTTCAGGCCGGTAAAACCGGCCCTACAAGTTAAGGGTTATCATCGAGCAGTCCGCAATCGATGGCTTTACCAATGATGAAGTTGATGAAAGCCGAGCAAGAGACAATCATATATTTGGCTTCGTGATAACCGACGTCTTGTTCATCAAAGATGGCGTGCCGAATGCCATATTGATCACTTGTATAGCCGTAGAGTTTCAAAAATCTCTGCTTCATTGCACCGTGAATTTGAATGTATTTTTCTAGTTCGTTGAGCGCCTCCTTGAGTCCCGAGGATTTCTTCGCGGTAAGCTTGTTGCAAAGAGATTCGACTGCACTAATCGCTTCTTTAATGGCATTTCGGTAATCCGGAGTGGGCTTTTTCCCGAGCATCTTTAAGGCTGTTTCAAGATGTTCGTTCGCACCATTCAAACCATGTAGATCGGTGTCCGAAATCGCTTCTGAAATCGATACGACTTCACTAGGATTGGTTATGGGAACCAGCGAATCACCTACAAAACGATAACCAGAAAGTTCGCGTTCAAGAATGTGGTTTAATTGATTGGCAAACGAACTACTAGAATATTTTATCTGAAGACCACACTTGTCGGAGTGTCGGGCAATAAATTCCATAAAATCGTATACCTCATACCATTCAAGTCGTTCATAATTCTGACTGATCCACCCCAGCGCGACTTCATCCAGACGAGAGATTTCATGTACAGGGCTTTTGAAGAATCCTCGCGAAACTGCCTCGGCAACTGCACTAAAGTCAGACAACCCAAGATCAAATTTCTCATGAAACAGGTTACACAACGAATTGCGCAGAGCGTCATTCATCTCCTCGACTTGGATCGTTTGCGGAGATTCCGTGTAGCCATAACGTTCTGAAAATTTCTTGGCCATGCTGTTCTTCTATTGGTACGCGATCAATAATCACATTACTGCCTAAATGAACATGCTACAGAAAGGCCTTTAAGTTGTCGATATGCAAGCTTTGTATCAGGCCGGTGGAACCGGCCCTACTTGTCTGTCGGGTTACGACTCGCTTTGCTCGACTAACCCGACCTACGGCTTTGCATCAAAAAGTTGGTCGCTCAAACCGGTCTTGCCAAACTCGCCTACCAGAGTTAGCGTTCGTGGTTCGTTGAAATTTTTGAGCCGCTTGCTGGCGCCCAGCGGCTGATCAGGCGGAATAGCAATTCGGCTTTGATAATATTTCGATCAATTGAGTTGGAGAATTATGGCGCATTTCGTGCACCATGACCCAGTTCAACACGACACTCGATCTTTGACAATTTGAACTCATCACAACCTGCGGATGGTCCAGTTTTACTTCGTAGGCTGGGACGAGTCCCAGCAAAAATTGTGAGAGTGGATCGTGAACATGTCAGGAACCTGTTCACTCATGGCCTCTTGTGCTTATCAGCAACCCATTTGACGAGCAAACGGGGCTACCCATATTGAGTCATTCACACATGAGTCCCAATTTAGCAATTCGCATCCGCGTCTTCACCCATCGCCTCCAGGCGTTGCTGGGCTTCTTCGGGGGTGACATCTTCGATATGAGTCGAAATGGTCCAAACGTGACCGAAGGGATCTTTGAGACAGCCGGTGCGGTCGCCGTAAAATTGGTCAGCCAACGGGCGTACCACTTCTCCTCCTGCCGCCAATGCCTGGGCGTAAATCTCGTCGACATTCTCGACATAAATCAGAAAGCTGGCGGACGTTCCTTCTAAAGTTGAAGGACTGATCGCGCCTGCTTCAGCGTTTTCATCGGCCAGCATCACGTGCGAATCACCAATCTGAATCTCGGCGTGCCCCAGTTTTCCATCCGGCATCGGCAGCCGAAACACTTCCTCTGCACCGAAGGCCTGCTTGTAAAACTCAATGGCTTCTGACGCACCACGAATAAAGAGATATGGTGTGACGGAATGAAACTCGTCCGGGATTGGATTGATGCCTGTCATGGTTGACGCTTGTTTGATGTATGGGAAGGAGACTGTTCCTGAATTTCTGACCGGACGAAGCAACAGGCTCAAGAAAATCCCACGGGGAATGTGGATTCCCGCCTCAGCACTCATGCCGCTTGTTGGTGATCCGTACCGGATTCAGTCGATTCCTTCAGCGTGTCGTTTTCCAGCGTGAAGTTCTCTTCGTGGGCTCGTAACGATTCCAGGACAGGACGCTCCCAGCGAGAGAACAATTTCGGTAACGGCAAACGCTGATCAAGGCAAAGCCCTGCGATGAGAAACCCGATGGCCGCACCGGCACAGGTATCACTGAGAAAATGAGCATCCACCTCAACACGCTGCATGGCTGCAAAAACTCCTAAGGTCAAAAATAACCAACGACCTCGCGGAAAGAAACAGGCGAGAATCACCGTCAACCCGACCGCCGAAGCGGTGTGTCCTGATGGAAATGATTTCATAGATCGGTCAATCGCCAGTCCACCTTCTTCCAGAATCGGGAACCAACCGATGAACGTGTCTCCCACGGTCATCTTCTTATTGATCATTTCGGGTCTTAGCCTGATGACACTCATCTTGCCAAGGTTTGCGGTAAGCCCCGCACCGAACGCCGCAAGCCCCAAACGTGGCGTCAATCGATATCCACCAGGAACCAGCAAAGCCACAGCGACAAGAATGATGATCGTCCCCACGCCGTGGGCCACAATCTCACTGAGGGTCAATGAAGCTCGTAACAAACTGGGAACATCGTTCTTCAAAAAATAGCGAGCGATCTGCATATCCCACGGCATCGCGGCAAACGTCAGCGCGATCATCAACGCGGTGAAGAGATAGCAGATGCGAGAATGGAACGTGGTCGTCATGAGAGAATTTCAAACGATGCTGGAAACACGAGGAAGCATAGCAAATCCGTCCTTTCAGACAAAGAGGATTTGAGCAAAAACAGGCGTTAAGTATTCGTTCAAACCCAAGCTTTCTCAATTCTATTCTTTTCCATCCATCACTCGTTGCAGTTCCATCACCATATCAGTGACTGTTCGTAAGTCTGAGGGATCGAGTTCGTCCATTCGATAATCGCGTCCCAACTCAGTGATGGCACCTCGTGAGACATCGAATATCAGAGCCCATGAATCGACTTTGGTCTTCTCCGTCATTGCAAAAATATCATCGTCTGGCCGAATCTGTGCAGGAGAAATATCGAGTTCGGATGCCAGAGAATTACGAACTGCGAGACTCACTTCAGGTTGGGCATCGGGAACCTTTGCAACAAACTCATCATCGGATAAGGGTTCCCGATCAAAAAACAATTTTCCGAAAGCCTTTCGTCGTCGTATTACATTCCTGTAGGAAATTTGAAAAAGAACACTTAATGGAATCGCAAAACACATCGACCAGACCGCTGCGAACAGTCCATCTTGAATTGGTGTTGGTGATCCAATCATCCAAAAAACAGCCGACACAAGCAGGAATATCCCGAAAATTGTGATCGAAAAACAGCCGAGAAAATGATTCATGAAAAGACTTTTTGATGAGAAAGAGTCCACGTCACTAACAACTATCGTATCAGAAACAACAATGCGACTAGACACTGATTCGCGGCAACACTCACCCACACAATCGATTCGACTTGCAACAGGATCAACAGTTTGATGACAATACCCTACCTAATACTACGCTCTTGAAGCAGACACGTTAGACTCTCGTGAGTTCGTCCGTTCTGACAAAACCAACCGATCTCCGATCAACCCATCGATTGATTATGAATACTCAAGTCCATCATAAAGCGTCCGCAAAAGATGCCAGCGCTTTTGAGCACGGCGTCCTCGGCGAGTTACCGGCCACGGCGATCTGCGGCAACGATATTACTTCGTCTTGCCTGTACGTGTCGTCGCTCTCGATTATCGCGGCGGGACAATGGGCGCCGGTCTCTTTGCTGATTGTGGCGGTGCTGCTGTATTTGTTCCGCACCATTTACGCGGAAGTGGTCGGTGCACTTCCGCTCAACGGGGGAGCGTACAATGCGCTGCTCAACACCACCAGCAAGTTTCGCGCGTCGGTCGCCGCCTGCTTGACGATCTTGTCTTACATGGCGACGGCCGTGATCTCGGCGAATGAAGCGATTCATTATGCCGACCATTTATGGCATGGGATCCCGGTGATTCCCGTGACCATCGGTTTGCTGGCGTTGTTCATGATCTTATCGATTATTGGAATTACTGAATCGGCCGCGGTGGCGGTCGGCATTTTTCTCTTTCATATCGCGACTCTGACAACTCTGTTGTGCGTGGGAGGTTTCTATGTCTTCCAAAACGGCACAGGGCAGTTGATTGAGAATTATCAACAACCTTTAACGGCACCGAATCTACCGACAGTCTTATTCCTCGGCTTTTGCGCGGCCATGCTGGGGATCTCGGGGTTTGAAAGTTCGTCTAACTTTGTCGAAGAGCAAAAAGAAGGAGTCTTCCCAAAAACGCTCCGCAATATGTGGCTGGCCGTCTCTTTCTTCAACCCGATGATGGCACTTCTGGCGCTATCACTCATTCCGATGGGAGATGTCGAGAATCATAAAGAAACTCTCCTCTCTCATATGGGAGAAATTGCTGGCGGGAACTGGTTGTCCTGGATGATTTCAATAGACGCGATCCTAGTGCTCAGCGGTGCCGTGCTGACCAGTTATGTCGGTGTGAATGGACTTGTCCGCCGCATGACTCTCGACCGTTGCCTACCGCAATTTTTGTTGAAAACCAATTCTCGAGGAACGACTCATCGAATCATCATCGCCTTTTTTGCACTGGCCGTCTCGGTCTTAATCATCACGAATGGAGTGATCGAAGCGCTTGCGGGCGTTTATATTCTGTCCTTCCTGTCCGTGATGGCATTGTTCGCATTGGGCAACGTCTTACTCAAAGTCGCTCGCGGACGATTACCTCGACCAGTCAAAGCCTCTTGGATTGCCGTGATTATTGCGATGACCGCCGTGATGGCGGGACTGATCGGCAATGCAGTCATCAATCCCGAGTTCTTGGTTGTCTTTCTGCAATACTTCATCCCAGCCATGGCGATCATTATGATCATGCTGGGGCGGATCACGATTCTCAAAGGATGCCTGTTCATCGTACGCACCATCAGCACTTCGATTAGTCGAATGTCAAACAAATTGTCCGATAGCATTCGCGAGAAGATCGAAGACATCAATTCACAGCAGATGGTCTTTTTCACACGCGGCGACAACATTGCCAACCTGAATAACGCGATGCTGTATGTAAACCGGAACGAACAAACCAACCGCATCAAGTTTGTCACGGTCGCACCGAATTCTGATGATGTTCCGTCAAAACTCGCGCAAGACATCGATTTTCTCGACAAAGCCTACCCCGACACCGATATTGAGTTCGTATTGATTGAAGGAACCTTCGGACCAGACATGATTCAGCAACTCTCCGAAGAATGGGACATCCCGACCAACCTGATGTTCATCGGCTCACACGGCGGTGCGTTCCAATACAATCAAGCCAAACTGGGCGGCGTGCGACTGATTGTATGATGTGGATTGTCTAAACTCACCATAATAGGAAAACGATTGATGCAGATTTGGGTTGATGCTGATGCGTGTCCGCGAGATGCCAAAGAACTTCTCTATAAAACCGCTAAACGGACCGAAACGAAAACGACGTTTGTGGCCAATCAGCAAGTCCGTGTACCGGGATCAAAGTTCCTCGAAACCTTACTCGTCACATCGGGAGCAAATGTCGCCGATCAGAAAATTGTCGAACTGATGCAGTCGGGCGACTTGGTCATCACTGCCGACATTCCACTCGCCGCCGATGTTGTCGAAAAAGGTGGCTTGGCCATCAATCCTCGCGGCGAACTTTACACCGACAAGAATATTGGCGAGCGGTTGGCAGTCCGTGATTTGATGGACGGCTTGCGCGGTGGGGGAGAGATCACCGGCGGTCCGTCAAATTACAGCGACAAAGACCGACAAGCCTTCGCCAATCAGCTCGACCGCTCCATCACGGCGGCGAAAAAGAATGGTTAGTAAGGGTCGTTTTTTTCGTATTGGCAGCCATCAAATCGCCGTTTTGAATGAAATTTGCGTGAACTCTTCGGCCACATCGCTTACCTTGTAAGGATGTGATTCGTACCTTTGACTCATGCGGAGACGCTCACATGGGCCTGTGGGATTTGTTGACCAAAGACATTAGTTTTTCGCGTGTGGACCTCAAGTGGAGCGAACCCGCCCTTTACCGCATACGGCTGAAAAAAGATCTGCCATGGCGAGTGCTTCTGGTTCTTTCATGTTGGTTGGCCGCAACCGGTGGGCTGCTCATCATCTTCTCTCAGAATCAAAATCCAACCTCTCCTGGACTTGCCTGGGGGCTGGGCGTTGTCTTCGGCCTTCTCCCATCTGCCATCTTCTTCTTTTTCCGCAAAGATGATGTTGGCGGGAATATTGTCATCACCGAAGGACGCATCGAAGTCAGTCGGATTTATATCGGGCTGACGGCTCAATGGACACAGACGAAAGTCTGGGATCTCGGTCTCACCAATCGATACCATCTCTGTCCTGCCGAGCAGTTAGGACACAGCTTTCATGCCTTGTTTTGTAAAATCAGTGGAGAATGGGAACTTCTCGGTGTCCCGGAAAAGATTGATCTCAAAAAATTGTCCGCTGTACTGGCGGCCGATGGTTCCGAGATCAAAATTGTCTCCAAAATTCCCGACAAGTTCACGCGCGGTTATTCTCCCGCCATCGCAGGAGGCTTGAGTCTTGTAGGGGCAGCTTTGTTGATCGTCGGGTTCATCCTGTATCAGCCGGAGAACGGTCTCCAACGACCACAGGAATTCGCCGATCTCCCCAATCCCGGTTTTACAGAGATGCAATTTCCCAACACACGCCCCGGAGCAAATCCTACTCCCGGCGACTCATCAACCGTTGACCGGCCTCCCTCCTCGACTCCCGAATCCAATGTGCCGGGCAACAATTCGTTTCCCATACCCGGTCAGGGGCCATCAACAACTCCGACCCCTCAACCCGGCTTTTCGAACCGAGGTAATTTCCAGTCTCCTCAAGTGCCATCTTCTTCTTCAAATCCGTTCGGGCCTTCCTCCATTCCCAAAGCATCGAGCCCTCCAACAACTGTCCCTAATCCCACGATTTCTTCCAACACGAACCAGAAAGTCGAAGTGGGGACACGTTCCGAATTGATCGGTGGAGCGGGAGGATTCCCCTTTTCTCAAATCTCGCCAGAGCAAAAGCCTGTCCTCGGTATCCAGGTGCGCATGGGATCATGGGCCGGAATAGAGCATCTCGGCAAGGTCGAAGCCCTCTACCAGATGGCTCGTCCTACCCCCAACACAACGGTCATCGTCGCCAAGTCAGGTTATGTCCTCGGAGGGATTGAGATCAATGCGCCAAAATTCGTAGACGGAATCAGACTTGTGTTCATGAAACAAACCAAGACGGGTGTCGATTCCTCAGATCATTATCAATCCAATTGGATTGGTATTGCTTCGCTAAAACCAACTCGACTGGAGAAAGAGGGGAAGCCGTCTTGGACTCTTTGGGAGTGATCTACGCGGAGTGAACACGAAAGTTAGTGGCCAGAGTTAAGAAAAATGCGGGATATGTATCGCCTTCTCATCTTGGCATGCACGGTCAGATTTTCAATGATTCCAAGACTGGAATGGCAAACATTCGGTCCTGACAGCCTGTTGAAAACTTAATTCTGCCTTTCCCGTCTGCCCCGACTCTCGGAAGCCTCCATTTTCGACTCCAACTCCGTTAAACTAAGAGTGTTGCGTTCTTAGAGATACAATCCAGCCACAGGACTGAACAATGGGCGATGAAAAAGACGTCAAACAGGATGTTTGGGTCGGTTTTGATCTGGGCGGCACCAAAATGCTAGCCGTGATCCTTGATGAAAATCTCAAGCCTCTCGGTCGTAAACGGCGAAAAACGCGCGGCCATGAAGGAGTCGATGCCGGCTTGGAACGCATCGAAGAAACGATTGAGAAAGCATTCAAAGATGCCGACATCGATCCCGCGCGATTACGGGGAATCGGCATTGGTTGTCCCGGAATCCTGGATCTGAAGAAGGGCATCATCAACGAAGCCCCCAACCTCGGCTGGGAAGACGCCCTGATCTGCGATTATCTGAATAAGAAGTTTAATGTTCCCGTTGTTCTCTTGAACGATGTTGATGCTGGCCTTTATGGAGAATTCCACTTTGGCGCCGCCAAAGGAGCCCATAATGCTTTAGGAATATTCCCGGGGACCGGGATCGGTGGTGCGTTCATTTATGAAGGCAAAATCCTGCAAGGGAATGGTCGCTCGTGCATGGAAATTGGACATATCCAGGTGATTCCGAATGGTCCTTTATGTGGATGTAGTCGTCGTGGTTGTCTGGAAGCAGTTGCCAGTCGCTTGGCAATTTCAGCAGCCATCGCACAAGCCGCCTATCGAGGGCAAGCTCCCTATGTTCGTGAACAGGCCGAAACCGATCTCAGCAATATTCGCAGCCGATTGATTTCTGAAGCAGTCGAGAAAGATAAAGTCGTTAAAGAGATTGTTCAAAACGCCGCCTATCAAATCGGTCTTGCGGCTGGCAGCATGATTCATCTGCTCTCTCCTGACAAAATCATCTTAGGTGGTGGACTGGCGGAAGCTTTGCCCGATTTATTCAAGAAGGGGGTTAAGAGCGGCATCGAAGATTGGATCATGCCGTCGTTCAAAGGCAGCTATGACGTGGAAGTCGCCAAGTTAGGTGATGACTCCGCCGTTCTTGGCGCAGCCGCATATGCACGCAACTCCTTTCAGTCAGAGAACGCACCGGAAGGAGCCACCGTTGCATCATGACTGATTCGCGACGATCACCCGAAAACTCTTCTTCTCTCGACAACAGTGATCCTGATGGATCACTGATTGCCGAAGAAAATGCCTCTTACGGCGAACCCCAAACCGTCGCGGTGATCGATATCGGGACAACCTCGATTCGCATGGAAGTCGCTGAAATTAATACGGCAGGACAAATCCATTCTTTACAGCGTTTATTTCAGGCGGTCAATCTGGGACGGGAAGCGTTTACTCGGGGATCGCTGCGAAAATCGACGGTGGAAGAATGTGTGCGAATTTTACGGAGCTACCGTCGTGTGCTGGACGAGTATCAAATCACTCGCCCTGAGCAAATCAGAATTGTGGCTACCAGCGCCATCCGAGAAGCCGATAACCGACTCTCGTTTCTGGATCGTATCTACAGCGCGACCGGTTTTCTGATTGAACCCATTGAGCCTCCCGATGTGATCCGCATCACTTACCTCGGCTTGCAACCTTTTTTGCAAGCCGAGGCCACGCTGTTCTCCAAAACATCGATGATTCTCGAAGTCGGCGGGGGCAGCACCGAACTGTTAATGGTTCAGGGAGAAGATGTGCTGACCTCACAAACTTATCGTGTTGGCACGGTCCGTTTGCGTGAGAGCCAGGAAGCACTGCGGGCCCCCCATATGCGTTCGCAAGACATCATGACCGATCAGATCACCCATATGATCGAGCAAATGCAGCAACATGTGGGTGAAGAAGGAATCGACCAAATTGTTGCTTTGGGAGGCGATGTCCGATTCGCTGCATCCCAACTTCTTGAAAATTGGACCCCCGAAAAACTGGCACGACTGTCCCTGAAAGCGTTGGAGAAATTTACCAAATCGATCCTCGCAATGACGCCCGACCAAATCGTTCGTCAATATCGTCTCAGTTATGCGGATGCAGAAACACTGGGGCCAGCATTACTCAGTTATGTGATGGTCGCCAAGGCATTTGATCTCGATGAGCTGTTAGTCACTCGCTTCAGCTTGAGAGATGGTTTGCTCAAAGAACTCTCGAATCGCCAAACCTGGAACACTGGTTTCGATGACCAGATCATCCGCTCGGCACACGAAATTGTCCGAAAGTTCCAAGCCGACGAGTCACATTGCGAACATGTCGAATTACTCAGCCGCGAACTTTTTCAAGCGATACGCGAAGAACACGGGTTGGATCAGCGACATGAAGTATTAGTTCGCGTGGCGGCTTTGATGCACGAATCGGGTATGTTTATTGGAATGAGCGGCTACCACAAACATACCTCCTACATCATTCTTCATAGTGACCTGTTTGGTCTCAGCCGACGCGACTTGATGCTCACCGCACTCATCGCCCGGTATCATCGCCGGGCAACTCCCAAACCGTCTCACCAGTCGTATGCCGCGTTGTCGAACGAGGAGCGAGTACTTGTACGACAACTGGCCGCGATCCTGCGTGTCGCCGATGCACTTGATCGCTCTCGCAGTCAACGAATCCGAGACATTAAATGCGAAGTTCGTGAACGGCAGTTTGTCATCAATGTCCCCCGCACCGCCGATCTGTCCGTCGAACAAATTGCATTGAAACAAAAAGGCCCATTGTTTGAGGAGATTTTTGGGATGCAGGTGGTTTTGCGTCCCCTGCCCAGCGCGACTCAAACCAGAAATAGATAACTCAGATCATGGAACTCAATCCCGAACATTACTTCAACCGCGAGTTGAGCTGGCTGGAATTTAACGACCGAGTCCTGGGTGAAGCGCGAGATGCTACGCTCCCCCTGTTGGAACGTCTGAAGTTTCTCGCCATCGCCAGTTCCAATCTCGATGAATTCTTCAAAGTACGTGTGGGTGGATTGAACATGTTGGCCAACCGGGGAGCCACCAAGACTGATCCCTCTGGCTTGACTCCCGCCGCACAACTTAAACAGATCAGCAAACGCACTCAACAAATGGTGCAGGACCAAATGACCTGTTTCCTGTCGGAAGTGGAACCGGGCCTGAATGAAGCCGGTATTCGCCGCCGCACAAGAAAAGACCTTTCAGAGAAACAGCTACGGTTTGTCAAAGAGCTGTTCCGAAGTGAAATCCACGCCGTCCTGACTCCGATGCGAGTGATCCTCGATGAAGAATTCCCGCTGCTTGTTCAGGAATCACTCAGCGTGTGTGTGCGGTTAACCTCGACCGAGTTCGATGAAGAGAGCCAACCGATTCCCAGGCTGGCTATCATCCCTTTTAATTCCTATTCATTACGCTTTGTCACTCTCCCCTCAGATGGCGGTTACGAATATATTCTGCTCGAAGAAATCGTTTCGATGTTTGCGGACAAATTCTTTGCTGGTGAAACCGTTGAAGAATGTGTTCCCTTTCGACTCACGCGAAATGCCGATGTCAGTTTGCGCGAGGATCAAGCTGCCGACCTGATGACACAAATGGAAGACTTACTGGAAGCTCGCAAAGAAGGCGAATGCATTCGCCTCGAAATCTCCGATGATGTCTCGACTGATCTCATCGAGATCTTAGCCGCGAAATTAGAACTCCCATCTCCGGGGCTCTACCGCGTCGCCGGTCCACTCGATATGTCCGCCTTTTGGGAATTAGTCGGCCTGTCTGGTTTCGAGCATTTGAAAATCGAAGATTGGCCTCCACAACAACCTGCAGCAATCAGCAGTAACGATAATCTCTTTGAATTGATTGCTGAAAAAGATTTATTGCTGTATCACCCCTACGAAAGTTTCCAGCCCGTTGTCCGCTTCATCGAACAAGCGGCCAACGACCCCGACGTGCTGGCCATCAAACAAACTCTCTACCGCACTTCGCGCAATAGCCCGATTGTTGAAGCGTTGATGAACGCCGCTAAAAAAGGAAAGTATGTCACGGTTGTTGTCGAACTCAAAGCCAGGTTCGACGAAGCCAGAAACATCGAATGGGCCAAGAACCTGGAACAAGCCGGGGTTCAAGTGATTTACGGCGTGCAAGGATTAAAAACACACGCCAAAGTTTGTGTGGTTGTTCGTCGCGAACCGCAGGGCATACGTCGTTATATGCACTTCGGCACAGGCAATTACAACGAAGCGACCGCACGGCTCTATTCTGACGCCAGCTTGTTCACCAGCGATGACGTTCTTGGTGCCGATGCCACCAGCTTCATGTATGCGATCACCGGTTATTCGCAACCGCATCTGTATAGTAAGTTAGAAGCGGCCCCCACAACGATTCGAACTCGATTGATCGAATTGATCGACGGAGAAACAGAGCGAAAAAAACAGGGACAAAAAGCGGAGATCATCGCCAAGGTCAATACACTGGTTGACCCGGAAATCATCGAGGCACTTTATCGCGCCTCACGGGCCGGAGTTAAAATCCGTTTGAATATTCGCGGAGCATGCGCATTGCGACCTGGAGTGAAGGATTTGAGTGAAAACATTCAGGTCATCAGTATTATTGACCGATTCCTCGAACACGCTCGTGTCCTCTATTTTCATCAAGGTGGCGATGATCTGGTTTATATTTCGAGTGCCGACTGGATGCCACGAAATCTTGATCGCCGTCTTGAATTGATGGTTCCCGTCGAGCATAGCGATCATCGAAATCGGTTACTGGCGATTTTGAAGACTTATTTTCGGGACAATGTGAAGTCGCATGAGTTAAAATCGAATGGGAAATACAAACGTCTGCGGCGAGGGAAAAAAGCAGAACTGCGCAGTCAGGATGTGTTGTATCGACAGGCTTGCGAAGCGACTAGCCGAGCGTCACAAACGTCTCGGACTGTATTTCAGCCTCATCAAGCTCCCGGCAGTGACTCAGATAGGACGTCAACGTGAAACAATTGCTGCTGATGCGACATGCCAAGTCGAGTTGGAGAGACAAAGAACTTTCCGATTTTGATCGTCCTCTGAAACGACGCGGACAGCGGGCCGCATTGCGAATGGGACAACATTTGCGAGAACAGCAATTGATTCCATCACACATCGTCTCCTCCACCGCTGAGCGCGCTCACGCGACTGCTGAATTACTCCTCAGTGAGTTTCCCGAACCTTCCGAACTGGAACTCCGCGACGAACTTTACCACGCCCTTCCGAAAACGATTGTGCGTGTCATTCGCGACACCGACGACAATCACGATTCATTAATGATCGTCGGCCATAACCCCGGCTTGGAAGAGTTAGTGTTTCAGTGGTCGGCAGATTTTGTCGAGTTCTCGACCACTGCCATTGCCCACTACTCACTCAGGATTGATCGCTGGTCAGAACTCAAATTGAATCTCGTGCAGAATTACGAAAACCTGTGGAAACCCAAGGAACTCGACGGAGAAACCACAGAAACATCACCGCAACCTGAGTAATCCTTATGGCACATCCGCATCTCATCCTTCCCGGAAAAAATCTTAAACTCAAAGATTTATCCACACGCGGGAAAGACTTTCACGAGGATCGTGAACAAGCCGACGCTGAACTTCCCGAATTACGTCTCGAACTCGCCGAGTTACAACGCAGGCTTTACGCCGAGGGAAAACAATCTTTATTGGTCGTATTACAGGCCATGGATACGGGAGGGAAAGATGGGACGATCCGCCACGTTTTTCGTGGCGTTAATCCGCAGGGAGTGCATGTTGCCTCTTTCAAACAACCCTCTGATCGAGAACTGAAGCACGACTTTCTATGGCGGATCCATCGTGAAGTGCCCGGCCGCGGAATGATCGGTATCTTCAATCGCTCCCACTATGAAGATGTGTTAGTCGTTCGTGTGGAAAAGATTGCCCCTAAAAACATCTGGTCCGAACGGTACGAGCTGATCAATCAATTCGAGTCACTGCTCACACATAACAACACTCGCATCCTCAAGTTTTTTCTCCACATCTCTCCCGAAGAACAACTCGAACGATTCCGTGCTAGGCTTGAAAACCCAGACAAACGCTGGAAGTTTTCGCCCCACGATCTGGAACATCGCAAACATTGGGAAAAGTATCAAAATGCTTACGAGGATGCTTTGACGAAATGTAGCACGAAAGAGGCCCCCTGGTTTGCGATTCCTGCCGACCAAAAATGGTATCGTAACTGGGTCATCTGCAAGACGATTGTCGAAACACTACAGGACATGAATCCTCAGTATCCTACAATCGATTGGGAACCCGAAAACTTCGATCTTGATGAACCATGACATCGCTTGCGTGTCTCACTGGATAACCCATCCCCTTCCGCCAGACCTCCATGAACGATTCCGTCACACCACTTCATTCTGATCACTCCCGAAAGTTCGAATGCAACCGGTATGTCTATCCGGTTTTATCTCGTCGCAGTAAGGGACTGTCGCTGGGTGTGAATCTAAACCCGGACAAAATCTGTAACTTCGATTGCATCTATTGTCAGGTGAATCGCCGTGTGGAAGCAGAAACCACATTTGTCGATCTTCCCGGCGTACTGCGAGAGCTGGAAGATCTGTTATCCCTGATTGTTTCGGGCGAAATCTACGATCACCCTAAGTTTTCAGATGTTCCCGACCACTTAAAACGGCTGAATGACATCGCATTTTCAGGCGACGGCGAGCCAACCACTTATCGCAATTTTGATGACATCATCTCGCAAGTCGCCGCTCTCAAAGAAAAACACCAACTTTCTGAAACCAAGCTGGTTCTGATCACCAATGCCAGTATGTTTCATCGCCCGGTCATTAAAAATGCCCTCGAACTGATGGACGCCAACAATGGAGAAGTCTGGGCGAAACTCGATGCAGGGACGCAAGAGTATTATCATTTGATTGAACGGACCAAAATTCCGTTTCAACAGATCCTCGACAACATCCGCGACGCGGCAAAGATTCGTCCGCTCGTCATTCAATCACTGTTCATGCGCGTTAATGGACATCCTCCCGAAGATGCCGAGATCGAAGCCTACTGTGAGCGTCTGAATGAAATGATCGCATCGGATGGTCAACTGAAGTTGATCCAGATCTACACAGTGGCACGGTCGCCGGCAGAGAGTTACGTTGCCAGCTTGAATGATGAAGAAGTCGATCAGATTGTCGCCACAGTCCGAGAGCGAACAGGCTTAATCGTTGAAGGGTATTATGGTCGCCCCACCGAACCACAATCGACGACTTAGCGAATAGACGCAAGTGACCCATTCGGGAAATCGATCATCACGACTGAATTGTCGGGCATGATTAACCGTGCCTGGCTTTGTTTTAATGCCCGTTCTTCCAGCAGATGTTCACACCGCGGACATCGAGCAATGTGAGCTTCCACCAACTTGGTCTTCTCGGCATCGAGTTCACCATTGATGAATGATTGTGCCAGTTCTGTCACTTGATCATGTGAGAGTGCTTGGGGTGAGGACAAAAACTGATTCCCGACGAACAAACCCACCAGCAGACACGTTGCCGTGATGGCAACAAGTTTGACTCGCTGGATTTGGCGTTGTTGCTTGAGCCGTTTGACCAAGCCCATAATCGTGCCTTGATCGCACGGCTTCCAGGATTGTTCATCGGCTTGTGAATCGGGGGTCGAGTTTTGATTCGTCATGATCATCAATTCCTGACTGCTGGCAGCATCTCTCAAAAAACTTGATTATTGTAATATCGGCATTCTGCCCAGTCTTGTCTGTGAAATGACTCACAAATTCGACTGACTGTCACTATTCCGTCGGAATCACGGGAGCAGCAAGACCAATACTTTCTGCCAGTCGAGCCGGATTGGGAACATAAATCTTCCGTTTTTTGATCAATAACAGGCGATCATATCCCAGTTCTCCCAGCAACACAGTCACCGTCTCGCGAGTACTACCGATGATGTTGGCCAAATCCTGATGCGACAATCGGATCGCAATCCGCACCCCCTCGGTCTCCTGCTCGCCGTATTTTTCCAAGAGTTCGACGAGCAAATGAACCAGTCGCTCCCGGTTGGAACGAAACAACAAAGACTTCAATCGGCGTTCAACGCGACGCCTGCGCAAACCCAGCAAACGAGTGACTCCCAACGAAACTTCCGCATGACTTTCCATCAATTCGTGGATCACATTTCGTGGGATGGCAACCACTTGAGACGTTTCCATCGCCTCGGCGAACTCTTCTCGAGTCCCTCCTTCTAAAATCGCCAATTCTCCGAATAATTCTCCTGGATCAATCAAAGCCAGCAATGCCTGCTTACCATCAGGTGTCAGATGATAGAGTTTAATCCGCCCCGAAATCAGCAGAAGAACGGAATCACTCTGATCGGACGGCAGGTAGACAAGCGATGCTTTAGAGAACTTTCGCATCCGCGATTGAGACTCGACCTGTTCGATCTGACCGGGAGAAAGTTTCTCAAACAGGCTGCACTGCTTCAGAAACCAGTACTTGTCTTCCATGAATGGCCCACATCAGAAATCAAACGACCCGGAAATCTCAGAGAGTTACCACAGGCTTCAACAATACGCATGTGAATGCATTCAGGCAACCCGAAGAAAAACTAAGCTCAACTATTCGTTCTGAAATACCGTCCTCCCCAAGTCCCACGGCACGCCGATTGAGATCACTGTAACGCGACCAGTCCACTGTTTGGAGTCCGCATTCGAAAAACCTACTTTTCTGGCGACAAATGTGGCCGTGAGCTCCGCTTGAATGGAAACTCCCAACGGATCACCGGAATCACAATCTAATCCCGACGGAATATCGACCGCAAAAACAGGCGTCGCCGCAGCATTGATTCTTTCAATCAAGTTCACGAAAGGAGGCCGAACTTGTGAACTCAACCCCGTCCCGAACAACGCATCGACAATCCAGTCCGCTTCTTCCAGCGACTCATCAAAATCGGAACCCACATCATCAACCGAGTATTCCTGGATCGGAATCCCCAAACGCGATGCTACCCGATAATTGATGAGCGCATCGCCTGCCAGTTTTTCAACGGACGAAAAGAGCCTCACCTCGACTTCGCAACCAGCCAACATCATATGTCGGGCAATGACAAATCCATCTCCCCCATTGTTGCCACCTCCCGCACAGATCACGGCACGTCGCACATTACTTTGACTCAGCAATAACTCCGCAGCACCACGGCCAGCATTTTCCATGAGAGCGATGCCGGGAAGTCCCAACTGTTCGATGGCCACACGGTCCACATTACGAACTTCTTCTCGACTTAACGTGGGAATTGCGTTCATGATGACTCTTGGGTTTCTGGAGAGTTTACGACAACATTTGACAGTCATTCACCCTAATCGATCATGAAACCAAATCAAGAAACACGCTAGGAGCACCCTAAATCAACGGGCAACCTCTTTTTCCCGAAGTCCCGATATGTTATAATTTTTCGAGTCGTTAAGGGATGACCTTTCTGGGAGTTAGGGCCTTTTGCTGGACACGTACGCAGAACGCTGGGCGTTGGTGACCGGTGCCTCTTCAGGCATCGGTAGAGAGTTCGCGCATCGACTTGCCGGACTCGGAATGCACCTCGTATTGACGGCTCGTCGTGAAGACGAAATGCGGAAACTCGCCGACGAACTCGACACTCGTCACGGCACACGCTGCGAGATTATTCCACTCGACTTATCAATTCCTAGTAATCCCGAGAAGCTGGTTGATGAAATCCACAAACGAGACATCAGCATCGAACTTCTGGTCAATAATGCGGGCTTTGCTCAGGTCGGCACTTTTGCGGATACCGATCAGGAACAAATCTTTCAACTGGTGCAGTTAAACATAGCCGCACTGACAGAGCTTTCTTATCGGCTCGCCGGCCCGATGATCGAACAAAAGCACGGCGGCATCATTAATGTTGCGTCGGTTGCCGGCTTTCAGCCTGTCGCTTACATGTCGGCTTATGCCGCCAGTAAGGCGTATGTCCTGCATTTCAGTGAAGCTTTATGGGCCGAGTTCAAAGACTACGGGATCACCGTCTTAGCACTTTGTCCCGGACCAACCGAAACGGACTTTTTCAATGTGGCCGGTGTGCCGGGTTGGTTAAAAGGCCAAGCCGCACACACCTCTGAAGAGGTTGTCAAAATCGCGTTGCGCTCACTGGAAAAGAAAAAGCATTACGTCGTCGTAGGGTGGAAGAACTACATCCTGTCATTGCTGTGCCGCTTAGCGCCTCGCAAAATGGTGGTTAACGAATCTCGCAAATACTTCCGGCCTCGATCCAAGCCGAAGAAGAAACGTAAAGAGAAAAACACCGAACAGGATTCAGCATCCGCTGAGGGTTCCGAATCTTGATCGCCGGTAGAGATCGCTTACCCAAACAGCCCTTCTACCAATGCTCCTTCTTCCACAATTTTCATGGGCCGTCCTAAGGGACTGATCGTCTCGCTAGTTGGATCAACATCAAGTGCGTGACAGATCGATGTGAACAAGTCACCGATTGTGACGGGTTGATCATCCACCATCGAACCATCTTTCGTGGTGCTACCAATCACTTGGCCACCCCGCACCCCCGCACCGGCCAGCAGAGCGTTAAACGCTCGGGGGAAGTGGTCGCGACCAGTGCGAGGATTAATGCGAGGTGTTCGACCAAACTCACCCATCCAGACAACTAACGTGTCGTCCAGCATCCCACGTGTTTGCAGATCACCCAACAATGTGGCCAATGCAGGATCGACTTCTCCTGCCAAGCGGTCGGTCGCTTCAAAAATTTCCTGGTGAGTATCCCAGTTACGATGATTCACCTCGACATAGGGAACGCCGGTTTCAATCAATCGACGTGCCAGCAAACAACCGCGACCAAAATCGGTATCACCGTAAGAATCTCGCAGCCCTTGTGACTCTTCCTCCAGATTGAACGCCTCCAGATTCTTGCTTAAAACCATCTGTGCGGCTTTTCCGTAGAGCTTCTGGTGATCGGCCACAACCTGACCGGCTCCCTGTTTCGTAAATTCAGAATCGACTCGACTGAGCAATTTGCGACGGCGATCATAACGGGCAGATTCGACCGATTGCACGACATTTTTCGGCATCTGACCGGGTTGATCGACAATGAACGGCTCGTAATTGATTCCCAAATGACCCGCATGTAATCCCGATGCAGGGCGACCGATAGAAACGACCGACGGTAGATCAAAATCTGGAGTTTCCAGATGAGTCGCCAAATTCGCTCCCAAGCCGGGATGCTTCACACTCCCCGATGGCAGGTAGCCGGTATGCATCTGGTAAGTGGCACGTTGGTGATTGCCTTCTTTGCTGGTCATCGAACGGATGATGGTGGCTTTATCAAGAGCCTTGGCAGTTTCCGGCCAAGCGTGGGCAATCTCGACACCGGGAAGAATGGTTTTAATGGACTTGGTCGGGCCACTGATGTCGGTTGTGGGTTTCGGATCGAATGTTTCTAACTGACTCGGTCCTCCCTGCATCCACAAGACAATCATCTTCTTGCCCCGTTTCCGCAATTCGGCCGCTTGCAGACTCATCATGTCCTGCAAGCTGAGGAACCCGGTTGCGGCGGCTGTCGCAGAAACGGTGTGTAAGAAACTTCGACGAGTGAGGCCGCGTCGAGAGAATTGCAGATTTTGATGAAGAGAAGTTTTCATAGGATCAGGCTTTCCAAAAAGGCCCGTGGAGTATCGATGGTAAATTCAGGATCAACTCAACAAATATTAACGCTTGGTCAAAAACTCCGAAGAGTTCAGCAACGACCAGTACAAGTCTTCAAAGGCTTCGCGACGATTTTTCACTTCGCCCAAATACTCGCGAGCAATTTTGAGTTCGGATTCGGTCGGTTGGCGAGACAAAACCGTCAGATACAGTTCGCGAGTGACATCGTCATTCTTTTCGAACCGCTGCATGATTTCAGTCAATTTGCCGCCGCGTGTGGCCTGAATCGCTTGTTCCACTTGTGGTGAGTTCATCAGAAACAAAGCCTGCGGGATTGTTCCAGTGACATCGGCCTGTGGCATCGAAGGATCAAACTCAAACAGTTGAGTGAATTGGAATCGTGGAGAGCGGAAATAACCCATTGGCCCCCCCATTCCGGTTCGTCTGCGAAGTGCTACGAAGTTGGGATTGGTATCCATCCCCAAAGCTTTCACGAACGAATCGTACAACGCATCGGCACGAAGTCGTGTGGGAGTTCCTGCAGCGAACATCATGTCGGAATCTGCGGTCAAGGCTCGTTGATAGGTGTTCGTTAATACGATCGTTTTCAGCAACCACTTCATGTCGTAATTGTGAGCCACAAACTGACCAGCCAACAAGTCGAGCATCTCTTCTGCATAGGCAATTCGTTCGGGCCCCATGTCGTCAATCGGCATATAGAAACCAGAACCGGTCAATTCTGACCACATCCGGTTAACGTAAGCGCGAGCAAACCACGGATTATCGGGAGCCGTCAATGTTTCCGCCAGGAAAGTTCGTCTGGCAACATCTGGTAATTCTTGCGGAGCTGCTTCTGCGTTCACAAAAAAGACTGGATGCACGGGAGTCCCTTGCGACGAAGGATCGTTCAGATCGGGCATATAGTATTCGGCACTTCCTTGTCCCGGACGTTCCATATTGGGGATATTCTTCATTTCTTCGGCCGTCAACATACCATCTTTGTCGACATCGATGGTTTGCACCAGACGGTCGAACAATCGAGAGATCGGGTTATTTCCGGCTTCCTCTTTAGACAGCTTCCCGTCGTTATTCCGATCCATCAAACGCACAATTCGATCCGCATTTTTGATCAAGTCTTGTGCTCCTCCACGACGTCCACGCTCATCCAGCGAGGCAATCACAAAAGTTCGTCGCTCACCGTCCATCTGTTGACGAAACTGAACCCTCGTAAAATAAGCCGCCAGTTCGTGAAAGTCTGCCCGCTTCCATTGATCGGTGGGATGGTCGTGACAATTCGCACATTGAATCTGAATTCCTAAAAAGATGCGTGAAGCTTCCGCCGCAATCTCTGCCGGCTGGCCTCCATGAGCCATCAGAAGTGCCGTTGACCCTTCCTCAGAAACATCACCAGTGGCTGTCAATATTTGTGTGGCAATCTCGTCCCAGGATTGATTGCTGGCGAGTTCAGATTTCAACCAATTTTCGAACACCGGCTGGAAGCGTCGGGTTCGTTCGTCGGTAGCTCGTGAGAAAATTACGTCACGCCAGTAACGCGACCAGTTATCGGCATAGGCATCTGAGGTCAAAAGTTGATCGATGAGTTCCGCACGTTTCTGCGAAGAAGGGTTGAAACTGAACAATGTCACTTCACCCGCCGTCGGTGGAACGCCGGTCAAGTCGAGAGAAACTCGACGCAAGAAATCCTCATCACTCGTCACCGCAGAGGGGTAAACTTTCATGGTTTCCAAATGCTCAGCCGCCCGGCGATCAAGCTCACGGGCCACATCACCGGTAGATTGTGCAGAAACTTCTGCAAAGTTGACGGCAGCATCAGATTTTGAACCGATCAGGCAGGCTACCATTCCCGCGATCAGGCAAGTCTTGTTCAACATCGTTTGGGCAATCATCTTTTCACCTGTGAGTTAGATAATGGTCGTCATTTCAGGCCCGACCTGAGCTCTCTCTCGTTAAAACACCGTGCGACCAGAGAAGTTGCGGTCGATTCTCCAATTTTTACCCCGGAATTAAGGGAATCGTTTTATTTTTTTGGCATTTTGAGACAGAAATCGACATTGTGTGATTGGCCTCCATCAGACTTTCACCTCAGAACCACACACAACATGCCACCTACTACCCTGATTCTCGTCATCGTGCTGGCTGGTATCGTCACCGTTGTCGGCTCCATTCTGCTCTTTCGATTGAACGCCTTTCTGGCTTTGGTGCTGGGCGCTTTGGTTGTCGCCGTACTGACTCCACGTGCGAATCTCGAAAACTTTGCGGTGGCTGATACGGATGCCAAAGTGATCACCGCTAGCAGTGCCGGTATTGAGCTCAAAGTTTCTCACTCGATCTCTCCGGTAGATTCCCTCTGGTTAGTCGTCCGAAAACCAGCCCCGACCGAATCGTATGAGACCGTGGCGACACTGAAAACGACCGAGCATTTTGTCGTCCTCAAAAAAGAGAAGAAAGAAGAACGCATTCGTCTGGCATTTACTGACGACTACACTCAGAACGATTATCAAAAATCTGATCTCGTCATTGCTCCCGACAAATTCGTCGCCGCCAAAAAGTCAGCCTTTATCACCATCGGCTCACGTCTCGCCGCTGCCTTTGGATCAACCGCCGGCAAGGTCGGTCTCATCATTGCGATGGCCTCCATCATCGGAAAATGTTTACTGGATAGTGGAGCCGCCCATCGCATTGTTGATTCCGCACTGAAGCTCGTCGGAGAAAAACGCGCACCTCAAGCCTTTATCTTCAGCGGCTTTCTACTCGCGATTCCGGTCTTCTTCGACACCGTCTTCTATCTGATGGTTCCCATCGGGAAGGCGATGAGATTGCGCACCGGTAAAAACTATCTGCTGTACGTGTTGGCCATTGTCTCGGGAGGAACGATGGCTCATTCTCTTGTCCCGCCAACTCCGGGACCATTATTTGTTGCGGAAGAACTACAAGTCAGTATCGGTTTAATGATCATTGCCGGTTGTGGCGTGGGGCTTTGTACCAGCACGGTAGGTTTCTTCTGGTGTCACTGGATCAATCGTATCTGTGAATTGCCGTTGAGAGATACTCCCGACTTGTCGTTAGCCGACTTGGAAAAACTCTCCACACGCGACGAATCGACGTTGCCTCCTCTTGGACTTTCGCTGTTACCAATTTTGCTTCCGGTATTCCTGATTGGTGGGTTCACGATTTTGAAACCGTTTTTGACCGGTCTCGACCCAACGCTCATGACGGTCCTGCAAACACTCTCTGATAAAAATATCGCGTTGGTGATTTCTGCCATGATCGCCATCGGATTATTGATTAAGCAATCGGATCTCACCAAAGATGAGTTTTCTGCCTCCATGCAATCGTCTTTGGCCGGTGCAGGTGTGATTATCCTGATCACTTCCGCAGGTGGCGCTTTTGGACAGATGCTCAAAATGACGGGCGTCGCCTCTCTCGTTCAAGAGTTGCCGTTACACTCCCCCACATTGATTCTCACTCTGGCATTTATGATCACGACGGCAATTCGCACAGCACAAGGCTCATCAACGGTTTCTATGATCACAACCGTTGGGCTGTTCGCCCCATTGGTGGGCGAAGGGGTTCTCGGTGTCCATCCCGTTTATATCGCGCTGGCAATCGGCTGTGGTTCCAAGCCCATCGCCTGGATGAACGATAGCGGCTTCTGGGTGATCACACGCATGAGCGGCATGACCGAAAAAGAGGGTCTCAAATACATCACGCCTCTCTCTGCAGTGATGGCCATCACGGGATTGATCGTGGTTTTGATCGCGGCAGCCGTCTATCCGGGTGTTTGAGCCATCATCATCTCTGCTTTTCACAACTCCCGTTAATCGCTAAAATTGCCAGCGGTTAATCTAAAACTTTCTACTTCAAACCCGATCACAATGATCAAACCGGCTAAAAACATTCCCGAATCCTCACCCTCCATCGGCATCAATCGATTGCCAATGGAAGAGGATATGGTCAATTCTATGACCGTAGAACGGAAGCAGCCTCCGAAAGTCGTACGCGGCCTGAAACGAATCTGTTATCTGGTCGGGGCAAGCGTGTTTTTTACGCTGGGAATTCTCGGCGCGCTCTTGCCCGGATTACCGGCGACGCCGTTTCTGCTGCTCACGAGTTACTTTTTACTCCGCACCTCACCAAAACTCCACGCGAAGCTAATGCGTTCTCGTTGGTTCGGTCCAATCCTGCATGACTGGCAAGTCAACGGTGGGATTCGACAACACATCAAACTCAAAGCAATATTGTTTGTGGCTGTTGCCGTAGGACTGACGATTGCCTTCTCCAGCTTGCCATTGTGGCCGAAGATGATGGTCGGTCTTCTCGCCTGCATCGGCATCAGCGTGATTCTCAAACTGCCGACTGCGGAGTAAAGTTCTCCTTCACCCGACCCACAAGTGTTCGCTGAGTTGAGCATCCGACCGGCTCATCTCCGACAGCACAACAGCCAACGTCAATAATGCATCGGTGTCGAAGAAAGCCTCGCCTTCGGGAAGAGTTGCTGGCACCTGATTCGGAAACTGCCCCAACGCCGTCCCTTCCATCAACCAAGTCTCCCATTGTTCTCTGGGAACAAGACGGCCTTCATCATTGACGAGAGCACATTGTCGTCCGTCGTCATCAATCAAGATCCCCAGATGCAAAGATCTTGAAACGACAAACTCGCCCAACCTCATCACGTCACGATCTTCAGAAGATTCAAGGTCACGTTTGCGATGCGGCAACGGCAACACATCCAACGTGCATGGTAGCGGGGCAAACAATCGTTCCGCCAACTCATTAACACGTTTCAGAGGAGATGCGAAGCCCACCCTCAATGGTCGCAAAGCATGGAACAAGCCATTAAGCGACGCTTCGTAGTCGTCCAAAACATTCCACGTCCGATAATGGCCATTCGCATGAGCCAGCCGAAACGTGGAGAGTGTTTGTGCCGTCTCTATCTGGGCCAGAAGTTCTGGATCAACAATCGTTCGACCTTCGCCAGACAGAAAGTCGAATCCAATCCACGAAGAGTCGCTGCCTGCTCCCGTGACAAGAATTCCTCCCGTTGCTTCAAGCTGTTGAATGGCAAACGAGAGTTCCGGTGCCACAGTCAAACCGAGATCAACAATCGAAACACCACTCGCACGCAAAGCATTCACCACGCCAATCATCAAGTCGGGCGCGGCGGGATGCTCCTGATAACCAATCACCAATGTCGGTTGGCCGGTCGGAGCGGACGAAAAAAGTCCCTGCATCAATAACGTGACATACGCATTCGTCAGTGCCGAGGCATGAAACCGATTGATTTCATTCAGGTAGGCACCACGCAAGCCGGCGGTGGTCACCAATGTCTCTCGTTCCTCATGCGCATTCAGATCAAGCTGTACTGTTTCGGGAGAAAGATGACCTTCATGCTGACGAAGGGGACAATTTCGACACTTCGGATAGAAGGCCGCCAACCGGGCATAATGAACGGCTGGTGAGATTGGGTACGACTCCCCCGGACAGAAATAGAGAGCGGGTGTACTCTCGGATTTTACCGGTTGATCCGTCACAACGGACTCGCATTCTGAAGGCGGGCGGGGTTTAATAGTCGAGAACTGTAGGAGATGTTGCCGACGACGGTCAAGAAGGATTCCCCGTGACCACACATGCCAGCCGATTTCTCGCAAAACCGGACGAATTCGCCACCGGTCCACTGGTGGCGCTCACCGGGTCACAACGCTTCCTTAAACGTGCTTCTCTGAAAACTCTGGCCGAATTGGTTCTGGGAGGAGAAGAAGCTGAGCCGATGGTATTCGCCGGTAAAGACACCGTTCTGAGCGATGTTCTCGATGAATTATCGATGATTTCCATGTTCGGCGAGCAACGCTTGGTGATCGTGGAAGAAGCCGACGATTTTGTGAAGAACTATCGCAAGCAACTCGAAAAATACCTTGAGAAGCCTGCCAAGAAATCGGTTCTGGTCCTCGATGTGAAAACCTGGAACAAAAGCACCAAACTCGCTAAAGCCGTCCTCAAAGTCGGGCTGACCATCGTCTGTGATGATCTCAAAGGGAGAGAATTACAAAGCTGGATGTCTCAACTGACGAAAGAAAAGTTCGGAAAAAATATTGCGAGGGAATCAGCCTCTCTCATCGAGGAACTGGTCGGCAATAACCTGGGACTCATCGAACAGGAACTCAACAAACTCTCCAGCTACATCGGAGAGCGAGATCGTATCGAACAGGAGGACGTTCGTGCGCTGGTGGGTGGTTGGAAAGTCGAGACGACCTGGAAGATGATCGACACCCTCCGTGATGGCCGATTGGGGGAATCGCTCGAACTACTAGATAACCTGCTCGATGCGGGCGAACATCCACTCAAACTCCTTGGTGGCATTAACTTTGTGTACCGTAAATACGTTCTGGCCACCGAGTGGGCCCGACAAGGAACTCCCTTGGGAGAATCTCTCCGAAATGCGAAAGTTTTCCCACAAGCCATTGATCCCTCCGGTCGATATCTGAGAAGAATCGGTCGCCCGAATGCCGAAAAGATTCTCACACGCTTGATGGCCGCAGATGGCGATTTGAAAGGTCGTTCGACCATCCCTGATCGCATGCGAATGGAACGCTTGCTGGTCGAGTTGAGTGGCCTGATTTCTGCGGATGCTTCCGTTTAAGAAAATTGTGCGCAAAATCGTATTGCCACGGCTGCGAGAGCGGTTTATAAAAATAGATACAGATTGATCGTTGCAGACTCTGGGCCTATCAAGTGAGGCAACGATCATGACGCATCCTGACCCTGCTGCTGTCTGTCCCGGTCGTGCTCCCCGGAATTGGCAGTCAACAGTCGCAGGTCCACACGGGGGCAACACACGTGAAGAGGTCTTCCACACTGATGACTGATTTACGCTACGAAGATGACTGCGTCCAAAGTGTGCATCACGAAGCGATTCGCGAAGCAGAAAAACACAAATGGATTGAAAGTCAAAAACATGGTCGTGATGTGGGTGAAGCCGCACTACGTGAATGGTGCGATCAACACTGGCCCAAATTCTGCCGTGACAAATACATGCAACATCTGACTGGTCAGACTTGTTGGAAAGAGTTCTCACGCAACAAATTCGGATTATTGAATAACAATCCGGTCAGCGATGGTGAGATTCTTGAGCGTGTCAAAAGGTATCTCATTGGTGGCGGAGAAAATCTCTGCATTATCAATAACGAGCTCGATGCGACTCCACAATTTCCCAGCACGATGTACCAATTGCTCAATGTGATCAATTTGAACGATGATCGAATCGATCCCCCGTTTCGTTGATCTGGCAGTTCAGACAAACGGACATCCCATGTGCGCAAATTTCTTGAGCCATTCGCTCGCGTTCTGCGCTGATTGAGCGTACTGGTTACATGACAGTCAATTTACATGACAGTCAATCAAAACGTGACAGTTAGCCCCTATGTCTAACTAAAATGCAGAAATTGTTTCGCCACCTTTGGTTGTGCTGATGGCTCGCCATGTTGAAAGATCAATGTTCTCGGAGACGAATCGCACTGCACCATCCATCATTAACACTTGGACTCCACCCACATGCCGACTTCGTGAGCCAAACATTGTGGGGTTAGCGCTCGTCGAAACAGCACACGGAAGATTCTGGATCGGCTGATTGTTGCAGAAACCGGCAGTGTATATCCGGTCGGGCAAGTTGGAGTTTGGCCCCAGATAAGTGCTGAATTGACTGGCGTCACCCCACCAGCCAAAACCGCGCAAATCAGAGCCCTGCCCTTGCAGAACTTCAGCCATCAATAGCGTGTTCGATGTCCCATCCACGGCATCTGCCATGTCATAGCATTCTCTTGCTCCGAACGGGGCTCCGAGAAATGTCACTCCATTCAAAGTCCCTTGGGTATAGCCAGTGTTGCCGTAGTTGACTGAATAGTTGTGGTTGGTAATAACTCCGATGGGTGAGTTCGTCTGATCGCTGGGACAGGTTAAAACATTATAGCGTTTACCCGTCACCTGCAAATTCACACCACTACCATATCGAGGACCGGTCGCGTCGCTCCCTCCTGAGTTCTGATAAATTTTGAATTCAGCCGCCTTTTCGATGTAGGGAAGAATGGCTACTTGCCAAGTTCCCCAACAACAACTGTAATTTCCTCGGGGGAAAACTGTATAGACATCGTGATAATTCTGCATCGCCAACCCGAGTTGCTTGAGATTATTTTTACAAGAACTGCGTCGAGCGGCTTCTCTCGCCTGTTGCACTGCGGGCAGTAACAACGCCACCAGAACTGCGATAATCGCAATGACGACCAGCAGCTCAATCAATGTAAATCCGCGCTTGCACGTTGAATGACTTTTCAACACGAGACACCTCCAAAGTAAAATGAAAAAAGAAATATTACTTATGATCCGATGTCGAGGGTGAAGACATTTTCGTCTTCGACACTCACTGTAAATTTCACGTCGCTCTCGACGTTATATTCGGGAGGAATCAGTTCCTCGGCGATTTTATTCGATTCACCTGGCATCTCAATTGGCTCTGCGCCTGACTCATAAGCACTGATGCGTACGATATAGTCACCCGGGGGAAGTCCCTTATTAGCCGGTATGGTGAACTTTCCTGCCTCGATCATGGCACCTGAGGCTGTTCCTTCGCCTACGGGAGAAAACTCGATAGTCCCTTCTGCAATGGGTGTTCCTTTTAAGCTCACTTCGCCTGAGACTTGCTGTCGTTGCAGCGGATCCGGTGCTCCACATCCCGCCAGACAGAATGAAACCATGATAATCAAACACACGATGATCGTTTTCTGCATATCTCAATTCGTCCGTTTTCAATGAGTCGATGATGAGTAAAATGTTCTCATACTGAAAATTCTAAACCATTGGTCGCCATTTTTTCACATAAATCACTACCAATATGCAATTCTCTCAGATTTTCCTAACACAGAGCGAGAGTCAGCAAACGTATGATGATCGCTTGTGGGCAATGACGGACCAATCTATTCTTGAGTGATTGAAATGTTCTCCAATCAGGGAAAGTCAGCTTTGTGGCTCAGGATGAAAAAACATCTATCAATCATGAGCCGCGTGATGTGCCACAGCATCGCTTTGCCGGATTACGACTCGTCTCGCTGCTGACATTGTGCAGCCGAGTGCTGGGCCTCGTCCGTGATATGTTAATGGCGTCTCGGTTCGGCAACGGCCCGCTTCTCGATGCCTTCACCGTCGCATTCCGCATCCCCAATCTAGCCCGTCGATTGTTCGGCGAAGGCGCACTCTCCACCGCTTTCCTGCCCACGCTCGTCGGCAGGCTGGAAAATGAAGATCGTCAATCGGCCTGGCGACTCTCGACAACCGTCCTCGTCACACTTGCCGGCACATTATCAATCATTGTGTTGATGGGAGAAACGGGACTCCTTTTCGGACACTCACAACTTCCATCCGACCACCCCGCCAGCTTTCTGCTGGAACTGACGGCTATCATGCTGCCTTACTTGCTGCTGATCTGTCTGGCGGCACAAGTCTCGGCTATCTTTCATGCACTCGGTCGCTTTGGTTGGCCCGCCCTCTCACCAATTGTTTTGAATCTGGTGTGGATTCTCGCTCTGTTCGGAACCGGTGGTGCCGACTGGCCTCTGAAAACACAAATGACAATCGTCTGTTGGGCGATTCTGGCGGCTGGTGTTATTCAGTTTCTGTTACCGCTGTTATTGTTGCGGAGGAGCGGTTTTCAATTCCTGGCCGCGACCACAGAAGATCGCGACACCGTTCGAGAGATCGCACGAACGATGGTCCCCATCCTGCTCGGACTTTCTGTCACTCAACTCAATGTTCTCGCCGATAGTCTCATTGCTTGGGGCATGTCGGCTCAGGATGGATTTGCCGCATCCGACTGGCGTCCCTTGAACGCTGGAACGGCATCGGCACTTTATCTCGGCCAACGTCTTTATCAGTTTCCCATCGGTGTGTTCGGCGTCGCCTTGGGAACGGTTCTATTCCCCCGATTTGCCCGTCATGCGGAACAGAGACAATTCGGTCTCCTCGCCAACGATTTCCTCGATGGTATGAAACTGGTTCTTGCCATCGGTATTCCCGCAGGAGTCGGCTTGATCGTCATCGCTCACCCACTCGCTGAAGTTCTGTTTCAACGTGGGGAATTCAATGCCGACGACACCCTGCAAACCAGCCATATGATTATGGCGTATGGTGTCGGTGTCTGGGCATTTTGCAGTCTGTTGATTGTCAACCGGGCCTTCTTCGCCTTGCGAGACTTTTCGACGCCACTGCGTATCGGCATGGCCACCTTAATCGTCAATCTTGTTCTCAACTTCACTCTGATCTGGCCACTCGGTGGAGCCGGCCTGGCCCTGGCCACCTCGATGGCCTCAATGTTTCAGGTGCTGGTCTCGATCCGTTTGATGAAATCACGACTCGACGAACTTCGCTGGAGTGTCTTGATCCCCGCACTCTGGAAATCAGTTCTGGCCACGACATTGATGGCCATCGCCTGCTGGTCTGTCTTGGAGTTTCTCCAGCTTGCAAATTACTGGAGACTCCCCGCGAGCCTGATCTCGGCCGTGGTTGTCTATCTGGGAGTAGCAAAAGTCATTGGCCTCCAAGAACCGTTTGAATTATTGAGAGGTCGTAAAAAGTAGCTCTGAGCCAAAATCAGCAGTATCACCCATATTTTTTGAGCCGCCGTCTTGGTGACATTTGTAGGCTGGGTCGTGACCCAGCAATCCAGAGCGATGTGCGGATTTCACTCAAATGCTGGGACCAGTCCCAGCCTACGACTTATGTGTGTTTTACCGTCTTCGTCAGATCGAAAGACTTTTGCATATCCGGTCCGTATGCCACTGCTGGCTCGCCCAGCCGTGTGAATAAAATTAAAGCTTGATCATCATTCATGGCCGGTGAAACCGGCCCTACTTTCACTTCAAGACACCTATTATTTGCTCTTGGCGTTTCTTTGCCCCTCGGCGACTTTGCGTCCTATCCCCTAAATCCTGCCCCCTACTCCCTAACTCCTCTTCTCCTTCCATCCCATTTCGCTTTGCGTCATAATTGATACTCCGCAATCCAAAATCCAAAATTGAAAATCTAAAATGTCGCACCGCTGGATCTCCGACCGACTGCACAACATCGACGCTTCCGGCATCCGCAAAGTGTTCGATCTCGCCGCCAACATGACCGATCCGATCAATCTGTCGATTGGTCAACCACACTTTGATACTCCTGATGAGATCAAAGACGCGATGAAGCAGGCGGTCGATGATGGCAAGAACGCCTACTCGCAGACTCAAGGCATCGCCCCGTTGCGAGAGAAAGTTCAGGCATCGGTCGATGCTGAGTATGGACATCCCGACCGTCAGTCTTTTATTTCCTCGGGAACCAGCGGCTCCCTCATGCTGTCACTCAACGTGCTGGTCAATCCCGGCGATGAAGTCATCATCTTCGATCCATTTTTCGTGATGTATAAACATCTGGTCGCGATGGCGGGCGGCACGCCGATCTTCATCGACACCTATCCCGACTTTCGCATTGATGTCCAGAAAGTAGCCGATGCGATCACCGACAAAACCAAACTCATTCTGTTTAACAGTCCCGCGAATCCTTCAGGTGCTGTCCCTGCTGCGGAAGAAGTCGAAGCACTCGCGAAACTGGCTGCCGAAAAAGACATCGCCCTGATCAGCGACGAGATCTATCGTTCGTTCTGTTACGACCACGAATTTGTTTCGCCGGCCAAATGGAACGATCAGACCATCGTGATTGACGGCTTCAGCAAATCTCATTCGATGACCGGTTGGCGCCTCGGTTGGGTTCACGGACCGCAACACGTTATCCAACAGATGATCAAGTTGCAGCAATACACCTTCGTCTGTGCTCCGCACCCCGTGCAATGGGCGGGTCTGGCGGCTTGGGATTACGACATCACATCGCGCGTCGCCGAATACAAACAAAAACGGGACTTCATGCAGCAAGAATTAGCGGACGACTTCGAAATTCACGGAGCGAACGGCGCGTTCTACATGCTGATCAAAGCTCCGTGGGGAACGGGAACCGAATTCGTCACCGAAGCCATCGAACACAACCTGCTGATGATCCCCAGTAACATCTTCAGCAACAAAGACACGCATTTTCGAATTTCGTATGCCGCCACTAATGAAACGCTCCAGCAAGGGGTTGAGGTATTGAAGCGGATTAGGGGTTAGAAACTAGAAATTGGCAACTAGGAAAGAGGGGTCGAGAGCCAGGAATCAGGATTCAGAAAGGTTGACGCGGAGGGGCAATGCCGTAGGGCCGGTTCCACCGGCCAGAAACAGAAAACTCAAACCAGAGATTTTCATTGAGCCGCGTGCGCAAGCACGCCGGGGCTTCACACATCATGACGCAAAGTCGAAGAGCGACTCATCACACTCAAGCACCATCATTCATTCTCGGGGTATTGCACCAACGTCAGTACATTGCGGTCCGGATCGGAAAAGTGCCCTAGCACTCCACCCCAAGGTTGAGAGGCTGGCGGTTCATCGAAATGAACCCCCTTCTCGACCATTTCCTTATGGGCTCCGTAGATATCGTTCACCGCGAAGGAAACACCGGTAAAGACGCCGACCAATGTCTCCCCGTCGTCGCTCGCTTCCTCGTCATCGAGTTCGAGAATAATGGTGATTCCACCCGCATCGAGAACCGCGTAGCCCGTTTCGATGTCAGAATCGAGGAGCGGCAACCCGAGTGTTTCTGAGTAAAACGGGATGGCGCGTTCGAGGTCAGCCACAAAAATGCGAATCGAATCAACAGACAGTTCCACGGAAGTTTCTCCTGAGATAAGGTGAGCGAATCACGGCTATCGTCACCTGCAAACGCCTTTCAGACAAGGAACAGCGGTGGTTTTTATGGTTTCGGTCGCCTTTTCCGCTGAGAATCACTGAACGATGCCAGTCAGACTTGCTCAGCCACTTTCATTTGCGAGAATGGCTGACAGTCATAACTCAGAGATAATCTTTCTTAATTCCTAAAGTTCGAGACGACAATGCGTGTTTTATCCGGGATTCAACCGACCGGCCGGTTTCACTGGGGCAATTACTTTGGTGCGATTTCTCAATACATCGCCCTCCAAGGGAACGAACAATCGTTCTACTTCATTGCCGATTACCATGCGCTAACGACGGTCCGCGATCCCGCTGCGCTCAAAGGTTTTACACAAGATGCGGCGATTGACCTGCTCGCTCTCGGCCTCGATCCAGACAAAGCGGCATTGTTTCGTCAGTCTGATGTTCCTGAAGTGACCGAACTGACCTGGTTGCTGATGACGATCACTCAAATGCACCTGCTCGAAAAATGTCATGCCTACAAAGACAAGAAAGAGAAGGGAGTCGCTGCCGACGCCGGGCTATTTACTTATCCCGTACTGATGGCCGCCGACATTCTCTTATACGATTCGGACATCGTCCCCGTGGGACAGGATCAGATTCAACACATCGAAGTGACCCGTGATCTCGCCCAACGGTTCAACCACATTTACGGCGATGAATGCCTCACGTTACCGGAAGGCCGTGTTCTTGATGCCTCGGCCAAAGTCCCCGGCACCGATGGCGAAAAGATGTCGAAGAGTTACGACAACACGATTCTGGTCTTCGAAGAGACGCCGAAGAAATTGAAGAAGAAGATCATGTCGATCAAGACCGATTCCAAGACAGTCGAGGATCCCAAAGTCCCAGAAACTTGCCCGGTCTTTCAACTGTATCAACTCTTCGCAGACGACGAACAACAAGCCGAGTTGGCTGATCGTTATCGTGCGGGAGGCATGGGATACGGCGACGCCAAAAAAAGACTCCTCGAAGCGGCAACCGCTCACTTCGCCGAAGCGACCGAACGACGGGAAAAATTTGTGAACGATCCCGACACGGTCGAAGACATCTTGCAGGCCGGAGCCCAGCAAGCCCGCACCAAAGGTCGGGAAGTCCTTGATCGTGTCCGATCCGCCTGCGGCTTAAAGTCGAAAGGCTGATATGAACGACGCCGACAGCCAATCTAAAGCTCAAAACGATCCATCTCCCGGTGAATCGTGGAGTGTTCCCAAGTGGTTGGTGTCAACATTGGCGGGAACTGTCGTATTGGCTGTTTTGAGTGGTTCGGCAACGCCTCGTGTTCGCCTTTTGTTTCTCGCGCCATTAGCGGTGGGAGGATTTACGGCGGCGGGATCCATATGGCTATTGATCAAGTTCAATCTTAATCACGAAATGCAAAACTGGATGGTCGGCTGGATCACACTACTCGCCATCGGTGTGACTTTGGGCTCAACATACCTGGCTTGGAAAAGTTGGCAAAGCGATCTCAAAACAGAACGCATTGCATTCATGAAGCAAATCACAAAGATGGCTGAGAACGCGGAAGACCCAAAAACAGTCCAACAAGAGCGTCGTAAAATGATGCTGGCCTTTCAAGCAAGAACATCATTCACCAGCTACCTGTCATATCGGTTGGAAGGATTTTCGAAACAGTTGGGGCGTAATAATGTCTGGGCACCTCCCGTCCCCGAACTGATTTTCCTTGGCGAACAATTTCTGTCGGGAGTCGCGGCATTGTTTCTGAGTCTTACCGCGTATCACGGGAAAGGCGATCTATTCAACGAGGAGCCATCGGCATGATCCTGGGACTCGGAACCGATATTGTCGAAATTGTTCGCGTGGGTGAAATGATCGAACGGCACGGAGAACATTTCCTACAGCGCGTCTATACCGAAGAGGAAATCCGTTACTGCCAGGATCGTAAAAACTCTTCACAGCATTTCGCCGGTCGCTGGGCCGCTAAAGAAGCCGTGATGAAATGCCTCGGGACCGGCTTCATTCGAGGCATTCGCTGGACCGAAATCGAAGTCGTCTCTCAAAGAAGTGGTGCTCCCAAAATGGTACTCCACGGCGGGACGGGTGAATTCGCCAACAAGCGAGGTATCAGCGAAGTGATTGTGACGATCTCGCACTGCCGAAATTACGCGACAGCAACAGCCATCGCGTTACCGGGCAGCTAAAGCATTATTGGTCATCACTCTTCCACTGTTTGACCTCTGGCAATTCGTGTTGTTCGAGCATATCAAGTAACTCTTTCGGATCGTCTGAGACGACAAACAGATCACGGTTGTCGTCCTTCACAAAGCCCTCAGCAATCGCGTGATCGATCTGTTGCAAGAGCGGATCGAAATAGCCGCGGACATTCAGAATGCCCACGTTCTTACGATGTAACCCCAATTGAGACCAGGTCAGTATCTCAAAGAGTTCTTCGAATGTCCCCATGCCTCCCGGCATCGCCACGAACACATCGGACATCTCTTCCATCAACGCCTTGCGCTCGTGCATCGATTCCACAATGTGCGTTTCCGACATCGATTGATGCATCACTTCGCGACCCGATAAAAACTTCGGAATCACGCCGATGACGGTTCCACCGGCAATCAATGTCCCACCTGCGTTGAGCACGGTATCGGCCACAACACCCATTAAACCAATCGAACCGGCGCCAAACACAAGTTCCATCTTGCGTTCGACAATCTGTCGGCCCAGTTCTTCCGCCGCCTCCCGATAAGCGGGATGATCGCCGGTCTTGGAACCACAATAGATACAGATACGTTTCATGATGAAGAACTAGGAGTCAGGAGTCAGGAGTCAGTCTATTGAAATCATAACCAGAATAATTCTGGGCCCACAAAAACACCCGCTGGAGCAACTAAGCCGCAGCGGGTGGAACTTCAATGAAGTCAATCTCAAGGTGTCTTCAAATCTCACATCGAGAAGAAGCCGTTCGCTTCCAGATAATCGAGAACTTCCTGTGCCAAAGTCTCGACATCTTTGCTATCAGAATCGAGTACCAGTTCCGCTTTTTCAGGCTCTTCGTAAGGAGCATCAATCCCGGTGAATCCTTTGATCTCTCCGGCGCGAGCTTTCTTGTACAAACCTTTGGGATCGCGAGCTTCGCAAGTTTCCAAAGAGGCTTTGACGTAGATTTCGACGAACTGTCCGTCATCCAGAATTTCGCGGACTTTGTCGCGGTCTTCTCGATAAGGTGAGATGAATGCAGTCGTGGTGATCGCTCCGGCACTGGCGAACAACTTGGCAACTTCTCCGATGCGGCGAATGTTTTCCGTACGATCATCGGGAGAGAAACCCAGGTTCTTGTTGAGTCCCATGCGGATATTGTCGCCATCGAGGACGAAACTGTGCTTGCCCGCTTTGTGAAGCAAGTGATCAACGACGTTGGCAACGGTGCTCTTTCCACTGCCCGAGAGACCAGTGAACCACAGCACGGCCCCTTTGTGTCCGTTGAGCTGACAGCGATCTTCCGTACTGACGGCGTGCTCGTGCCAAGTCACGTTGGTTGCTTTTTGTTCAGCCATCTCATCATCCTTCGATTGATTTGTAAGGGTTATGGGGATCGTGCGATTCAACGGATCGTAGTAGATCGACACGCCGTTGAAAAGCCAACCGGTCAAGGAAACCCGGTATCCCCGCGAACTGGTCAGATGGACGGAAGACTGGTATTCTGAGTGCCAAACGAAGAAATTCCTGCACAGATGGAAAGACTTGCCGTGAGTGGACCCAACTTTGAAAAAATCGAACTGATCCCCGCCATTGCTCAAGACGAAGAGACCGGCGACGTACTGATGATGGCGTACATGAATAAAGAGTCTTACGAAGAGACTCTGCAAACAGGTCGCGTCTGCTATTTTAGTCGTTCAAGGCAGAAGTTGTGGCGAAAAGGGGAAGAGAGCGGCAACGTCCAGGAACTGAAATCCATTTACTACGATTGCGATGCCGATACCATTCTCGTCAAAGTGAATCAAATTGGCGGTGCCGCCTGCCATACCGGTTATCGAAGCTGTTTTTTCACAAAAATCGACCCCGCCACCGGCCAGACATCCGAAGTCGGTGAACGAGTCTTTGATCCCAAAGAAGTTTACAAAAAGTAACTCCAAACACGCAGGGCCGGTTCCACCGGTCAGCACGTAGGGCCGGTTACACCGGTCAGCACAAACCTCGACACATCCCCTCAACGGGTGCCACTGCTGGCTTAACCAGCAATGCAATCAACCTCCAATTCGAATCACAGGTCATCGACTATGTCCGACAATGTCTTGAAACTTGGAATTCCTGCTGGCTCACTGCAAGAAGCAACCGCCGAACTGATGAAAAAAGCAGGCTACAACCTGAAGTTTTCCTCCCGCTCCTACTTCCCCGGCATCGATGACGACGAGATCGAATGTCTCCTCATTCGGGCTCAGGAGATGGCCCGCTATGTCGATGAAGGGATCCTCGACGCGGGCTTCACCGGTCACGACTGGATTCTGGAAACCGGAGCCGACGTTCACGAGATCAGCGAACTGATGTTCTCGAAGGTTTCCCGTCGTCCGGTCCGTTGGGTGCTTTGTGTTCCCAATGATTCTCCCGTACAAGACGTGAAAGACTTGGAAGGCAAACGGATCGCCACCGAAGCGGTCGGCTTGACGAAACGCTTCCTCGAAGAGAACGGCGTGACGGCGAAAGTCGAATTCTCTTGGGGAGCAACCGAAGTGAAACCCCCCGAACTGGCCGATGCCATTGTCGAAGTGACCGAAACCGGCAACTCGCTAAGAGCCAATAACCTGCGCATCGTTCACGAAATCCTGCAAAGTACAACCCGGTTCATCGCCAACAAAGGTGCGTGGGAAAACGATTGGAAGCGTCAGAAACTCGAAAACATCGCGCTGATGCTCGACGCATGCCTCGCTGCCGAAGGCAAGGTCGGCATGATGATGAACATCCGCCGGGCCGACCTGGAAGAGATTCTCGGCATTCTTCCCGCACTCCAGACACCGACCGTCTCTTCACTTTCTGATCCTGATTGGGTCGATGTAAACACGATTCTCGATGAAGCCGTGGTACGCACGATTGTCCCACAACTGAAAGCCGCCGGTGCCCGCGGCATCGTCGAATACGCGATCAACAAAATCATCGAGTAAAGTTATCCCTCTCTCCTTTCATTTTATGAAGGTTTGTCATTTTTCTCGGTGCGCATTTTCCCAGCCACGCGAGATCGCGGAGTAATGACAAGTCGGGTGGCTGGGGACAAACGTAGTGAGCCCCGGATTTACCGGACAAACAAAAAGTTTTGTAGGTCATGCTCCCGCATGACTTCCTCCTCACGGTGGAGGTAGGGCCGGTTTTACCGGCCAGAATCAGGCGAGAGCTTACTCTGGATGACTCACCCGGTGCCATGCCCTCGCTCGCGTGGACATATGAGAGAGAAGCCCCAGACAAAGAGATCTTAGTAGGTCATGCTCCCGCATGACTTCCTCCTCACAGTGGAGGTAGGCCCGGTTTGAACGGCCAGCATCAGGCGACAGCTTACTCTGGATGACTCAGCCTGGTGCCCTGCCCTCTCTTGCGTGGGCATGTAACAGAGAAGGCCCAGACAATGAGATCTTAGTAGGTCATGCTCCCGCATGACTTCCTCCTCACGGTGAATGTAGGGC
>JAURQH010000068.1 GCA_030836185.1 Planctomycetota bacterium
ACTTCTACAGCCACGAGCGAAGACACAGTTCGCTCGACCGCCAAACGCCAGCGGAAGTGTACCGCAGCGGCCGGTCAAATCGCGTGGTTCTTTCTCTCTAAGCAGAACCCGCCCGTGGTCCAAATAATGGGGTCCACTTCACTTTGCCCATATTTTCATTGAGCTTCAAGAGACTCTTTCGCAACACGGACTTAAAGTCAGAATCAGTCATCCGTTGTTCGAAATATTCCCAGTCCCAAACTTTCGACTTGTCGTATTGAAAAACACATTGTTCCCAAATCTCATCAGTATCGAGAACAAGAGCTCGCTCTCTGAATTCCTTAGCGGTGGTGCTTTTTCCGACACCTAGCCAACCGGAGATCAAAATTAGCTTTTTCACGCGGTGTCACCTGTCTCGGGTTACGATTCATGCTTGCTTCCTCATTTCCTGCCTTCCTAATCTCCCCCTTTTCTTTTTTGAATTAGGAAAGCAGGAAGATAGCAGCGAAAAATGCTGTTTTCACCGTATCAAGACACTCCAAATTAAAAAAACAATCAAGATTGTTCTTCAACAACTCTGTCAATCAGTCTTCAGTCGTGGAGATCACTCGCTTCATTTTCAAAGTCGGCTTCGCAAAATTCAGAAGTAGGCCATGCTTTTTACCTGTCGCTTTCAAGTAGGAACGAACAATCGAAAAATGAATGTCTCGAAACTCGGTGATTGTCTTTAGCTCCACGACAATTCGATCTTCAATAAACAAGTCAAGGCGATGAGTGCCTACAACATGTTTTTGAAAGTAAACCGGAATTTCAAGCTGCTGACTCACTTTCAAACCGATCTGCTCTAACGCTATCACGAGAGCGTTTTCGTAAATCGACTCAAGAAAGCCGGGGCCGTGTTCGCGATGCACGTCAATCGCCGCGCCAATAATTCTTTCGGTTAGCTCCGCTTCTTCAAGAGGCATCATGGCTCTCATGGTTCACAAATGAATACATTCCTCATGCCTCACATTCTAAGCCGTCTTTGAGAGGAGTCCAGAAAATTATTGATAAGAAATACAGGAGGCGAGGATGCATTTTTGTCGTCGGTCGCCAGGTGGAAGACTGCAACTATGGCAAGCCATTGAGCTTGCGAGTGACCCATTCGGTCGTCATCAAGCCGAAGACCAGGACCATCAGCCACCACTGATCCCAAAGTTCGACCTCTTCGCGAATGACCCTTTCGGCGAGCGGGTCGCGAATTTTCTTGAGCAGTTCCGGGATCTCATCCGGCATGAAGAATTGGCCATCGCTCAGATTGGCCATTTGCACGAGGAGTTCGCGGTTGGAACTTAGATCACTTAATTCAGGGGTTGCCTGTTCCTGCACATACAGTGGAGCTTCCAGATCGCCGGCTTGTGCGTCGGCTCCTTCGACCAGCAATTTAAGTCGATAACGGCCCGAGGGAAGTCCCACTGCGCGACCTTCCAACGAAAGTGGACGAGACGGGTTCACGACCAGATCGACTGTCGTAAACAACGTCCGAACATCCTCTTCATCTAGTCGGTAGACTTTGGCAGAAGCTTTGAGATCAGGATATTGTTTGATGTATTGCTGGACAAAGCGAGCTTTGATGAGGGCGTCTTCTCCTTGAGGCATGTCGGTTCGGGCTGGACCGAATCGGACAAAGTCGTTTCCGGCAGAGGATCGATTACGGGCCGCCCAACGCCCGAGTTGTCCCCAGAAACGATGGTGATATTGATCACCCGTACGATGCCGCCAGCGCCACGTCGAATCGACTCCAATCCACATCACCTGACCGAAGCCGTAATATTGATGAACAATCACAGCAGACTCTTGGGGATCGTTGAGCGTTTTTCCCTCTTCATCGGTCCGCGCGACTGCAAGAACTGTCGAACCGGGACGGGCTTCCCCGAACATGGCCCAGTTGAAGCCGGGTAAGTTTTTCCAGATGTCGCGATTTCTGACACGGTCCGCATCAAACTGCAAGAACGGTTCTGATTCTCCCTCGGGAGTCAACTTGAGATGAATGCCACGTTCCGAAGGTGATCCTAAACCTCGTGCCCCTGTGACATTGACGGGGCGAGGATTGAGGATCGGTAACAGTTGATTCAATCGCTTGTCATCAAAAGCGCGTGGCATGGAATTTTTTCCTGCCGTGATCACCAATGTGCCTCCTGCTTCCGCGACAAATTGTTCGAGCAGCGGAAAGAATTCGGGTTGGAGAGATTTGGGACCAATGTCTCCCAGAATGACGATGTCTTTGTCGGCAAACGGAGATTCTGCCAAGTTTTCGACATCGGCGGGCAAATCGAGTTTTTTGGCAAAGAAGGTTTCTTCGAGAACGCCCAGATAAGGTTGTTCAAAGACCACCTTCTCGATTTCGATCCGTTCATCGCGAGTAAAGGCATTGTCGATGAAGCGGAACTCCCAGCGTGCTTCACCTTCGACGAGCAACACATGAACTCGATCATCGACCACCGCCATCGCAAATGATCGTTCGTTATTGTCGTCGCGAGTTTCGCCCCCCTCCAACGGGACCAACAAGCTGTATTCTGTCCGTCCAATTGCGGAGGAGTCGAGTTCGAACTCGACGTTGGTGGTGGCTCCATCGGCGCGGATGGTTTTGAGGACCGGCTCTTTCCCTTCCGAACGCAATTCCACCTCGACATCAGTTCCTTCAAACCCGGACGTATTGATGGCTGCCGAGAGCGTCACCTGATCGTCTTTAAACGCAGTTTGAGGATATTCTAGGGAAGAGATGGAGAGATCTTTGGGTTGGTTTTCAGAGCCGATCATGACCGGGTAGATGGGAATACCGGTCAACCCAAGTCGAATTGATTGATTGAGAGGATCTGTTTGGGAGTTGTCGCGTCCGTCTGTCAGCAAGATGATTCCCGAGAGGGTGGAGCTTTCCAGGTCAGCCGAGGCATGTTCCAGAGCGGCACTCAGGTTTGAGGATTGAGGATCGATCAGATAGGGAGGTTTTTCCAGTGATTGATCTAATAAGTCCGGCGCGACTCCTTCGGCTTTGCCGGCGAACAACTGTAAATCGACGTTCGTAATGTCGGCAAGTTCTTTCATGAGGGGGCTCGAAGCCGAGTTCAGTAATCGTCCTGCGAGTTCGGCTCGGGTGAATCCATGTAATGATTCACGAATTTGCTCGATGTTTTCACGTCGCGAGGTGGCCAACTGATTGCGTCGTTCGGGATTTGGTTCTTCTTCGGGAGTGACCCAGACCGGTTCCTGCCCTAATTCGGCTGCTTCTATCCAACGCAAAACTTGTGCTTCAGTCCCGCCACCACCAATCATGCCCAGCGCGCGGGCCCAGCGAAGTTGTTCGGCCAAGGGGGCGTGTTCGTCTTGAGTCTGCATACTTTCGGAAAGGTCTATCGCGACCGCAATACGCCCTTGTTGTTCCTTCGTGATGCTCCAGCTCATCACGGGTTGCAATAACACAAAGAAAATGAGTGCCAATACGACGGTCCGCATTGTCAACAACCACCAACCGACTGACTTATCGACGAGTTGCCGTTCATATCGGTACAAGGTCCAAATGCAAATTCCCGACAGCGCAATTGCTATCATCGACGCGACTAACCAGCCGGTCTGATGCAAGCCCTGTAAGGAAAAGTGCTGTTCCATGGTGTTTCTCAATTAACTCATATAAGCGGCGATCCCGCCTCAATCGATGACGTAATCCTCTGGTTCTTCTTCGGGAAATCTGCCTTCGGGAATTCGATTTTTAGGAAGTGGTTGTTGTCGTTTTGAGGTATCCGCAAAGTCTTCTTCTTCCGCTTCAAGTTGCCGGTCGATAATGTCATCGGTGGCATGTCCTCCTTGAACAAGTCGTCGTGTCATCCAAACTTCAAACACCAGGAAACCCAGGAACAAAAAGACCATCCACCTCCATAGTTCGGCGCGGGAATTATCCGTCAATAATTGTTCTCTCAACTCGACGTGATTCGCAACAAACTGCATCCGATTGTTGTCGATCAGAAAAGATTGATCGGCTTCAGTCAGCTCGGTGAGGTCTGATTCCCCGCGATCATAATCGACGACAAAAAATTGCCGAGAGGTTGGGGCAGAGTTTCGTGGTGTTTTTTCCAGCGAATATTGACCCGGCAATTGTGTCTCGCCGAAACGAAGATAAGAACGGTTCGAGGCTCCTTCGACTTTGACATCGTACGACGTTCCAGCAGGGTCGAAAAAAGCAAATTCTTCGGACGGGAACTCCGAATTGACCGGCAAGACAAAGGGGACACCGGGAAGAAGATTCCGTTCGACACCGGCTGCGGCGAGGTGAAAAATTGCTTCATGCAGGAAGGCGACGTAATCGGGTTTGGCGGGCAGGGTACTCCAGTCCGCGTCGAGTGGGGCCGACATCACCAGCACGCGACCTCGTCCCAATTCTGCCGTCACCAAAAGAGGATCTCCCGATGAGAGTCGGGCCGCCGTGACGGGTGTGCTTAACGTGATGGATGTTTTTTTATCAGCAACCGAAGAAATCGGATCAACGATCCACCAACGATCAAATCGGGCATCCGGGAAGGAAGATTCGGTATTTTGAAATCGCTTAAGCCAGGGGAGTTCGAGTGAGTCTGCTTGAATGTTGACGCCTTGTTCTTTGATCTCTGGTGCTGGCTCCCCTTGCTTCCTTAACAGGACGGGTAACAATCCCGTGTCAAATAGTGTCTGATTATAAAATCGTTCATCACATCGATGCCCCAAGGCGAAAAACAAGCCGCCACCATTGGAAACATAAGCTTTCAGTGATTGAATGGCTTCGGTTGAAAGTGTGTCCACGTTTGCCAGTACGATCACTCGGTATTGATCGATTTTCTTGGCCGTCCAGTCTTCTGCTCCGACAGTTTCGGCACGTACCCAATCACGAGATTTCAGGGAGGGGCTGAAGGCCGTCTGGGCAAAAAATGTTTCACTTTGAGTCGGGTCAAATTTGCGATCACCATCGACTAACAGTACCGGTAACGCATTCTTGACTTCAATCGCTGCTAGTGAGGTGTTGTCTCCCGGTAGGGCATCTCCTTCGACTTTGACGCCTAGTACATAAGAGCCAACCGATGCAAACCGATGTTCAAATTCGACCGTCGTTTCACCATTCGGCTGCAATTGGACAGAGATAGAACGATCTGGAACGGTTTCGCCATTGACCTGCAAATCCACTCGTTTCATCATCGGCTCCGCTCCTCCCGAGTAGCCGATCGTTGTGGAAATTCGGACCGGAAAATCGGTCACGGTGAGTTCTCGCGAGAGTTGAACAGCACCGACTGTCAGGTTCATTCGGTCTTTGGTCACTTCCTCGGTCACATCAACACACCAGACACGAGGGCGAACGACAGGTTGCTGTAACAGGTCGTCGAATCGTAGCCAGCGATTGGGGTCATCGACGGACCAGGAACGAGCCTGCCCATCTGTCAGAACAAGAATTTCACGGTCGAGATTAGATGTTTGACTGAGAATTTGAACCGCTCGGGATGTGGCCTCAGCAAGATTGCTGGAACCAGAGGGGGCCGGAAGGTTCTGGAGTTCTTGGCGAACCCATTCCAGATCGCGTGTCGGATTTTCGATAACGGCTCTCGCCTGATCACGGGCATCAATCAATGCGACCGTGTCACCGGCTCCCAAGTCGTTCAAAAATTCACGCGCCCAATTGATGGCTCGCTGATGAGGTGACTCGACACCGTCTTCCCAGCCCATACTGAAAGAGCCATCGACAATGATCACCACGTCTCGGGGTTGAGCCGAAACCAGATTTTTGAAGAAGCCGCCCGATGCCCAAGGGCGGGAAAAAATCAAGACGATCAAACAAATCAGCAGGATTCGAATCAGTAGCAATAAAAGCTCTTCCAGCCGCACGCGTCGTCGTGTTTCTTTGCCAAGTTCGAGAAACTGCATGGCCCCCCATTGAACAACATCATATTTTCTTTTACTCAACAGATGCGCCAGAATCGGCAGGGCAATTCCCGCCAGTCCAGCCAGCATCCAGGGGTTGAGAAAATCGAACGACATACTGGTTTCGGCTCCAATCATCGAGGTCTTGAGGTAATCTTAGTTTACGCGATCCTTAGGCCCGAAGAAACGGTCTCTCTTGACGTTACGCACTTTTCCGGCTGAGATAAGTAGTTCAATTCCTTTCACATTGATTGACTTTATGGACCTTTCCGCAGAACAGCCCGAATTCCGCATTGCCGTGGTCCTCTCATTTCAGCAATTACCGCTCAAATTGTTGAGTGCTTACGGCAGCGAGTTAGGCCAGACTCCTCATTTCGACCGGATGGCGACACACGGAGTTCTTTTCGATCAACACTTCGCCGATGATCTGGGCGACACGCGATCGCGACATGCCTGGTGGGACGGCATGACGGCCGTTCGTGCTGAAAGTCTCTCCGCCAGTTCGACACTCTCCACGATTTGTTCAAACGTAGACGTTGAATGTCACTTGATCAGCGATTGCCAACCCGCAGACTGGGATGTGGCTCCTCAAGGATGGAAAACCACATATCTCGAAAATCAGACAGATTCTGCGACAGACGGATTAGGCCAACTCATCGACGCGGCGCTCACAACAATCGATCAACTGCGTCAAGATCGGCAATCGGCGATTGTTTGGATTCATTCCGAGGAAATGCCAGGCTTGCCAATCCCGGGGATGGAGTTCCTCGAACTTTATCTGAATGAACTTCCGCAACTCGCCGAGGTTGAGGAGGAGTTCGCAGAGACAAGTGGGGAAGAACAGAATGATCGAGACGACGAGAGTGATCAAGCCGATCTGCATTCAGAACAAAGTACACTCGCGTTTGGCTTGATCGAAGAGACACTCTCTTTGTTGTCAGAGGGAGCGACTGAATTGGAAACGATTCATCTCAAAACAATCAATGTCCTAGCTGCCGCGAGATTGTCGGAATGGGATCATGCACTTGGTCAATTCTACGAGCAACTCACCGACGATCTGGATGCGGGGCGGATGATGTTGCTGTTGACTTCAGACGGAGGGTTGCCTCTGTTTGAATCTCAGGTCTCTCAGCAACTCGAACGCCAGCAGCAAGCAGGACCATTGCAGGAAGAATCTGTGCATCTTCCGCTTTTAATGATCCAGAAAAGACTGACTCTTGGAGAGCGGGTCGGCGCGTTGACACATCCTGCCGATCTTCCCGCGACAATCTTAAACTGGCTTCAGATTGATCATGAATTCCCAGACGGGAAAAGTTTACTCGCATTAGTCAATGGAGATGAGGAAGAGTTACATAAGTGTCTGGTTTGTCGGGCAGGGGACTGGGAGTCCCTCCGCGAACAGAAGTGGTTGTTGATCCGTAATCGTGCTCTCGGTCTCGAGAAGTTATACATCAAACCGGAAGATCGCTGGCAGGTGCTCGATGTCAGCTCTCAACACCTCGATGAGACGGATCGCTTACTTGCTTTGTTTGACCAGAGTGCGGACGACTGATTCAGCGGGGAAATTTCTCGATCAGTTGAGGGATGACGGGAGCCGGCACAAACTCCTTGAGTTTCACGGCGGAATTCTCTTTCGCCATTTGAGCGATCTGTTTAATCAATGAGCTGGAGATGTGAGTGAACTGATCACTCGACATCAAAAACACGGTCTCGACATCGGGAGCCAGCATTCTGTTGGCGAGTGACATGGTGAATTCCGACTCAATATCGGTCAGCGTGCGGACACCTCGCAACATCACCTGTGCTTTGCAGGATTTCACATAGTCAACCGCCAGCCCTTCAAAGCAGTTCACTTCGACATTTTCGAGAGGCGCCAAAACCTCACGACACAGACTGAGACGTTCTTCGGGAGAAAAAAGTGGCTTTTTGTCGGGATTGATTCCGATTCCGACCGTCAATTTGTCAAAGAGTGATGCCCCCCGACGAATGATGTCCTCGTGCCCGAGAGTTAAAGGGTCAAAACTACCGACATAAACGGCGTGACGGTTGGAAAGTTCCATGAGAAACCACATAAAACGGAAGGGAATGAAGAACATGAATCATAACGATTCGACTCGGTTGACGACATACGCCGAGTCGGCAGAGAGTCCGTCGAACTCGAAATTACACTGTCAGAATGGCACACTGTCCGAAGAAATGGGATCTCGTCCGAATCAGGACGATCTTCTTATCTCTCAGTCAGATAAGCACTTAACCAATATTGAAGCCAGAAAGCAAAGTTTCCCTGCTCGTGTGGTACAGGGTTTGCCAAATTTCTCTATCGGTCCATTATTTTGTCCAGGAGTAGAAATTCATGCCCGTCTTTCGTTGGGGAAATGCCTGGGATGCTTTTCGCGATTTGGAACGCGAAGTCGACCGGTTAATGGGTTCTATGAACTTTACGCCACAGGGTGTGCGGCTTGGTCGCACCTTCCCTGCGGTCAACTTCTACGAATACGAAGACCATTTTCTGTTGACGGCAGAATTGCCCGGCATGACGAAGTCAGATCTCGATCTCTCCATCGCTCAGGGTGTTCTGACTCTCAAGGGAGATCGTCGAGCAGATGAGGTCTCTGATAACAATTACCGTCGTTCGGAACGCTATCGAGGGCAGTGGCAACGAAACCTGAACCTTCCCGACCGCGTGATAGAAGAGGGATTGAAAGCGGAATTGGTGAATGGTCTGTTGAAAATCACACTCCCCAAAGCACCCGAAGTGACTCCACGCCAGATTCCCATTCAGGAAGGTGGTGAATGAGATGAACAACGAACTCGTTCCTCAAAACGATCCAGAGCGAATGGTTCCTGCAACCAGCGAAGCACCCGAACAACGTCTCCTGTTCACACCTCCGATTGATATCTACGAATCCGAAGAAGGGTTGGTATTGGTGGCCGATTTGCCGGGAGTCACTTTAGAAAATCTGGAACTGCAAGTTCAGGACAACAAGTTGACGCTATTTGGTCGTGTGAACCGGTACGTTCCCGAAGGGATGCTGGGTCAGCACGAGGAATATGGGGTGGGCGACTTTCTGAGGTCGTTTATTCTCAGTGATGAAGTCGATCACGAACGAATCAATGCCAAGTTGAATAACGGCGTTTTGAAAGTCGTTTTGCCGAAAGTTGAACGGACCGAGCCGCGAAAGATTAACATCGACGAAGGTGAGTAGAGGCGATCACTCATCCGGTAACGGTTCGGCTCCCGGCGGCGGTGTTCCTCCTCCATCCTTGATATAGGCGGCCCGTTTTTGGGCATATTCTTCAGCCGATAAATCGCTCCCCGTGACTCCTGCATCGCGGCCCGTCTCTTGCTCAAAGTAGCGTTTCAGAAACGGGATGCACCAACCACACCCCGTTCCTGCTGACGCACATTCGCTGATTTGCGACGGGACACGCGGTTTGTGGATACGGATGTAGTTGACGATTTTCCGTTTGGAAACATGAAAGCAGAGACAAACTTGATCGTCGGGTTCCACAACTATCCTGCAACTTTCCAACAAAAAAGGGGCCATTCTATTTGATCAGAATGAGCGGTTCCGAAGTGATTTCGATACGTCCGCCGACGATTCGATAACCCAGTTTGGCACGTTGTAAGAGATTCTCCAACACATCTTTGAGCGTCGGTTCAATCAGCGAAATTGTCACTGGCTCTTCAATACGATTGGCGGCGTCCCCGAGTGTATCTAACTCTGTGATGATCGGGACTCCCGTCATTTCTTCGATTTGATCGAAGACGGCACGCAACGGCTGGGGTTCTCGTAAATCAAATAGTAACAGTTTTTGTGAGAGTTGTTGTTCCACATTCTTCATGGGGACGGGTGATTGCTCTTTGAGGTCATTTTTCAAAAGGGCAATCAGATCGCTGAGCGCTGCTTCAGGAGGCTTGGGAGCTTGTAACGGTCCAAATTCAAACAAGCGGCCATTCTTTTGATCAACCTCATGCATCTTTGCGATCAACTGTTTTGGTCGGGGATTCGCCTTCGCAATGACTGGCTTGCGATCATCGTGAATGGTGGCAAGACGTTCCAGAACTTTTAGGTGGGTGTTGGCCGAAATTGTTCGAACGCTACCATCGGCCATTAAAATGGACATGGAGTCTTTTTGCCCACTCCCAAATCCGTCAGGTCCACCGATCACAGCACCACCCGTCCAGGGACGAATTGTTGCACGTCCATGTGCGGCCCACGAACCAATGTTGTCCTGCACTCCAGAGATCATCCAGACATTGGCGGCTCCCGCTGTAAGATCATCAACGGTGATTGTTCTTTGATGGCCGAACATCCCGGCGCGCGGATCAGATTTTGGCAAAGAGGCCGCATCCTTGCCGACTCCCGCAAGGCCGACAAAGTGTGTCGCGGGATATTTGTCAGGAGATGTTTTTTGTGTGATCGCAGGATTCCAGTAATGAGGCAACGCACGTCTGACAAAGTGTTCGTTGAGTGGATCATTCCAAGGACGATCCCACAGCGGCGGGAGTTGATTGGGGGTGAGGGTTGCTTCCAGATTGGCAATCCAGCTTAGACGTTGGTTGGGATCTTCCAAAGCCGTTTGAGGCGGTGCGGGGAAGACTCCTTGCTCTTGCTGATATTGCTTAATGAGCCTGTTCAATCCCGCATACAACCCATTGTCATCATCGACAGGTTGTTGTTTCGGATCGGATGGCGGCTCAGGATTCGGTGGATCAGAGTTTTTTTCGTCAGCCACTTCTGGAGGGAGAGTGACATCTTTATCCGCAGGAACAGAATCACGCCGTCCGAGCGAATAAAAAGTCGCCAGAACAACGATTGCAAGACCGAGCCCCAGTAACCAACGTCTTGGGATGCCTGATGAATTTTGGGGGCTGAGTGGATCGAATTGCGGACTCGGTGATTCAAGAGGATCAGTTTCGCCAGCCGGTTTTGTCGATAAGGGAGAAATGTCTTGTGCCTGTCTCGCAAAGAGTTGACCGTCTCCATCGAGCTCAACGAGGAGTTGCGTCTCGCAGTCGGCACAGACAATCGTCCGTCCCGCGACGGATTGATCCCGGGCGCGAAGTGTCAGAGAACAAACAGGGCAGGGGAATTCAAAAACAGCCATGCGAATACTATAGCAGATCAATCCACCATGGGGACCCGATCATGCCAGTTTCAGCAGTTTTCGCGTCAGCCATTCCAGGCAAAGCAGACCGATTAGCAGGTACATCACCCAAGCCTTATCCCATAGCGGTCGCGAGCTGACATCGATTTGAAATGCCTCACCCACATTGGGTAGCAAGTCGGGAATGGTCGCTAATGCCGATTCGAGTGTCACATAATCGCCGTTGGTGTCGTCCACAAGATCACGGAGATATTTGACGTTTTGCTGAGTGTTCTCTGACTCGAGTTTGGGAACGGTGACTTCGATTTCTTCCATTTCGATGGAGCTCGATGCGACGGCTTCATTTTCTTCAGGATCGAGGAGTTCCAGACGATACGTTCCTTGTCTCGTTACGCGAAAATCTCCGACGTATTCTCCCACTCGATTCGGATCGCGAATCAGTTTACGTGCGGGAATGACTTCTCGTCCATCCGGTTCGTAAAGGCGCATGGTGACATCGGGAGCCTCTAACGGTTTGAGTTGTCGATTAAAAACTCGCCCGCGAATCCGAACGGTTTGCCCGAGGTAATAAGTCTTACGTTCGGGCATCAGCAGCAAGCGTTGATTTCCTTGCTTCATACGCCCTTGGGCCACTTCGCGGATGGCCCGCACCCAGAAGCGATTAAAGTAATCGTCTGAGAGTGCGCGAATTCTCCATAGCTCGGGGCTACCCAGATAGATGACTCGTCCGGCTCCATAAAACTGAGACGCTAATAAAATTGGTTGACCGTATTGTGTGCCAAAACGTGGGTCGGAGAAATACGCATAGACAGTAGCGGCCGGTTTTGGTCCAGCCGTGGGATAAGCACGGTAAATTCCTTCGAACTCTTTCCAGGCAAGTTGTGAAGCTCCCGGGTCGTCATCCAGTTGGAGGAAGCCGGTGCCCTCTCCATCTTTAGTGAAATCAATCTGCCACCCTTGTTCTGAGGAGACGGTCGAGACGATATCAAAGCCCCCCAAGGCGAGATGCACGGGCAGCATATCCAGAACGGGTTTGTAGGCATTGACCTGCTCGGGATCATCACTTTGAGCCAGAGTGCTGAGTTCCCCCGTAAAGACATCTCCCGCGACATAGATCATTCCACCTGCGTGGGTCGCCACCCACTCAGACAGAAACTGAACTTGCTCGGGGTTGAGCTCCCGCCAGTTAGGATCGAATGCGATGATGACATCGTAGCGATTCAAGTCTTGTGCGGAGGTCGGAAATTCGGTCAGAAGTTCACGGGCATCCTGATCGACCGAGGCCGCTAATGCCGGCTCGACGGTTTGCAACCAGATGTCCATTTCAATCCCCGAGCGGCGGGAGAGCATACTTCGCAAGAATCGGTAATCTCTCATTGGCCCACTGGCGACGACCAATACTTCCATCCGTTTGCGGGTGACATTGACGGTTCGACGAGCCGAGTTGTCATCGGTGTTAATCTCGCCCAAGTCTTCTGTGAGTCGTGCCTGCACGAGATACTCTTCACGGCCTTCTTCGGTTGGTTCGCGATTGAAAGTTAACTCGAATCGTTCTTCCTCTTCTTGAAATGAGATTTGTCTCGATTCGATGAGAGTCGGTTTGGCTTCGGGATCGTCTTTGGGTTTCATGAGCAAGTCGACATCGGCGGTTTTTCCCGACAAGCCGGACCCTTGAATTAAGGCGACCACATCGTATTGATCGTTCACTTCTCCGACTTGATCGCTGATACGAACCAGGGACGGAGCTTGGACTGAAGCAACGGTGAGGTTGACCGGTTGTTGTGTTGATCCGATACCAACAGCCACCAGCCTTGCATCGATTTGAGACGCAGCCGCATTGGCATATGAAGCCTGCAAGCCGGCGTTGGAAGCTCCATCGGAGGTGACAATCAATCCAGAAAGATGCCCACCAAGTTGAGTCAGGGCAGAGTTGACCGATTCTGCCAAACGAGTTTCCGTCCCAGATGCCGGAAACAGATCGTCCCACGTCATGTTTTCGGAGAATGTCTCAGGGTTATCTTCTTCTGAGAGGTTTTGTTGCGACATCGCCGAGTTCAAAAGTTGATCCTGGAGTGATTGAGTCTCCTCAGTTTCTTCTCCTTGAGATTGATCAATCGCTCGTCGGTATTCTAAGGCCAGCGGATGCAGGGAAGGATAAACGTGAATGGGGCCTTTCAGCCGGCTATCGAAGGTGAAGATGGAGACTTCATGTTGCTCGCGTAATTTTGCAATCAACTCTTCGTCAAAGAGTAATTTTCGAGAGGCTTCGAGTCGGGAAACGGATTCATTCGCGGTCGAATCATCGGTATCACCCGCCGGGAAACGCATCGATAACGAGGTGTCAATCAGGATGCCGACTTTGGATGCATGGTAGGCGGTTTTTGTTGTTTTGAGCTGGGGATTGAACGCGATAACCAGTAATCCCGCGAGAGCCCCCAAACGAAGCAGCATTAACCAGACACGCCAGAGTGGGTGGAATGATTGGGAATCACGCCAGTACAACCAGACCGTCCAGGTGAGATACAAAACAACGAGAAGGAGTACCAACATCCAGCCGAGCGCGGATCGAGGAGTGCTCCATTCCCAGTTCTGGAGAGCTCCAGAAATGGGCTCGGCTGCGAGTAGAGTTGTGGAAGATATGAAATCCATCAGAGGGTTGCCGCTCCCGTCTTGCGGGTGTGATAGCTTAAACGATAGGCGAGGAATTGTTCGGCCATCATGACGAGAAACAGAATCATCAATAACGACATCCGAGCTTCCTGTTGCGAGTCGCTTTGTTGGAGCCAGGCTAAATCTTCGTACGATTGGATGGCGACATCTTCTCCCACACGTCCTTCCAAATCCTCTTGCGTGAGCAATTTGAGGCTACTTTCCGTGAGCGGTGGATTATAGGCTAACCAGCGTTCTTCAGGGTTTTGATCGCTATCGTAAAGCGTCAAACGATAGACTCCGGGCTCATTGGTCCCGGCAAAACTGGCTTTCCACACAAACTCTTCCCGGTCGCCGGATGCGTCGGCCTGTTCCCGAGTCATTTGCAATTGAGCATTCCGCTCGTCGGGTGTGGTGACTTCCAGCTCTTGAGAGTATTGAGAGGCATCCAGGGTAAACTCAATCGGCGTCCCAACTTCTTCGCTTTCCTGTCGTCGGTATCGTTTGGCGAGATATTTCTGTAACTCAAGATGAAAGATGACAAAGCTCGGGTTTGTCGACCAGTCATTCCACAAGCTCCCCGCAGTGGTCAAGCTGGTGAAGACTTTGCCGAGACCGAAGGAATGTTCAAACATTAACGGCGCATCATTTCGCATCGTGACGAGTGTTTGTACCTGGCCAGCTTGCTCTAAAGCCGACTGTGAAACGGACTCTGCCACGGGGAAATAGCGATCAACATGGACGGCAGCGACAAACGGGTTCTCTGCGCCTTCGAAAATGGTGAATAATGGATGGTCGGAGAATTGGAGATCGGGTCCGGGAGAGACTTCTGTCGCACGGGGAAGATCACGGAATGCGGGGGAGAGTTGAACGGGAAACAGGCTCTCTTCATCGTTGCGAACCAAGGTCTCGTTGATGAATCGCGGGTCGGAGAGATCACCCAAAAACCACGCCAGTCCGCCTCCATTGGCAACATAATTCTCCAGAGGCAGGATCGCGTCGGCTGCCAAATCGCCCACATTGATTAAGTAGATACAGCGGAAGTCATCCAACTTGTTACGTCTCAGGAAATCGGGGCTTTGGATGAGAGGAGCAATCCCCGTCAGAGCTGGATCGGCGGCCAACGCATCAGCGACAATTGCTGCCGCCTCTTTGTCTTGAGATCCATCGATCAGCAAAACGGGGTTTGTATTTTTCAAATCGACAACCAGATAGCGGCTGTTGTCCTGTTCGAGAGAATCGGCATCGAGAAGGATTTCCAAGCGGTGACGACCGGGAGCACCAAACACCACATCAAACGACTTGGAAACGGTTTCTCCCGCTTCGATTTCCGGGACGGGAACCGCGACCGGCAATTTCTTGCCGTCCTGAATCACCGTCAGGCGAATGTTTTTTGCTTGGACTTCGGAATCATTACGAATCTGGGCCGTCAGTCGTAATGGCACATTGACGGCAGACGTTTGTAAGTCGCCCGTCAATCCGACAAGCGAGAGATTGGCGTGTCGTTCAGTGACCGACCGAACGAGGTTCACGGCAATTTCGGACTCTTCAAACGATTTGATCGTTTGTGCCAATGCTGGCTGGGCGTTCCAATCTTCTGCGCGAAAATCGGTGACAACATACGCGGTTCGCGAGACGGCCTGCAAATCGGCGAGGCGTTCCAGTGACGCTTGTAATCCATCGATTAGATTGAGAGCACGAGAGGTCGGCTGCAAGGTTTCGAGGTCTTCTGCCAGCTTGATCAGCAACTGCTCGGAGACATCTTCTCCGTTGATAAACGGCTGATCGGGATTGGAAAGTAGCAGGACGGTCAGTTTTTGTGTTCCCGGACGCTGCGCGCCTTCTTCGACCAGCTTTTGGATGACTTTTTTGCCTTCACTAAATGCGGTCGTTTCTCCCCAACGATCCTGCATCGAAGCACTATCATCAATCAGCACAAGATGATGACTTTTCTCACCGCGCAAAAACGCCAATTGATTGGGACTGAAGATCATACGCGCAATTAACGCGGCAATCAGCAAGACAATTAAGATGCGCAGCAGCAGCAATAGTAATTGCTCAAAGAGAATCCGTTTTTTGTTCTGTTTCTGACTTTGCAGCAGAAATTCCATTGCCGCAAAACGAACTTTGCGAAACCGCATCCGATTGAGTAAGTGGATGATGATCGGTGCGGAAATGAGCGCAGCACCGGGGAGAAACACCGCAGGGTTCAAAAAGAACGGTGCCAGGCTACTGGTTAATGCTGAAAATAGTCCGCCCATATCGGGGTGTTATCTCACTTCGTGTTGTTATTTCATGGTGTCAATGATGTCTTATTTTTGGACAGCCTGCCGCATCCCAATTCGGTGATTGAAGTAATGTAACAAGGCCGCATCCATGTGCTCGCTGGTTCGAATGGTCTGATAGTCCACCAGATTTTTGGAACAGAATCGCCGTAGTTCGTGCAAATAGTCCTGCATGGCTTGTTGGTAACCTTCCCGCAAGGCGCGCGGGTCGCAAACCAGTTCTCCCGCATCTTCCATCCCCTCGAAACGTGTCGTCCCCGAGTATTCGAAGTCGATTTCCTGATCATCGAGGACATGCATCAACAAGACATCGTGTCCACGGTAGCGAAGTTGGGTCAAACCTTTGAACAGACTCTCGCGATCCACGAATAAGTCAGAGATCAACACAATCATCCCTTTTTGCGATTGGTCATCGGCGACTTGTCGCAAGAGCTTGTCGATACTGGTCTTTTGGGCTGGCTTCTCATTATTGAGTGCCTGCAAAATCGCGTGCAATTGGGTGCGGCGACTACTCGAGGGAACACGTTTCCGCAGCGTGTCGTCGAACGCATACAGTCCCACGGAATCCTGCTGTTTTAGGAGTAAATGTGAAAGAGCCGCGGCAATCGTACAACCATAGTCGTACTTTGACATTGCGCCCGATTGGAACAGCATCGATTCGCTCAAATCAACAAGCAATGTGGTCCGCAGGTTCGTATCTTCTTCGTACAGCTTGATGTAATACTTGTCGGTTTTCGACCAGACTTTCCAGTCAACGCGACGAATATCGTCGCCCGAAACGTATTCTCGGTGTTGCACGAATTCAACTGATTGGCCGTAATACGGACTGCGATGAAGCCCCGACAGAAAACCTTCTACCACCTGACGGGCCCGAATCTCAAGTCGCGAGATTCGGCTGAGTTCCTCAGGCCGCAAAAATTTTCTGTAATCTTGGGTCACTTGTCAGCTCACCTTCCTTTGAGGGCGTTTCCGCCACAAGACGTTCGATCACTTTGTCACTATCAATGCCTTCACTCTCTGCTGAGAAGTTGACGACAATCCGATGTCGCAGAACCGGTTTGGCAAGAGCGGCAATATCTTCGGTCGAAACATGCATACGACCGTTGAGAATGGCGCGTGTTTTGGCACCCAGCAGCAACATTTGCACGGCTCGCGGACCGGCTCCCCAACTGAGCCATTCGTCAATGAAGGCCGGGGTACCTGGACGGTTGACGCGCGTCTGACGGACTAACGCCAAGGCATAGTCGACCACATGATCGGTGATCGGAACCTGTCGAACCAATTCTTGAAGTTGGATGATTTCCTCTCCATCCAGAACCGATTCCACGTCATGTTTGAGGGTACTGGTGGTCGCTTTGGCAATCTCGCGTTCCTCACTGAATGAGGGATAGTCAACCGTCACTTTGAACATGAAGCGGTCTTGCTGTGCTTCGGGAAGAGCGTATGTTCCTTCCTGTTCAATGGGGTTTTGTGTGGCCAGCACGAAGAACGGTTCATCCAGCATGTGGCGCGTTTGGCCGACGGTGACTTGTCGCTCTTGCATCGCTTCCAGGAGTGCCGCTTGAGTTTTCGGCGGTGTGCGATTGATTTCGTCGGCGAGCACGACGTTGTGAAACAATGGGCCTTGAATAAAGCGGAAGACACGCTCGCCGGTTTCTTTGTTTTCCTGCAAAACGTCCGTTCCGGTGATGTCTGCGGGCATCAAGTCGGGGGTAAACTGAATGCGGGAAAACGACATCGACAATGTTCGAGCCAGCGTGCTGATCATCAAGGTCTTGGCAAGACCGGGAACTCCTTCCAGCAAGCAGTGACCTCGTGAAAACAGGGCAATCAGTAGTTGATCCACTACTTCGTCCTGTCCCACAATGACCTTGCTCATTTGCTCACGAATTTTTGCGTAAGCATCGTTGATTCTTTTGACGGTTTCTTCGGTTTTGGCACCGCTCGGCTGATCGCTCATGAAGTCAAACTCGCTTCTGAAGAAATGTCTCGATATTTGTCAGCATTAATGAATGATGTGTCTCATGTTAGCGGTGCATCTTGAAGGACGCGACCGAAAAACCAATTTTCCCTGTCAGCATCTCCAGATGCTCCCACGACTTGACGCATCATGAGTGAGAACCCCACACAATAATTCAGTCGATTCCGGCGACCTTTGGGTTCCCATCATTCAGCAGGTTGTCCTCTCGGAGACTTCCCGACTAGGATGTGGTGATTCTTGAGGTCATGTTATTCAGGAGCAGTCAGAAATGCCTAAATTTGCTGTGATTCTTCCTGCTGCCGGAAAAAGCAGTCGATTCGGAAACACACACGAAAAGAAAGTGTTTACCAATCTCAAAGATCGTGCTGTCTGGCTGCGCACCGCCGAGCATTTTGTCGAGCGAGACGATGTCTCGCAGACAATTATTGTGATTTCGCCCGAAGATGAAGAACGATTTAGAGAGAAATTTCGCCCCAATCTTGCATTCATGAACATTCAGATCGTGCTGGGAGGGGCCGAGCGAGCCGATTCCGTCTCAAACGGACTGGCTGCCGTGAATGAGGACGTGGACTTTGTCGCGGTTCACGATGCGGCTCGGCCGTTGTTGGCGAAAAAGTGGATTGATGATGTCTTTGCCAAGGCCGCCGAGACCGATGCCGCCATTTTGGCGCACAAAGTCGCTTCCACGCTGAAACGGGTCAATGAACAGCAAAACATCGAAGAAACCGTCTCCCGAGAGCAATTGTGGGAAGCTCAAACGCCTCAGGTTTTCCGTAAATCTCTGCTTGAAGAGGCTTTCGAGAAACGAGACGGGTTTGTCGCCACTGATGAGGCTCAATTGGTCGAGCGTCTGCCGCATTCGGTCGCCATCGTGCCTTGCCCGGCAATCAACCTGAAAATTACGACGAAAGAAGATCTGCAAATGGCCGAACATCTGCTGGCTGCGGTGCCTAAAGAGAAGTCACTCGGTGCGTTACATCCCTTTGCCGATGAGGGACCACTTCCGTTGTAAACTGTTTTCAGGAAAGAGGATGGAATCAGAGGAGACTTCTGTTAAACTGAAATCTTCAATCGGAATGGGAACTGCTCATCCCGAGAATGCGTCTTGAAGAGATGAGTCTTTGACATCATTTGTAACGAAGGACACTTATAATGCCAGCCTTTGTCATTCCTTGCCCATATTGCGGAGCCGAACTCAAACTGAAAGATCGCAGTTTGATTGGTAAGAAAGGGAAGTGTCCCAAATGTTCGAAAGCGTTTCGTCTTGAAGAACCAGACGAGGATGAGGTTCAATTGGAACTGGTTGCTCCTGCTGCACAGCAATCTGCTCCTAACACCGCTCCTGCTCAACACGCTCCTCAGATCAACACCTTCGAAGCTCCGGTCGTGGCCCCCGACGTTGACTCGGGTGGTGTCCAGCGGATGAAAGAGATACGCCGCAAGAATAAGAAACGGCGTAATTTTCAGATTGTGATTGGTGGACTGGTTGCCGTGTTACTGGCGGGGACGATTTTTTACATCAAAGATCAGCAGAAGAAGCAAGCTTTGGCGGCAGCAGACGCTAAGAAGCCAAAGCGGAATGCTGCTTACGATGCTCAAAAAGCCAAAGACAAATCAGACTTGGAAGCCTTGGCAAATGCGGCTCCCACCAAGGGGGCACCGATTGCGTTAAACTTTATGCCTTCCGGGGCGCGGGTGATTATCAACTTGCATCCCGATGAGTTTTGGAAGCCGGGTCCATTGCCGGTTGAGTTTCGCTCATTGGGGGAAGAGTTTCTCTTTTGTCTGGGACCGTTGGGAACTTGGCTGGAAACAGAAATCAAGGCGCTGACGAAGTTTGATCCTGCCGAAATTGATCGACTCAGAATTTGCCTGATACCGGGTTTACGAAACGAACGCCCGAAAGTAGCCGCGTATGTCGAATTGAAGGAAGAACAGCAGGAATCCACGCTCATTAAGTTGTTTCCGGGAGACAGCGTGAATGATTACGAGCCGAGAATTTATCTGACCGGGGATGACTGCTTTATCCATATCGATAACCGCCGTTTTGCCGTGGGACCGGGAGAATACGCCCAGGAAATGGCCGACGCGATTGATGTCAACGCAATTACAAATCGCGACATCGAAACAATGCTGTTGAAGACCGATAGCGAGCGACATTTGACGATTCTGTTCGATCCCAAAATTTTGCGACTTGAGCAGGTGAGTTGGTTCCCGGAAAACGCTCGCCCTGTTTTGAATCATTTTTTGGACTGGTTAGGCGATGATGTTCTCACCGCAATTTGGAGTGTTCATCTGGATGGTCAATTCCATCATGAAATGTCACTTCGGAACGATGCTGCTGCATTGCCTTCTTCTGTACAACGTAAGTTGAGTCAGCGATTGGAGGAAGTCCCCGAGCGAGTGTTAGGTGCTGTGCGAAAAATGACACCGCAACAAGTCGGTAAGCGAAAAATTATTGGTCGATATCCGGCAATGGCTAAAGTCTTCACGATGGCAACCTCCAGCGGCTCCGATAACCGATCGGTCCAATTCACGACGGTCCTCAACGACCGTGCCGCCCCCAATTTGGCCTTGGGGTCTTTGATGGCATGGGATGAATCAACCCGGACCGATTTCAATAAATCTGATACCCCAGCCACGATGGTTGCCTCGAATCAACCCAAGAAAGAGCTGACCTTCGAGGAGAAACTTCAGAAGCCAATCGAGGTCGATTTCAGTCGAATGCCTTTGCAAGACGCATTTGCCTACATTGCTGACGAAGCGGAACTCAGCTTGGAAATTGAAGGGGATGCACTGAAATTGGCCGGCTTCACTCAGAACATGCCTCAAACCTTCAAATATGAACAAATCAGTGTTAGTAAAGCGATTCTGGCAATCGTTAACGGTGAAGGGAACTCGATTATCAAAGACTCCATCACGAAAGGAACGGGTAAAATTGGCCTGTTTCTGGATGACACGGGTAAAGGTTTCATCATCGCCACAGAGAAGTACATCGCCGACCAGGGAAAAACCGTGTATATGCTGAAATAAACTGCTTAATTCCTGAAGGCCCGCGTTGGATCATCCCGGTTCAAGCGTCTTCAATGGGGCAGCCGTTTGTCCCGTTACAACTGTTTTGAAAGAGAAATTCGAGCCGCATGTCGAGCCTGCCCTATCGTTCATTGCACCCGAAGCTGGAAAATGTGCTGGATAAGCTGCGGCTCAAGATCCAGACCTATCTCTTTTTTCATGGTCTAGCACTCGTTCTGGTGACGTTGTGCCTCGGCTTTTTTGCCACAATTTCTCTCGACTGGCTCTATTTTCAGATCAGCCGATTGGAACTTCCCGTCGTCGTCCGAGTGTTGATGGCGGTGGGCATGGTGGCTGCAATGACTTGGGTTCTTGCGAATCAAGTCTTCCTGCGCCTCCTCAAAAGCAAAAAATCTCAATCGTTGGCGCTGATTCTCGAGCGTCGATTTCCTGAATTGAATGATCGACTGATTACTGCCGTCGAAATGAATAGTGAGAGTTCTGCCCACCACACACCACTTTCTCAAGCGATGTTAGAACATACCATTGAGGATGTGAGTCGTTCCGCAAGTCAGCTTGAACTGTCCGATGTGTTTGACTGGAAACCGTTGATTCGTGGGTGGGCCATTGCTGTGGTGTTGGTCTTTGGTGTCGGCACAGTTGCGGTAGCAATGCCTCTTTCCTTCGCACGTTGGTCACGGGCGTTTGTTTATTTTGACAGTATTTATTGGATGCGACAGACTTCACTCGATGTTGTTGTTCTCGCCGAGCCAGGTGATCGTGAACGTCTCTTTATCGATGGAGTCTACAAACATCCTCGTGGGTCAGATTTGAAACTGCTGGTTTCTGTACCGGAAGGAACAAACCCGTTGGGGCTGGAATGGGCCGTCCCTGAAGACGTGGAAATTGAATACCTTTTTGAGACGACCAGCGGCGGGGATGTGAAGTCTCTCGCACGGCGTGGAGAGCGGAAATTTCAGTTCAAGATGAATTCGGTTTTGGATGGTTTCAAGTTTTGGGTTTCGGGCAACGACTATATCAATCGCACACCGTATCGTGTCGAGATTGTTTCTCCTCCTCAACCCGATTCTATCGCCTTGCATTGTCATTATCCGGCATACATGGGATTGAATTCATCCGAGGATGAAACGCTGGATGAACGACAGCTTCAGGGGAAGCAGATTCGCATCCCGGCAGAAACCGCCTTTCTATTGACTTTGAAATCGAACAAGCCGCTCACAAGCGTCATTGTTCAGGCGGGGCCGTACGAATTCACACTCAGGCAGTTTGCGACTTCGTCAAATGAAACAGGTCTGATCACCGATGCCGATAAAACCAAGAAGCCTGCGGGTTCCAATATCCGGGATGTCCACGAAGACGGAAGTTACGGCTCTCGACAACCGCTAACAACAACACTGGCCGAAGCGGCGATGGATTCCTCGAATCAAATCGTTCGTTTGCCATTCGTGCTGAGTTCAAAAACCATCGATGAAATTGCCGGTCGCGAGTTTGGGCTTCCAATAGAGTTTGGTAAGCCTTGGGTGATTCCTGCCGATTCGGAATTCAAAATTTATCTGGAAGACCAAGACGGCATCATCTCTGCTGAACCGGAACGATTTTCTATTCTCTCCGTTGAGGATGCCGTTCCTCAAATTGAAACGGAACTTGCGGGAATCGGTTCTTCCATCACGAAAAAAGCTCGCATTCCTGTGAAGGGGCTTGTGACGGACGACTTTGGTATTCTCAAAACCTATTTCGACTTCAAAATTGATGATGCCGAAAAATATCGTTTGCGACCCTTCAAAACGCCTCCTCGAAAACGGGACGGAAAAATTGTACTCGAACATCGACTTGCCGAGTCAGAAACGATCAGCTTTGAACGATTCAACGTCGAACCTCTCGAACTTGATCCGGGTCAGAAACTCATTCTGACTGTGTACGCGATGGATAACGACAATCTGAATGGTCCGCATGAGAATCGGGGACGCAACTACAACTTCACAATCGTCACCGAACAAGAACTGCTGGCGATCCTGAATGATCGAGAAATCAATCTGCGTCGGCAGTTCGAACAAATCATTTCTGAACTCGAACGGACTCGCGACGATCTGATCGTTCATCGCGACAAAGCGGCCGAATTAGTCAAACTTCGCAATACGGAAGGTTCCGATCCCGATCAGAAAGACAAGCTACATGTCTCAGTGACCAACGCCGCCGAGCGATCTCGGCATCAAATTGGAAAGAATCGCACCGAAACGACGGCGGTGGCGGAATCGTTTCAGCGTATTCTGGATGAGCTGAAAAACAATCGGGTGCATTCGACGGAACAGATCGAAAAGATTGAGTCACTGATCATTACGCCTCTAAAGCAAATCACAGAAAGCACGTTCGAAGATGCCGATATTGCCGTGGGATTGTTTAGTCAGAAAAACGACGAACAAGAAAACCCGCTGCCTGCCATCGATCAGACGACTGATTCCCTCAACCTGTTACTGACACAAATGCGGAAGGTTTTGGAGGAAATGTCGGATCTTGCCGAGTTCCACGAATTGATCCAAGGTTTGCGGGAAATGATCAATGGCGTCGAAAATGTTCAGGAAAAGACCGAGAAAAAGCAGAAGGAAGATGTCGAGAAACTGAAAGACAGTCTGAAAAAATTGGGGATTTAGCATGAACGAGACTCCGCCAAACGCGACATTCACCTCGTCCCACAGGAGTCTTGGTCGTATAATTTCCCGGCAAGTCTATAGCTTCTTCCACGCAGCACAGGGAGACCGTCGATGATTTCTAAGCGATACAAAAAACTCTGCAAACTGGTCTGCGTATCGAGTCTTCTGGTGATTGGTCTGCTTGTGAGCAATCCCGTGGTCGGTGTGGCGCAAGAAGATGTTCCCTCAGTAACAGCCGATGCGGAGGCTGACGCGCTCAAACTTCATCAAGAGCAAGAAGCCATCGCTTTACGGTATGAGCGATTTGAGAACACCATGCTGAAGATGGCCGAGTATCTTCGCAAAACTGACCCGGAGCAGGCCGAACTGCTTGTTCGTGGAATTGGCCAAAGTAAATCGGATCGTATTTCCGGGCAGATGGGTCAGATCGTGAAACTGCTGGCTGACGAACAGTATGGCGATGCAATGGATCGCGAAACGAAAGTGATCAAATCTCTCAAATCGCTGCTCGATTTGCTCGAAAGCGGTGACCGCCGTAGCGAGCTGCAAGCAGAGCAGGAGCGCATTCAACAAATCCTTAAAGATCTTCAGGTCACCATTGGCAAATCGAAAGACGCCCGCGCGTCGAATGAACGTGGTGACGAAGTCGAACGAGCTATCAAACAACAAGAGATCGCCGAAGCCTCCGGGCAAGAGTTGGTCGAGAAAATCGATGGTCAGGATGCCGAGCGACAATCCAAAGCGGGCGAGGAAGGGGAAGATTCCAAGAACGAACCCAAAGAGGGTAAGTCCGGTGATTCTCAAGAGGGAGACGGTAAAAAAGGGGAAGGCAAAGAGGGAAAAGAAGGAGAATCAAAAGAGGGTGAACCAAAAGAGAGTGAATCTGGTGAAGGCATGCCGAAAGAGGGAGAATCAAAACCGGGCGAAGGCGATCCTAAAGAAGGAATGGGAGACCCCAAAGAAGGAAAATCTGGCGAAGGTAAGCCAAAAGAAGGTGAAGCTGGCAAGCCCAGCGAAGGCGAGCCTCAAGAGGGGGAACCCAAAGAGGGTGAGTCCAAGTCTGGAAAATCACAACAGGGCAAGCCTCAATCCGGTCAACCTCCTAAAGGAGAGTCGGGAGAGTCTCAAGAAGGAGAACAGGAATCAGGAGAGCAAGGTGAAGAGTCTGACGAAGAGAAAACAGCCGGACGTGATGACATCGCACAAGCCGTTGATCGGATGAATCGCGCAATCGAGGAACTCAAAAAGAAAAATCGCGATAACGCATCTCGTGAACAATCCGAGGCGATTGCCAAACTGGAAGAGGCCAAAGCCAAATTGGAAGAAATACTGCGTCAGCTTCGTGAAGAAGAACGCGAACTCTTACTTGCCGCGCTCGAAGCCCGGTTTCAAAAGATGCTCGCTATGCAGGTCATGGTTTATACGGGGACCATCAATCTCGATAAAACACCTCAACCCGATTGGACCAGCCGACACCACGCCCGTTCGCGAGAATTGGCACAAACCGAAGATGAGATCGCGTTGGAAGCCGTCAAAGCACTCGATTTGCTCAAAGCCGAAGGGTCATCGATTGCGTTTCCAGAAGCGATTGAACAAATGCGTTCGGATATGCTGACAGTCGCCAAACGTCTTGAGCAATCGCAAACGGGCGAACTGACTCAAGTGATTGAAGAAGACCTGATCGAAGCCTTACAGGAAATCGTCGAAGCGCTCCAAAAGGAAATGGAAAAGTCGGAAGAGGAAAAAGAACAACAGCAACAACAGCAACAACAATCGCAGCAACCGCCTCTCGTGGATAAACTGGCAGAATTGAAGATGCTTCGTTCTCTACAACTACGAATTAACCGCAGGACTCGGGTTCTGGCTCGTGAATTTCGTGGGGAAGCAGCCGATTCGACCGATGTTGTCGATCAATTGCAGGAGCTTTCCAGGCGACAGTCACGGATTCAGAAAACAACCTACGATCTCGCCACTGGGCGTAACCAATAACCTCTCAGGAGGAAATACTAACATGCGGTTTCAAAACCTCTCGCAGACAACTCTTCGGCTCCTGACATTGGTGACGATCCTCGGCACTGGTATCGTGAATGTTCGTGCGGACGAATTGGATCTGATTGAAACACCTCGTTTTGGAGATATTAAAACTAAAGTTCTGGAAGAAGTGGCCTTACGAAAAATTACAGACCAAACCATCAATGAAAATGTCGGTCAACTCTGGTCGTCTCCTGACGAAGTTCCTCCCGCGTCAGAAATATTCAATCGGGTCATTACGACTTTCCGATTGATTGACCCTGCGACAAATGATTTCCTGACGCAATGTCGTCTTTCGATTGAGCCACGTCAAATCCCCGTTTCCGACTTGATCGATAACGCAGAGAACTCAAAGTTCTATCGCACGAACCTCACGCAGTTTTATGCCGTGTATCTGGTCCGCATGAAGTTGTACGACGAATCGCTTCCCTACTTCGATCAACTGGATTTGAAATATTCTGCCGATCCTCCGACCGCATTGTTTCATCAAGCGGTGGCTCAATCGGAATTGTTGATGAAGAATGAAGGGTTGGCAACGATTGAAACATTAACGAAAAAAACGGAAGCCGTCCCCGAACGATATGCGACTGTTGCCGAGTTAATGAAGTTTCAATTGGCGTCAATTAAAGAAGAGTCTCTCGACGAAGTGGCCCAGCGGATGAAAGATGTCAAACGCCGACTCTCTCTAGGGCGCGGTGGACAAGATACGCAAAAGAAAGAAGAAGAAATCGTCACATTGCTCGATTCGATTATCGAGAAAATTGAACAATCGAGCGGTTCCGGTGGTGGTAGTGGAGCGGGGGGGAACACTAATCAACCAGGGGGAGGCTCTCAGGAAAGCGTCGTGAAAGGAACCACTGCTCCCGGTGAGGTTGATAAGAAGGATCTCAAAAAACAGTCCGGTTGGGGCGCTCTGCCCGAAGCCGAAGTCACCAAAGCCAAAAATTTATTGAAGCGAGACTTCCCGGAAAATTACCGGCGTGCCATCGAAGCCTATTTTCGCAAATCAGCCGGTCGACGGCCTGAGTAGGTCTCTTTTTATGTCTTTTGCAGCCAGCAGTCTCTACGCTCGATGACGATTCAGGAACAACTCATCATGATGAACCTTAAACCATACAATTCAGAGTTCATCAAACGATGCTGGTTTGGTTTGCTGATGGTTTTTCTGTTCTCTGGCCCGTTAGCACTCTTTGGTCAGGAATCCAAAGTCGTTGTCACGTTACTCACCGGCGATCCCATTCAGGGCGAGTTGACGGCTCTCTCGGATCAATCGGTCGAAGTTAAAATTGGCGACGAAGTGAAAACGATATTGCGAACCAATGTTCTCACGATTAAATTGGCCGGCCAAGAAGAAACGATTGATGCTACAACGCCAAAGACAATGGTCACTTTTATCGATGGGACTCACATTAAAGCGGATCAGATTTCGTACGATGGTACAACATTGACGGTTCAATCCACTCTTTTGGGCGAACTCTCCGGCAAGGGTTCGCTACTGAAAAACGTTCGCTATGCGGAAGGTGAATCGACAACTCTCGAAAAATGGTCCGACATTCTGGCCCGTGAATCCAAACAGGATTTACTCGTCATTAACAAAGAGGATTCGATCGATTTTGTAGAAGGTGTCATTTCCAAATTGGATGAGAAAGCCGTTTACTTTCTTCTGGACGGAGAAGAAATTCCGGTCGGTCTCAGTAAAGTGTTCGGGATTGTTCTCAGTCGAAAGGTATCCCCAAGAAAGCCAGTCGGCGTGGTTCAGATGACGAACAAAGATCGATTACCATTGGCAAGCGTTCGATATGTTGAAGGCCAGCTCGTTGCGAAAACGGATTCTGGTTTGAATATTACCACGACCTTGTCAGCCGTCGATTTGATTGACTTTCGTCAGGGGCGGTTGGTTTATCTTTCGGAACTGGAACCACGCACCTACGAATACACTCCGTTTTTTGATGAAGAGTGGAAAATGCGTCGAGATCAGAATTTCGATGGCAGTCTGATTCGTGTTGGAAACCAGTCATTCACGCGCGGACTGTGTATTCATTCCAAAACACTGGTTCGTTATCGGTTGGCGGGGGAATACCGTCGATTTCAAGCCGTCATGGGAATCGATGAATTGGTCGGAAACAAAGGCCATACTCGCGTCGTGATCAAAGCGGATGATCAAATTTTGTTTGAAGGCGATGTTCGGGGTGCCGATGATCCGGTTGATCTGGATTTTGAGATTGCCAACAAACGCGATCTGGAAATTCTTGTCGACTTTGGAGCCGATCTCTCCGTTGCCGATCATCTGGCACTCGGAAACGCACGTCTGGTTAAGTAACATGAGCACTGTTTATTACGATTATTTTTTTTGTCCTCAGCGAGATTCCTGGTTATGAATTCCAGAACCTATCGCATCAAAAACTTGCACCTTGTGGCAGTCGTCGTGTGGTCAGGGTTGTTCACAAACTCTCTCTACGCCATTGACCCTGCCGTCGTCGAGGCACAACAACGCCGAGTGGCCGTTGTGAACGAAGTCTCTCCGACGGTTGTTGCCATTTTTTCTGCAAGTGGTGAAGGGGGCGGTGGCTCTGGTGTTTTGATTTCTGCCGATGGATATGTCCTGTCGAATTATCACGTGACGAGTGGTGCTGGTGACTTCATGAAATGCGGATTGAATGACGGGAAGCTGTATGATGCCGTCATTGTGGGAATTGACCCCACAGGTGATGTTGCCTTGCTAAAGATGTTGGGACGAGATGATTTCCCCATTGCTAAAATTGGTGATAGCGATGCCTTGCATGCGGGTGATTGGGTGTACGCGATGGGGAATCCGTTTTTGTTAGCCACTGATTTTAAACCGACAGTGACATACGGCATTGTCAGTGGGGTTCATAGATACCAGTATCCCGCCGGAACGATTCTCGAATATACTGATTGCATCCAGACGGATAGTTCCATCAATCCGGGGAACTCGGGTGGGCCGTTATTTAATGATGCAGGAGAACTCGTCGGTATTAACGGTCGGGGCTCGTTTGAAAAAAGAGGCCGCGTGAATTCGGGAGCCGGCTATGCCATCTCCATCAATCAGATCATGAACTTCCTTGGCCACCTCAAATCAGGTCGCATCGTCGATCATGCCACATTAGGAGCGACAGTGGCCTCAGTCTCTGATGGTTCTGTGGTGGTGGAGAGTATTCTGGAAGAGTCCGCCGCCTATCGCCGAGGACTCAGAGAAGGTGACGAAATTGTCTCTTTTGCCGGTCGACCCATTCGAAGCGTCAACCAGTACAAAAACATTTTAGGAATCTATCCCAAAGGCTGGAAGTTACCTCTGGAATACCGCCGGAATCAGGAAAAGGAAACCGTTCAGGTCAGGCTGAGAGGCTTGCATGCTCAGTCAGAAATTATTCCCGGCCAGAAGAAAAAACCTCAACCACCTGGCAAAGAAGGCGCCCAGAAAAAAGCCCCTAAAGAGCCGGAAGTACCAGCAGAGTTCGCCAAGATATACGAAAAGAAAACGGGCTTTGCCAACTATCATTTCAATCAGCAAGAACAAAATCGTATTCTTGGTCGCCTCAATCAGTGGGGAGATTATGCGTCTCGTAACGGCCTTTGGAAAATCAGCGGCAAGGATCAAAAAGGAAACCCATTCAAGGTTGAACTGAGTAATGAGCAAGCGACGCTATCGTATGGCGGGAAGGTTTGGAAACAGTCCTTTGATGGATCAGAGTTGACGACCGATCCCCCTAATACCGGTGGATTGCTCGTTGCATTACATCATTTGCGGCTATTCATGACTCATCACGGGTTTCTGTTTTCGGAGTTCATGTATCTGGGAACCGAACCTCTTGACGGGCTCGGCAACCGTGTCGATGTTCTCACCAGCGAATTAACTTCGGTACAAAGTCGTTGGTATTTTAGTGACAAGGATCAGACATTTCTGGGTTTCGATACTCAGGTGAGACCCGATACTGATGAAGCGGAAATCCGATTTTCCAAGCTGAAAGAGTTTGGCGAGTTGAAGTTCCCTTCACATTGGAGTGTCAGTAGCGGCGGGGCGAATTCCGTTGAGTGGATTATCGAATCCATTCAACTCTCACCCGGCCCTAAACCAACCGGTAAACAAGTTACCTCTCGTTAATTTTGAGAACTAGAGTCTCCTCATGAATTGGGTCTTCGTACATTTACTTCGCAAAACTCTCTGCTGCATCATCATTGCCGGAGGGATGAGCTTGTCGTGTGTGTCAACGGTTGCAAACGCCGATGATTCTCAAGCCGCCGTCCGGTCCATTCAATCACGTATGGTGAAAATATTCGGGGCAGGGGGGCTGCGAAATCTCTATTCCTATAGCACCGGATTTTTGGCGAGTCCTGATGGTCACATCGTGACAGTTTGGAGTCATGTTCTGGATCAGGATCGAGTCACTGTAATTCTCGCCAATGGGCGCAAAGAAACAGCCGTTGTTTTGGGGGCCGAGCCGCAACTCGACCTTGCCGTCTTGAAAATTGAACGGGAAGGCCTGCAATTGCCTTACTTCGATCTCGAGAATCATGCCTCGGCTGCTCCCGGAACGAGAGTTCTGGCTTTCAGTAACATGTTCAAAGTCGCCACGGGTGACGAACCTCTCTCAATTTTACATGGCGTGATCGCCGCCAAAACCAAATTGACCGCACGTCGCGGTGCTTACGAAGTCCCCTATGATGGCCCAGTTTATATTATTGATGCGATTACGAATAACCCCGGAGCCGGTGGCGGACTCGTCACAAATACTCAAGGGGAATTGTTGGCGATGATTGGCAAAGAGTTGCGCAACAATGAATCAAATACGTGGATCAATTATGCGATGCCAATGTCTGAACTCACTCCCGTGATCAAGCAGATCATGACGGGAGACTACGTTTCACAAGAAACCAAGCCAGACGGGGAAGATAATCCGTTACGTTATCAGCCGCTCGACTTTGGTTTACTGATGATCGCCGACGTCGTGTTTCGGACTCCAGCATTCATCGAAGTCGTCGATGCAAATTCTCTTGCAGAGGAGTTGGGACTGAAGCCGGGTGACTTAATATTGTTTGTGAATGACAACTTGGTTCAATCTTGTCGCGAGTTACGTCAGGAATTCGGACGACTCGAGGCGGGCGACGATTTATCATTAACGATTCGACGAGATGACAAGCTGATGACAGTCGATGCGATTGTTCCCCGCAAAGTAAATGAAAATTAAGCCTTGCTGATCTTGGCAATTCCCAACTCAGAGATTTCCTATGAGCACCTTACGATTGTTGTTTCTTTTATGCTTCGTCACACTGCTGCCGAATTTCAGTCGTCATGTTGATGCTCAAAATTCTCCCTCACTTACTGAGTTGGAAGAACAAGCCTTCAAACAGGCTGTTGCCTTGGCGGAGCCCTCAATTGTGAGGATTCAGACCGTCGGGGGACTGGACCGCGTAGGCCGAATATTGACTAGCACGGGGCCGACAACAGGCCTGGTTGTCAGTGCTGATGGTTATATTATTTCGTCCGCGTTTAACTTCATTTCAAAACCGGCTTCCGTTCTTGTCGAATTCGCTGATGGTCGACGATTTCCGGCAGAAGTGATTGCCACTGATCGTTCTCGCATGCTGACATTGCTGAAAATTGAAGCCGATAATCTTCAACCTGCTGAAGCTGTGCCGGCCGATCAAATTAAGGTTGGTCAATGGGGGGTTGCAGCCGGTCGAACCTATTCTCCTGAAATCCCGAATGTCTCAGTCGGTATCGTGAGTGCCATCAATCGTGTTTGGGGAAAAGCCATTCAGACCGATGCGAAAGTTTCTCCGGTCAACTACGGCGGTCCGCTTCTCAATATCGAAGGGAAAGTGATGGGAGTGCTCGTTCCTCTTTCTGCCTCTGCCAATACTGAGACTGCAGGTGTGGAGTGGTACGACTCGGGAATCGGTTTCGCGATTCCACTTGAAGATGTCTATCAAATGCTAGAGCGTTTGAAGGAAGGTGAGGATCTTCACCCTGGGCTGATGGGCGTGACATTTCGTCGTAATGATTTGATGGAGGGGGATTTGTTGATCGACATGGTGCGTCCTGACTCTCCCGCTTATCGAGCCGGGATGAGGCGAGGTGATGTGCTTCTCAGCGTTGATGACATTCCTCTCACTCGCGTTGGCCATCTGCGTTACGCCTTGGGAACTCATTATGCGGGAGATGTTGTCCCTGTCACATTTCTTAAGAATCAAAAGAAGATCGAAACAACAATGGCGTTGGTGCAAACCCTGATCCCTTATGAATCAGGGTTTCTCGGGATCCTTCCTCAACGTCCTGAGTTGACCGCTCCTCGAAATGGCGTGGTGGTCAGGTATGTCTATAGCGAGAGTGCTGCTGAAGATGCCGGGATCAAAAAGGATGACCGCATTGTGGCCTTTCAAGGGGAACCGGTGACTGATTATGAGAGTTTATGGACTCTGATTTCGCGCGAACGCCCCGAAAACGAAGTCTCAGTGACTTTTGAGCGAGGAGCGCTGAAAGAGACAGTCAAGCTGACATTGACCGGCACCACTGAGGAAATCCCCCTGGATCTGCTCGACGAGTTTATTCCACCTCCTGCTGCCGATGAAGTGGATGAAGATCTGCCGACCGGTTTTACAACCATTCCTATGGAAGCCCACAATCACGAATACTGGACCTACATTCCCGCTGATTATAATCCCGCCTATCAATATGGATTGGTCGTCTGGATTCATCCGGGTGGCGACACAATGGAGGCTAGCATTGCTCAGGATTGGCAACGGTTTTGTGATCGGCGTGGAATCATACTGATTGGCCCGAAAGCGGCTAAAATTAATTCCTGGAATTTGAACGAAGCCGAGTTCATCAAAGATGCCGTTCTCGATATTCAAACTCGCTACAACATCGATACGCAACGAGTGGCATTACATGGTTACGCATCGGGAGGAAGTTTTGCATTACACTTGGCGTTCAAGTATCGAGATCTGTTTCGAGCTGCGGCAATCGCAGCGGCTCCCATTACGGCGGCTCCTCCTGAGAATGATCCCGAAACGCGTTTTCAGGTGTATCTGACATGTGGTGAGGAAGATGCAGTGCTACCAAAAGTCGAGGCCACACAGAAAATTATGGAAGCCCGAAAATTTCCCAGTGTCTTCAAGAAAGTCGAAGGGAGAGGTCACACTTATCCCACGTCGACAACGCTGGAAGAGATTGCGATTTGGTTGGATACTCTTGACCGATTGTGATTGGCGGGTGTCTGTTCAGTCAGACTTGTTGGCTTTGGCGTTTTATGGGTGTGCTCATCCAAACCACAACTGCGACTGCAAAAATGAGCATGCCAATCACGCTCAGTTCCAGAGCGGTCCACCAGATGAATCCGATCGCCATCCAGGCATACACGCGATTCATGGCAATCCAGTCGGCTGTTTTTTTTCGGAAAATCCATAACATCAAGAGAATACCAATGAGCCCTGCGATGACTGCCAGTCCCCCCCGAAACCAGGTGCGAGAGATCCACCAGACTTTGTTTTTTTTCGCTTGCGGTGAAGCCACTGCATAAACCATTTGGCGATCTGGAAGGCCTGTGTTGGAAATCACCCCCGGCATCAAGTCGTGCCATAATAATTTTGTGTGTTCCGAGCGACTCTTCAAGCGTTCAGAAAGTTGTTCCCGGTAATCTGCTGGGATCACGGCCAGCAGATCGTTCTGGGCTTTTTGAAATCGTCTTTGGAATGATTGGACCTGGGCATCCTCCAAAGAGTCTGTTCCGATTGTTCCTGCTGTGTCTTGTAGTAAACTTTCGAGTAACCATTCCAAATCTACTGGCAGCGTTTGAGGAGACTTTTCCTGTTCTTTGTCTTTCATCATTCGTAGGTATGATTCGAGGAGCGAAAGTCGAAATTCATATAGTGAGACTGGTGACATCCCGTGATGCATTGTCATCTTCAGTTCATTTTCTACCACCAAAATAATGCGTTGGTCTCGAACATTCACGTCAATCACTTCCGGCACAGGAATGTTTTGCTCCAAAAGGATCTGAGGCTCTGAAGGTTTAGTCTCTTCCCAGTCAATTAAAAATGACTGCCAGTCTCCAGAAGGATTCAGTTTCAGGGAGAGTTCTCCTCCCTCTGCGTCACGTTCAAAGTCAATTGGTTGGTTGTTTGCGCGAACGCTCTCGACCTTGATCGACTGCGGTATATTCAACTGCAATTGTTCATGACCGCGCCCACGATAAACCAACCACCATTGGCCTCTCAAAGGTTTACCGGCTCTCACATCCACTCGCGCAATCAGTAATGGAACAATGGGAACTGCTTCGGGGTCGGAAAGTGCTGTTTTTTGAAGTTCGAGATCATCACACAGATATTCCCATGAGTCATAAGCTTGTGAGCCATTGGATGATTCGGGATTCGAGCGATTCGATAAACGACACTCCTGTTGCGGGGCCCAGCCATCAGAAAGGCGAAGAGAAACCCGATTCTGATAGATGGCCTGTTCGGAAACGAAAGGCCAAGGCATCTTCCAAAGGTCAGTAGCTGGAGATGAGAGAGTTGATTTCAAGGTGATGGGCGTAAATCTCAGTTCCGGTGGAATCGTGATTTTTAATGTCCCCTCTTCGGTGATGTTTTTTTCAATCGTGGGGTCGTCATGATGGGGCGACGAAACTCGAAATCGAGGAACCCATTCCCCAGGGATGAATATTTCTAAAGCGTCAGAACTGTTCTCGGACGGAATTTCTGTCAGGGTGCAAACAACGTCGAAGTCTCCGTCCACCCTCTTTGAGAGCGTGAGATGACGTTTCAAAACTGGAGGGATGTTCTTTTTGCCGATCATGAGAACATTTGTGCCAACGACATCGTTTCGACGATCAATCAAATCAAAGAAAAGAGCTTCTTCAGAATGAGCGACTGAACCTGTAGAGGATTCTACCGAAGATGCCTTGGAAGAATCCTTCCAACGTACACTTCGAGATGGTGCCAGATAAATTTCGGCAATAGATTCCACATGGTCGCCACCCAAAAGTCGAATTTCGGGAAGCTGTAAAGTTTCTTCTTCGCTTTGCAAGTTCTGGTCATCCCCTAGCGGTAATCGCGTACGAATGGTCACATCCTGAAAGCTATCTTCTGCTTTTCGAGAGAGTCTCAGCGTCAAGCGGCTGCCATCACGCGACCATCGATTCAGACGCTCTGCTTGATCTTCCTTGACATTGACAGATAAAATTTCGAGTCTTGGGTCTACCAGAAAGACATGTTCAAAAGCCGGTAAACGGGACGTTTGTATTTCGCCGTTCCAGTCCCACTCCAGAAACTGTTCTCCCACGGTGCCGGTCTCTTTGACCCATGCCTGTTTCTGTGGTTGTGATTCTGATTTTAAGTAGGAAAGAGTCGCACTCCCGGTGATCTCATAAGCGAACTGAGGTTTCTGCAGGCTGGCATCTTCAGGCCAGAGACTCAGAAATTCGTCAGCGGTGAGTGTTTGAAGTCCTTGGGTGGGAACTTCGAGGGTTGTGAGTGGTAGTTCGGGTGGAGACCACACCCCCACAGTCGCCAAACTTTCTTCAGTTTCAGAGAATGTCTGATTTTCAATTTTGTACGTATGAAGCTGTGGGATCTCGACACGAATTTCATCTTCATCTTCGACCGATAAAGGAACAACAAACTCTGCATCGATCAGAAATGGTGGAGACTCCACTTCGAGTGATTGTTCGAGATCAAACAAGAGGATTCTTTGATTGTCCTGCAAAAACTCTCTGGCTTGAAGAATATTTCCCGAGGTCACTTTCCGATAATGGAAGTTTTTCGGGACTTCCCAACGAATTGTCGCGAGGGTTCCGGCTTTCAGTTCGTGCGCCACTCGAAAACGATAATTCAGGTGTGTTGGAAATGTATCGACCGATATATGAGGGGTGAGAACGAGATGGGGACGGATGGCCTGAAGAGGTTCTGCTTCATCTGGTGATTGTGAATACCAGCTCATTAAGAGTGTGCGGGACATTCCCAAGTCTGCCGTGAAGGTCCGAGGGGCAGAATTGATGACGGCTCCTCGAGCCCCTGAAAAGTTTGCAATCGTAATTCCTTCGGCTGATTCGCAAGAGAACGTGCTATTATCTATTGCAGGAATACCCAATTCAAACTGTTTGATCGACTGCTGGATATTAATTGACGCATAAAGATTTAATTCAATCTCAATTGTGCGAAATGGCTCTCTCTCTTTTCTGGTTTCACTTCTCGGACGGGGTGCTTTCAAGGGGGCTTCCAAAAATTTCGGATCGAGTTTTGGCAATGGGATTTCCAACGCACCGGTCGAATTGATGGAAACGGAAACCGGTACTCCGCCAACAAGGCAACCATTCTCGCGTGCTAAATTGGCTCCCGTGATAGGGATGTTGACATACTCGATGACTTGAGTCTCGGGGACTTCAAGCTGAAAGATTGCTTTCAGATATGCCGGACCTTCTGCTGTCAAACGGCATTGATATTGGGCTCCTGTAAATAAGACTTCGCGTTGGTTTCTCGAGTTTTGAAAAATCGTGGATTGGCGTTGCGAGCTGCGGACATAAATTAATTCAGGAAGTTCTGTGTCGGGCTGATCGCCGGTGTAGGGAATGAGAAGATCGATGGTTTGTGGAACTTGGTCGGCTCGTGGTTGCGTTGAACCTGTTGACCAGAACAAGGGAATGAAACTGATCATCAACGTGCCAATCGTCACATTCCGCATAGTGGTTGCTTCAGGACCTTGCATGGAATTGTGACGACTGCCGTCGAGTCGCCGTCGACCTAATAGGAAAATACGCGGGAAAAAGATCGTCAGAATGAGCCCCGCACAGATGGCCCCCCAGAGCAATGACCAATCCTCAGGAATTCCAAAGCTCGTGATGACCATCGCAGAAACAAGCCAGGCTGCCGTTGTTGTACGGCCTTCCCAACGTGTGAGCCGCAATGATAAACCGAAAAAGAGAGTGAGGCAAAAAAGGCTCCAAGCAACTTGGCTTTGACGTGACTGAGACCAAACACTGACGGAAAGTATGGTGGGGATTCTGCGGGATTCAATAGTCTGTGTCACGGGGGAATCGAGCAGGGACTTGTCCTCAGCAGGTTTCGACGGAGACCACAGAGACTGCCATTGCTGAGAATCTAGCGGATTGAAAATCGCCTGAGTTGATGGACGCCCCAGAGGTCCAAACAGACGCTGACTCCAATGGAGTGGTTTTTGGGGCGTTTGTAATGTGAGTTGATCATCGTATTGGTTGATTCTGCAATCTTCGGGTAATTTTAAGGTCCATTCGAACCGACCATCGAATTCCTGAGATTGAGGAATGGGGAGATCGCACAAAAAATGCCCTCGTTTCCAATCCACCTGTGAGTGATACGATAGTTCAAGAGCACTTTCATCCTGCGTTTGTTGAAAATGGAAGATGGTCTCCCCGTTCTTATTGACGGTTCCCAAAATGACTTGGTCATTCACCGTTGCAGTGTGTTGTGACATTGCTTCGGGGAGGGTAAGAACAAGTCGATCCTGTCCGACATTAAGAGGCCATTTCAGTCGATGCAAGAATTGACTCGACGACGAAGAGGCAAGTCTGCTTTCCAGCTTCAACTTGAAACTCTGCGGAACAGAGGTTGGGGTTGGCTGTCCGAGTTTGAATTCCAATTGTGACTCGGCGGATTCGTACTCGGAATCCCAACTGTCGGAGAAAGTTGGGTTTAATTGATTGACTCTGGTGACCAGAATTTTATCTCGTTGGGAAACTCGTTGATCCAAAATCTGAACCCGTCCCCTAAGGTTGCCTTCGTAGAGAGGAACAGGAAGAATCGCTTCAATGATTCCGTTCGCCGGGAACTGACGAGACGCGATCAGGACTACTTTGTCAGACGAAATTGCTGGCTCAAAGGAAAAATCCCATTGCTTGATCTGGCTTTGTAATGCGTCTTCATGAGATTTGACTGGTAGGCACTGCACTTGGATGTTCGTGGAGCCTTGGAGGCTCCACTGCAATTGTTGCAGATTGACATTCGAGGATGTCTCGACCAGTAGGGACTTTTGTCGATCAGCATCAGGAGGAAGTGAGACTTCAATGTTTTCAGTGACAACTGCCGCTCCCCGTTCATCCGATGCGACTGTGACTTGATCGAAGACTGTTAGAGAAGGGCTGACGGGTACTGACTGAATCGGAAGCACAGAAAATCCAGGTTTTGTCGATAACCAGACTTTTCTGCGATTCAGGTTTTCTGAAAGAACTGTTCCTGGCTTGGAAGTCGTGACCCAAGAGGGGATCTCGCTCCGGGATAATTGTCTCCATCCGGTGAGACGACTATTCAAACTCGGGGATGTTGATTCAGCATCGATGATCAATGCCTGGATGCTGGGGATTTCACCCGTCATGCGGACGGCGGGAATCACAGGAGAAATCGTTTCGCTTTGCGGACCGCGAAATGTCATTCGTAAATTCAGTGGTTGAGTACGACTGATGGCGACAGGCAACTCGACTCGCAGTATTTTGCGACCGTTGGAGCGATCAATGGTCCATGGGAGGGCAGGGGAGATAAGCATGCTGGTTTCGTTATGGAATTCGATGGCAGTTGGCTCCCACTCGTTTGCGAGATCCATCCAGATCGAATAGAGACGGCCCGATGAAACTTGTCCCAGCAGATTGACATCGGCAACCCAGTACTGATCCACGACATCTAATTGGCTGACAATTTGTGTTTCCAGGCGAGTAGGGGGTAACCCCAATCTGACATCAATTTCTCCCTCGGGTGAGTTACGTTGGAAGACCAGAGAACCGGCGCCGTTGGCATTGGTTGTGGCTGCCGTCTGGCGAAATCCTTCTCGTTCAATTGTTAGCAGCTCGAGGGGAGGGCTGACATTCAGAGTGACTAATTCCGAGAGAGAAAATGCCCCGGCGGGTAACAGTTTGGGAACTCTCCAGAGTTTTTCCTTCGTGTAATCGATGGTTCCAGAAATTCTCAAAGGACGACTGAGTCCTGTGACTGGATAAGGAAAGCTGACAGAGAGCGTCTGAGGCCTGTTGCGACTGACATTCCAACTGTTCAGGGGGATTCCTCCAAAGTCTATGGATTGGATCGAGAGATTATCGGGGACAGGGAACTGAATCGTTTTGATTTCGGCCCCCAGTGTTTCAATCAATAATTCTTGGCGGATCCGTGATTGATCGCGAGAAAGTGACAGTAATGTTTCGGCTCGCGTGAATAGCTGAGGAGGGGGCGCGGACGAATTCGTATTCCCAAATGAGACAAAAATTCGAGCCTGCGCCCGAGAACCCAGTGAAAGACGAACGCGTTGCTCTTGCGGACGCGAGGATTCCAAAGTGATGACTTGTGTGTCGCCAAACGAAATGATTCGATCATTGGCAGGTAGTAAAAGTTCCAGTTCTGTGACTGCTGAACGCGGAAACTGCAAATCAAAAAAGACTCCTCCAGACAGAGGACGACCTTGGGCTGACCATTGACCAGTGAGTTGCTTGACCTTGGGAGGAACCATCAAGTAACGATCCCCGTTGGCATTGTTGCCGAGTTTCGCAGGCTGGTTTCTCCAATTCATTTTTGAAAACGCAACATTGCTCTCCTGCCAGAACAGTAACGACGGACCAATCGTTTGAGTCTCCGGTTGATCAATGCTGACCTGAAATTGCCCCTCTTGAAGAGCATGTTTTTTCAAGGTGGCTTGGTACCGGGCCTCTCTCATCCAGGCATTGTCGTCATGGGATGATGAACCGAGATTCGTTTGATCGACGAGACGTGAACTGGGTACGGGAGTCCAATTCCCTTCAGGCCAGCTTTCTGGAGTGTCCGCAGGAACAAAGATTTTTCGAATCGATAATTCGTTTGGCTGCGCCTTCGTACTGCCAACCAATGTCAGCATTACTATCATCAGGATTAAAAAGATCGAACTCAGCCGGCGAATTATCTCCACGCTAGGAATCTCCCTCAGAAATGAACGATGAAACTTGCTCTTCCGAGATTTCTCGATGTTTCATTTCAGTGGGGTCTTCTGACCCTAATGCCGGCTCCATCATTGAGATGGGAGGATGTGGAATTTGTGAATGTTGGCTTGATCCGAGTGATGGTTCTTCGAAGGTGACAACTGCATTCGGTAATTGCGGTCGGCGGAACAGGTGATCGAGAAATGCAGCCAAGCAGGCGAGGCAAAATCCTAAAATTGCAGGTTGTAGTAACAATGCAACCGACGTGGGATACCAGACTCCTGCAATGGCAAGAGTGGATGCGATGACTAATAGTGTCAAAGCGTTTCTTGTGGCGGGCAACTGTAGTAGCAGGAAGCAGATAAAAAGTGTCAATCCGGCGCCCGCTAAAACTACCACGGACCGATGCATGCTGTGGAGTGAGATTTCTGCTCCTGGTCCAACTTTGTGAAACAAGTAGAAATTGCCTCCCGACACAAACAGGCGATCCATTTCTGTGGGATCGGCACCGATCCAGGTGGCTAATGATTCTTGTGTCATTTGCGGAGACCGCACCCAAAAAACTCCTTGTCGTTTCCATCGATATAAGGGAGCGTACAAATCTGGTTGCACAAATAAGTGTTGACGATAGGGAAGTTCGACAAGCCAAAGGGTGTCTTGATTACGCCCTGTCGATTCTTCTCCCAATGTGGAAAGCTCAGGTGCCTGACAACTGAGCTTTCCAATCCAACCCAGCTTCATTTGATCTGTGGGAGCATTCAAGTCGACTCGTAATCGGTACTCACCCGGTATCGAGGCCTGCTCGCGACTGATGTTGGAAAACGACAGAACGCCATCAATGTTACGTGTATCGCTGAATGGCTTTCCATCGATCAAAACCTGCTCGATCTCGTAGTCATCGGGAATTGTCATTTGAAGACCGCTCAGTGCGCCTGTCAGAAGATATTCATTCCGCACTGTGATCAAACCTGATTCATCCGTCACGGCAATATGCAATGACTGACGAACGGAAAGTGGAAGCTCAGCTTCGTCATCTCCTCGATCGTTCAACAACAGCTCCATCAGAAGGGAGTCTCCGTCGCGTTGATACAAAATATTCCCGTTGGGATCTGTTACCATTCGCCATCCCTCGGCATCAGGTTCATAGCGAGTGGAAAGAAAACGGCCCAAGCTGAGCGTGAGTTGTTGTGTTGAGGCGTCGGAAGGCTGGATCAGCGGGATGACGGGAGAAGCCGATGAGTCTTCGATGGGAACCGAATACTGGAACTGAACGATAAAGCTGCCCGATTGTGGTTCGGAAAATTGAATTCGTGACTGCTCGCTGTCACTGCCTGCTGCATTGATCAGTTCTAGCGGAAATTCTCCATCATCCGTCACAACAAGAGACTTCGTGATGGATTCAGGAATACGGAAACGTAAGGTTTGTAGACTCTCGAAACTCACTTCATATTGAATGGATTGTCTAACATCGAGGGTCGATGGAGAGGCTCCTGGCTTGAGTTCGAGGGTGGAGTTTGCAATGACTTCGCGTTCACGTGGGACGACAACTAAACCGAGTTGGCGTGCGGTTGTCTCTGGAAACGAGAATCGGCCCACCGGTTTGTCATCACGATTCTCTCCACCAGAGGAGACAACACTAGAGACCACCACATCGTTGGTGGCATTGATTTTGACGTCCAGATTTTGGCGGGCATGAACGATGACTTCTGTGTCTATCGGTTCTGCTTCTTTCGGAAATCTGGGGAACTGGATCTGGCTTTCGCCCATATCGAGGCGAAAGGGTTTGCGGGCAATCAGAGAGAGTTTCTTTTTTCCAGAATGAAGAGGTTCAGAAAAAACCAAATGTAATATTTCGGGATCATCATCGTCGATTCGGATTTGGTCAATGAGCCCATCGGGAGAATCCGAACTAAGTTGCCAATTTGCCTCTTGCCACTTGGGCCACTTGAGACTGAGTTCTGTCAGACTCCCACGAGTAATCGACAATGTGAGATCAGCATTCCAGACAAGAAACTCTGGATCGACTGTCAGCACGTATTGGGGATCGATAGAATAAAGCGGGCGAATTTTCTGTAATTCGAGAATCAAGGAGAATGGCTGTCGGTAAAATTCCCAGGACCGAGAGATTCTGGTTTGCAACGAATTCGGGACATCGATGCGAAATAAAGCGTCTTGAGTTTGTGTTTGCAAACGATACCCGGGTAGCTCGGCGAGATGTATCTGTCCCGATTGCTGCTGAACGATGTCTCCCATCTCAAACCCTTCGATGGCAATGGTTGCCCCCAGCTTGGGAATTGGCTGAGAAAGGACCCAATCGAGCGTTACTGGGCCATTTGTTGGGGCCGAGAGTTGCAATCGATACCAGCCTTCTCGTCCTTCAATGGCTGAAATCGATTCGAGCAGATCATCGGCCACCTGTAAGCTCTGAAGCTGATAGGCGTTTGGAATTTTGACTTCCAGAGTTTCAAAGGTCCCAGTCGTGGATTCGACCTGCTGCTTCGTTTTGAGAAGGACGTTGTCGTAAGCCAACGATGCTTCAATACGACTACTCACTTGAAGTGTTGATTTTTTTTGCGTTGTTTCCGGCGCAGATTGCCAAACCAAATCTAAATCTGTTGGTAGTCCGAACAGAGTCAGAAATGTTTGCTGTCCTGTGGGAGTAATTTCAAAAGCGGATCGTTGGGGAAGTTTGAACGAGGCGTTGGGGACATCTACGGTCAGTTCCAGGGAGCTGACTGGTGCCTGAGGCAAAGTGAGCTGGAAGCGTTTGGCGGGAAGCTGCTGAGTGACCGGCACACTGAGAGACAATTGAATTTCGTGGAGTCCCGCTCCAGAAAGACTCCAGACGTAACCGGACTTATTATCTAAACCAATAAAAGCGAATTCGCCGGTTCCAGTGTGACTGACTTTTTTCAGGACGGCTTCATTAAATTGTAGAGGAACACGAACAGGGCTTTCTTCTTCTCGGATGCGCAGCGAGACGACGGCGTTAAGGTCAACCGTTTGATCTTTGGACGTACCCGACAATGACAGTGAAACGAGATCATAATCGGGAATCTTGGTCGCTGCCTCGGCTTCACGCGCTTCGAGCCACTTCAGGTACTCCTGAACAGAGGCATTGATGGGGACTGGTACGGGGCGGCCATTCTGATCCTTCAGGTAGATAATGTCGCCTTTGGGGAGTGCTCCACGGTCTGGGCTGTCTGGTTGATTTCCAGACCCAGAACTCTGGGCCTCACCTGACGATACGAAGATCATCAATGTGTACAGGCCCAATAGGGTTGTGATCAGCAGACTCTTGAAGTTTAGTCTCAGAGTCATCATGGGGGACAGGCCGCAGAAAGGTTCGAATGGGTGATCTCAGGTGTCATCTTGCCAGCGGAGAACTCATCGATTCTATGCTGGCTCAATGACGCTGGCTCAATGCTGTCAAATCGCAAGAACTCTTGAAATCATACGCTTTAACACCACTTTAGACGATTGGGAATCTGGCGAAAAGAATGTTTCTCGCCCAATCCGTCCGGTTCCAGTAATTCGTGGTTTTACAACAATCGTAGTAATCGAGCCCGTCTTCAGATCCCATTTTGGCTACGAATCGTGAGCCTGTGCCTCACTTTTTGTTCATTCTCGCATTAAAAGCGAATTCGTAGACAGTCGCTTAGACCAGATATTGCTGTACTTCCGTATGCAGCGACAATCCGTTGGAAGCGAGCAAATCTGCATCATCAACAACAAACGGAGAACCATCCACCGTTGTCACCGTCCCACCCGCTTCGGTGACCAGCAAGATCCCGGCTGCCATATCCCAGGGTTTCAAACTCGTGGACCAGAATCCATCCAGTCTACCTGCAGCCACATTTGAGAGATTTAAGGCGGCTGATCCTGATCGTTGAACTGATTGCGCATGCGGTATCACATTCAAAAACCGCATGACGGCGGGATTCGAGGCATCGGTTGCCACAGGCAAACTCGCCATCAGCATACTTTCACTTAATGACTCGTTTTGACTAACAGTGATTTTCTCACCGTTCAAGGTGGTTCCGGCGTCTTTGACGGCACGAAACAATTCATTTCGATTGGGATCAAAAACGATCCCGACCACCATCGTCGATTGATACTCCAACGCGATTGATACACCGTAGTAAGGGAAGCGATGAACATAGTTGCCGGTTCCATCGAGTGGGTCGATGATCCAGCGATAATCGGGATCATCTCCCTCAGACGATAAGCCTTCTTCCCCCAGGAAGCCGTGCGTCGGAAAAGCATTTTTCAAAATCTGATGAATCGCTTGTTGAGATACAAAATCCGCTTCGGTGACAAGATTCGAGCGGCTTTTTTCACTGACAGTAAATTTTTGCGCCCATTCTTCGAGGATTCGTCCTCCCTCACGAGCCGCATGTTCGGCAACATCAGCCGCCTGTTCGAATTCCATTGCTTCCCTGCCTCTGGTTGAATTGTTCGATGTGATTTTTGGTCTCAAGCTTAGCACTCTGAAATCATTTCTGTCTACTCCTTCTCGGCCTCAGGTGGCTTCAAAAGCATGATCCCAAATTTCGGTTTGTTCTCCACGGTAAGTGACAGTGCCGAGTTGGTAAGCAAGTTGCCCTAGGAGTTGTTGCGGGCGATCAAAGTATTCCCCGAGTGTGGATCGGTCCGAAGTTGATATGATCGTTCCTTCAGGGCGAGTGGCGTGTCGTGATAATACGATGACATTGTACTCGCCCGCTTGAGGGAGTGTGCTTGAATAGAGACCATCTTCCCCTACTTTGACGAGGTCTCCTCCCAAAGCGCGAATCGCAGCACGGGCGATGTTGCGATCTTCGGTCGAGTCAGCAGGACGAAAACCGACAATCGGGAGTCGTGCTGAACTTTTGCGATAGGCGGGTAGGAAAATCACAACCGCTCCCTCATCGGGGCGTGTGTTTCCATCAACAGTGCGATAGCTGATACGACCTTCGATTGCTTGGTGAATGACTTTCGTTTGATTAGTTAGATCAGTTTGCTCATCATCGGTCGGTAATATAGAGGTTGCGGGTGTTCTTGTGACATCGTTCGATTGGGCAAATTCACTTGTTTCTTGTCGTCCACCAAGAAGGAAACCGAGTCCAAATGCGATGATGGTCATCATGGCGACGATTGGCAATGTGACGCCACGTTTGACGATTAAGGGGGAATTGTCAGGGATTTTGGACGCCCCTGACGTCATCTCTGACTCAGCAGGCGATTCCGTGAGCGGAGCAGGAGAGAGTGCTGCCAGTTTTGCAAACGGGTCTTTCGGATTGTCTGAATGTGACTCGTCTGAACCTGAACCTGACTCTGAAGACTCTTTCGCTGATGGTTCTGAGAGAATATTCGCCAGCGAAGGCAACGGTGGCTCGGAAAGAACCACTGGTTGACCGAGAGGTGGTAACTCCATGGGCTCAGGAATAGCGACTGGCTTGGGAGAGTCTGGTTGATCATTCTCTGCGGATTCCGAAAATGTCGGCGTCTCTGAGGGGATCTCACTGAGAGACGCCAATGAGTCCAAGGCGCTTAAAAGCGATTGGTCTTTCGCATCCCATTTCGGTGGGGGAGAGGATGATGTGGAACCATCTAACGACGGGACTTGTACTGATCGTCCACAAGTGGGGCAATCAACATTCTCTCCTGACTTGGTCTGAGAGATGCCCAACAATTGCTGACAGTGTTCGCAGCGAAACTTGATTGGCATAATACATTATTTTCCAGAGCGTATGGGCGTGAGAACTTCTGTCCGTAGTCCACGGCTCGAAACTTATCGGCTGACACTTCGTCCCGCATTTCGATAGTCTTCCAGGACTTTCTCCAAGCGGTCGGCTACTTCGGGATGCTTATCGATGAGATTGTTATTTTCTGCAATATCGTCTGACAGATTAAATAACTGATACGGTTTCGAAAACGGTTTACCACTCGGTTTTTCCCGACCACCGGAGCCGTTTCCTAGCACCAATTTCCAATGTCCGTCTCGAATTGCAAACATACCACTGATCGAGTGATTCACTACAAGAGCTTCCCGCTTTGCCTCTTTCTCTCCTTTGAGTACAGGCATCAACGTGGAGCTGTCTTCGGCTTCCGAATTTGTCAACTTGGCGTTGGCGATTGAGGCACATGTCGCGTAAATATCGGTATGAGTGATCGGTTGGGAGGATTGGCTTCCCGCTGGAATGTGGCCCGGCCAACGCACAAAAAACGGGACTCGATGGCCGGCTTCCCAGACATCGGCTTTCGTTCCGCGTAATACTCCATTGGGGCGATGATTCTCGGCCCGGAATCCCTGAATTTTCGAGTCGTCCACATGGTCTTTTTTGCCAGCCTCATCATATCGATACATATAAGAACCATTGTCTGATGTGTAGAACACAATCGTGTTCTCTGTGATGCCAGATTGATCGAGAGAATTCAGAATTTGTCCCACGGTCCAATCGACCTGCATTACGAAATCACCATACTCGTTCAACCCCGTTTTCCCTCGAAATCTCTCGTGAGGTTGTGTTGGCTTGTGAGGTGCGGTGAGTGGGAAATACAGAAAGAAAGGTTTCTTTTGTTTCGCCTGTTCTTGAACAACTTGCACGGCTTCTGTCGTTAATCGATCGAGTACACCGTCAATCACGAATTCTTTGGAGCGTGGCCCGTTACGAACAAAATGAGGAAACCCGACTGGCTGTTGTTCTTCCGTGGGAAGTTGATTGAAGCGGTCGTTACGGATGTAGACATACGGAGCCATGTCGAGAGAGGCCGAAACACCAAAGTAACTGTCAAAGCCATGATGGATAGGACTGTCCGTGATTATTCCCGCAAAATCGACTCCAGGATCGCCGTCCCATTTCTTGCCTTCTGATGCTTTTCCATCCAGCATCGGAAACGTCATACCCAGGTGCCACTTTCCCACAGCGTGAGTTGAATAACCTTGCTTTTTCAGTAACGAAGCAATGGTGGACCGGTCCGGTTCGATCAACGGAGGGCTGTATCCTCCCAGTACACCTCTCTTCAATTTCGTGCGCCAGCAATATCGACCAGTGAGTAACGCATACCTCGTGGGTGTGCAGACGGCCGAGGGAGAGTGTGAGTCCGTAAACGTCATCCCTTCTGTCGCCAGGCGATTGAGATTCGGAGTGGGAATTTTTGACTTCTCATTCAACGATTGTACATCGCCATAGCCCATATCGTCTGCCAGTATCACGATGATGTTGGGACGCGGTCCTTTGGCCAAGGAAGATTCTGCAGTCGCCGAGACGAATGCCATCGCGCTGCAAAGTGCCATTATGGCAAACGGAGTTGAATGTCGCATGGAATTTCCTTAAGAGAACGCATCTATAAGCAGTACCCAGTTTGAGAAGATTCATTCTCAGGGAACGCTCGCCGAGAGTCAAATTGTTCTGGTCACAATCGAGACGATTCCATTATTCATTTTCAGAAGAATTTCTCGTTTCACTCAATTCAGCGATTCAATGACCAGAAGCCATAATTCAACACGCAGGCAAAGCTGACCCAAAGAAAATAGGGGATGAGCAAATATCCCGCAGTCTTGGAGCGTTGATAGAACAAAACGATTGTCGCAAGTATCAGCACCCATAACAAAATGATTTCCATCAACGCAGCTCCTGGATTTTGCATTCCAAAAAAGAGGATGGACCAGAGCACGTTCAGTACAAGTTGGATCGCAAAAATTCTCAAAGGGACCGAGGCTTTCCAGGAACTCTCCTGCTTCCAAACCAGCCAAGCCGCTACGGACATCATTGCGTAGAGAATCGTCCAGACCGGGCCGAAGACCCAATTGGGGGGAGCGTACGATGGTCGGTTAAGAGTCGCATACCATCCATCAATTTGAGAGGTTGTCGAAAAAGCACCAATTCCCGAAGCCGCAAAACAGATGAAAAATGAGATTGCCAGACCACACCAGATTTTTTTCTGCGACATTTGCTTTCGCCTTGGTTGATCTTAATGTCAGGTCGTTATGAAAGACATTGTAAACAATTCAATCATTTTGAACTGCGAGAGGGCTGGGTTTGTCGAGTTATTGACAGAAAACGCCTCTTTTTCTACGGTTCCACATCACCGAGAGCATTCTCTCCGGTTGTTCCAGCCGATTAAAGACCAAAACCTGTCATGACTTTTCGATCTCTTCAATCTCATCTGCCATTCTGTGCTCTCGCTCTTTGCGTGCTGTTGGCGGGATGTTCTTTGTGGAATACGAACGACGAATCCGGTCCGACCGAAACGTGGTCAGATGTGTTTGGTACAGATGGCCCCGAAGTTGTTGAAGCGAATCGCTTCAACCTGAACACTGTGGTTCTGGAAGTGGCACATATCGAACAACCACTCACTGATATCTCGATGATTGATTTGCTTTGGCAAGAAGTCGATCAAATCGGAGCGCTCGATTCACAAACTCGCGCACAACTGAAAGAGAACGGGATTCGTGTCGGAATCACAGGACCGAATATCCCACGGACGCTCGAAAACCTGTTGCAGGTTGATGCCGCGTGGAGACAAGAGCGAAGTGACGGGCAACAGGGCAGCACTTTACAAGCTGTGACTGTTTTTCCCGGTGAACCAACTCATCTGCATACCGGTCAGGCATATTCCGAATGCGAAATTAATGTACCAAAAGTGTCAGGGACAGAAACGATCAAGTTTGAAAATGTCAATTGTCAGTTTCAGATTGAAGCCGACCAATTGCAGGAAGGTTGGGTCAAGCTCCACTTCATTCCAGAAATCCATCACGCTGCTCAATCGCTGCGACGTGTCGCCACTGAAGATGGCTGGAAATTTCAGAACACACAAAAAGTACTTCCGGTTTATGACCAAAAATTTACCCTGACTCTCAATCAGGGCGAAGTGGCCGTCATCAGTGCGACAGAACATAAGCCGGGAACTCTGGGACACGCGATGTTCATCGGCGATGGCAACGACGACCAAATTCAGAAGGTCATCGTCATTCGCTTGGCAGACATTCAGAAAGCTCGCAGAAAGTTATCTCGCGAGGGGAAATTCTAAAGTTTCGCTACTTCGCTGAGAGATTACTTCGCTGAGAGATCAACGCGGACCAGTTCTTTGTCGTTGCGGGCAAAGAGTGAGTGTTCGCCAAACGCGGGATGGCTCCAAACAACCTGACGACCGAAGGCTTCGTTCGTTGGTTCCAGAACGTGAAACCGCCCGAGTTCTTCGTAGCCTTTGCGAGAGAGATTCGCCAGAATCAAATCCCCTGTCTCACTGAAGAGCCAAAAGTGTTTGCCTTGCTTCACGAGATACGCGGTCGCGTGTCGATCACCGCGGGGATTGCCGTTTGTTGGTGCCGTTGTCGACCAGAGGCGTTTTCCATCTTTCAAGTTGGCGCCAATGAGTGCACCAGTGTTGATGTCGCATCCGTAAATCATCCCGTCTTCCATGAACGGTGTCGAGTTACAACTGTAAAGAGCCGACTTTGTATTTCCTTTCCAGACGATTTTTGCTTCTGGTTTGGAATCGTCCAACTCAATAAGAGCACCCACCGCTCCAATAGCGCTGGCGAAGAGATTGTTTCCTTCTTTAATTGGCATTGTGACTGACATGCCATATTGAGGTTGTAGAGGGAGTGACCAATAAAGATCGCCGGAGTTCGGATTCAACGCATTGAGTGAGACTGGAGACCAGATCAATAACTGTTCCACGCCTGCGTGTTTGATGATCGTCGGTGGGCAGTAACCTTGTTCGGGAGCATCCAATGCTCGCCAGACTTCCTTACCAGTGGTTTTATTGAAGGCCACGGCAACAGATCCCTTTCCTCCGACAACGCAAATAAGAAGATCGCCATGGACGAGTGGGTGGGCAGAGTGTCCCCAGAACGGAGACTTGGTGTTGTATTCCTCATTCAAACTCTTGGACCAGACTTCTTTACCATCACTCGTTTGATAACAGCCCAATCGTCCTTCGGCTCCAAGGAGATAGACACGACTTCCATCAACGGTTGGTGTGCAGCGAGGGCCTGCGGCATAGGAGAGTTTATACGGCTGATCATATTCTACGCTCCACAGTTCTTTGCCGTTGGTGACATCAAAGCAGCGTAGTCGTTCTTCTCCGGTGAGTTCTGTCGTTCCACCAGGGCTATTCTTGATCTCACCGAATGTCTTGTGATAATCGGCAACGAAGACTTTTCCGTCGGCAACTGCCGGGCCCGCGTATCCCAATCCAACAGGAACACGCCATTTGACCGGCAGCCCTGATTTGGGAATTTCGTCTGTAATCCCTGAATCGATCCAGACACCATCTCTCTCTGGACCACGCCATTGAGGCCAGTCTCCTGCAGAAACTGCTTGGGACAAAAAGCAGGTTAGGGTGACGACAATCATCAATGGGCGAGAGAACAACATCCGAGTCTCCATGTTTAGCGGTACGACACTTGGGCGATCTGATTATTGGCACGGAATGTCATTAGGTCAATAACCGATCAAAAGCTCTCGTGTCGGTTTATGAATGAGAGAGAACCTTTCATCATCAATTGTTGTCTCTGGGGGGGATCATTCGTATGAAGTATTGAGGCATGATTAAGCATGAACAAAGAACAAAAATCGACAGCAGAGGAAATTCGACAACGGTTCGACAACGATGTGGAGCGTTTCTCCAACCTCGAAACAGGACAATCGGCCACCATAGACGCAGTGTTGACACTCAATTTAATTACTGAATCTGCCGCCGCGGTGACACCGGAAGCGCGCGATCTGGTCGATGTTGGCTGTGGTGCGGGCAACTTCTCTCTCAAGCTGTTGCAGCAACTTTCGGGGATGAATGTTCATTTGCTCGTTTTGAGCCAGCCGGTGTTAGAGCGTGCGTTGGATCGAGTCTCGTCACAAACGACGGGAAAGGTCGAAGCAGAGCAGGGGGATGTCAGAGAAATTGATTTGGGGGTTGATACCGCCGATGTCATCGTCGCGGCAGCCGTGCTTCATCATCTGAGAAGCGAAGACGAATGGCGGTCTGTTTTTGAAAAATTCTACGCAGCACTCCGGCCGGGAGGGTCAATCTGGATTTTCGATCTGGTGAAAGCCGAAAGCACTGCACTTGAAACATTGATGCAGGAGCGTTACGGCGATTATCTGGTCAGTCTTCAGGATGAAGAGTACCGCGACCATGTCTTCGCTTACATGGAAAAAGAAGACACGCCGCAGTCGTTGACGTTTCAAACGAACCTGTTACAGCAGATTGGCTTTTCACAAGTCGAGGTACTGCACAAGAACGTCTGCTTTGCGGCATTCGGTGCCGTGAAGTGACCTTGAGCTTTACAGAGACAGCAAGTCGCGAGCGGGTGTTGCGATGTCGAGGAGCACAATTCCCCAGACTGCGATCGTGACCGGTAGTGCGAGTTCGATCCCGCGAACTTTTTCTTCTGAGGACTCTCGTGTTTGAGCCAGCAATCGACGGCTCACACTAAGAACCAACACCAGAACTGTACTGATCAAGAGGACGTACAGAGTGGGTTTGAAACCGAGCCAGACACCAATAGCTCCCATCAACTTTACGTCACCTCCACCACTGCCTCCCGTCATCCACAGAACAAAAAATGTCCCGAATCCGATGGCAAAACCGGCAGCAGCATGTCCAAGACCGGCGGCTCCGTGGAAGCCGACTTGCCAGGCGATGCCAGCGACAAGGCCACACAATGTCAGCCAGTTGGGGATTCGTTGAGACTTTAAGTCAGAAACAGTTGCCCAAATTGTGAACAATGCCAGACAAAAATAGGCGACAAGTTGTGATGTTGTGAGATCGAACATGGTTGGGCCTTCAAAGTTTGGTGAGTCATTCCGTCATGATCAGGACTCGTCGGTGACTTTATCGCTGGTGTCTTCGTCTTTTTGACGAAATCGTTTGGCAATCAAATGAACGGCAATTAACAATCCCAGCGAGATGCACAAAAACTGCACCAGCCAGATTGTGAACTCCCGAAAAATCGGTTGCATGATATTGTGATTATTCCAGGTTCGCTAATGATTGATACTGATAGTTGTAGGCGTTTACGCTGAATCCGAATGTCGCTAACAGGTCGGGAACGGGGCGATTGGTCCCGCTGTCGCTAACTGGAGTTCTGAGTGTGACGATCACTTGATTTGTTCCCGGTGCTGCAGCAGCGACGGCCAGATTCGAGTCTCCCCATTCATAACTTTGATTCGAAGCTCCGACCCGGTCGGGAATCGTGATATTTCCGTAATCAATGCGGAGATAGGCATCACCTTGATTGGCGGCTGCTGGTTGGGTCAGGCTCAAATCAATCTGGTGAATCTGCAGAATTTCGCGGACATGCTCTGCAACCGGTTCTCCCTGATCGGCTTCTCCTCCCAGTTCTGCTGCTTTTCGTACTCCCTCAATCGTTGCCGTGTTGACGGTGTGACCGACCAACATGATGTAGCCGAACTCAAAGATCGCCAAGGTGGCGATAATTAGGATCGGCAGAATCAGAATAAATTCCAAAATCACAGCGCCTCTTCTTCGTCGTGGCTCTCGGCGCAACGAGTAGAAGTGGTCGTTTGTGAATAATTTTGTCGAGTTTGAACGCAAAAAACTGTTTCCCGACTCGATGTCATTTCAATGGAACTGTTACCGGGTGTTAACACCCGGCGCATACGCAGGGTATCTCTGTGTCAATCACCATGCACGCAGTTTGTTTTGTGTGTAAGTCATAATTATTAAATGACTTATGCGATATCATACGATTGCTTCAATGGCCGTTGCCAAATCCATCAGCTCATTGACCAATGCATTACGAACACAGACCAAGCCAACAATCACACCGATTCCCACGATGGTTAATAGCAGGATATACTCGGCGAAAATCGAGCCTCTACGGCGACTTACGTCATTTTTGATACGCTTGCGAATCACGGGCCACGCCCTTTCTAAAACATTTTGATAACAACTACAGCACAAAACTAATATTGCAGGCGGTGTGCCAACTGATGGGGGAATTTACCAAGGACGCGTGTTTATCAGTTCTACACCGATAAAAAACGTGATTTACGCTCATGGAAAATTCTTATTTCCCAAAAAATGGCTGCTCTCGGCACTCCCCATGCTCTACAGCCACATATGAAGACTTTGCGCGCCCATCGACAGCCATCCCATACAAATTATGTGGGGCCAAAATGCGCTGAGAGTTCTCGGCAAAGGGGCGTTGTTACGCTGGAGCTCATTCTCGTTTTTCCGATTCTGATGATCTTGTTGTTAGCGGTGATTGAGTTCGGTTTGATTTACTCGACAATTCAGCATGTTTCTTATTCAAGTCGATTAGGGGCAAAGCTGTCCTCCGAACAATCAACGGTTGCTTTGGGGACATACAATCAAGACGCCGGCTTCAGTCCGTTGAGAACTGAAATCAATAACTATCTGACGACTGCTGGTTTCAATACACTCTCCTGTCAAATCACTCTCCAGCACAATGTCATAGGGGCTGCCAATAATACGCAGGAGAACCCCGATCCTGCACCTGCCGGATGTGACTGTGTTGCTCCCGTCAATAATCTGCCCGTCGGTTCGGAGTATGTGCGAGTGACGGTTTGTGTTCCGGTGACGGGCAACGTCCCTGATTTACTGGCGACGTTCGGATTCAGTATTTCCGATTATGAAATCGAAGAAACAACCACATTCCAATACGAATAAGTATGCAAAATCATTGTCTTAATGCAGATCTCTCACACAAGCGTCGTGGTGTCGCCACGTTGTGGCTGATCCTTGCGCTGCCGCTCTTTCTGATCATTTTGGGTGCTTTGCTCGAAATTGCGAATTTGTGGTTGGCCCGCATTGAACTCAAGAACGGTCTTGATGCGGCCTCATTAGCCGCGGTGAAGGAATGGGCCGAATCTCCCGGTGGGACCGATACGCAACCCGCTCGAGCTGTCGGCGTCAACTTCGCCACAGCCAACAATGCTGGCGGGCAGCCGATTCCTTTGTCCGACAACTATCTGATGGCGGGGGGGGTGAATGAAAATGCTACAAATGATGATGGGTTGGTTTTTGGTGCCGTCGATACTTCTGATTTGACCAACATTGAATTTGATGCGGGAGAAGTACCCAGTTGTAACATTCTTTCTGATCCCATCTTCGGCGTTCGTGCTCAATCCAACATTCCCGTGAACAGTATCTTCGCAAACCTCTTGGGCCTTCCGCTTGGTCCGTATTCCATCGAAGCCAAATCTGATGCGATTTACGATTGCCAGATCGGCTCGCCGCGACTGGTTCATATCAACCAATTCACCCCTGGCCCGTAAAAAACTTCAACCTGGAAGTGCTTTACAGGCAAAGCCCTCTTCGCAAATCACGGTTTTTGCGTGATTTAACTCACGTGAGAGTTACACCTTACGGAATGAGTTCGGGCTTTAACGAGTAGATAAACTTTAACGATTCTCTGAATCCCCGGTTTGAGGGATATCACTTCTTTCAAATTCTGCTCATGAATTATGAAATAACCTCAATTCGGTCGGAGATTCCCGTATTCGAATTAATTCTCCTCATTGGAACGACCGATACCTCCTTGTGAACCGTCCCGCGTTTCTCGCGCACATCGTGCCGTGAGAAGAGATTCAGTGACTCCAAGGAGGGAGTTATGATGAGTTTTGTGAGTTCCAGACATACTGGCATACGATGGGTCACCACACGAGTGATTCCGTTTCTGCTATTGAATAGTTGCCTGATTCCGTTGCATACAGCCTCGGCCCAAACACTGGCGACACCACAAGTTTCGAACAAAGTCGAATCGTTGGTCGATGAAATTGTGGCAGCCGAAGTTGAACTGAAGGTGTCGAAACGACGTTCCAAAATCATTCGAATGAAAAAGGATGTCTTTCGGATTGCAGTCGCCGATCCTTCGGTGATCGAAGTCGTCGCTTTTGGTTCGCGAGAAGTTGAGCTGATCGGTCGCGAAACGGGAACCACCAGTGTCACACTCTGGCTTGGCACCGAACTCGACGCGGAAAGCCTCAGCATGCTTGTCGAAGTGGTGAAAGACGATGCTGTCGAAGATC
>JAURQH010000069.1 GCA_030836185.1 Planctomycetota bacterium
CGCTTTTTTTAAGATTTCTCGTTCCATCTCCGCTTGCTTGAGCTGCTTGCGAAGCCGCTTATTTTCTTCTTTCAGCTGATCGGCGGTCGCGTCCTCACCGCACGGTTCTGGTTCGGGAGCGAACTTGGCGTGCCAATCGCCGAAGGTCTTCTAGCCGACGTTGACGGCTCGGGCCGCGTCGGCTTTCGTGTAGCCTTCTTTAACAACGAGACTGACGGCGTCCCGTTTGAACTCATCGGAGAAGACGCGTCTGGTGCGTTTTGGCTTCTCGGATGAGTGGGAATGGTTGGCAGAATTGTTTGACATGGGCTTCCTCCAAATGGATGATATAGGTTCCATTTGTTCTCCGCCATTGTTGGTCTACCGCAGAGTGAAGATATCTACCGGCAAGCCGCTCTACGACTGGTCGGATCAGGCCCCAATCTCTCTGAGGCAGAATTAACATTGAAAGAGATTGGCAAGAAAAAAACAAATCTAGGAATGCTTGGACCCATTGAAAAAGCCGAATTGATTCGCACTTTTGCTTTTAGATCACTACCCATTGAACAATTTGAAAATGCGATATATGCAACTGAGGAACTAACTGTTATTACGAAATGCAATACGCAGGATGTTGCACTGTTCGTAGCTGACTTATTTCTCTTATTCAGTCCCACTGATGGCGTACATGCAACTCTGGTTACGGACAATCTGTACGAGTCGATAAAAATCACGCCCGTCCCACCTGAAGAGTATTTCTTAGCATTTCAAAAGTCACGCCGGCTAGTTGTCTCCTGAGACGTTTCTGAGAGAACTAGAAAAATGCCTTAGAAATGGTGTGACTACGGAAGATATCTACAGTGAGATCCTCAGTTCAACGATTACAGGTTCTGCACAATCTCAAAACTAAACTGAGATCTAAATCTGTTCTTCACCCCACAACTTGCACAATTCGATCACGACTTTGAGGCAGTCTTCCAGTTCCTCCAAGCTCGTCCATTCCAGAGGGCAGTGCGGGTTGTGTTGCCCACTGGAAATATTGGGCGTGGGTAAACCGGCCGCCGTCAATAACGAACCATCAGTCCCACCTCGAATGACTTCCAGACGAGGTTCGAGGCCGGCAGCTTTGGTCGCGGCGATCGCTTTTTCAATCGCTCGCGGTTCTTCTTTCAAGCCGTCTCGCATATTGCGGTATTGATGTTTCACCTCAATTTGAATGTTGGCTTGAGGATATTCCTTTCGCAAAGGCTCGGCGATTTGTTCCAGGAGTTCGGCCTGTTTGATCAAGTTTTCGGTTTCAAAGTCCCGCAAGAGTATTCGAGCGAAGGCTTTCGCCACTCCCCCTTCGACATGATACGGATGGATGAATCCATCACGTCCCTCTGAAACTTCGGGAGCAAGTTCGTCACGCGGCAACTCAGCCAGGAATCGACCAAGAATACGAATCGCATTGACCATCGCATCTTTTCCAACCGATGGGTGCGTGTTGATGCCGTTGACTGTGACCACGGCCTGATCGGCGGAGAATGTTTCGCTGTCCACACGCCCCCTGCCGTCACTGTCGAGCGTATAGCCACAAACTGCGCCGACTTCATTCAGGTCGAGATGTTCAATACCTCGCCCGATCTCTTCATCACAGGTGAAGACCAGTCGTATTGGGCCATGCGGAATGTGAGAGTTTTCGCCAAGATATTCGGCCAACGCCAGCATGATGGCGACACCCGATTTGTCATCAGAACCGAGGAGGGTTGTGCCGTCGGTGGTGATGATGTTCCCGCCGATCAAACCTTTGAGGTCGGGATTTTCGTCAACGCGAATCACTTTCTCGGGGGCAGCGGGCAGAACGATGTCTTCGCCGTTGTAGTTCTCGTGCAAGATCGGATTGACGTTCGCTCCCGAACATTCGGGAGAGGTATCGACGTGAGCCACAAGCGCGATGGTCGGTGCTTCGTGATCGACATTAGAGGGAATCGTTGCCAGAACCGTCCCCACATTGCTCATCGAAATATGATCGAGTTTCAGTTCTCGGCACTCTTCGACTAAAAGCCGACAAAGATCAAGTTGCTTTGCGGTACTGGGTGACGAAGCGCTTGTTTCATCGGACTGGGTATCGATGCGGACGTAACGTAAAAATCGTTCCAAAACTGAAGACACGATGAGGCTCCCTGTTTCCGCAAACTCTGAAGAGGAATCGATCAAATCCACAATGCGGCTTCTGCCGTGATGCCGGGACCGAACCCGAGCATCACACACGGCGTCTCGGACTTCATATCCTGCAACCTCTGCAAGATAAACAAGACAGTCGGCGATGACATGTTTCCGCACTCGTCCAGAATACCACGTGAAGCAGCCAACTGCGAATCGGTAAGCTCCAGTGATTCTTGACACGCATCCAGAATTCGGGGGCCTCCCGGATGAACGGCCCACGATTGTACGTCTTCGATCGCAACGCCCTGCTCTCCGAGCCAACTCTCCAGCCAAGGTCGTAACTCTCGCTTAATTAAGCCGGGGAGCTGAGAGGAAAGACTCATCTGAAATCCGTGATCTCCAATCTTCCAACTCATCAAGTCTTCAGAGTCGGGAAAGACGTGCGATTGATTCGCACGAAGAAGGCAATCCCCCGGCGTGGATTCCAAAAGGTCTCGTGCTCGAACCACCACGGCTGCACATCCATCGGCAAACAAAGAATTCGCCACGACCTGTTCGTTATTCCAACCATATTGTTGATGAAGAGAACAGAGTTCTGTGGCACATAACAACACACACGCATCGGGATCAGAATCTAGGAACGACTTCATCACACGCAATCCGTTTAATGCACCATGACATCCCATGAAGCCGAGATGTGTGCGTCCGAGATTACGATTTAATCCCAGATCGTTAATCAGACCGATATCAAAACCGGGGGCCGCAAACCCGGTGCAACTGATCGTGATCAAGTGAGTCACTTCATCGGGTGAGATGTCGGCTTGCTCCAAACTGGCCGATGCGGTCAAACATGCCAGTTCGCGAGCCTCGACTTCATAGACCTTCATTCTCTCGGAGATGGAAGGGCCGCCATCGGTCACGGTTTCAGAGGGAGGATAGAAGGTTTGTTGTGCTGGCTTGACGCCGGAAGACGATTTCACCACGACACTATATCGTTGGGAAACCCCCGCGCGTCGATAGAGCACGGGAATCAACCTTCGCTTTTCAATCGATTCGTCGACAATCTGCATGGCCATCTCGGTCGCATCAGCTTGATCAATGTGATGCTGAGGGAGTCCGGTCGCAAGACTGCGCAGATACGGTGATTGACTGAGCATCGTTAATGTTTGACGGGGACTGACTTGACTCATATAGCTGGCTCACAATCCAGCCGGGGACTGCCGGGACAAATCGTCCTAACACCATTCCGACTGACACAAGTTTTGGTTTACGTAAAAACGATGCAAGACGACGACACCAAACATGTCGCTCGGCTCTTAACTTTTCAACGGTTCGCGTCCAGGACGCTTCGTAGGCAGTTTCTGGAATATTTGGAGTCAGCAACAATTCGGCTGCCGAGTATCCCATCTCCACCGCCCAAGCCATCCCCTCACCGGTAAACGGTTCCACGTAACCGGTGGCGTCACCCAAGAGCAAAACAGATCCCGCAGCAAATCGGGACCGATGTCGCGATAAAAGTGGAGCTCCATGCCACTCCGCGTCCTGAAACCCCACCGGAATGGGACTTCCTGCTTCCTCCAATATCATCGTCAATAGCTCTCCATTAGACGAAGCATCTTTGCGGGCTTGGGGGGAAATCGCCGAAGAATAATTGATGGCACCATCTTCTAAAACGACACTACCGACATAACCCAACCGACCGGTCGCCATTTCAATGGTTCCCGGATCGATTCCCGGATTCGTTTTCGATGGAAGATGTGCGCTCATTCCGAAATAGGAATTCTCGGCGACAGTCGTTGCAAACTCGTCCCTCAACTTTAATGCGGAGCCCGATAACCCGTCGGCAACAAGCACCGCAGAAGCTTCAACAATCTGGACAGCACCTTCGGCATCCGTCAACTCGACCTGAATCGCAGAAGTGGATTCTCGCGACGGCATCACCAAAGCCGACACATTGTCCCGAAACTCGGCACCCGCTGCGACAGCAGCATCAACCAGCGCGACATCCATTTTTTGTCGAGAGATCACCACTCCCCCCGGCATCGGGATTTTCAATTCCCGTCCCCGTGAGCGTAATCGAAACTGATCAACCTCAATCGCACCTGCATTGCGCAAGTGGTTGGATAAATCGAGCTGATCAAGAATTCGTAATGCGTTGGGGTTCAGACAACATCCACAAACTTTGAAACGGGGGAACTTCTTTTTCTCAACTAACAACACACGACGACCGGCTCGCGACAAACAGACTGCCGCTACTGCCCCCGCAGGACCAGCACCAATCACAATGGTATCCCAAGATGTGGAAGAGGAAGAGATCATGAACGGGCCTCTTCCGTGCGTGTCCACTCCATCAAGAAGCGTTGAGGCCAATGAGTGGTGAACTTGGGGGAATTCAATCCTGCCTGTGTTGCCAAGCGTTTGACTTCCTCGATTCGAAAGGCGGCTTTCACTGATTGCGGACCATCAAAATGTACGATGGGTGATCGAGTCAATAAACGACATCCCACGGTTGCCATGATGTAGCCCCATTGCGAACGGCGGAGATCGTTCACCAAAACGGAATGTCGCGTGGCGGCGGCCTGCTTCTGTAAGAAATGCTCTGCTTCGTCTTCCGTCAGGTGATGTAAAAACAAAGACGAATAAAGAATGTCATAATCTGTGGGGAGTTCACCTTCGAGAATATTGAGTTGATGAAACTCTAATTCGTCGAGTCCCGCATTTTTTGATTGCTCGCGAGAATACGATAATGCAGTCTCACTGATGTCGGCTCCATGAATCGTCACCGGTAAAGACGACTGTTGAGCTTTCAAAGCCAAGCCGCGTGTTACGTCGCCACCTCCACAGGCCAAGTCGAGAACACGAATCGGACGTCCGATTTTTTGGGCGACTCGTTCAATGGCGGGCCATAAAATTCGGCTGCTGCCGCTAATCTTGTTAATTCGTTTCAACCCCATCAGAGCTGCGCGATGAGCTTCAGCCCCCAAAGCGGGGTCATCCATCAATTCGGGTTGCAGGTCGCGGGTTTCCATCGATGCCAGCAGCTTTCAGAAGTTTCATAGAGCCGAAAAACTCCTCTCCAGTTTAGGAACGCAACCTCCTGCGGACACTCCACATTTCTGTCTCTCCATGAAAAAACAGATGAAAGAAGCACTTCTGCCCCTTAAATCATCCCTAATCCCACTTATAATGGAGATACAATCCCCAAAATACCCGGAATGGACCACGCTCTTGTCTCTCAAAAAAATCTCAATCAGTCACGGTGTACGACAGGTCTACGATCAAGGAGACGGCCAAGCTCTCCTGTTTATCCACGGCTTTCCACTCAATCATCGCATGTGGTGCGAACAACTCGAAGAATTTTCGCGGGATTACCGGGTCATCGCTCCCGACTTATGCGGATTCGGTGGCAGCGATTCCGTCAGTGATGATGCTGTCCTGACGATGAAACAGTTCTCCGATGAACTGGTCGAAATTCTCTTGACCCTCGACTTGGATATTCCCGTCCATTTGGTCGGACTCTCCATGGGTGGTTACATTCTGGGACAGTTCCAGAAGGATCACGCGATGCGGATCGCATCGATGGTTTTCTGCGATACAAAATCGACCGCCGACACCGAAGAGGTGAAATCAAATCGTCACAAAACCGCGCGAGTCGTGCTTGAAGCGGGCAGCAGTTCTCTCGCGGAAGTGATGGGATCAAAACTGTTTGCCCCCAACACTCCAGCCAGCATTTTCGATGAAGTCAAAACCATGATCGTCGATGCTTCGCCTGCCGGCATCGCTGCCGCCTCTCGGGGCATGGCCGAACGTGAAGACTTTACCGATCAGCTCCAAACCTTCCGAGTCCCGACGCTCGTGGTCGCAGGAGAATATGATTCGATCAGTCCTCCCGCAGAAATGCAAACAATGGCAGAGAAGATTCCTGATTCCGAATTCATTGAGATTGCGAACGCGGGTCACATGTCGCCCTTGGAAAACCCGCAAGACTTCAACGCGGCATTGCGTGCGTTTTTAAGGCGGGTAGAGTTGGCATAAGTGCTATTAGGAACAACCATGAAAGTGACTATCACTTTAGTATTCACGATTCTGATTTTCTGTGGCTGCCATACGAAACAGGAATCACCAAACACACTACCAGTGGATGCAGAACAGTCACTCCGTTCTGCTAAAGAGTTAGTGCTGTATTCTCTCGACCCATGCTGCATAGAGGACGGCAATGAGTCAGAGATTCCACAGCTTTACGGATATCAAATACTCGGCCAAACTGAACTTAATAACGAGTCAGACCTGAATCAGATTGTGGATGACTATCTACGCGGAGTGTCTGAACATGATGAAATGGGTGTTGCAGCATGTTTCGACCCACGACATGCGATTCGAGTTGAACATGATGCAGAGACTCACGACTTTCTGATCTGTTTTTATTGTTCGAAGACCAAGTGGTACATTGATGGAAATTTCCGCGAGATCATCAATCACACGGACCATGCAAAATCAGGATTGAATCAGTTATTAAAGGAAGCAGATATCGAATTGGCCAAACTGCCGGGTGAGAAATAACTAATCGACGGCACGAGAGGCCCATGAAAAATCAAACGCTTTCTCTCTCTGTTCTATCGTTCGACAACCGCATCAATCGCCGCAAATGCTTTGTCGCACAATTCGTGGATACGCTCAATGGGCATTGCCGGGGCAGGCATCAATACAACGACATCTCCCAGCGGTCTTAAAATGAGTCCCCGTTCGCGGGCGGCGAGCGTCGTTTGATGCCCGATCCGCAGCTTAGAATCGAACGGCACAGCGCCATCACGTTCTTTGACGAGCTCGATCCCGACCATCAAACCACGCTGACGAATTTCGCCGACATGCGGATGATCGGCCAACTCGGAGAGCCGCTCGCTCAACACCAATGAAGTTTTGGCAACATTGTCCAGCACATGATTCGTTTCAAAAAGATCGAGTGACGCGACACCCGCCGCACAACCGAGCGGGTTACCGGTGTAAGTGTGGCCGTGATAGAAAGTGCGGCCCGCGTGTGGCGCGCCCAGGAATGCATCGTAAATCTCATTCGTTGTCAGCGTGGCGGCAACTGGTAAATAACCACCCGTGATGCCCTTAGCGAGACAAAGAAAATCGGGCTGAACGTCCTCATGCTCGCAAGCAAACATCGTCCCGGTCCGTCCAAAGCCAACAGCCACTTCATCGGCAATCATTAAAATTCCGCGTTTGGCCGTCTCCTCGCGGACGAACTTCAAATAACCTTTGGGATGCACGAGAATCCCTGCCGCTCCCTGAACGAGCGGTTCAATGACGAAGGCACTAATCTGATCGGCGTTTTCATCGAGGACTCGAACCACTTCATCCCGGCAATGTTGCAGATAGCTTTCGCGCGTGTGACCTTCGGGAACGCGATACGCAACCGGTGAGGGCACACGAAGTGTCTCAAACAACAGGTCTCCGTAAACCTGATGGAACAGATTGATTCCGCCGACCGAAACCGAACCCACCGTATCACCATGATAGGCATGATCGAGGCAGACAAACCGGTTACGTTTTTCCGAGCCGCCCGGTTTTTGATGATGATACTGATGGGCGATCTTCAAAGCTGCTTCGACAGCCGTGGAACCACTGTCCGAATAGAAAACTTTGTTCAACCCCGCCGGTGTTTTCTCGACAAGTTTGCGAGCCAGTTCAATCGACGGTGGCGACGACATCCCTAGCAAAGTGGTATGCGAGATCTTGTCGATTTGCTCTTTGACGGCGTCATCGATTTGAGGAACACGATGACCGTGGATGTTGCACCATAGCGATGAAATACCATCGAGATAACGGTTACCGTCGGCGTCCATCAAGTCAAAGCCGTCGCCCGAAACAATGATCGGCGCGTTCTCTTCCCGATACGCTTGCATGGGAGCAAACGGATGCCAGACGTGCTCGTTGTCCCATTGTCGGAGATTGTTCACGTTGATTCGCTCTTCATCAATAAAAAAAGCTGGGAAGCATCGAAGCCCTCCCAGCTTTGGAATTTTGAAAACATCAAACTCACGCCAGTAGGTCTTTGACGACTTCGCGTTCTGATTTTAGTTCGTCGACGGTTGCCTGGAGTTTCTCTTGACCGAATTCGTTGTGTTCGATGCCTTGGACAATACTCCATGTCTTGCCGTCTGAAGTGAGAGGGAAGCTGCTGATCAATCCTTCATCGACGCCGTAACTTCCATCGCTGCAAACCGCCGCACTAAAAGTGCTCCCAGCCGGTGTGGGGGTGACGACATTCTTGACGGTATCGATGATCGCGTTGGCGGCTGAGGCGGCCGAAGAAGCTCCGCGAGCTTTGATGACGGCTGCTCCACGTTTCTGGACCGTGCTGATGAACTCTCCTTTGAGATACTCTTCGTCGCCAATGACATCCGCGGCGGGTTTGCCATCAATTTCGGCATTGTAGAAATCGGGGTACTGTGTCGCAGAGTGATTGCCCCAAATGGCCATCTTTTTGACAGCGGCGACCGGTTGGCCTGATTTCTGTGCGAGTTGTGAGACGGCACGATTTTCATCGAGCATTGTCATCGCGTACCAACGATCCTTGGGAACTTTGGGAGCGTTGTTCATGGCGATCAGGCAGTTAGTGTTGCAGGGGTTTCCAATGACCAGAACACGGACATCATCGGCAGCAGCCGCTTCGATCGCTTTGCCGGTGCTCGTGAAAATTGGGCCGTTGATTTTGATCAGGTCGCCACGTTCCATACCGTCTTTACGGGGAACAGAACCAACGCACAACACCCAGTTGCAATCGCGAAAGCCGTCTTCGAGATGATCGGAATCAGCTTTGAC
>JAURQH010000070.1 GCA_030836185.1 Planctomycetota bacterium
GAGCTGCCTTCCGTCCTCATCACGCCGGCCTCACAAACTCAACACAGACTGAATTCCTTGCGACAGCAAGCTGCCTCAAATCGTTCAGCCTGTAAGGGCCACACAATCTATCCACCAACCAAATTGCCAAAGATCAAAACGATACGCTTTTCGCAGTAATTTCTTAATTCCTTAAGAGACTACGTTTCGCACATCGCAGAGAGTCATTGTATCGCGGCCAAACCGTTCGTCAACCAGCTTGGTAAGAATTTTTTGGATCAATTTCAGGAACATCTCGAATTGTTAACGTGTCTACTGAATTACCGGGGTTTCTTTGTCTTTTCGGCACCACTCGCTCCCGCCGGGAACCATTATTTCCTAGAATGCCTCACTGATACAAACTGCACGGTCCAATCGCATTTCGTTTGGAGCGACGCAGACATCCCCCGGTACGCGATTTCCTTTATATCCAGACATTTTGAGGTGCTGCCCTGTCACAATCCGCTCGTAAAATCCTTGTCACCGCCGCTTTGCCCTATGCGAACGGACATATCCATATTGGACACTTGGTCGAATACTTACAGACCGACATCTGGGTCCGTTTTCAAAAATTGCGAGGCCACCAATGTCGTTTCTTTTGTGCAGACGACACCCACGGCACGGCGATTATGATCCGCGCCAAGAATGAGGGTCGAACAGAACAGGAACTGATTGCCGATATGCGGGAAGCCCATGTCCGGGACTTCGCCGGGTTTGGAATCGAGTTCGATAATTACGGCAGTACGAACAGCGATGAAAACAAAGAGCTGTGCGGAGAGATCTGGCAATCAATCCGCGACGCCGGTCTCGTTAAAGAGAAAGAGATCGAGCAACTGTTCGATCCCGAGGAAGGGATATTTCTCGCGGACCGATTCGTTCGTGGAACGTGTCCGCACTGTCAACTCGAAAACCAACCGGGCGACAATTGCGATAACGGCCATACTTACACGCCGACCGAGTTGATCAATCCAGTGAGCACCGTCTCGGGATCCACTCCCGAACTTCGCAAGGCCAAGCATCTGTTTATTGAACTGGAACAACTTCAGGAGTTCCTCGACGACTGGACACAACACGGCGATCACCTGCAATCAGAAATTGCCAACTACCTGAAAGGTCACTTTCTGGGTGACGAACTTCGCGACTGGGACATCTCTCGACCGGCACCGTATTTCGGCTTTGAAATTCCCGACGCGCCCGGCAACTACTGGTATGTCTGGTTTGACGCACCCATTGGCTACATCGCCTCAACATTAGAATGGTGTAAGAAGAACGGCCAGAACCTCGACGACTGGTGGAAGAATCCCGAGACTGAGATTCATCACTTCATCGGTAAGGACATCACCTATTTTCATACCCTCTTCTGGCCCGGTATGCTGAAGACGGCTGGATATCAGTTGCCTGAGAAGATTCACATTCACGGCTTCCTGAATGTTGATGGCGAGAAGATGTCTAAATCAAAAGGAACATTCATTCAAGCTTCGACGTATCTGAATCATCTCGATCCTAATTTTCTGCGTTATTATTTCGCCAGCAAATTGGGATCGAAAGTGGATGACATCGATTTGAATCTCGACGACTTCCAACAAAAGATCAATTCCGATCTCGTCGGCAAGGTGGTCAACATCGCCAGCCGCTGTGCCAAGTTCGTTGCGAATCAGAATTTGCCAGAGACTTACCCCGATGATGGTGGACTGTTTCAGCAAGGTGCCGAAGCAGCCGAGACGATTGCACAATTCTATGAAGACTGCAATTACTCGGCGGCCATGCGAGAAATCATGCAGCTCGCTGACCGGGCGAATCAGTACATCGAAGCCAAAGAGCCGTGGACTTTGCGGAAAGATCCCGAGCGAGCAGACGAACTGCGTGATATCTGCTCCGTGGGACTTAACCTGTTCCGACAGATCATTGTCTATCTGACACCTGTGTTGCCGGAACTGACTGTCAAAACGGATGCTTTATTGCCCCAACCGATTACTCATTGGGACGATTCCCAATCACCGTTGACCGGAACACCGGTCAACAAATTTGAACACATGCTACAACGTATTGACCCCAAGAAAGTGGACGCCATGACGGAAGAATCGAAAGAAGAACAGACTAACGAAGCACCTGCCGTGACCGACAAATGGAATGACGGCCCGGAAGCACTCGAAGCCGAGCCGTTGGCCGATGAATGCACCATTGACGACTTCGTCAAAGTCGATTTGCGGATTGCCCGCATCGTGGAAGCCAACCATGTTCCCGATGCCAACAAACTGCTGCAACTGACGCTCAGCCTGGGTGGCGGCGTGACCAAGAATGTCTTTGCGGGGATCAAAAAAGCATACGAGCCGGAAGCATTAGTCGGCAAGTTAGTCGTGTGTGTTGCTAACCTGAAGCCGCGACAAATGAAGTTCGGCCTCAGCGAAGGTATGGTCTGCGCGAGTGGTCCCGGTGGCGCGGAAGTCTTCATGCTGTCTCCCGACGACGGGGCGGTTCCGGGACAACGGGTGCATTGAGGGTTGAGGGTTGAGGAGCGAGGAGTCAGGAGCCGGGATTCAGTCTGTTGACGGCGTCGGTGCGCGGAGTGGTTTCCTGAACGGGTGGCGAATGCGGATTTTGTCGAGTGAAATTCGGGTTGTAACAAACCTCCAACGACAAAGTGTAGATTCTTATCGCCAGACATCCAGAACAGTGCCTTGTAATGAGAAATTCGGATTGATCTCCTTTAATCGTGATTTCCCCTCTTTGGTGATTTTAGTGCCACCACAGAGGAACTGTGAAAGCTTTGGGAGTTTGCTCAAGGTATCAATTGATTTGTCGGTGATTGAACTCGACCTCAGATCAAGGCCTTCCAGCTTCTTAAGGGACTTAAGATAGCCAACACCACGATCAGTGATTTGTTGACTTGACCAAACAGTGAGACTTCGCAGTTTCTTTAGCTTGCTAATAGTTTTGAGCCCAGAGTCGTCGAGATGAGAGCTACTGATGATAAGTATTTCCAATTCTGGCAGTTCCAGCAAATCATCCAGAGGGCCATCACCAATGCGACAGGAATGGAAACGAAGCCTCTTCAAATGTTTCATATTCCTAAGATATTTGAGTGCAGCAGAGCCAACATCCCATCCCAGACAGAAGATCGACTCGAGTTTCTTCATATGCTGGAGATGCTTAAAACCAGCATCTGTTGTGTGGAAGTCTAGCTCGATGTGTTTCAGATTTTTGAGATTTTTCAACGCTTTCAGGTCTTCATCATCTTGGGATGTCCCCCCCAGTTCAAGATGGGTCAGATTCGTTAGTTTTCGTAAGAACCCTGACTTACCATAGTCAATTTGGTGATTTGATAATTTCAGTTTCTGGAGGTTCTTCAGTTTCCCGATCGGTTCAAGATGCAAATTCATAATGCCGTCAGCGGACAGATCTAGGATTTCTAACTCCTTGGCTTTAGATACTGCTTCGATCACACGATCGTCAACTCCCATTGCATTATCCAATACAATCGATTTGACACAGTTCTTGCGGTAGACCAACAATAACGGAGAACAAATGGAACCTTTATCATCCATTTGGAGGAAGCCCATGTCAAACAATTCTGCCAACCATTCCCACTCATCCGAGAAGCCAAAACGCACCAGACGCGTCTTCTCCGATGAGTTCAAACGGGACGCCGTCAACC
>JAURQH010000003.1 GCA_030836185.1 Planctomycetota bacterium
ACTCATCGGAGAAGACGCGTCTGGTGCGTTTTGGCTTCTCGGATGAGTGGGAATGGTTGGCAGAATTGTTTGACATGGGCTTCCTCCAAATGGATGATAAAGGTTCCATTTGTTCTCCGCCATTGTTGGTCTACCGCAACTGTTTTGTGTCCACACTGTAAAAGATTCTCAATAAGGGTAAGGATGTGACTTCCAGACAACTGACTGCAGAAGCCATCGGCACGTTTGCGTTGGTCTTTGCTGGCACTGGAGCAATTATCTCGAACGATGTTAGTGGAGGAGCGGTGACTCATCCCGGTATCGCTCTCACCTTCGGCCTGGTTGTGATGGCAATGATCTATGCCGTCGGAGACATCTCGGGCGCTCATCTGAATCCGGCAGTCACCTGTGCCTTCTGGATCGCTCGTCGATTTCCAGGAAAAAGCGTCTTGCCGTATATTGCCGCTCAATTGTTGGGGGCTTTCGCGGCGAGCGTATTATTACGAAGTATGTTTCCCGATCATAATACTTTGGGGAGCACTTTACCTGCAGATGGATGGTGGCAGTCGTTCGTGTTCGAGTTGTTTCTGACGTTTCTTTTGATGTACGTGATTCTCTGTGTGGCGATTGGTGCGAAGGAGAAGGGGATCATGGCGGGAGCCGCCATTGGCGCAACAGTGGGATTTGAAGCCATGTTCGCAGGACCAATCTGCGGAGCCTCTATGAATCCTGCTCGATCTTTAGGCCCTGCGATTGTGAGCGGAACATTCCAAGATCAGTGGCTGTATGTTGTCGCACCAGTTCTTGGGGCCGCTTTCGCAGTGGTGGCTTGGCAAATGACGCGCAATCCCGAAGAAAATCCATCCCCGGAATAATCTCTCACAGGAGTGATTCCGTCAATAATCGCAATTTGCGAAGTTCAAGTTCGCGAGTCTCTTTCGGTGTTTTCTCGGGTAATAAGTCGATACTGAGAGTGCGATTGAAGTTCACAGTCTCCAATTGTGCGATCAGACGGTTATAGTCGATATGACCGAGTCCTGTGAGGACTTGCAGTTCGTCATAACTTGAGTCTCGCAGATGCAGGTGGAAAATATGCGGCAGAAGAAGGTCGTAGTCGAGTTCTTTTCCAGTGGGATTGCACAGGTAGTAACTCGGATCAAATGTCAGCCCCAGATGTTTCACGGCTTGGCAGATTTCGACTGCTGTGTGCGGATCTTCTGTGAGCATGCCTGTCTCGGTCTTGATTGAGAGACGGACTCCTTCCTGGGTCGCAATGGCGACAAAGTCTTTCAGACGGTCCACTTCCGTATTGTAAGGAGCGCCGACCGGAGAAGAGGGCAGGGTAATCTGTGTGACTTTCAGTTTCTTGGCGAACTGGCACAGACCTTTGAGATCCTCACGGTCAATGTCGTAAAGCACGTAAAAAGCGACCGGCGTTAGCCTAGTTAGCTCATAGTACTTGGAGGCGTAAAGCTCTGGCTCTTGAGAAATTTGAGAAGCCGACCATTCGCTCTGATTTTCGGAAAAACAGAGCTCAAGCTTGTCATATTCGAGCTCGGAAGCCGCCTGACAGGTTTCGGAGAAGGACAAATCCTGAAAAATACGAGTTGTGATGGCAACCTGCAAAAGATGATCCTCCTGATACCTGGATGCCGCAAACCAAGCATTTGCTGTTATTTACGGCGAATAATTCGCGGAATCCGTACCGCGATAGAGTGTTAATTTATATCGATTAGGGCGTCTCTGCAAGGTCGAAGGGTTATTGTTGGGGAACCGATTGTAAGTGAGGGGGGGATTTTCACCATTTTGAGACCGATTCAGCCGATAACTATCTCTGGAGTCACCGCAATCCAAAGATTGTTGCGTGTGAATTACGTGATCCCGCAAACAAGGGAGTGTTTACTATGAATACCCGACTGACCACCGGGCTGTTGTCCTTTTTGATGATGCCCCTCTTCGTTGGCTGTGCGACTTCGCCAAGCCTGATTCGTGGGCAAAGTCCCGTTCCGCCCTCTCCGGCTTCGATCGGTGAACTGACACCAGTCTCCACAACGGCAGCTCCCGGTGAAGACCTGCCGTTCCCGTTTGATCAAAAACCGGCTCAAATGATGCGACAACACGTTCAAGGTTACGCCCATCAGCAGGCTGGCGGTCATCCTCAGTATTGTCCTGATTGCTACAAGCAAGGACAGAAGCCACATTGGGATGGTCAAAAATGGTCTCACAACGATGGCAGCCCATACTGGGGCTGGGCACCACACCATATGTACCAGCATATGTACAAGATTCCTCAGAATATGGCCTACCCACAGAACCCGACTCAGGCAGCCGTGACGGTCTATCCTTATTACACTCACAAAGGACCGGACGACTTTTTCTACACCGGAAAATAAGGTTTGGTATCGGCTGAAAACAAAAACAGACTCTGCGGGGAGGTCGCCCGGAGAGTCTGTTTGAGTGCGCGGTATAAAACTCAACGAGTCTTCTCAGTCGAGTCTCTCAGTCTTCGCGACTGGTTACTTCCAGCAAATGATATCCAAACTGAGTTTGAATAGGGCCTTGAAGTTCCCCGACATTACCAGTGAAAACGGCGGTGTCGAACTCCGGGACCATCTGTCCTGGACCGAATGACCCCAGTGCTCCACCTTGAGCGCTTGAAGGGCATTGCGAATGCTCCTTCGCGACTTCCGCGAAATCAGTACCCCCTTCGATTTTCTGCTTCAGTTCGTTACACGCTTCTTCCGTCGGGACGAGGATGTGTCGAGCGCTTGCTTTGGGCATGGCTCTTCCTTTCTTGATCTATAAAATTCATGAATGGTTGAACTCTCTAACTTAATCGGCTCAATCACCGACGCCTAGTCTTCTCACGCCGGAGATTGAGGATTTCCGAAAAGTCTTCTTTTTGAGACGATCTCTACCACTCGCCGAGGACGTTGCCGTCCGCTCGCTGTCCCAGGAACCGGAATGTGTTGTAGTCAACATTTTCACTCAGAAAATGGACCGATCCATCGGAAAGGAGGAATTGCATTCCTCCGGTGTGGCGACTCGAAAAGTTGACAATGTGGTTTGTCGTATTTGGCGTATGGTGCATTTGCATCATGCCCATCATGGCGGCTTGCCCCACATGTCCCAAAATCAAAGAAGGATGGGCTTCGGTCATTGCCGGGTTCATCATGCCGGCGGGTCGAACCGCTCCAGGAATCGCGGCATACCAAGTGGAATTCGCGTTAATCTGGGGCATGGCATTCACAAAATCGTGCTCGGAGGCACGTTCACCCACCATCAGGACGTTTGAGGTTCCATCAATGATGTCGGCCATTCTCACGCGTGAGTTACGGAAAAATAAACCGGCAGGGTTGGGGGCTCCCGGTCTCATCGAGACGCTGCCGTAACCGTAGATTCCGACGTAGTTTGCCTTCGGCAGTTCGTAATCATTGGATCCATCGTTGACCGTAAATCGGTCTGGTCCCGGATCACTCGGGCACATAAACACGTTCAGGTTCTGTTGAGCAACATTGAAGTTTGCCGTAGTGGTCGCGTTCAAGTTGAGGTCCAGTTGGTTGTATAGAGGAGCCTGATCAGTGAACGGCAAAATCATTGTCCCCCAAGAGAATCCTGGGCCCGTGTCGCTTGTCGCGGGATCGTTAGTATTTACATTTCGGGAAATGTAGCCGGGAGGAAAGACGCGATGCGTATCGTGATAATTGTGGATTGCCAAGCCAAGTTGTTTCAGGTTGTTTTTACATTGCGACCGGCGAGCCGCTTCTCTCGCCTGTTGTACGGCCGGCAATAGCAACGCAACAAGAACGGCAATAATGGCGATGACCACCAGTAACTCAATCAGCGTGAATCCGCGCTGGCGCGCAGTGATAGTTGACTTCAACATAAGATGTAACTCCTGATGAGAATAGGAATGGGTAAGACACCGGCTCTGCCAGATGGCAAAGCGCATTGTCTTAAAGACTCAACAGCATGAGACGCTGTTCAGGAGTTCGGGAGGAGGATTCTCTGGTTGTGCTTTTTCCAAGCCACACAGCGTGATCGAGGACGGTTTGTGATCGGAAATGATCTCTGAAGGAAAGAGGGAGACAATCGCTTGGCCCAAGCGAGGTTGCCCTGTCAGTAACAATTGACTCTGTGATCCAGAGCAATCACATGATCGTAGAGCGGGAACAGAATCTGTTCCTCTTTTTTGGCCGCAAGTCGATTGTCCCTGACAGCAACAAGTCCCCGATGTTCGTTTTTCTAATGAGCATCCACAGGCGGAAAGACTGGAGGTTTGAGAAGTGAGTCTGGCAGCACAGCAGGATGGAACGGCCGGTGCAGATTCAATAACTGGAGGGAAGGCGGTCAGCGGTAGATCGATGATCAACATCGCGATCAAGGTCATCGCGACCGTGCATTCTCTGAGCAGGCGTTGTGCGATGATTGTGAGTTTTTGACGGCGAAAATGGAACATCGAGGTCGGCAATTGGTGAGGCAAGGGAGGTGCCAAAGGTTGATGACACTTTACTTAGCCTAAAGCGACCAACTCCAGGAATCAAGTTTCGGCCTGATTCTTTGTTATTGTTGTTCTACCGCATACTCCCTCATCCGGGCTTGAAACCGCTCAGAAAGCAATACTTTTGGGTTTTGGAGAAGTTGCGGGGCAATTTTGCAGCGGCACTGCCAAAGGGACTCCCCGGCTGTGGCCGAGTCTGTGATAAGCCCCGCGATTTGCGATTCGTAGAGCCAGTCGGCTTGTAATCTGCGTCGCAGGGAACGATCCAGTCGAGCTTTCGGATTCCACAAAACGGATTCAATGACCGCCAGTTCTTCTTCTGCTTGCACATCGGAATAGGCTGAGCTTTGTCCCGTGGGAAACCGATGGCGACTCAGTTCTTTGTCGATGCGTTCGACGTTTGCGCCGGAAAGAAAGAGGCGAGTCCAGTATTCATAGACAAAGGCACGGTCAAGATCTTCACGGAACGAACGGACTTTGAGAAAAACGCGGCGTGACCAAAAACATTCTGGCTGAAGAAAGTTTCTCCCTTTCCACCAGACATTCCATAAATCGAGCAGCTCTTCTAACTTGAAGAGATTGCCTCGATGCGTTTTGAGGGTCTCTCCCTGTTGATCGATGATTTGGCACTGCCCATAAAGGAAATCTGTTTTCGGATGATTTCGGAAATATTCTCCGACCTCTTGCAGGGTTCCCGGTAGGTACGAATCCCCACAGTTGAGGACAGCGATGATATCTCCCGTGGCTTTGTCGAGTCCTTTGTTGATCGCTTGTGCCGGGTTCTGAAATCTTTGCTGACACCACCAATGTAAGCGATCATCATACGCTTCGAGGATTCGTTTTGATTCTTCCCGATTGCTACCATCGACAACCAAATATTCGAGATTCGGATAACTCTGATCGAGAACAGAGCTGATCGTCTGGTTCAGAAAATCAGTATGATCAAAGCAGGGGGTAATAATTGTGATGCGGGGCAGATCGCTCACAGCGTGTGATCCTCTGAATCTTTGCTTGTTGCGGTCGTGGAACTATCCCTTAAAAAACTTCTGCTGGTGAAACCGTAACTTTTGTCGAAAAGAGAATAGAAACTCTGAGTGCGGTTGGATAGTCACGAGCGAGGGAGCACTCTCGGGGGCTGCATTCCAGATTTTACGGTAGGTTTCGTGGGGGTGATGGTCTTGAAGCAGTCGTTTTCTTGCAGTCTGCATGGCGGGTTGACGTGTGTTGGCGAAATCTTGATCGATGGCAGATTCAATAGCCGCAATACAACGGTAGGGGTGATCGATGTCGATAGCGACCAGCGCGTCGGCAGGAAAGTGTTCGGTGATTTTTGGATCGCCCCAATAAAACGGAAAGCTGTTCGAGACAAATGCGTCGGCGATTTTCTCTGTCCAATAATGAGGAACCGATGAGTTCTCTATCACGATGTGATATTGGTAAGGAAGAACCCCCTCACGTTTGTACTTCAGTTCCTGAACGCCGCGTCCGAACCAGTCAATACGATCCCCAAAATGTTCCTTCAGGGCTTGAGCCAGCTTCCAGCGTTTACGATGTCCTTCGGTATCTTGTTTTGACGAGATGACCATGGAAAGGAGTTTGGTTTTCTCAATCTCCGAACAGTCGAGAATCTGGTTGTAGGCTCGTTCAATAAACCAGTGGTGTCCCGAATGTGAAACAATCGGGTTGCGACATTTCATATGCCTTGATTGACTCAACACCGAATGAAATTGATTGGTGAAGCCATCCGCGAGTGTCAGGATTTCGGGAGGCTCCAAAACGGCCAGTAATGTTTTGGTGGGAGGGACTTGAAGTCGATATTCACGATCAATTGGTTGGACGCTTTGAAAGACAACCAGCGCGTCGAAAACTCCTTCGGTCGGATTGGTGACAAACTCCCATTCCTTCCAGCGGGGGCGACCATCGGGACAGATCAGCGGGAAATAGATGTCAAAGTGCTCAAGGACCTCATCGTTGGCAATAAACGCCGCTTTCTTGAGGGGAGGGCTTGTGGAGTGGGTATCCGTCACGACAGCCCCTCACTTTTCAAAAGTTCAGGATCTCGCTTGAGATAAAACGCCGCCCGTCCTGCTTGGCCCGCCTCGACATCTGCGTGAGAGAGTTCCCCAAATCTTTTAATATCTTTATCAGAGAATTCTTCATCAATGAGGTTTTTTCCATCCCGGAATAACGGTTTATCCCGCAAGTACAACTCACTGCCGGCGTAAGGAAACGGAGTTTCTTCGTATTCTGTCTTCACAATTTTCAGACCACATTGCTTCGCTGAGTGGTCCAAGCTACGTTCAGTGTGCAAATGAAAGTGTCGAGGCGCGTCGAGTTCAGCCCAGTGAGTTCCATACCGTTTCCAGGGGCCGGCGGTTGCGATGGGAATCCGTATCAGACAAACACCGTCCGAGGAGAGTTTCGCTGCGGTGGCTTTCAGTGTTGTCAGCGGGTCTGGCAGATGTTCAAACGAATGATGAAACATGATCAATTCAAAGCCGGCTTCTGGAAACTCTTCCAGTGAGACTGCAAAGAGTCGCAATGGGTCAGGAGCAGTCTCATCCGACAGAAACGGGTCCACTCCGGTTAAGCTTTCAAAGCCCAAATTTGCCAAAGAGGAAAGCAGCACTCCGTTACCACAGCCGACATCGAGGAGTCGTGATCGCAGGTGAAGGTTTTGGTTTTCCCGAAACCACGGGCGATACAACTCAATTCCGGGAGCTGGTTTTTTCTTAGCGAGTTTTCCCATGATGCCTTTAGTTTGCCACAACTGTGCTTCGTTTCTTTTTCGTCGTAACCAGCGACGCCAGAGTGAAATGGGAATAATCGGTTCCAATTCCTCGTGATAAGAATAATATTCACCGGGTGGATAATATTTGCCGAGATCTTCTGGTGGATTAACGAGCTGTAAACATCCACACTGACCGCATTCAAAGTATTCGAAGGGATCACCCCAGCCGAACATGCGTTCTTCAGCATGATGCAGTTGCCCATTGGGGCTTTGGCAGATCGAGCATTGAGTTGAAGGGGGATTTGTCACGACAAAGAAACCTTTCCGTTGATGTCGTAGCCCGCTTGTAGGAGATGAGGCTTCCAAAACTCGACATCATATCGCCACCAGGCATGGCAACCCATGGGGAGTTGACCATCTCGCTGTTCGACCCAAAATCGCGGATGGGTTTCCAGTGAGAAGTGAGCGGATTCTTCGGGAGAAGGAACACGAAAACATCCCGTTTTCGGAGCTTCCATGGTCCAGAACGCATCTTCGTTCCAAGGGTAATGTTCGATGAGTTGCCCGAAAGTATTATGGAGTCCCAATGAGCGGGCGAGAAATCCCGCCAGTGCTCGTGGGGATAACAGTCGATTCGTGTTGCGATATTCAGTCCATAATGTGAACGTCGATTTCACGCGGCGGTGTCGGCATCGCGTCAGAATGTCGAGACAGGCATCGATTCGCCGAAGAGAAAACCCCCCGTTGCCTCCCACCCAATTGTGGAGAGTTTCGATGTCTTCTGCGTCGTTTTTCAAAAACGGAGCCCCGACATAGTCGTAGCCTGCATCGCACCATTTTTTTAATTCGTCCCGAAAGATAAAAGCGTTTGTCTGGTACAGTAGCATGAATTCATGCTCGCGAAAGCGTGCGTAAAATTCTGGGCTGAGTAAGAGTCGACTGTAATTTTCAATGGAAGAGAAATGCTTTGTGGCGAATGTTTCCCAGCGAATCTCGCCAAGAATCTCGCGATAAACTTCCGTGCTGAGACCATCAGGGCCACATAACACGATCGGATACGAATGCAGTACCCGTGCGCATTGTTCCATAGCGATTTGTTCCAAAGGACTAAGAACATCGCGATAGACGGGAATAACAATGGCACATCGATTTGCTGACATAACGAATCGTCGGGTTTATTCTTGGGACACCAGTTTCCAATCGACTTTGGAAAGAGTGCATCCGAATGCGGCGGGCATTGTGCGACCCGTTCCAAAATAGTCACTTTCACTCACATCGAGTACAATCGATTTTTCCCAACTGGAAATCACTTCTTGGCCATCAACAACAGTGAAGGTGACATAGTATCGTCCTGCTGAGAGATTGAAGTCCGGCCAGTCGACTTGAATGGTGGCTTTCTTTTCAATTCGCCAATGTTTGGTCGACTGATACATCGTGTAGATGGTCGTGATCGAATTGCCGTTATGATCCATCACGCGGAATCCGACTTCCGCATCGGCCAGTGGCCGGTCCAACTCCAGATTGATTGTCCAGATTGTAGGGCGTCCAGCCGCAAGGATGTCTCCACCTTCTTCGTTGGTGATTCTCACGCTGGCTTTTACGCCGTTCTGTTTGGGAAGCTCAGCCTCTGCCTGATCCCAATCGCTGTCGATACAACTCATATAAGTTTGGATGGTCTCCGACGTTGGTCCTTCTTTTGTGAGTTGACCGTGTTGTAACAAAATCGCGCGATTACACAGATTTTCCACTGCGGCCATGTTGTGACTGACAAACAAAACCGTACGACCACTTCCTGCGACTTCACTCATTTTTCCCAGGCACTTCCGTTGGAAGTGCGCGTCACCCACGGCGAGAACTTCATCGATGATCAATATTTCAGGATCGAGATGCGCAGCCACTGCGAAGGCAAGTCGAATACCCATTCCGCTGGAATAGCGTTTGAAGGGAGTGTCGAGAAACTGTTCGATGCCTGAGAAATCGACGATGGCATCGAAGTTCGCGTCGATCTCTGTGCGCGACATTCCCAAAATGGAGCCATTGAGATAAATGTTTTCGCGTCCTGTCAATTCGGGATGAAAGCCGGTCCCCACTTCGAGCAAACTGGCCACACGACCCCGGATTTTGATCTGACCTTCGGTTGGCTCGGTGATGCGCGAGAGAATTTTGAGTAGAGTGCTTTTGCCGGCTCCGTTGTGGCCGATGATCCCGACGACTTCCCCTTCCGGGACTTCAAAGTTGATGTCTTTTAATGCCCAGAATTCTTCTGAAGAAGGCGCGTTCTGAGACAGACGCTGAAATCGCTTGAGCGGTGCCATCATGGTTGAAGAGATCGCGTCGTAGAACGTGGTCGCACGCTCTTCGGCAGCGCCGATCAAGAAGCGTTTGCTGAGATTTTCTACTGAAATGGCCGATTGAGTCACGATGGACAATCCTCAAATGATGTCGGCGAATCGTTGTTCGACGCGACGGAAATACATAACACCGGCAATCAGAAACAGGACACTGGAAACACCCGAAATTGCAATCACATCCCACAACAATGGCTCTCCCGTGATACTACGACGGAAACCAACAATGGCACCCGTCATGGGATTAAGGGCCATTAATTGCCACCAGCGTTCGGGGACTCCATTCTTGCCACCGAGGACATAAGCCACAGGAGATGCGAACATCCAGAGTTGCACCAAAAATGTTAACACGTAGCGAAAATCTCGATAGGCAATCGTCAACGCCGATAATAATGTGCTGACACCGAACGCTGTCAGAATGGTAATCAGAAGGAATACCGGAAGTAGAGCCAATTGCGGAGAGATGACGATGCTGTCGACTCCCGTCGCCATATACCAACCAATCATGGCGACCAGCACTCCCGAAGAAATGGCAAAGTCGAGCAGAGGAGCTCCCAGTGTCGACATCGGAATGAGCAACCGGGGAAAATAGACCTTTGTGATCAGGTGAGAGCTATTCACCAGACTATTCCCGCCCTGAGAAATCGAGTTGGCGAAGAACGTCCAGGGGAGTAACGCCGAGAAGACGACAATCGGGTAGGGGATATTTGAGCCTTCTGCCATCCCTCCAAACTTCCCGAAGAAAATCGTGAAGACAACCATGGTCATGACCGGCTGAATAATGGCCCAAGCGGCTCCCAAGACCGTTTGCTTGTAACGAATTTTGACATCCCGCCAAACCAGAAAATACAAAAGCTCCCGGTAACGCCAAAGTTCAGCAAAGTTGACCGCTTGCCAACCACTGCGAGCGCGGATCACCGTCGATATCACATCTGAAGGATGTTCAGGTGAATCGTTTGATGTCTCTTGTTGAGATGTTGTTGTTGGGGAAGTCACAAAAGTGCCATCGTGGTCTGGAGCATACTGGACGAGAACACACTGGATCGAAAAAAGCGTTAAGTCATTGTCGTTCTTGACTCTACAACTCTTCCAAAGATCGGCAATCCGATTTTGGCAAACTCTCTGAAATGAGCTTTATCAACGTCCGATTGTCTGTTGTGCGCGAATCTGCGGCCCATCTAACCGATCCAATTCCTACGAACGGAGCTTGGCAAATGATAGGAGCGACAACCATGATTGGCTATTTGAGCGGAGTGGGGCGGAGGTTTCGTGTCGCTTGGTCAAGTTGTGCTTGCAGAGTTCTTAGATTGCCGCAACTTCCAGCCGGGCAATCTGACTTTGTGCAATTGGTGTCATCAGGATCTTGCCCCGAGGCACTGATTGTGGATTGCCAGCGCTGCATGCTGGGAATCAGCACGACCGTCAGTGCCAGTGTGAACAGGATTTTCCAGATCCAACGGGACATCGTCTCTCGTTTCTGGTTCATAATTGCGGGAATGATCAATTGTGTGCTGTGTGTCGGGCAATGCAAAGTCATGTTTTGAGTGATTCCGAAAGAATCTGTACATTGGATTGTCCGACGTCCTGCGGGAAAGAGCATAAGTCCTCTGGGAATTTACGGTTCGGGCGGTGGATAACGCTTGAATTCGAACCGGTATCGGGAGAAGATCAAGTCCAGACCATAGCGTGTCAACCCTCCTAGACATAATCAGGACAATAGAATGCTTCGGGACTACATCAATAATTTCAGTATCAGTCAGCGTTTGTCAGCCATGATGTTCCTCCAGTTTTTCATCTGGGGAGCCTGGTATGTGGTTGGTCCTCTCTACTTGGGGTCGATTGGTTTTGATGAAGGTGATTTTGCCTGGATGTATTCTGTGGGGCCGATTGCCTGCCTGATTTCCCCATTCTTTGTGGGAATGATCGCTGACCGCTTTTTCCCAACGGAAAAAGTGCTTGGTGTCATGCATTTGCTGGCCGGATTGGTGATGATTTATGCAACAACATTAATGAAGGCAGAAAATCCTGATCCTCAAATGATCAATATCGCGTTCTTCGTTCATATGATCTTCTACTTTCCAACGCTGGCTCTCACGAACTCGTTGGCGTTACACACGATGACCGATCCCGAATCGCAGTTTCCTGTCATCCGCGTATTCGGAACAATTGGCTGGGTGGTTGTCGGTGTGCTGATTAGCTGGTTGGCTTGGGATGCCAGTATCAACGTCTTTTATCTGGCAGCAGGAAGTGGGCTATTATTGGGAGTTTACAGCTTTACGCTGCCTCACACACCGCCTCCATTAGCGGGTGAAAAAGTCTCTGCCCGCGAATTGATTGGTGCGGATGCTTTTGTCTTACTCAAGCACAAACCATTTTTGATCTTTCTGGTCAGTTCGATTCTCATCTGTATTCCTTTGGCCTTTTACTATCAAATGGCCGCCCGAGCGGTCGGTCAGGCGGGGATTGGGAATGTTGGCGGGACGATGGCTTACGGCCAGATGTCTGAAATCATTTTCATGTTGTTGATGCCTCTGTTCTTTAAGCGTCTCGGTGTGAAGTGGATGTTGTTGGTGGGGATGTTTGCTTGGGTGTTACGTTACGGCTTGTTTGCTCTTGGTTCTCCCGTTGATGAAGCAACGGGAGTATCCGACCTGCAATTGATGCTGATTCTGGGGATTGTCTTACATGGAATTTGCTACGACTTCTTCTTTGTGACGGGACAGATCTATACGGATAAAGTCGCTCCAAAAGAAATTCGCGGGCAAGCTCAGGGGATGTTGGCCTTGTTCACGCTCGGCTTGGGAATGTTGATTGGTGCCTTTTCTGCTGGTCAGGTTGAAGGGATCTTCACTCCTGAGGAATCAACCAAACTCCATAAAGAGATCAAAGAGATTGGAACAGCAGCCAGCACAATTGGTGAAGAACTCGATGGAAAGTTGGCCGACCTCAGCGAAGAAAAGAAATCAGCTTTCAAGAATCAAACCAAAACACTCGCCGCGTTTCAGACGATTTATCGGAATTCGGAAAAGGAAGTTCCCGGCATAGAGGCTCTGAACGAAAATTATGTTGCCGTTGCCAATAAAACTTTTGATTCGGACCTGATGCCTCTCATGCAGCTACAATCTGAGAAGTCAGAACTCACAGCCGATGTTGAGGCTAAGGCGCTCAAAGAACAGCAGTTGAAAAAATGGTTCTGGATTTGGACCTTCCCGGCGATCTTTGCGGGAGCGATTATGGTTGGGTTCTTCATGATGTTTAATGAAACGGAAGAGATCGACGCGGGAGACGTTGACGCGGATGAGGCCGAATCTCCCGTCGCCAATGAAGTGGTCGAGTCGAATGAACAGTCGGATGAGAGTTCGTCTTCCTCGACGGATGACGAAAGTGAAGGTCAATCCTGATGATCGGAGCCCGAAAAACCTCTTGACGAGTTTCTATCACGTAATCATCGTCGAACGTAGAGACAGAGTCGGAGATCATTATGAACGCAAAACCCAAACTGAAATTCGGTTTGGGGTGTCGTCTTTCTCTGTTGTGGGCATTGCAATGGGGGATTACGGGGGCACTGCTCACGTACCTGCCCATCTATTTTGTGGATAACGGTCTCTCTCAAGAGCAACTTGGCAAATTGATGGCCGTTGCCGCAATGGGACTCTGGGGAGCTCCCTTCATCGTGGGGCAATTGTGTGACCGTTGGATGTCGAGTGAACGCTATTTGGCAGTGGCTCATTTCACGGGTGGGCTTTCGTTGTTGGCGATACCTGTTGCGACCGAGATGTATCGCGCGACGGGAACCAACTTTTCTGCCATGATGGTGCTCATTGGTATTTTTTCCTTTGCGTACTTTCCGACAATCCCTCTCGCTTCTGCGATGACGTTTCGGCATTTGCCCGACCCGGCTGCCGACTTTGGAAAGGTTCGCATTTGGGGGACGGTGGGCTGGATGTTGGCAGGCTGGTGTCTGTCAGTCTGGTTAGGGCGGGGAGACGCTTATCGTTGGTTGAGTGAGCGGTATCCTGAATGGAAACCGACACTGGATCAATTTGTTTATACGTTTCGTTGGGTCAGCCCGCCATCGAGTGCCGACTGTTTCAAGCTGGCTGCGATTCTCTCGTTTGCTTTGAGTAGTTTTTGTGTCTTTTTACCGCGAACCCCGCCGGCACGATCCAAGTCACAGTCAGCCATCGCGCCTCTGGCGACATTTCGGATGTTTGGTGATAAAACCTTTTCACAGCTCATTGTGATCAGTTTTCTGCTGGCGCTTGTTGTGCCGTTCTATTCGGTAGCCGCACCGCAGTTGTTATTGCAGTTAGAGTATGAAGCCGATTGGATTCCAGCGCTCATGACGTTGGGGCAAATTTCAGAATTTCCTGCATTGATCCTTCTCCCGTTTTTTCTCAAACGCTTCGGTCTGAAGACAACCTTCGCGTTGGGGATGATCGGCTGGCTATTACGTTATGCGTTCTTTGTGGCAGAAGAACCTTCGTCATTGATCTTGACGAGCATCGCGCTCCAAGGAGTTTGCCACGTCTTTTTGATCATTGTGATTCAGCTTTATATCGACTCTCGGGCGCGGGCCGACTTGCGAACCTCGGCTCAAAACTTGTTCGCGTTTTTGACGATGGGTATCGCCATGCCTTTGGGGTTTCTCGTGGCGGGAAAGTTTGGCACCTGGCTGACTGACTCTGGGAGCGGTGAAACCAACTTCCAGTTCTTCTTTTTGGTCCCTTCGATTGCGATTCTGGTACTGCTGTTTCTCTTTTACCAGCTCGTTGATATTGACGAGGGCATGGGGCAGCAATCATTGCACGAACGACTCGCGGGAGACGCCGAAGGTTGATGCGGTCACAAAAAAAAGTTCTCTAGCGTTTGAGACGCACAGGAGTCACGCCTTCAACTTCAATAAAATCGGCCTGAAGATCGGTCCGATAACTACGCTTGCCGAAGATTCCTCTTGGCTTGCCGAGATGAGTGTTGAGATTGATTGATGTTGAGGACAGATACGCCAGGACTTCCCCTGTTGGAGAAATTAGCACAAACATCGGTCCATTGGGCGTGGCAACGACGGCTTTTTGAATCAGCCCCGCACCCGACATCTTGGCCGGATCATTGCTGATTGTTGATTTACGCGCGGTGGCTGGTTCCGAAGACTTTTCAACAGATGGAACCGATTTGGGAGGTGCCACAATGTCGGGCCTCATTCCGGTGTTAGAAAGAATCTGGGCATCTCGATTGGCCGTTTCTTCTGTGAGTCGTAAAAAATCATCGTATTGATCTTTAATTTTTTGATACTTGGCCAATGCCGCGAATCGCTGATCGAGTTGATCTTTCAAGGCATCGGTCGAAGCAGATTCTGCGAGTTTCTGATAGCCGGTTTCAATGGGGGCCAATTCCCACTGCGAAGTTTTGCTGCGAATGGTTTGTCGGAATTGTTCGTCTAGTTGAGCCAGTTGTTGTGCTTCTGACTGTGTGGCTTGGGGTTTGTCAGTTCGAACGACACCGGGATTATTCGGCTTCTTGGTAACAGGTTTGTTGGGTGTGGCGAAAGGATCAATTTCTGGCTTGGCTTTTTTTGCGACAGCGGGTGTTTTGATCTCTTCAAAGGGGTTACCGGCTGGCGGTCGTTTGGCAATGGAGTCTGCCGCGGCAATGAACTGCCCTGGTACCCAACGATATTCCCCTCGTGGTGGAGAAATCTTGTACATATGCACGAGACCTTCCGGGGTGTTGAACGACTTTTCTCCGAGGATGTTGACGCGATCACCGAGAGACAATCGTTTCTGCTCGACGTCTTTTTTATCGCCAAACAAGCTTCCGACCCGAACGACCACCTGGTTGTCATTCACGGTTCCGGTTTTGTTATCGGAGGTCTGAACGTATTCGGCACGAATCCAGCTAAAGCTTCCTGAGGGGGGAGCAATCATATACCAGCCACCAGGGTCGTGTCGGTGGACTGTCACGTTCGCACCTTGGGACATTCTTGCAGTGGGATAATAGCGCGAACCGGGGCCGCTCCGAACGTATGTTTCGTTTTCGGTGATGACGGCTTGGTACGGAAATTTGCGCGACTGACCCTCAGCAGGTAATAGATGTGTGAGTACCAGCGCAGCGAGTGTGATGATCCGAATCATGATCGGAACCTCCCCTGAGGTGGGCTGAATCAAAGTCAGATAGTAAATTGGGAAAAAGGGTGTGAGTAGGACACTCACAAAGGTAGGATTCAGGAGAATTTGTAAGGAAAATTGACGAATCACTCAAGAGAGAGTCTGTGATCGTCGTAAGTCGTTACCTGCTCTGGCGCAATGAAAAAGGCTCCGGGAAAGTTCCCAGAGCCTGATGGACTCGATTTCGAGAAATGGTGGGATTGATTATTTCTTCTCAATGGCCCAGAGCGAGTCGAATGTTCGCAGGTAAATGCGACCATTGGAAATCACCGGCGACGCCGACATGTCTTCTCCCACATCATTTTGTGAAGCAATTTCAAATTCACGTCCCGCCTTGATGACGGAAACCTTACCATCGCGTCCGGTGAGATAGACATGTCCATCCGCATAAACGGGTGAGGCACGGTGGCGAATGCGATGAACGCGTTCATAATAAAGTTCGTCGCCCGTTTTGGCATCCATGGCGATCAAGTCACCATTTTCTCGGCAGAGGTAAACGATGCCATCAACAATGAGTGGTGAAGAAACGTCGGGAGTGTCGCGATCACGTTTCCAGTGATAGGCTGAGACATCAGATGTGATATTCCCCTTGCCATCTGGCTTGAGTCCCAAGACTGGTCCTTTCTTGGCCGAAGGGACAACGATGATTCCGGGAGCCATCGCCGGTGATGCGACGAGACGCAGAAACTTGTTGTACTTGTCTTTGGGGTTGAGTCCTCCGCAGCGCCACAGTTCGTTACCGGTTTCCAGGTCATGGGCGATGACATAGTCTGCACCGTGAGTTAACAAAAATTGTTGCCGGTCATCTTCGTAGAGGATTGGGGAAGCATAGGAATGGACGTTTTCAGCGAAGGCATCACTCTTGCGATAATGTTTCCAGATTTCCTTGCCGGTCGTTTTATCGAGAGCAATCACCCAAGCCGGTTGCGGCTCTTCGTTCCATTCTCCGTGAATCAGTTGGAACAACAATTTGTTACCGGTCAGGACGGGCGAGGATGTGAATCCAAATTGAATGTCAAATTTTCCGTACCGGTCTTGAAGGTTGGTCTTCCAGACGACGTTACCTTCAAAGTCGAAGCAGAACAGATCTCCCGTTCCGATGAATCCCCAGACGTGTTTGCCATCAGTGACGGGAGAGGGAGCCGCAGGATTGTTTCCTTCGTCGCCCCGTGCTTTGTTGGTTCCACTGCCGAGTTTGTGACGCCAGAGTTCTTTGCCCTTTGTGTTGAGCGCGATCAGGTAGGCATCTTTTCCCTCTCCCGAATTATCCATCGAGGTCAAGAAGATGTGATCTTCCCAGACGACGGGTGTCGAACCTGCGGGGCCGGGCAGAGGAGTCTTCCAGGCGACGTTTTTATCTGCCGACCATTTAACGGGAACATTTTTCTCAGTAGAAATACCGTTATTGAGGGGGCCTCGCCAGTTGGGCCAGTTTTCTGCATGGAGGGAATTGGTGGCGAGCAGTAATCCGCAGAGCAGGGCAGTCAATCTCAACATTGAATTTCATCCTTCGGTCAATGATTACTTGTGAGTGGAGGGAAGAGGGCAGGGGGGATTTGATTCGCTCCGAGGAAGAGTCATGACTCTTCCTCGGTGTACTGTCCAGTTTGTCGGCACTGTTCTCGTGAGTCAAATCTTTCTTCCTGCTTCGGTTAATATTGTCGCGGTCGAACATGTCCCTGAACACGGCTGGGAAGACCAACAATACGAAGGAAGCCTTCCGCGTCATCTTGATTGTAGGAGCCGCCACCTTCCATGCTGGCGATGGCTTCATCGTACAAACTGAACGGACTGGTTCGGCTATCGACCATAATGTTCCCTTTGTATAAGCCGAGTGTGACCTCTCCGGTGACGTACTTTTGTGCCTCTTCATTGAATTTGAACAGGGCATCCATTTTGGGAACGAACCACAAACCGTAGTACACCATCTCGGCCACTTCGGGAGCGAGTCGGTCGCGGAGGTGAATCAAGTCACGATCGACGGTGATTTCTTCCAGAGCATGATGAGCCGAGTAAAGAACCGTCATGCCGGGAGCTTCATAGACGCCCCGGCTCTTCATTCCGACAAACCGATTTTCGACGATGTCGATTCGTCCGACACCGTTACGTCCACCAATCTCATTTAATGTTTCCACGATTTCCAGAGCCGACAGTTTTTCGCCGTTGACTCCCACAGGAACGCCGGCCTCAAACTCAACAGTCACTTTTTCGACTTCGTCCGGTGCCTCTTGTGGAGAGACACCCATGCCGAAATCGACAATCTCGACGCCGTTCACAGTCAGGTCTTCCAATTGACCGGCTTCGTAACTGATGTGCAGACAGTTTTCGTCAGAGCTATAAGGTTTCTCGACAGAGGCTTTGACGGGAATCCCTTTTTCTTCGCAGTATGCAATCAGTTCGGTTCGTCCCGGAAACTGATCGCGGAATTCTTTGATGCGCCAAGGGGCAATGATTTTGACAGTGGGATCGAGTGCTTCCGCGGCGAGTTGGAAGCGACATTGGTCGTTTCCTTTTCCTGTGGCGCCATGAGCGTAGGCTTCGGCTCCCACATCGCGTGCGACTTGCAGGCAAATTTTCGAGATCAACGGACGTGCGATGGAAGTTCCTAAAAGGTAAAGACCTTCGTATTTCGCCTGCCACTGCAAGACCGGAAAGGCGTACTCTTTACAGAGTTCTTCCTGAACATCGATAATTTGTGCGGAGGCGGCCCCTTGATCGTTGGCCTTTTTCATGATCTCTTCACGGTCTTCGCAGGGTTGACCGAGATCGACATAAACACAATGGACATCATATCCTTTGTCTTGAAGCCAACCGAGAATGACTGAGGTGTCGAGTCCGCCGGAATAAGCCAATACGCAACTGGGCATGTCTGTCTTTCGTAATCTGCTGTGAAAATATTAAGTTTGTATGGTTCATCCGACTGCTGCGTATTCAGATTGGTGAAGCGATAGAAATTTCAGTTCGCTTCAAGCTCTCGGTCTCGTTGTTAACCTCACTTGTAGCTGAACTCGCAAGAGTTCAGAAGGACTGACGCTGCCCCTTCATTTCGTCTAAATTCTTGCGAATCCAGCTACATTTCGTTGCTTCATCGTGCGGTTGACGTAATTGACAGCATGTTTGATTTCCCCGTGAGGGATCGTTGAACAATTCAGCATGGGAAAGCGATGTTTGATTTCCCATGCCTCGAAGTGAATACGCGAATTTCGGATGAACCGTTTCTATCATCGATTATGTCGCTTGTGGGACACGTCTTCCACCCTGTGGTACAGGTTCCCTGTGAGGCTGGGCAAAATACGTTCAGTTTGACACTTCCGTGAATAGAATCGTTTCTCCTTATATAGTCTGATGTTCGGGTCGTGTGGTTCGAAATTTCTCTGAATCGTTGAGCGGATTTGTCCGATAATTCCTGTAAGGAGTGTCACATCGCGCAGGGATTGCGAAGATCGACTCTCACATCAAGGTAGATTTGGGACCACTCATGGGCACTGTCATGTCGTCCCCGACGTGACCTATTCAGAGGAAAGAGACAGGGATGTCGTTCTCCGCTAAAAATTGGATTCAATCCATTAAATTAATGCTGGTCGCGGTCGTTTGTGCCGGTGGCGTTTCTTCAGCCGATGCACAAAACTTTGTCCCCGGTAGCGGTAAACAAGTTGCCCGTGTCGGTGATACTTTTGAAGATGAAAACTGGCAGTTTATTTTGAACCTGCCAAAAGCCAGTCGCAATATCGACGGTCAGACTCGTGGTCCCGCTGGCACTTCTCGCAATCGTCGCGTGCTGGAAAGTACCTATCGAGGTACCGCAGACGTCGTCAAACGAGTCCCCACGCCTCCCGGTGGAATCGAAGGTTCCAAGGGCGCGTTGTTGATGCAGTCCAAAGTCACTGGAATTCCCGGTCGTCCCAGCAATGAAATGCAACAGGACGATATGATCTTCAATGTCAAAGGTGTGCTCGGTCGCGTGGCGACTAGCCGTAACCCGAGTGTCGTCGTTCGCGTTTATCTACCACCCTTCGATGAATGGGAAGAACGGAACGGCTCACACTTCGGTTTTCGAGCAGAGACAACCGGCATGATTCGTAAAGAAGTGGAAAAGAAAGTCGGCTTGTTTCGGCGTAAGACTGTCAAGAAATGGGATACCGTCAACGATGCCTATTGGCCCGGCTTCTTCATTCAGTTCAATCGTAAAGAAGTCACCGGTCACGAAAAAGATTCCGCCACCTTGCTGGTTCGCGGTGACAAGAATGGCCACGAAATCGTTGGTCGGCAGATGGATGCCGGTTGGTGGACACTGGGCATGTCATTCTCGGGTGATGGACAAGTCCATTATTACGCTCGTCCCGGCGTCGAAGACCTGCGACCTCAAGATCACATCACGTCTCAGTTCCCATATTCGGCCAAAGCCGATTATTTCACGACGTTCTTCTTTAACATCGTGAACTGGGACAACGGACGTACTTGGTCCACAAAATGGATCATCGACGATCCCAAAATGTACCTGGGACGTTGATCAATATGATGAAGACATCTCGATGAAGTTCTTTGAGCTTTGAGTACCCAGGAAACCGGCCGGTGGTTATTAAATCACCGACCGGTTTTCTTTACGCTGTCAGGTCAGGTGTTCTCCCGATCCCGCTTGGTCCCATGCAGCGTGCTTAAAATCTCCGTCATGCATTTCTTCTCACTATGGAATGTGAGGAGAAATGTTGGCTCTGGTACTGGAGGTGATCAATAGCAGATTCTTTATTCCATAAGCTTGAAGAAGAATATCAGGCATGGATTATTGATACTTTTTGGCCTCCTCAAAATTACCGAGTTCCTGATTGAGTCGAATCACTTCCTGCCTGAGACTGGTTTGTCCGGGATCTTCAGCAAGCTTTGAGGTGAGATCAAGCAAACGCACTGCTTTCTGATTCAATTCTTCCGAGATTTCTGCGTGAATCTGTGCCAAGTCAATCTGATCGAGAGAGCGATAAGCCATCGCAAGTTTGGAATGCGCTTCTTTGTGCCAAGGTTGCTGTTTGATGACTGTTTTGAAATCTCCGATTGCAATTTCGAGGTTTTTCAAGTCCAAGCGAAGAAGGCCGCGGAGATAGACGGCTTTGATGCGTTGGGGATGATCAGTTTCACAGAGTTGTTCGATCCGCTCCAGTCCCTGTTCGGGATGTCCTTCCAGTCTCAACAAATACGCTTCTTCCAAACGAACTTGCGCAGTCCGCAAAAATTTTTCGAGGTAGGTATCAAGTTCTTTTCTCGCTTCTCTCACGTTTCCTCGGTCGATGAGAATCTGAATGAGATTTTCTCTGACACTTTGTTCTTGATCTTGGTTCTGAGTTAATTTGAGGCATTCCCGAAAAGCACGTTCTGCTTCTGCGAGATGACGTTGATTCAATTCAATGTTACCCCGAATTTGCCAAGCAAGCGGATCTTGAGAGTTCACTTCTATCAACTGATCGACGAAAGTGAGTGCTTTAAATTCTTGCCGAGTGAACAGCAGGACCTGGATGAGAGCTCGCAGAGCAACAACCTGATGACTGGGATTTTTCGCAGCGGCTTGGTAGGCAAGTTCAGAAAGAAAATAATTTCTTGATTCCTGAGCCAATTTCCCGATTTCCAAAAGCTTCTCCGCAGGTAACCGCTCGGGGTGTTCGATGAGGCTAAATGCCCCCAAAGACTCCTCCCTGCGGCCAGAGAGAATCAAAATCTTCACTCGAAGTAATTCGGCTTCGGGATAATCGCTGACAGAACGAAACATTGCCTCCTGAACAAGCTCCAAAGCTTGACGAGGATGATTTTGAGCGAGCTCGTTTGCTTGATCCAAAAGGTTTTGCGGAGAAATTACGGAATACCAAATCCACCCACAACCACAAATCAGTAATAAAGCTGCCAGGCAGATGAGTTTTTTTGAGTTCATCACAAAGAACCAACTGAAGAGAGACTCGCTCATAAAAATCACGAGTCGTCTTAGGGAGTATCTAATATCGGTCTACCTAGACCTTCGACCAACCGATGATACTGGTTTGGAGGCATCTCTGAATAGAGTTCTATTTGTCCAGAAGGCCATTCCACTCGCACATCGACAGGCTCCGACTGCTTCTGCAGTGCAGAGAACAATAAGCGTGGGTCGGAGGATGAAAGATAGCTTCCTCCTGAACGTAATGTTCTCTCATGAAATCTTGGTAAGGGAAAAATTTGGACGCGTGCTCCGATAGCGTCTCGGCTGCTTGCAGATCCCTGAAGTGTGAAGCCGATCCATGAGTTCGCTTTGTGTTGATTTTTTAATACTGAAATGGGGCCTTCCCATTCCGAAATGACCAAGTCTATTGCGCCATCATTGTCAAAATCCGCGCGTGCCATGCCACGGACAACACGGGGAACGCTGAACCACGCTCCGGCTTGATCTGAAACATTGCCAAACCTTTTCCCATTTTCATTTTTGTAGAGCATTGAAGGTTGCTGAAAGTCCGACTGTCGATTGTGGTAAGTGATATGGCCGTTTCCGATAATCAGATCTGGAAGATTATTCAGATCTGCATCTAGAAACAGAGTCCCGAATCCGACGTATGGACGCACGAGACCACTCAATCCAAAAGCGACCGTCTGATGATTAAATAGCCCGCGACCTTCGTTGCGATACAAACTGTTATCTTCGTTTTCATAATTTGTCACAAACAGCTCTGAGAATCCATCACCATCCACATCGGCGGCATCCACCCCCATACTTCCTTCGGGAGCACCAAATTCATTTCCTACAAGGCCTCCCAGCACTGCTGTTTCTGCGAATGTGCCGTCTCCGTGGCCTTTGTAGAAGTAATTTCGGATCACGTCGTTGGCGACGTAAATATCGAGGGAGCCATCACGATCAAAATCTTCCAAGACGACTCCTAACCCTTTTCCTCCCGGCAGAAGCCCGGCATCGGATGTCGCTTCGCGAAACTTTCCGTTTCCCAGATTGAGGAAGAGGTGATCCTGCGCATCGGGGAAGTTTCCCGGCATGCAAACATCGCGTCGACCGCTTTCAGGATCTTTGCAAACCTGGTCCTCTTCAAAGGACCATTGAAGATAGCCAGCCACATAAAGATCAGTCAAACCATCCGAGTTAACGTCTCCGAAAGCACATGCAGTGTGCCAGCCTGCTAATGAGATTCCACTCTCTTCCGTAATGTCGACGAACCTTGTCCCTTCTTCATTGCGAAAAAGACGCGATTGCCCAAACGCAGTGATCAAAATGTCGGGATCTCCATCGTTCTCGATATCGCCGATTGCCACCCCATGGCTGTAATCGACGGGGACATTCAGCCCGACCTGCTCTGTCACATCGGTAAACTGGAAGTCACCATTATTTTTAAACAAGCCGCAGGGAGCCCCGGAAAACTTCCCATCAGGAGAGATCGTGCCGCCTCCCAGGCAAAGCAGATCCATTTTTCCATCGGAGTCATAATCGAGAACAGCCACGCCTGCGCCGAATCCTTCGGGCATTGTGAAGAGACCAGCTTTTCTTCCCGATTGGTGGGTGAAATTCACTCCCGATTTTGTGGTGACGTCCAAGAACCAGTCTGTCTGCCTTGATGATCTCGGAGCATGATCTGACATCAACTGGAACTCAACGCGATGATCTGCGGGAGACGTTTCGACAGACTCAGGTATGTCCTGAGCCGATGGTGTGCAACCAACTAGAAACAGAAAAAAAAAGGCTTCTCGTAGAACGAGAAACCTTTTTATTGAAGTGCGCGATGAGCGATTCATGCACTGATTATTCATATTATGGAATAGGGCTGAGTGTCACGAATATCTTGGTATGCTAAACTACTTCTTCAATTCCAAGTCAAATGTATTCTGACCTTCTGTAATCGTGGCTGTCGCATCGGAACTACCTGCCGAACGATATTTTTGGGGGATATCATCTCGTTTTGGAGGTTCGGGGATCTTTCCATCATCACTCATGGTCATAGGCGTTGATGGGGCAGAAGGACTAACAGTCACTTTGAAATCACCGACAGTTGCGTCAAAAGAATAGCTCCCATCATCACCCAGCGGTCCACCATATGTCCCCAGAGAATCACTCTGAAAACTGATAATCGCTGAACTGACCGGTTGACCTGCATGGGTGACTTTTCCACTCACTTTGGCATTGATCTCCGGTCCGACCGATTCCGAACCTCCCGAGCATCCTGTAAGTACGAAAGCAAAAATGGTTGTCATCGCCAAAGCGGCAGTCCGTGAATTAGTGAAACGTATCATTGAAGCGGCTCCTGGTCTCTGAATTGATAGTGCGTAGAAACAAACAGAATTGGTTAGTCCAACCCCATTGTAGTGATCACAAAAAGAAAACCGCCGCCCGAAAATAGGCTCCGGGCGCGGTGCAGGTTGCAAATACCTTTGGTCATGTGGCGATCAGAAGTTACCCATTGGAACACCGTCTCGGCGGTCTGCCAGATTCAATGCAATGCCCATATCGATGTTGTCCGATAGAAAACGGACCGAGCCATCACCAAGGCAAATTTGCACACCGCCCGTATGGGCTGATTGGATTGGGAAATTTCCCCCTCCTTCACGTCCCAGAAAAATATGGCTCGAAACAGCCGGCTTGGCACCAACCCGCCAGTTGGGATGCAGATTGGTAATACTAGCCATATGAACTGCTTGCGATAGTCCAACATCGTTGAGGTTATAGCAGTTGGCACACCCCATCCAGCTCCCCCAGTCCCAACTGGATCGGATATCAGTGTTGTTCAATCCCCAGTCAGACTGTTCGGCTACCATCATCGTGTTTGAAGAACCGTCGGTGATATCACGAAATTGGACATCACTGATTAACCCCAATATTCCATTACCACCTTTAACCGAACCATTGTTGACATAGCTGGAGCGTACTCCATCTTGTGGCCGACGACCGAGATCTGGGTCAGCAGGGTCACCCGACGTGGAACCCATAATCCCAACATAACTCGAAACGAACAGCTTGACGTTGTCTCGTTCTCTCCACTTGGGAAGCGGACTGGAAGGGCATGAATAGGTTGCAATTTCCAGATTGTTGTAAACGGGGAAGTTTGTTGCCCAGCCTGGCCAAGTATTGAAATTGACCTGGTTGAACGCGTTTGCTTCTTCAACGTAAGGAAGCAAACTCAACATCCAGGATGATCCCCAATTTTGTGGAGAATTGTTGGCTCCATAGGGAAACTTGCCATAGACATCATGATAGTTGTGGAGAGCCAAGCCAATCTGTTTCAGATTGTTCTTGCAGGCTGATCGTCGTGCCGCTTCGCGTGCTTGTTGAACCGCGGGGAGTAGTAACGCGACCAGCACAGCAATGATGGCAATGACGACTAGCAATTCAATCAGAGTGAATCCACGACGTATATGATGCATGTCTTGCTAACTCTCGATAAATCATCTGCAAGATGATTTGTTGATTTCAAAGATTCGCAGGTCCATGACAATGGAGATCTGTCGAATTTGGTCGCGAGGCAAACCAGGCGGGAAACTTGGAGGGGAACTCTATTCTATGGAGCATTTCAACCACTGACAAGATCAGGCTGCGCCCGAATGATCTCATTGGATCTACTGAACTTGACGCACCCGAAAAACGCTAACAATCGCGACGTTCCAACTTGGTGACAGGCGCAGGGCTGCTTCTGTTGAAAAATCTGATTGAGTGTTTGTGGTATCTATGCTTCAATATCAACATGTGGACAGTATTTACGTTTCGTTTATCAAATTTCAAGAAGTCTCTCAATGATGCAATCTCACAAATTGATTTGCGTTTTAGTAATCGTATTATTGGTCTCGTTCTTTCCCGCCAGAGTCTCAGCACAGACGGAAACTCCTGCGACCGAAAACGGACCACGAACTTATCGATCTCCTAATTTTGTTGTGCATTCTGATGTGAAGCCCGAAGAGGCCAAGGAGTTGTTGCAGCGTTTGGAGACGATGCTTGGTTTGATTTCGACCTATTGGGGACAGCGCAATCGTAAGCCAATTGAGTGTTTTGTGGTGGAAGATCTGAAAACATGGCCACAAGGTGTCCTTCCACCTGATGCCATCGATAAGATTCGAGGTCAAGCTGGAGTCACGATTGCTCAAGGCCTCACGAACGGTCGACAGTTCAACATCAACGCGAAAGTTTATGCGGTTTCCGATGCGGGAGTTCCCCAACATGAAGCCGTCCATGCTTATTGTGCGCAAACATTCGGAACCACCGGTCCGGTCTGGTACTCCGAAGGGATGGCCGAGATGGGGATGTATTGGAAGAAAGGCGATTCGAGCGTGAATGCCAACCCCATCGTGATCGATTATCTCAAGAAGAGTGAACCCAAAAGTTTGAACGAGATTGTCAACGGGCAGGAAACCACCGGCGACTCCTGGCAGAATTACGCCTGGCGTTGGGCGTTGTGTCATCTGCTTGCCAACAACACAAACTATCAAAAACGGTTCCGTCCACTCGGGCTTGCTCTGTTACAAAACAAGGGGACTTCTTTCGAGCAAGTTTACGGCTCGATGGCCGATGAAATCATCTTCGAGTATTTGCTATTCCTCGAAAACATGCAGACCGGGTATCGAGTCGATATTTGCAGTTGGAATTGGAAAGCCCGCCCACGACTTCTTAAAGGAGTCCGTCCCAACAAAGTCGATGTCGAAGCTAAGGCGGGTTGGCAACCGACCAAAGCACAACTCGCCGAAGGAGAAGAGTACGAATTCACCACCGAAGGAACTTGGACGATTCTCGAAAACGGCGATGAGATCAATGCCGATGGTAACGAACTGGGAGCCGGCAAGCTGGTCGGCATCCTCTTTGACGATTACAAACTCTCGGAGGAGTTTGAGATCGGCGCATACGGCAAGTTCACCGCTCCTGCCGACGGGCATCTCTTTCTTCGCTGCAAAGATGAATGGGGCACGATTGCCGACAATGACGGCGAGATCGAATTCCAGATCCGCGCCGCCGACCCGAATGCCAAGCCGTTGCCAATGCCGGGGCAGTGAGCTCTGAATTTATCGATGAGGTGTTGTCGAGTGAATCAACTCTTGAAGAAATCTAGAACGATATCGATTTGTATTAGATCATTCGCCGTGATCTCTTTCACGAGTGGACTTTTTTTGGCAGCGATTTGGGTTCTGAACTCTTCGAACTCGTTTGCGGACATTGCTTGGTGGTGGATCGCGATAGGAGTCGTGATGGTTCTGTGTTTGGATCAATGTTACCGAAGATTTGATTGTACTCACGCACGTTTTGTATTGCGTGCGGCATTCTTCATTTGCGTTCTGTTTTTTGCAGCTCATTCACAGGGGGATTACGAACAGTATTCCTTCTTTAAATATCTTGCTTATGTTGTGCTGATGGGGTCTTTACTCGGTGCACCTGTGAGTGCTTTGCTCGCTCTGGTGGAACTCATCAGTATGAGTTTTTCAAAGAAGGCCCAATCTCAGTGATTTGGAAATAGTCAATTCTTAAACTGAGAAGTCTTGCAGAAACAAATTTTTGTTCAATTGCCGCCACAACATTTCTTATATTTCTTGCCGCTGTTGCACGGGCAGGGATCGTTTCGACCGATCTTTGGATTCAGGTTTCTGATGGTGTCGGAGTCATCATGATCGTCCCAATCTTCAGTATCCCAGTCCTCATCGTCGAAGGGGACTGCTAGCTCAGGTCGGGAATCGTTATCTTGGCTGTTAAAAGAGGCCCACTTCGATAACTCCTCGATCGTATCTTCGATTCCGGTTGGACGACAACGGCTCAGAGCCTCTTGGAAGTACTCTTCACCTTGCTTCAGGCTCTCTTCGACTCTCTTAAGGCTGATCGTGGTGCCATCGACGAGGTCTTCTGCGAAAGCTTGCCGAATCTCCGCTTCGGCTTCATGCGGTGAATAGTCGCAAAGCTCGCAAATCAGGTATTGTGCAATTGGATCTGATTTGTTTTCGATGGCAATGACCAGATGGTGTTTCAGCCGGGCAACGGCATCATCCCGCGTCATTTTTCCATCACGTACGAGATGCAGGTATGCGCCTGCAGCACTCCAGCGGACGAACTCATTCGCATCTTCGCAAGTAATGATTCGTTCGATTTCGTCAAAGGGATCGCTGTCTAAGGCTGCCAAAATACCAGAGAGCTTTTCTGTAATGGTATCCCCATACATGTCGTGTGGAATTTCGCCGGGCAGCAGCACTGAATCCACAATGGCTGGCAACGCTTCTTTCGCTTCAAATTCCGATAATAAGAAGAGTCCATAAAAATGAGCGTTCTCTTCAACGTACTCTCCAGTTTTTGATCTGACAGTGGCCTCTTGAATCGCTTCGATCAAGAGGGGAATGATCTGTTCGCGGTGTTCTCGGGCTGCTCTGAGCGCGTCTTCGGGAAGCGTATCAAAACTGCGAGAATTCAAAGTGGCCATGATCTGATTGATGGTTGAGAGTTCTGATTCATTCATAGGAGGTTCTGAAGTCATAGGTCACAGCATATTTTCAGGGTTTGTGAGTATTTCGACATTCTTTTTATCAATTCTGTCCTGTGTGGGATCTCTGCCCAATCGGAGTTTTCGGAAAAGTTGGAAAAATCGTCATATTTGATTTGAACTACTCAGATACTCACGGTATCTTAATTTTCAGAAGTGGGTAAACAGCCCAAAATGATCTTTGATAACAATTGAAAATGGGTATTTCGCCCAATAGAATCGATAGAGAGTTCTCTCGTTCGATTCTTCCTGTCTGATTTCAGGCACTTCCATGGCGACCAACATTCTGATTACCGGAGAAATCAAACGAACGCTCGATGAGCGGCATCGTTTGACGCTTCCCACTGAGATGGCCAACGCCGTCACAGATGAAGACGGTAAAACGGTACTGGTCAAGGAACGTGCGGGGTGTTTGAGTTTATGGCGGGCGGCAGACTGGCAGAAGCGGTTGGATGATGGCATTGCCATTATCGAGCAGAAGATGTCAGCCGGTCGGATGGAGGAGCGATGGAGTGAAGTGCAGCGGCTCGGACGCCTGCTGTCGACTCGATCCAAAGATATTCAGTTGGCGAAGCGATCACGGGTGTTAGTGCCCGAAGGGTTTCGTGAGTTTTTGAATGTCAAACCGGGTGGAGAGGTGATGATTGTCGGTGCAGCGATTTGCATCGAGATTTGGAATCCCTCCAATTGGTTGGAATTATTGCAAGCAGAGATGCCAGAGTTTAGCCCTTTGTTTAAGGATTTATCGGGCTAATTGGAAACGCAATTCATTGACGAAGTACGGAGAAAATCGTTCGGACTGAAGATGATGGCTGCAAGATCACTCACTCGTTCACAAAGAGGATCAACTGGCTTTCACTCTTCTCTTGAGATACCAGGGATGGACTGATTGGCAGGGACGCCGCTTATTTTTCAGCCGAACGTTTTCTCTTTTTTGAATCAAGCAGCAAAACATGGATGGTGGTCAACAAGGCTGTTGATCTCTTGGTTACGGATGGTGACTTAGCTGCCTGGTTGTGACATACGGTTTGGTGATGTGTGCTGACGGATTGGCTGCATTAAATTAAACGTCACGGAGTCCCGCTTGCGGGGCTTTTTTTATGCGCAAAACTTGAGATCTTGAGCAGTCCCGTTGAGATCGGCTGCTTGAATCTCCCCCGTAGCTGAACTCGCAAGAGTTCAGAAGGACCGACGCTGTTCTTGTATTTCGTCTGAATTCTTGCGAATCCAGCTACCTGTTCGTTGCTTCATCGATTGATTGGCGGTTAGTTTATGTCAATCTCTTTCTGCTTCTCGGCCTTTGCTTTGCGTATACTATTCAGTCTACCAAAGTTATCAGGTAGGCAGGGCGATTTGCTGGCACACCGCTCTCTTATGAGCCCAACCACTCTTGTTGTAAATACCGTGTTCTACTAGGATTCCGGCCAATGACCGGGTGACCTCAAGGACAAGATTTCCCCTTTATGCGGATACGCCTTAGTTTTATCAAACATATGCTCTGGGCCGTGGTGTGGTTGATCTGTTTGATCTGCTGCATTGAGGTGGGGCTTCGCGTGCATACATTTCTGGCAGACAAGCCGATCAGCGAGAATGCGGAAATCGAGCGTGTCGCCTGTCATCAGGTTCATCATCATCTCAAGCCGCTCGAACAAGTTGAGTTTCAACATCCCGATACGGGGCATCAGTTCTCCGAACGCTTAAATTCTTTTGGGTTACGCGGTCCCGAACCATCCCTGGATAAGTCGAGTGATGTGATTCGCATTCTCTGTCTTGGTGATGAAATGACGTTTGGTCCGGGGTTAACATCTCAAGAGTTGTTTTCTTCACAGCTTCAAGGCTTATTGAAAGATTACCTGCCTAAAAAACTGGAAGTGATCAATGCGGGAGTCCCCGGGTACTGTCCGCTGTTATCGCTCCTACAATATCGACATCGATTGCGGGCTCTCAATCCTGATGTGATTGTGCTCACTTTTGAAATGGGAGATGTTGCCGACGATTATCTGGTGCGGGGTTTTACATCGCACGATGAAAATGGAATCCCGCTCGGTTGTCGCAATCCGTTGTTGGGAAATGAGTCGGAGCTTAAGAAAATTCAGAATCATTTTGTCACAATGAAATGGCTGAAGGCGCAATCCGAACATTGGCGGACCGAATCGACCTTCGATTCCCTCGATCAAATCGATCATCCCGTTGGCCGGTATGCCTGGATACGTGACAACCCCGTTGATTGGGGGCCTTATTTGCAAAATGCTTTAAAGCCAATCGAAAAACTCGGTCTCCTCGGGAGAGAACAGGGGGCGTTGGTTGTGTTTTCTGTGTTACCGGCTCCTTGGCAGATCTCGTCTGAAGCAACCAGTGATCCCGCAACACGCAAAAAGTACGGCGTCGCACCGGGTGTCGTTTATTCGAATCGGGAACCGTTTCAGAAGCTGGCCACTTTCGCCGAAGAGTCCGGTTTGGCGTTTCTTGACAACTCGAATGACTTTGCAGAGCTTGGTAATCCTGAGGAGTTGTATTTGCAGACTGAGCCGTGGCTATCGGCGCGAGGGCAAGAAGTTTATGCGACTTTGTTGGCCCGTTATTTGTTCCCGCGTTTACAATATCGATTTCAACCGCAGCCACCAGCGAATCACATTCTGCCTGCGGGTGGCGTTCAGCCGCAGTGAGAGTTCTGAAACGCTCGTATTGCGTTCCAACATCCATTCGGGTGTGTCTGTAGCAATAAATGTGGCCCGTCGATGGCGTGATGCTGTATGTCAGGTCGGAGTTTTTGAATCAGCTTGAGTGCCGATTGGGGAACGAGTCGGTCTTTGCTGGCTTGCAGGTAGAGCAGGTGAGTCGGGCAATCTCGTAAGGATCTTGTCGCATCACAGGAAAAGATCATTTGCAGGCGTTGTGAGAGAGTATGAGTTGGAACAGATCGCAACACACTTCTCAGCAGGTCAACAAGTGAACTGTCTGCACTCCATCCAGTCATCAACCATCGTAGGGCAAAACTCGGCATCGGTAATTTGGCCAGTAATCTCCAAGGCAGCCACTTGAGCCATCTCGGTCGTGGTGAGCGAATAAACGAAGCCACCAAGATTACTCCCATCAGTCCTTTCGGTTGACGACAGGCAATCTCTAACGCCAATGGTCCCGAGAAAGATTCTCCCAGCAACAGAAACGGTTCGTCTGAGGGAAGCTGTGAGATCAATTCCTCGGCCAAATCTGGGTAAGTGAAGCATTGCGTTTTCGGCAGCGGAACAACGACCGAATCAAACTCCGACGGGCATTGTTCAATCAGCGGATCAAACAGTTTCCCAGTGCCGTCCATACCGGGCAGGAGGACGATTTTGAAAAGGCGGGCGTTCTTCATGATTGACTCGACTCTATCTATGGTTACCCAACCGCGAAGTCGCGCAGTTTGATAACGCACATTCTCGACAAACTTGATCGCGTCTTCAATTTCTGAGTTGATCCGAGGAGTTGCCAGAGTGAACATGGAATCTTATTTGATCTAGAACCTCCGCTCGCAAGGACACTGTTGTGAAGTCAAGTAAATCAAGAACGCTCGGCATTTGGATGATCTTGATCGGCATTGTTGTGCTTGCCATCTTCTCACAAAAGGATGAGGAACTCGATTCCGACGAGATTTTTTCTCATTATGAAAAAGTCGGGTGGTCAAGATTTACAGAGGATCTGGGATCCAAAAAAATTACCCAAATCATCGTCTACTCAGATGTCGGACTATTGCTGGCATTCACAACTGATCAAAAATATTACCGTACCGATGATTTACTCGACACACTCAACGATGAAGAGCAAGCATTGTTGGACGATGTCGAGGATGTGATGCACTTATCTGCAACCGAGATGTCGGAGGCGCCATCCGGTTCTGATGCTGTGGGGAATTTGCTTAAATATATTTTGATCATCGGGGTTGCGTTGTGGGCAATGATCTTCTTCCTCAAAAAGTTCGGCGGTCGGGGGATGGACAATGTCCTCTCGCTCCGACATAGCAAAGCCAGGTTCTTTACCGATTACCAAACGGTTAAATTCTCGGATGTGGGTGGTTGTGAGGACGCCAAAGAAGAACTGGGCGATGTGGTTGATTTTCTCAGTAACCCGGATCGCTGGGTCGATGCTTACAGCATCCAGAAATATTGTGTCGCAACATTGCTGATTGTGTCGGCAACAAGCAGCTACGCGGGAATCGTTGACTTCGAATCGATTCCCACGGGAAGTCTGAGCGAGGGACTCACTATTTCCAACCAATACTTAGCCTCTCAGGGAATGTCATTCCGACTCAAAGGTGGAGGAACTCCTACACTTGTGCAGCGCGGTGATCAGGGCATCGGAGCTGCTGCTTTCGTGAGTAGCTCAAAAAATGTCGCAGACTCACTCAATGACGAAAATGTGGGTGGTCAGTTCTTTTTGGCAGATGACCTGACGAACGGCAATATCCCCCCGACATTGATCATCGATTTGAACGATCCGATGGCGAATTTTTCGATGAGTATTTATGACATCGAGTCACGTGCAGATGGCACATATGAAGCTTGGAGGTTGAGCTTTTATGATCTGAGTGACAATCTGATCAACTTCATGGATATCGATGTCAATTCTCCAATGGCTTCGGATGGTGTGGCGACTCCCGTGAGTTTTGGGACCGTGGGGGCCATGATGAGCCGCGTGGAATTGGAATACACGGGGACTGCCGTTGCACCTGGTATTGGATGGGACGACTTTGCCACTTCTGCCGTGGCCGTTCCCGAACCGGGTTCAATGGTCTTATTGAGTTGCTTGGCGGGTTTTTGGAGAATTCGACGCCGAAAACAAAGTGTCGCGTCGTAAGCTTGCGAATCATTGCCATTTCTCTTCTCAACTCGAATGGAATGGCTTAAATCGTGGATGCAGTTGTGACTCTTTGGGGAGGATACAGCATGTGTCACTAAGGCGAGAGGAAGGCAGCTCAGAAAAAAGGTTGATCTGCATGTCACTTCTCGGCAGGATGAATCTCTAAGACGCTCTCGTCGAACCCAAGGAGATCTCTCAATGCTGACCTTATTCCGACTGGTGAGCTTCACAGTTTTATTCACCGTTCACCTTGTTTCTTCACTCAAGGCTGCTGACTGGCCGCAGTTTCGAGGGCACAACAGCACGGGAATCGCGCAAGAAGATCAGCCTCTCCCCGAATCATTTTCGGACACGGAGAATGTACTCTGGTCAGCGAAAGTGGGTGACGGAATCGGATGTCCGGTTGTTGCCGATGGTCGTGTTTTTACGAGTGGAATGGTTGACGATCAGACTCTCGGATTGTTTTGCTACGAAGCCGAAACCGGCAAAGAATTATGGCGAAGAGAATGGGCGACGCCGGATTTAATGGAAGTTCACGCCACAAATTCTCACGCCAGCACAACTCCCGCCGCCGATGCCGAGCGTGTCTATTTTTACTTCAAGACTCTGGGAATGATGGCTCTCGATGCCAAGTCGGGCGAGCTTGTCTGGCAACAGAAACTGCCACGCCCATTCTTTGTTTTCAAGTGGGGAGCGGGAATGTCTCCTGTCCTGTACGAAGACAAAGTGATCTTCTGCCAGGATGATGATCTCTCTCCGGTGATCTATGCTTTTGACAAGAAAACTGGAGATGTTATCTGGAAAGAACAACGCCGCGAAATGGCCGTCAATTATTCACATCCGGTCATTTGCCAAACTGATCGTGGTGCTGAATTAATCGTGGCGGGAACGGGAAAGTTGATCGGATACGATCCTCAAACCGGTGAACGGCTTTGGTATGCGAAAACTCTGTTGCGGAACATTAAAACCACTCCTGTCTGTCGGGACGGCATCATTTACATTTCCTTACAAAGTGGTGGAATCGCCAATCAATGGTTGGTGTCCGTCGATCAGGCTGATACGGGCAACAGTGACGGCAAGGTGTCGAAAATGGAGATTCAGGCGTTCGTCGGGAAAGACAAAGTGCCCGACGATTTCTATGAGCGGACCTTCGATCAAGGTGATGAAAATGGAGATGGATTGCTGGAAGGTGTCGAACTCGACAAAGCGTTCCTGTTTCCCGATAACTTTGCGGGAGCCAAGTTTGGAGATAAAAATCCCGCCGATGAATACATCTTGGCGGTGCGCGGAGGTGGTCGAGGTGAAGTGACCGAATCGCACGTGCTCTGGAAGCATCGTACCAAGCATACGGATCACATTGTTTCTCCGTTCGTCATGGGTGATCGAATGTTGCTGGTGAAAGGGGGCGGAGTGACGACGTTGTTTGATCTTGCCACCGGCGATGCGATTCGTCCGCCGAAAAGAATACCGAATGCGAGTCAGTATTTTGCTTCACCCATTTACGGTGACGGAAAAATCTTTATTGCTGGTGAGAACGGTCGCATTATTGTCCTGAAAAATGATTCAGAACTGACCGTGTTATCAAAGAATGATATGGGAGAAGGAATTGTCGCGACGCCCGCGATTTCTGAAGGTCGGTTATTTGTGCGGACGCGCACGAAACTCTTCTCCATCGGAGAGTGACCGGTTACCTCCGCTCATGCTCTACAAAGTGAACCGCCAGTCTTCTCGCCGCTGCGTGAGTCAATTCTTCACCGCTGGACCAGCCAGCGATCTTGTCATTTCTCCGCGTCCCTGCGAACTCTGCGGTTTGAACTCATTCCCCTGCCAACTACCTTCGGCGATTATCATTACTCCCACCCTTTGCGTTTCTTTCCGTCTTTGCGTCAAAATAATAATCTCTCGCAATACTCGTCTTGCCAAACGCGATCTACCAGAGTTAGCGTTCGTGGTTCTTGGTGATTTTCATAAACCGTGGGCTAGCGCCCAGCGGCTGATCGGGCTGAAGAGCAATTTGGCTTCGCTGCTTGTTCGATTTCATCAGCCGGAACGCGCTAGCGTCCGGTTTTAGACGAGCACTCCAGTTCGATCTTTGGCAATTTGAACGTCATGACGACATCAACATAGCCCTACTGCGCAAGCAGTTGGGGCAGGTTCAAGTGTCATTGCGTGTCGCAGGTGATTTGTACGAGCCCGCAGTTCTCGCGCACTGCGGCTATGCCATCGCGTTTGACGAGCACGGTGAGTATTGCTTGGGTGGCTGTGGATGACCGTCAGGTCACCCACAGAATCAGAAAAGCTGGGGGCTCACTGCGTTCGTCCCTAGCCACACCTGAGATTCAGCCAGTCGCGTGTTCATCAATGACGACCACTGCAACGTGAGAAAGAGAGCGATCTCGCGTGACGTGGAAAATGCGCACCCACAGAAAGTGACACTCACTCATACAATGAAGATCGACGTAAGGTGATGAGCATCAACAAGTTGCTCAAGAGTACACAAGATACGGAATCAAGATTCGGGAAGATTTG
>JAURQH010000071.1 GCA_030836185.1 Planctomycetota bacterium
ATACGTGATATCGGCCACCCACTTTTGATTGGGAGCCTTCGCTGTGAAGTCCTGGTCCAGCACATTCGGTGCGGGTTGACGTGTCGGATCGGTGACGGTGGTCGTCGGCTTAAATTTCTTAGAAACCCTGCTTTTCAAGCCCATTTCTCGCATTGCAGTGGCCACCGTGTTACGACAGGCCGAGTCCATTTGATCATTCTCTTTGAGGACTTCGGCGATTTTGTAGCTCCCGTAAATGCCTTTCGAAGAGGTATGAACTTGCCGCAGGGTGGGCCGGCCAATTAATTGGCCGGGTGATGAAATCACAATATGACTCATCATGATCGTTCAGTTGTGTGAGACATGTGGCAAACACAACCCGTAACTGCAGGACGAATCATCTTGTCGCGTTGCGAGACGCCCGGTTCAGGACGTGCCACCCAATCGGTCATGACATTGGCCTCTTTCCCGTTTGGCGAGCAAGCCGGGCGCAATCTGTTACGATGTCTGGCTCACATCGAGAGACCAGTGATCGGTGCGTCCCAGATTGTCGGATTACGGCTCGCTTCGCTCGGCTAATCCGACCTACGGCTCTATGAGTTCTCCGCGTTCTCTGCGAACTCTGCGTTTCTAATCATTTCTCTACGCTCTTGCGAACGCAGCTACAACCATTTCACTCTTTGCGTTTCTCTGCGGCTTGGCGACTTTGCGTCATAATGATTTGATCCGTGACAATCCGTTTTTATCCGTTTCATCCGTGTTCTATTTCTACCAATCGACTCGACAACACAGTTGACTCGCACAACGGCTCATTGATTCCTCCGCGTCTCTGCGCCTTTGCGTGAGATGATTGTTTCATCAATAAATTGTCGGATTACGGCTCTATGAGTTCTCCGCGAGTTCTGCGAACTCTGCGTTTCTAATCATTTCTCTACGTTCTTGCGAACGCAGCTACGACCATTTCACTCTTTGCGTTACTCTGCGGCTTGGCGACTTTGCGTCATAATGATTTGATCCGTGACAATCCGTTTCTATCCGTTTCATCCGTGTTCTATTTCGTAGTCTGTCTGCGTGATTGCGATGGCCAACCGAATATGATTCGCACCTGTCCCGACTGCTTGCGCAGTTCGGGCTATGATCACTGATGATTGGTCTTGCCAAACGCGGGCTACCAGAGATACGGTTCGGAGTTCGCCGACAGGCGAATCGATATTTGGCAATTTGAACGTCATCACAACCGTTATTTGAGCCGCCGACAGCAGTCGGCAGGGGAATGTCGAGCGAGTTGGTACAGGTATTCGTGGTTTGAAAGTCGTATCCGCGATCCCCAGCGTTCTTACGAACGCGGCTACCCCGCCATAGCCAACGAGCACAGATTTCGTAGGGCCGGTTCCACCGGCCATGGATGATTTTGTTGGCTTTTCATCTCGTCGCGTGTTCAACAATGACGACCCCTGCAACGTGAAAAAGGAGACGATTTCGCGTGGCGTGGAAAATGCGCACCGACATTGGGGTACTTTTTCACTCCCCACGCGTTTTGACGCTAACCGAACCAGGCCAACAACTTGCTCAAGATTCGGGAAGATTCGGAATCAAGATTTGGGAAGATTTGATTTCAAGATTCGGAAATAGCACACCCCCAAATCATCGAATCTTCAAATCTTGAATCGGCGGTTCAGCGTTTGGGAATCTCAAGGCAAAATAAAACGGGGTGGACCGTGAAGCCCACCCCGTGATTGATTGTTTTGTTCTTATGAAAGTTACTCTTGAACAAACTTGTAAATTCCTCGACCACTGGGAGACGGAATCATCACGTAGACCTCGCCTTTGTCATCTTGGCCAAAGCTCGCGATGGGCTGTCCGTTCCAGTCGACTGAAACATTGCGGACCACTTTTCCAGAATCTGCATCGTAATGCAGAGCCCACAACTGGCCACTTACATAATCTCCATAGAGATAATGACCTTCGAGTGCCGGGGCTGATTGTCCACGATAGACAGTACCACCAGTGATTGATTTTCCGATCTGATGATCGTATTCAAGAATTGGTGCTATCGATTCAACGGCTGCCGCTTTGGGAGCATTCCCGAAAAAGTGTGTTCCTTCTCGAACGGACCAGCCGTAATTACCACCTTTTTTGACGACATGAATCTCTTCCCAGAGATCTTGTCCCACTTCTCCCGCCCAAAGATGTCCTGTTTTGGGATCGAAGTCGAGCCTCCAAATATTACGGAAACCAAGAGCATAAATTTCCGGGCGAGCACCCGTTTGATTCACAAAGGGATTGTCTGCAGGAATGCCGTAGAGTCGGTCGCCCGTCTGACTGTTCACATCAATCCGCAAGATGGAGCCTTCCAGTGTTTCCAAGTTTTGACCATTACCGAGCGGATCATTTCGGCTTCCGCCATCACCCATCCCGATGTAAAGGTATCCATCGGGACCAAAGGCCATCGATCCTCCGTTATGGTTGGGAAAAGGTTGCGGAATTTTCAACAAAACCTTCTCGCTGTCTGCATCCGCTTTGTTGGGATCAGAATCGGAGACTTTGAACTCAGAGATATAAGACGTGTGGGGCTTCTCTTCCGATGTGTAATAAACAAAGACACGCCCGTTCTTTCCATATTCGGGATGCGGGGCAAACCCGAGTAAGCCCTCTTCATTATCTTTTTGCCAATCATGAACTCGTCCACGAATGTCGAGAAAGAGGTTGGCCTTTTTGACATTAGCGTCGTTCTTGAAAACATGAATCATGCCGGACTGGCTCATTGTAAAAATTCGACCTGTCCCGTCGTTTGTGCTGTTTAAATCGAGAATCCGCAACACCTGCGGTTTCCCTTTTTCATCGACCGGCGCCCAACCTTCCCATTGAATCTTGGGGAACGCCTCGACTGTTTTCACGCCTTCGAGTTTTCCATCTGCAATGCCCGGCTTCGGACCATTCGGTGGTAATTCACGCACTTTGATATTTCGAAAGGAAACAACATTCCCGTGATCCTGCAAACAGAGATGCCCCTCACCGGCTTTGCCAAACTGTTCAAATTTGGAGAACTTGCTGGCGGCGACTTTTTTGTTCCAATCATCGCTGCCGACTTTGAATTTGAAGTAACTGACACCATTCATGCAGACTTCGCCATCGTTCGGTGTCACCCGCAAATAGAGATGGTTCCATTCACCGGCCGGACGTGTCGCGTCTTCGACATCGGGCCCTTTTGTTCCAGCAGCAGACTCCGCTTTTTTCACCCAAGCTGGCTTACGTGGCTGATAAAGCTGATACAGCCAACCGGCCTTTTGAGGATCGTGACCGTCCACATTGTCTTGAATTTGAATTTCTGGACCTGAATGCCAGGGGCGTGGATTATCCTCCGTCACATGGAACATCAAACCACTGTTACCACCCTTAGAGATTTTGTATTCCAATTGCAGATCAAACGAGCCGAATTTCTTTTTGGTGATGATATCACCAGCACCATTGCCTTCTCGAATCAAGACACCTTCTTTGATGACCCAACCATCACTGACTTGATCTTTCTGAAAGTTCCGAAAACTGTCGGCAGATTGGCCGTCGAACAGTAACGTCCATCCGCTTCTCTTTTCGGCATCTGTCAATTGATTGACGGGGGTTTGTGCTTGAATCGCAGAGACCGTCAGTAAGCTCGCCAAGGCGACGTTCAAAATTGTGGTAACACTTCGGCGCATGATCAGTCATCCATTATCAGAAAACGATTGAAGTCGAAATTCACTATAGGGAGAGTTAAAACGACTCTCTCAAGCCTTCCAGAATGACGAATCCCGAATCGGAAAGCAAATCTTCTCTCAGTAAAGATTTCCTTGGTGTTTCTATGATTTTTCAGATAATCTTCAATTCTCGGGTCTGTCAGCGCTCGGCAGGCTCTTTTCCTTCAACGGATCGGAGGTCCTATACGGGGCTCATTCACACGAAAGACTCTGAAAAACGATGAGGAGTCAAAACAATGGACTTTGAACCTGCCGAACCCTCAGAACAGACGGAACGGTGGTTCGTCCCCAAAATGAACCTTCGCTTTCGAGTCATCTGTTGCTCGGTCTTGTTAGCACTACTGGCCATCAGCCCCGGCGGTTTATTCGCTAAAAGCATAGGACAGCTACTGATCACATTTATGACGGGGTCGTTTCGCCGCTCATTCATCGACGCCGAGATCGCCCATGTTCAGATGACAGTCTGTTTCATTCCTCTCAAGATAAATCGCTACCGACTGAAACGATTCTACCAGATCGAAATTATGCTGGAAGAGCCGGCAGGCTGGTGGACATTCTTTCTTTTTGGTCCGATTCAATGGCTCTGGTTTCGCATGCTCGATTTTGCTATCCCGTGGTTAGGAGGGATGTATCAAATCTGGATTGCCCGTGGAGACAAGAAAGTCATGCTTTGGCAAGGCTGTTTTGATGAAGACTATGAACAGAACCTCGAAATGCTCAAATCCATCACAGGGTATGAGGTCATACGCTCCGGGGGATACTGATCATAATGAGTCCCTGCTGATCGTTCATTAGCGATCAGTCACGCTGTCGCGGTGATAATTTCTGAGTCAGGCTCTACTTGCTTCACCTCGATTTTCATCGGTGGAACTGCGAAAGGCATCGCAATCGCGATGGGAATCGGGAGTAGCGCGAACACTCCAAGAATTAATCCGTAACTACCCGTCACATCTTTACAGAGACCAATTAAATATGGTCCTAAGCTGGAGGACGCCACCATTCCGGTCATCACAATTCCTCGGATTCGCCCCAAGTGATCGCGTCCGAAATATCTCGCCCAGGTGGGATTGCTGGCTCCAAAAAAAACACCTTGCGAGAGTCCCAATACGGCTCCCGCCACAATGAGCAGAAAGGCAGTCTGACCGCGCCATAACACACACAAGCCAGCGGTAAACAATCCAAGAGACAGAAACATCAAAAGCCGAGCCGCCATGCGGTCCGACAAAAAGCCACCCACAAGATGAGCAAATGCCAAGGAAAACCCGAATGCCGATGTCATCAGAACCGCGTTTGACTCCGGCATTCCACGATCAAGAACGATGGAGACCAATCCAAAAAACAGACCGGTATTGATCATGGCATACAAACAGGTCGCTGCGAGTATCAGCCAGAACGAGGCGGTCAAGACCGCTTCTTTTAGTTGATAAGAACGATGCAAACTTGGCACAAGTATTTCTTGTTCGCGTTCGGACATCGCTTCTTCACCATCAATCTGCTGTCCCATATCTTCTGGCTTATTACGGTACAACCATAGCATGATGGGAAGTACGACGATCCAGATGGTCAGACCAAAAGTGATGTAGCTCCACCGCCAATCTATCAGACGAAGCAATCGCATATTCCCCATGGGGATCACCGCCATTGCACACGCCATCCCCACACTCCGAAACCCTTCCACAGTTCCCAATCGTTTATGAAACCAATAGGAAAGCGTATTCCCGGCCAACAAGGCAACCGATCCTGGCCCCAAGCATCGTAAGAGAAAAAAGGAAAGCCAGAGCGTAAACCAGTTATTGGCAAATGAGGCCAAAATGCAGGCACCGCCGAACAGCAACAGACACCCGGCCATCGTCCGTCGCAAGCCATATCGATCCTGCAACATACCAACAAAAAAGATCGGCACGGCTCCCAGCATTGTCCCGAACATGTAGGCAGCCGAGATTTGGGAATGAGAAAGATCTAATTCGAGGCGAATAGGCTCCGTAAATACCATGACGCCATAAGTTTGGCCGGGGGAGGTAATCACCAACCCCAGAATCACTAACGGCAGCATCACCCAGCCGTAATAAACACGACTCTCTTGTGATAGACAAGCCGTATCGTTCGGCTTGTTCGCATGACTCGAAGTCACAATACTCTTCCTTGATGAATGTTTCTGGGAGCCAGCAGCGCAATTCCCCAAAGTCTATTCGCCCGAACCATATTCTCCGGGACGATTCGTTCTCATAAGCAGTTCGGGATTTTGATCGCGACAGTAATTGTAAGACCATTCATTTTCGAACAGAATCATCGGGGAGTCCGTTTGATCAGTCATGATCCTCGATCCCATTGGCAGTTTGAATTGCTCTGGATCGAATGACTCGTTGTGAACCCAACGTCCGAGTTCATAGCCCAAGCGATCAACCCGTGTAGGAGTGCTGTATTCTGCTTCCAATCGAAACTGAACGACATCAAACTGTAGCTCTCCCACCGCCCCTAATACAGGTTCAAAAGCGGAGGTACGATCATCCTGAAGCATCTGAATCGCTCCCTCTTCGATAAGCTGTTCAATTCCCCGCGTGAATTGTTTCCGTTTAGAAGTATCGAGACACCGAATCCTGATAAAGCATTCGGGGGCATAATTCCAACGAGCGAGATATTCAAAGTTCGGACCAACACACAACGTGTCTCCCAAGCGTATTTTACCGGGGTTCACGATACCAATCACATCCCCCGCGAATGCCTCCTGAACCATTTCCCGCTCTTGGGCGAACAATTGATGAGAGCGTGAAATAGAAATCCGCTCGTCAGTTCGCGTATTGGTCACGTCCATGTCACGCTGAAACTGCCCCGAACAGACCCGCACAAAAGCAACACGATCTCGATGTCGTGGATCAAGGTTTGCCTGCACCTTAAAAACCAACCCGCTGAAATCAGGATCCGTCGGAGAAACTGGCCCGGCATCACTCTCTCGCCCCAATGGAGGAGGTGCGAGTTCCAGGAATCGATGCAGAAACTGCTCGACGCCAAAATTGGTCAATGCACTACCGTAAAACACCGGCGTCAATTCCCCACTCAAAAATCGTTCGAGATCAAACGGAGCCCCGGCCCCTTCGAGGAGTTCAATTTCGTCTTTTAGTTCCTGCATCACTTCGGGTGGATAAACATCATTTTCTGTTTCATCAAGATGAGTCCGTTCAACGGGAACCTCGACGGCTCCTCTTTGAACTTGCGAAAATTTGAGAACCTCTCCTGTCTCGCGATTCACGAGACCTCGAAAATCGGCTCCGACTCCAATGGGCCAGTTCATCGTCGACGCATCAATACCGAGCACTTCTTCGATTTGCGTCAGCACCCCGAGTGGATCACTTCCAGGACGGTCCATTTTATTGACGAACGTCAGAATTGGAACTTTTCGTTCGACGCAAATCTTGAACAGTTTGATGGTCTGCGTTTCAATTCCTCGCACGGCATCAACAACCATCACAGCCGCATCGACCGCATTGAGAGTCCGATAGGTGTCTTCGCTGAAGTCCTGGTGACCGGGAGTATCGAGAAGATTAAGACGATAGCCTTGAAAATCGAATGACAAACAGGTGGCCGTCACTGACACACCACGTTCCTGCTCCATTTTCATCCAGTCGGAACGAGCCGCCCGTTGTGATTTTTTCCCACGAACAGCGCCCGCTTCATCGACACACCCTGCGTACAGAAGAATCTTCTCTGTCAGCGTTGTTTTCCCGGCATCCGGGTGAGCAATGATCCCAAAAGTTCGCCGCTTGCTGACTTCCTGGGTCAGTTTTTTGAGCAAAGCCGCCGGAACTTGGGGTGACTGGTCAGCGAGATCGGATTCGGACATGGAAGAGCCAAGGGTATTGCGAAGCGAAATGTCTACAAAGGTCAGGATTCTCTACTCCTAACAAACTTTAACGCTCGTTGGATATCTTCGCTAGGGAAGCTCTCGGATACGCATGTTTCGGAAGTTAATCGGAGCCCCCTCAGATTCCAGACATAAATAACCCTTGGCGGGAATCGCATCTTTTCCTCCCGAGACCTCTTTTCCGTTTACCCACAAACGAACTTCTCCGTTGATGGCACGTACATAATAGTGATTCCACTCACCCGTCGGCTTGGTGCGGTTTTCACTCGGAAAACTGCGACTGCCATTTGGCGACAGAGGAGGAAAGGGGGTTAATTTCGATTCACCGACCGGAAAGATGTCGCCATGCGATGTAAACCAGTCGGTTTTGGCATTGGGATTTCGTTTCAACACTTTATCGGCATAGCCAACATCAAGCACCTGAACTTCAATTCCACCACGCGGCAGCCCTGGAGCTTTCAAAGCCTCAATTGCCTTAAGAGGAGTCCAAACAAAGCAACCAGAGTTTCCTCCCGCTTCTAGGTGTTGCCACTCATAGACCATCTCAAAATTGGTATATTCTTTGACGCTACGATGAACACCAATCGGCTGCCCGGTGCAATGAATGATGCCGTCCTTGAATGTCCACGTATCTTGATCACAATTGGCCAACGTGAAATCCTTTTCACCGAGCGTTACCCAGCCGTCGCCGACCCCATCAATGAAGGCTTGTTTCGCGGGTGGCTCTTTCGCGGAAGTAACTGAGATCATTGTGACAGAAATAACCACGCACATCGCTCTTGAATACAGCATCCGTTGAACTCCAGATCAATCTTGATAAAAAACGATTCAGCCCCACTGTGTCAAAATAGATAGCATGATGCCATAAAAAAACCTCCCCGACGAATCGAGGAGGTTGGAAAACTCAATTGACCAAAGAACCAATCACTCGACAGGTCCTTCAACACCACCGGTGTAATGTTCTCCGTCAGGCTGTTCTCCATGCAGAACTTCCTGTTTGTAGCCACCCATAGCACGGAAGTACAAAGCGATGAGAATATATCCAATCGCCATAGTCAAAGGGACGACTGCCGTCCATTTGAGAGCCATGCGGCCTCCAAACGTAGATGCTTCTTCAACAATGGGCTTATCGGCGTCTGCGTTCGGTTTCCCTGTCTCTTGCCACCAAGCATTGAGTTTGGCGACATCCTTATTCTCTTTTCCGTTCTCCTCAAGAGTCTTGACTGTTTGGGCAAGTTCAGTTCCTGGACCATCCGGGCTTTTGTCCAAAATCAGCCCCACTCTTTGGCCATCCAGGCCTCGAATTTCTGGCAAGAACAGAAAACCGCCTTTAGCATCTTCGGGGACAGCGTACCTTTCATAGGTTTCTGAGGATTTCTCTTCGAGATTTTGTGAAGCGTAATAGTCCTGCTTGTATCCAATACCAGGACCACCGAGCAGTCCGGCAGACAACATTCCAATGCCTCCCATGGCCCCCATCGTCAATGCTCCTCCTTTGGGGAACCTGTCTCCGACAACTCCCAGCATCGTTGGCCACAGGAAGGTTTTCCCTAACGCATAAATTGTCATGGAAATCCAAACCATCACAGCCGCTTCACTCGATCCAATGAGGTAGAGGCCAATCGAACCAAGAGAGGCACTCATGACGAGCAATCCGACCGGGTTGATTTTTTCGACAATTGGCCCCGCAAAGAATCTCAGTACAAACATGATCGAGGAGGCATAGATGAAGAGGATCAAGCCTTGACCGGTCAGAATACTTTCTGTGATTTTAGAAATCCAACTGTCTGTACCGAGTTCGACATATCCGACACAGGCATGCAATACCAGCAGGAACAACAAAAGTGGCGAAGCAAATTGCCCCACCATTTCCCCAAATGAGACTCCCGCCGCTTTGGCCTCTGACTCTGGAAATTTTTCTTTGACAACAATCACACCGTAGATCAAGGTCGGAATCAGGAACAGCGCCATAGGGATTTCCCATTGCAACTTGGTCACGAAGGCTCCCCCCCCCACGAAGCAGGCTGCAAAGATACCTCCAATGATCAACCCACCCGGCCATCCAGCATGCAGGATATTGAGATAATGTGTTTTTTGCTTAGGATAGAGAGTCGCCACCAAGGGATTAATCACGGCTTCACATAAACCGTTGGCAACTGCGAATAAGAACATACCCCAGTAGAGGCAATTGAAAGTCGCTGAGGCACCCATAGAATTGTAGACAGGAGTTGCTGCCAGAGTGAGCACAGCAGAAAGGACGTGTAGAACAAAAGCGATTAACAGAATCGGCTTGTAACCAACACGATCAATAAACAATGATGCAAACAGAATCACTACACCAAAACCAACCAGACCGCCTCCGGTAATTCTTCCCAGCTCCAAGTTGGTAAACCCATATTGAGCACCCCAATCTCCCAAAACTCCTCCACGGATCGCAAAGCCGACTCCAGCCGCAATCAACGTCATAAAACTTGCAAAGAAGATGGCAAACGTTGAACCGTTTGAACCATTGGCTTCTGGACCATTCTCATTCATGACAACGGACTTCCTCTAAAGAATATTATGTGTGTGAATATGTGGAGACTCTTTTGTGTGAAAGAGCTCTCGCTGCGACTTCGTCAGCAAAGTGCTGAATTCCGAGGCTCGAATCCTAACCTCTGATTGGCTCCAGATCCATCAAGAATTCTCAATCTCTTCATCTACTGTCGGGTCTCTCTTGACCATCCGCTGGAATCTCGTGAACCCGCAAACTCAACCTGATTCGCGTTCGAGGAAAATCTTGCCCCGTTTCTGTCGGCAATCGACCCGCCCCGAAACATGAAACCGGTCAGGCGTGTGTACAAGATCTGCCAATCGTTCCCACTCCACAAATCCCATTTCTTGACGCGGCCAGCCCTGTCTCCTCCAAATTTCGACAAAGACCTCACGAACCAAATGCCTTGGTAGCGATTCCAATACCTCGCAAGAAAGCTCAATGATCTCAGAAGAGGAACTCAACAAAGCACGATCCAAAACTTCTTTGACGACCCAAACCAGTGTCTCTTGCACTTCGTCCGCTTGCCGAGAGAGTCGCAGTATCGAGTCTCGGGTCGTTTCAAATCCCTTGGATTCCAGCCAGTTCAAAACCTCATGACGAATGAGATTCCTTGTGTATTTCAGGGAATCATTGGTGGAATCATCTCGGTAAGGGACCGAATTTGCATGGGCGTATTCATTAATTTCGTCACGGGACACATCCAGTAACGGCCGAATCAATTGGACTTTATCGCTGAGCGGTCGTGTCCAATTCATTCCAGCGAGCCCCGCCAGGCCTGTTCCTCTCAGAACATTATGGAGCACCGTTTCCACCTGATCATCTGCCGTGTGAGCTGTCAGAACGCTGTCACAATTATGTTTTCGAGCAGTTTTCGTGAGAAACAGATACCTCTGTTCACGAGCATTGGCTTCTGTCTTCTCCGCATCCGTGGGAGGAGCTTCAGGACGGCCAAGAATACAGGAAAACCCCATTCGAGCCGATTCTTCCATCACAAAGATCGCATCCTGCTCGCTCTCGTCTCGCCATCCATGATCGTAATGTGCAACCGTCACTTTTGTCGAAGACTCCTGCTGAACCTCCCTCAATAGGGTCATGAGCACCATGGAGTCTTTTCCTCCCGAAACAGCCAGCACAATTCCTTTCGATGTCGAAAGATGCCGAAAGAGAGAGGTTTTGAGCTTTGTAGAAAGCGGATTCGTCATCGAACAGACAGCTTCCAAACAGGGAAAATGACAAAATAACTCATGACTGGGGAATATCGTTGACCGGCGAATTCTCTTTGATACTATAAGTTTACGAATTTACCAGCCCGCCGAATTTCGGAGAGCCGGTAATTCGTGTTCATACATACTGTCCACTCAGACCAACATTTATACAACCTTATCGTTATTGAAGGCCCTGCCGGGCATTCCCACATTATTTCGAGTGGTTAACGGTCGAACTGATGACCCGAAAACATTTCAGGTTGTTCGGCTATGAACAGATCTTAATCGTTGTTTGGAAATTCGCATGACCGGTCATCTCGAAGAACTGATAATCGCTCTCACCAGCTTGATACGCAAGTTACTGGGTGTAGAGCAGAGTTCTCGCCAGATGATTCCCGTTCGCGTTCGCTCACATCATGCTAAGATTCTCCGTCAGTCCAAAAAGACTCATGGATATTCGTCTCGTGAGTTCAACGCTATGCCCACGTGGCCCGGAGGTGGCAGTTTCACTGCTCTATCATCCATGTCACGAGGGGAAAACGATCCGTCTTGCCACTCTTCACAACCAGACGGTCTGTAAACTAACCACAAAAGACATCATACAGAGAAGTTGAAGCACTCGATGTTTATGGTCGAGAGCTTGTGATGTGGGAAGTCCCGAAACTCACCCGAGATGACTCCGGTGAGTTCGCCATGGCTTTCGATGCGTGACTTAATAGAAAGCACCATCGATGGACCCGAGTACTACTGGAATCACAGGGCTGCTCATCGGCATTGCCTTGGGATTGTTCTTCGACCGCATCCGCATGGGGTCGGCTTATAAAAACGGCGATGCCATCATCGCACAAGCCCGACTTGAAGCAGAAAACGTCCGCAAGGAAGAAGCCCTCAAAGGTAAAGAAGACCTCATCTCCAAACGCGAAGAGATGGAAAAAGAAGTCAACACTTATCGTGATGAAGTCCGCGATCAGGAACGACGACTCGATAAACGAGAATCGATGCTCGAAGATCAACACTCCGATCTCCGCAAAAAAGAGCAAATGCTCGAATCGAATCAATCGAAACTCGCCGAGCGATTGAAGTCTGTCGATGCGAAAGATCGTGAACTTGACCGGGTTCTCCGCGAAGAAGAAGATTTGCTCCACAAAATCAGTGGACTCGATAAAGACGCTGCCAAGGATATGCTCCTGAAACGAATTGACCGCAACCTGGGTGATGAAATCGGTGGATTGATTCTGAAGCATGAAGCTGAGCTAAAAGACCAAACCGAAAAAATCTCTCGCGAGATGATCGGTATGGCGATCCAGCGATTTGCCTCTGAACACACTTCAGAAACAACCGTCTCCACAATTGATATCCCCAGCGACGATATGAAGGGACGGATCATTGGTCGGGAAGGGCGGAACATTCGCGCGTTCGAGAAAGCGACCGGCGTCGATGTCATCGTGGACGACACTCCCGGCGTGGTGATTGTCTCGGCATTTGACAATGTCCGCCGTGAGACCGCTAAGCTAACTCTTCAGAAACTGATTCAGGATGGTCGCATTCATCCAAGCCGCATCGAAGAAGTTCATGCGGAAACTGAAAAGGAAATGGAAGAACACATCCGCAAGCTGGGTGTCGAAGCATGTGAAGAAGCCGAAACTCGCGGACTTCACAAGAAGATCGTCGAACTCATGGGGCGATTGCAGTTCCGTGTCAGCTATTCACAAAACGTCCGCCAACACTCTATTGAAGTCGCCCACCTCACCGGATTATTGGCTGAACAATTAAACCTCGATGTGAATCTCGCTCGACGTTGTGGATTCCTGCACGACATTGGCAAGGCCGCCGATCACGAAATGGAGGGGGGCCACCCAGCCGTCGGTGCCGAGCTCCTCAAGCGATACGGCGAGGGAGAAGAAGTCGTCCATGCGGCTGCCGGTCATCACGATGACATTCGTCCCGACTACATCTACACAGTTCTGGTCGCTGCCGCCGATGCAATTTCAGCCGGGCGTCCGGGGGCTCGTCGTGCGACTTTGGAAAAATATGTCCGACGGCTCGAAGAACTCGAAGCCCTCGCCAATGGTTTTCCCGGCGTGGAACAAACTTACGCCGTGCAAGCGGGTCGTGAAATTCGGATCATCGTCGATCCCAAACATGTCAACGACCGAGAAGCCGCCAAAATGAGCAAGGACATCGCCAAAGCGATTGAAGACACACTCACATATCCGGGCGAGATCAAAGTCGTCATCATGCGAGAATCCCGCAATGTCCAATACGCGAAGTAATCAAAAGCGAGTATCATATAAGCTGGTGTTAGCCGAGAGCAGCAAGTTGTAACCCAGCATTGGAGGGGGATGCGCAGACATCTGGATATGCTGCGTTCTCCCAACCTCCGTGTTCGAAGGAGTCGTATTTTGGGTAACATCCAACCTATTGATCTCGAACAATTTCTCACAAGCCTCGATTCGTCAGATGAATTCGCATACCAGCGTTCTTGGACCACTTTTGTACTGAAAAGTTACATACCAGAGATTACCCCAGAATTCTTGGAAGCCGCGTTTGTTGCATGGGACCACTGGAGTCAAAAGTCATCTGTCGAAGTGAATCACCACTTAAATATCGCTGGACTCGGTGTGCGCAATGTGATTCAAAAGCATGTGGAAGAATCTCCAGAAGTTGCAGAGATAATTTCACGACGAGTCGTAAAATACTTCAGCTCACCCAATATCGATATTGCCAGTGCCTCAATCACTTTCTTCCAAGAGCATTCCGAGCAATTCGCTTTGGCAGAAGAGACATTGGCTAAAGTAGCTTCCAGCGACTCCCCCCAGCCTGTTCCCGAACCAAGTTCTGGCTCCAAGTCCCTGAGAGCAGTTGCCTATCAGGTTTTGTTCTATAATGACTCTCATTACCTCTCTCACCCCGACACTCGCACGGCTGGATTGGAGTTTCTCCAATCATCAATCGAATGGAACAACCAAAGTCCCTCAGATGAAAAAATGAAATTGATCGCAAAATTAGAAACGATTCTGAGAAACTGAGGCTGCTAACAAAAGTTTCATTCCGGCTCATCCTGATTTTTCTCGATTCCAACCTCAATTTCCGCTATTATTCAGTGTTGATAGTTCCTCACCTGATCTTTGCCGAACATGTTCAAGTTTCTCGGTTTCCTACTCACGATCCACTTATCACTGTTATCGTTTCGCTTAGAAGCGAGTGAGATCGAGTTACACCAAAACTGGACCTCCAACAGTCTCGCAGAGACACGCTATGTCATCACGGGGACCGAGGCACGCAACAACCCACTTCGTCGCTTGCTGAAAAAGCCATTCGTGGGTGACGAACTTTACGTCCGCTATCGCCTCCGCTACGACGCCCAGACACTCGACACACCAGAAACTGACGAAGGCGAATTCTTTGTCCTCTGGCTCGACCGGGAAGAAGGGAGCGACAGTTCGACTCATAGCGGCAACGTGCCGAATATCGGTTTGCATGTTTCCGACGATCAGAACCATTTCATGGTTCGTAACTCATTCTCGGCCGAAAATCAGCACGACGGAGATAGCCAACTAATACGTCTCTTTTTCGACTAGGTTGCCGTCCTGATCCCATGTCGATTTCAACACTGGCTTGCCATCTTTGAAGAGAGTGTCTGTCCGCACTGAACCAGACCGAAAGTATACCTTGTCACTGATCTGCTTGCCGTTGATGTGTTGTTTTGCCCAATTCAGGCGGCCGGGAGCCGCGGAGGACCAACCGACCGACCGACCATGAAGTTTGCCGTTCAAGTAAGGTTCTTCTGACAAGATTGAACCATCATTATAAAATAGGGTTTTCTTACCATGCAATTTGCCGTTCAAAAAACAAGATTCCCATCCCAGTGATCCTTCGCTTTTTGGTGAGACCCCAACACCTGTAAAAGGCTCATCCTCACCCTTGGCGTAGGCAAAACGTTCTTTGTTTGACTCCTCGCGAAAGGCAAGATCGTCGTATGGATATTTCCGTTCAGGAGCAAAACGCACATTGTCAAAGGTTGGGTCAGAATCAGGATTTTCCTTGCCAAGGTCTATCATCTCGCCAGGCTCATCTACCTCTACACCCCGAGGTATGTGAACGGGAAAGGTCTTCTCTTTCGTCAGGTTGCCCGCTTCATCCCATTCCATTCGCAACGTTACACCACCGTATTTGTAGTCGATTTCTCTGATCTTCGAACCGTCCTTGCGGTATTCAATTATTTTGCCATTCCACTTTTTGAGCCTTGTGCCGTCTTTAAGTTGGTAGGGCATCATAGAACGGTACAAATTTTCAGAACCGGGTCTCCTCAGGCCGTCCTTCAGAATATTCATATCTTCCGGGGCGATCGATTCGAGTTTCTGGATATTTAAAAAGGAGCCTTGAAATTTCGCCAGTTCGCCAGCCACCCCACTATCCATTGACCTGACATAGTTAAGGTTTAGGTCGCCAGTACACTTGGCCAGTTCGCGTGCCACCTCTTTGGTAATCGAAGTCAGGCCATCGAGGCTAAGGCCTTTTTGAGGGATATTCGTGCCCGGCCAGTAGTACCATCCAGGTCGTTGCGCCGTCAGTTCATTAGCCACTTCCTTCGAAATCGAAGTCAGGCCATCCAGTAAGATTCCCTGCCCCTTATAATAAGACAACTCTCTGGCAACATCTCGATCTATCGAGGTCAGCCACTTAAGGTCTAGTTGAGATTGCTTGCCATTGCTTGCATTCGCCTTCTCAATCAGTTCGGTAGCCTGCTGCACAGTCAATGTGCCGGTTTTCTTTTGATTGCCTGGTAAATTCTCAGCCAGGCAAATACCATGGCAAAGAATGAAGAGTGTGGCGAATAAAAATCTCATGTTGATTTCTTTCTAAAAATTATTACAGCAGGACTCCTGCTGGCCGTTATTTCATTGTGGTAAGGTCTCTTTCTGGATAAGGCTGCCGTCCTTATCCCACTTCAGCAGCACCGACTTTTTGCCATCGAGAAAAGAGTACTCCTTACAACGCTTGCCGTTTGGATGGTTAAAAAACCCCAGCCCCGTGAAAGGCTCATTCTCACCTTTGGCGTACCAAAGAGCACTCTGTAGATTAGACGTCCAACGAGGGTTTAGGTCAGTCAATGGAAGTTCCCGCTGAAGGTCCGTCACATCAGGCATTTGAACGCTCTGCTCATCTGCATCTGCATCCGAAGATTTGTGTCCGGGAGAGGTCTCCTCTTTAATGAGGTTACCCGTTTCATCCCATTCCATTCGCATGGCCACATTGCCATTCGTGTAGACAGTTTCTGTGCTTTTCGAACCGTCCGTATGGAATTCAGTGAGCGTCCCATTCCACTTTCTGGCATCTGTGCCGTCGTCGAGTTTCCACGGCATCATCGCCCGGTACGAATCTGAAGTACCAGGCTTTCTAAGGCCGTCCCTCAGAATATTCAGATCATCCCGGGTGATTGATGTGACGTTATAAATATCCAGGCTGTTGCCTTTGAATTGTGCAAATTCCCGGGCCACGTCGCTATTTATTGACCTCAGCGCATAAAGTCCCAGCTGACCATGAAACGCGGCCAGTTCGTGTGCAACATCCCTGTCGCACGAAGTGAGGCCATCCAAACCAAGGTATTTTGATGGGCCTTTTGGTGCAGGTGAAAACTTGGCCAGTTCGTGAGCGACGTCCTTGGAAATCGAGTTCAGGCCTTTGAGCGAAAGCCTGAAGCCTTGGAAACGAGACAATTCATGGGCCACCTCTTTGTCGATGGAAGAAAGCCGATCAAACGACAGTCCGTTTCCCTGTCCCTTTGCAAATTCCTGAGCATCTTCCTTATCAAGTGAAGTAACTCCAAGGACGAGCCAATCCCCTTTGAACTTGGCCAATTCCTTCACGGTTTCTTTGTCAGTGTCGGCGAGTCCGTCAAGCGATAGCTTTGCACCCTGAAATTTGGCTAATGATTGAGCCACGTCTATGTCCATCGAAGTCAGGCCATCAAGAGAAAGCTCGTAGCCCTGAAACCGAGACAGCTCTCGAGCCACCGCCTTGTCAATTGACGTCAGGCCATCCAGTGTGAGATGGTCGTTGTTGATGTTTCTTCCATGCTTGGCCAATTCCCTAGCAACATCCCGATCAATTGACGTGAGCCAGTTAACGCGCAGGTAATTTTTTTTGCTTTGAGCATGCTCTCGAACCATGGCGGCGGCCTGCTCGGCAGTTGTTGTGTGGCTCATCTGACTGCTGGGCACATTTTCAGCCAAGGAAATGCCATGGTACAGAATGAAAATTGTCAGGGTGAAAAACTTTGTACGCATCGTCTTTTGCTCCGTTAGCTAGGTGTCTAGCACTCGTTCAGATTTGTGTAGCCGTTACATCCCTGCCTTGCTGATGGTCAGGCATTGAGGTTGAGGCCTTATTTTCGGTTACTGTTCGTCTCCACGATTTGCGTGTTGTTTTTATTGCCTCACAGTTCGACTTGAGCCAGCAAGGGAAGCCGTTCGCGGCTGGAAACCACCACGCCCCCCGGCTTTTCGATAGTGATCGCAAACATGTACGGTCTTGCCACGTCCAACTTCGCCGCAATTGGCACAATGACCTCATCAGCGCCTGGCGGAATATCAAATACTCCACCGTCGATGGGGTATCTCTCGTCCTGTTGACTGTCGAAAATCCATAGCTGGTATTGGCTCTGTCTGGGGTCGTTGGCGGCTAACCCTGTGAACCGCATGTAGCCTTCTTGTGCAGTATTGCTCCACACAACATCCCCAGCAGGAGATCGGGCCGCCTCGGCGTCAGTCACCGTCCAGTCCACCCGTAGAGAGTCATCAACAGTTGCCAAGAGCTGAGCCCGAGCCTCGTTGGGCGTCAGTTGGGTAACCTGCGGACGATTCTTGAAACTGGGACCCATAAAGGCGATGAGTATTAGAGCAGCCGTTACCCAGCCGCCCCAGCTAGCGGCGTGTCTCATCCAGTCGCGTTGAGAGGTGTGCGTAGGTTCAACGACTGAGCGAGTAAAATCACCGCTTGGCATAGCCAACCGAATCTGCTGCTGCAGGTGGTCCGGTAGCTTTAACTGTGTCGCAGGTAGGGCTGACAATTCTATTTCGGCCGCCAGCACATCCATTTCGTCTGCTTGTACGTTGGGATGTTTGGCAGCTAGCTCAGTCAACTCATGCTGTTCACCTTGATCCAACCCAAACAGAGCTTGTTCACCCATCAGTTTTAGAAGGCGATCGAAGTTGGACGATTCAGCCATCATAGGTCACCTCCTTTCACCGGCTTAGCCACTCCCACCAACGAACGCAACCGCAGCATGCCTCGGCGGGCATGGGATTTCACGGTTCCCAGTGACATTTTGATGTGCTCCGCAATCTGTGACTGGGACATGCCACGATCAATGGCGAGTTCAATGACCCGCCGCTCATCGTCGCTAAGTTGTTGCATGATTTCACGAATTCGAGCTGCTTCGTCATTCACTTCTACGTTAGGCAAATCGTCGCTGGCTGGCTCGGGCACTTCTGTCAGTGGAGCTGTGTCGACCAACCGTTGTTGACGGCGACTGCGATCGATCAGGCGACGACGAGTGATCATGGCAATAAAGGTTGACTCTTCAGCTATGCTGGGATCGTAGCGGTGAGCGTTTTTCCAAATATCCATGAATACTTCCTGAACAACATCTTCAGCGTCTGCCTGGAGTGGGCAGCGTCGTTTGACCAGCGCCCACACCAAGCCGCCATATCGGTTGAGACATTCATCCATGGCGGACTGATCGTTCGCCGCCACTTGCTGAAGGATGCTAGGTATCACCCGAATATTTTCCTATCTATAAAGCCGGTCACGAAACCTGCCGTCAGGTTTCGTGACGCTTACGTTTCTCGCGTAACCTTACCCCACGCGTACCTTACATGGCCGCGTAGACTTGGTCGAGTGCACGACGGAGCGCCCAGGCTCGACTGTCCATGCAATGCATTTCATTTGCTTTATCCAATGATACCTGCAGATGGTCACGAACATTGGTTGGCATCTCGCCAGCGTATTCCGTCATCAAACGAGTAATGGCGAAAGAGTAGGTCATACAACACCGACCCGCGTGACCAACATTATATTGCGGAGCCCCCTGCGCAATGGCGGTTTCGATGACGTGGCGAGGCGACACCTGCGACGTCTTCTCCGGTGGTAGAATGACTGAGTCAATTACGTGAATGACACCATTGGAAGTTTCAATGTCGGTCTTGATCACGGTTGCGTCATTGACCTTCACTTGGCCGTCTACCACCTTAATCGCGATGGTGGAACCCTCGACTGATTTCGCTTCCGATAGGCCGACCACGTCCTTTGCCAGCACTTTCCCTGGCACGACGTGATACGTCAGGATCTCAATCAATTTCTGCTTGTTCTCTGGCTTCAATAGACCTTCAACAGTGCCATCTGGAAGTTTGGCGAACGCGTCGTTCGTGGGCGCGAAGACGGTGAAGGGCCCATCACCCTTCAGTGTTTCGACTAGTCCGGCTGCCTTCACGGCCGCAACGAGGGTGCTAAAACTTTCGTTCCCCGCAGCAACATCCACAATGTCCTTAGCAGAGACCGTGGTGGCGCTGACCACCAGCATGGCGACGACGGTCATGTGTTTTGCGTAGCGTGTGAGCATTTTTCTTTCCTTCAATCTTGATAATTAGAGGGGCCGCTTTGGACGGCGGTTTTGCGAAACATCTATTGTTGAATTCGCACGGGCAGTGGGATTGGATGCAAAATTATTAAAAATGCCAGATTTCCCAAGGAAATCATGCCTGTGGTTGCAAAAATTTAGAGCAACTTATCAAGTAAATCTTCAACCCAACGCCTCTCTTTAAGACACAATTTGTGTCGGGTTGAGCTTGCGGATCGTTCAACAATGGCAGCAGTGATTGACCGTCGAGATTGTTCGGCGTATCCAGACCGCACAAGTCGATGAGAGTCGGATAGAGATCGATCAGGCTGACTGCCCGATCACAAGTTTGCCCGGCTTTGGTCAGATTGGGGACACTGACGACAAGCGGGACGCGGGTCGCCTCTTCCCACAGAGTAAACTTGTGCCAATGGTGCTTCTCTCCGAGATGCTAACCGTGATCCGACCAGAGAATAATGATTGTGTGATCGGCATGCGGACTCTTTTCTAACGCTGTGAGCAACTCTCCGACCATCGCATCGGCAAAGCTAATCGAAGCCAAGTACGCCTGCACGGCTTTCTTCCAGTGATTATTGGCTTTCAAATATTCCCATTCGTCACCGCGATACTCGGCCATCTTGCATCCCGCTTCAGGGATGTCATCGAGATCATCATCGGGAACACGCGGTAACTCAACCTCATCCAAAGGATACAAATCGAAGTATTTCTTCGGGGCATACCACGGTAGATGCGGGCGAAAGATCCCCGTTGCGAGAAAGAAGGGCTGATCGTGCGATTGTTTAAGGAACCGCTTGGCCCAATCGACCATTTGGCCGTCTCCCATCTCTCTATCCGATTTTGACATCGCCCCCCAATCGAACTCTTTGGGATTGGCGGGAGGTCGTTTGCCGTTCTTGACGTTAGGAAGTTGATTCAGCGGAAATCCAGCGGGCCAATGAATCCCTTTGACGGGCAAGGTTTCCAACGATCCCGGACGATGCCAGTGATCGTCGAAGACCTGCAAAAAATACTCGTTCCACTGCTCGGGAGGATTGAAGCCCGGCGTGTGATGGAAGACTTTTCCACCTCCCGCGACCAGATAACCACCTCGCTGAAAACATTCCGGCAATGAGACAACCTCAGGCAGAGCAGGTCGCCACCACGCGCCATTATCATAAATCCCAGTCGTGGAAGGCCGAAGTCCCGTTAAAATCGCCGTCCGTGACGGATTACAAACCGGGGCAGGGCAATGCGCATTGTTGAACAACATACCCCGCGCTGCCAATTTGTCGATGTTGGGTGTGTGGACTTCGGCGGAGTACCCTCCCAAACAGCCCACCCAATCGTTCATGTCATCAACCGCGATGAATAAGACATTGGGATGACGCTCCGCCGAGTGACAATCTGGAGACACAATGAGGCCTAATGTCATTATCAGAAAGAGAGATTGTAGCGAGGACATAACTCGTATCCATCAAAGGGACTTCTAATTCAGAACTCGTTCCGCAGCGGCTTCACCACTCGCGATTGAATCGGGGATCCCCACGCCGCGATACGCATTCCCGGCTAGTTCGAGGCCCGGCAGATCTGCGACTCGCGACTCAATTGAGGCAACGCGGTCGAGATGCCCGACGTGATACTGGGGCATCCCGTTCTGATACCGGACCACTTCCGTAAAGTCCGGTTCGCCCGAGACACCTAACATCGCAGCCAATTCCTTGCGGACAGTCTCTTTCATCTCGTCATCCGCCAACTCCATCATTTCAGGGTGCATGGCTCCGCCAACAAAAGTTCGCAGTATCACTTTTCCTTCGGGAGCACGCCCTGGAAACTTTCGACTTGAAAAGCTGACTGCGATAATATTGCGTTTTTCGATTTCGGGGATCACCAAGCCGAAGGCATCGAGTGGGTGTTTGATGTCAGACAGGTTATGACCGGAAACAACAATGGCCGATGAGGCATATTCAATCGAAGATAAATCTCCTGCCAATTCAGGACTAACGCCCGCCAACAACTCTGCCGCACGATGAGTGGGGAGGGCGAGGATCACCGCATCGAACTGTTCTGTTTCTCCACCGCCAATTATCACCGACCAGCCTTGTTCTGCTTGCTGTACTGATTTGATGGGACAGTCACTGCGTATTGTCGCAGAGGTCTCAATCTTCTCACGCAGCCTGTCCAAAATCGATTGAATGCCGTTCTTGGGTGCCGTAAAGAGTCCGTAACGCGCTCCGCTTTCCGAGTTTTCTGCTTTGGATTGTTTTTTCGCTTGTGAGCGGCTCGCTTTGATCAGACTGCCGTATTGTTGCTCCTGATCGAGAAAGCGGGGCAGGGTGGCACGCAACGAAAGTTTCTCAGGGTCTGAGGTATAAATTCCTCCCACCAATGGTTGCACCAATCGTTCGAGCAACTCCTGCCCAAACCGGCGTTTCACAAATGAGGCCAATGATTCGTCTGAGGTATCGGACGACTTCCTGGCAGGGAGAAACCTCTCCCATCCCATTCGCAACTTGCCTCCCCAACTGAAGATCGGACTCTTTAAGATCGGCCACACTTTGGCAGGGGACAACAGCATGAATCCTTCCGGCACTTCAACCGGCTTGCCATCCTTGAGGACCAGCGATTTTCTCCATTTGTCGATGGTGGGAATCAGTTCGTTTTCCATTCCCAGACGCTGACAAAGAGCGACACCAGCAGGTTTGTTGGTGATAAACGAATCAGCCCCCAGTTCCACCAGATAATTGCCAATTTGTTGAGTGGCGATCATCCCCCCGGTCCGAGACGCTGCCTCAAAAAGTGTCAGGTCGAGCCGACTTTCCATTGTTTTCGATAACTCAACCAACCGATGAGCAGCCGACAACCCGGACAGACCACCACCCACAACAGCAACGCGGAAAATTGGTGCAGGTGTGTCGTTCATGGAGTCTCTACCTTGCTCCCAATTCGTGGACCATTTCCACCACGGCTTTGACATTGTCGGGGTTCATGTCGGGCATGACGCCGTGTCCCAAGTTAAAGATATGTCCGGGTCGGTTATCAGCCTGATCAAGAACATCCTGAATTCTCGCTTTTAACACTGGCAAATCGGCATAGATAGAAACCGGATCCAGATTTCCTTGCACACCTCGATCATGACCAACCAGCTCCCAGCCCTCTTTCAGGTTGATGCGCCAATCGAGACCAATCACATCGCCACCTGCTGTCTTTTGAATGGGTAGCAAACAGGGATTGCCTGTTAAAAAGTTAATCACCGGAGTTCCCGGCGTGATACCGTCAATCATCTTTTTCAGATACGGCAAGACATACCGCGTGTAATCACCAGGCGAGAGTGAACCAGCCCAACTATCAAAAATCTGAACCACCTGACACCCCGCGGCAATCTGGGCGTTCAAATAATCGATCAGACTCGGCACCAGTTTTTCCATCAACGACTGCCAAGCTGGCTCGTCGTTATACATGATACTTTTCGTTCGGACGTAATTTTTTGAGCTCCCCCCTTCAATGGCATAAGAAGCCAAAGTAAAGGGCGCGCCAGCAAAGCCAATCAACGGAATATCGGCCGGAAGTTGTTTACGAATCAGCTTGACAGCATCGAACACATAGCCAAGGTCGGCAATGTTTTCGACGGCCTTCACTCGGTCAATCTCGCCAGCAGCCATGATCGGATTATGAATCACGGGCCCCTCGCCTTTGACATACTCCAGATCAAATCCCATCGGCTGCAGAATCGGCAATAAGTCGGCAAACAGAATTGCCGCGTCAACGCCGAGCACCGATTGAGCCGTCAGTGTCACCTCGGCAGCAAGTTCCGGAGTTTGGCACAGTTCGAGAAATGTCACTTTACTGCGAACAGCCATGTATTCCGGCAGATAGCGCCCCGCTTGGCGCATAATCCACAGGGGAGTGGTATCGACCGGTTCTCGACGAACCGCCTTCATAAAACGGCTGTTTTGTAATTCGGGTGTCATACATCAAGTCCTTATTTCTCAAAGGATTCTAGCATGACGGGCCAGCTCGCGAAACGGTATCACCCCGCAGACATCATCTCCATCGCACCACGTACCAACGGGCCCATTTTCGGGGGAGACGCTTCAAAATCGACCTTCAGACCGTTTTCGACAAGTGTCTCAGAGCAGGTCGGTCCGACAGAACAAATGCGACTATGCACGACTGAGTTCCGAAACTCTTCCGGATGGCCCAGTTCTTCTGCAACTTGCAGGACATGCCGTATCTGCTGAGCCGACGTGAACATTAATACGTCAAAGGGATTTTTGATCTGTTCATTGATCGCATTTTCCAGTGGACCTCGATCCAACGGCAAATCCCAACGATAGACAATGACCGATTCGACTTCGGCACCAGAATCTCTCAAACTCTGCAAGAACTGCTCATTCGAGATGCCATATTCCTGGACGGCAACTCGCTTCCCAGACAGGTCGAGTTCCTGCCGCATCGCAGCAAGCATTTCTCGCCAGGTATTCGGCTCGGGAGTGCGGACATGAATCGGCACATCCCACTCTTTGAGAACAGCGGTCGGTTTCGGACCTCGCACAACAATCGTCAGGTTGTGTAGTGCAGCCAAAAATTGTTCCCCAGAGAACTTGGTGCCAATCGCGTCTGCCATATGTCGAGTTCCCACACCCGTCATGAGCACAAGAATATCGATCTCACTGGCAAAAAGCCTCTCTGCGAATTCGAGAGTTGCCGTTTGTTGATCGAGAGGAATCTCACGCATGGACGGTGCGTTCGTCGGGATTCCACCAAATTTTTCGATGAGCTTGCCAATTTCGCTGGCACGACGGCTCTCGAAAGTGCAAATACGCGGGGCAGAATGAATCATGATTCGGTTCCTTGTTGGACCATTATACTAAGGACACAGGAACTGTTCATGCTTTACATCGCTGGGCAAATAGAAAATCATGGAAGACGATTGCCGAGAATCTTATGCAGCGCAAAAAAGAAACCTCGCCCAGGGTAGTCGACCGGAAGCAAAGGCGCTCGCCCGGAAAGGTATCCACACAGATACACTCCGGCTTTACCTCCGGCCGAACTACACCCAGAAGACGAGGTAACTATTCAGTCATCATCCGTGGGCCTTCCAATGATGACTGTCTTCCACACACAAGGGAGGGTAATTGCATTTGCCGTACCACCTTGAAAATAATTCTCGTATTTCTCGTTAATCACTACTGTGATAGAGTTTACAACATATTAAAAAAACTCGATATCATCTTTGTGTCGCTCAGATGACCATCAGGCAGGCATTGTTTGCACATTCGCTGCGCTCATCGAGCCTGATAATTCAGATCAGCCACTTTTGACATGTCGCGAACCCATCGGGGAATCAAATTGCGTCGTCTGATACGACGAAGAATTCGTCAAGCTGACTTGCCGAGATCACAAAAAGTCCGCATGATCGACCAATCAATTGGCAGACTGTGGTGAGGGAATAGTCACGATGACAAATACTGCGATTCCAAGGATGACCCTCATGGGAACGTCCACGAGCGTTGGAGTTCCCATCGTTGGCTGTGATTGCGCAGTGTGTACTTCGACAGACCCCAAAAATCATCGCTTCAGAACCTCTGTCCTGGTGAATGCTCCCGAGGGCAACCTCGTCATCGATACTCCTCCCGAGTTACGGTTGCAATTAATTCGGGAAAAAGTCTCACTGGTTCATGCCGCACTTTTCACTCACGGCCATGCCGACCACATTTACGGCCTGGACGACCTTCGCATTTTCGGATATCGCCTTAAGCAGGATATTCCACTGTATTGCGAGCCGATGGTCGAGGGGCATTTGCGAAAGGCTTTTTACTACTGCTTCGAAGCACCAAAATTCAATTCTCACCACTTCGCAGTACCTCAATTGACATTTGACAACATCGGACTGGAACCATTTGATTTACTCGGTTTGAAGATCATTCCCATCCGGTTGATGCATGGGAAGATGCCGGTACTCGGCTTTCGGATCAATAATGTCGCGTTTTGCACCGATGTCAGCGAGATACCCGAGGAGAGCTGGGAGAAGCTGAAAGGACTCGACACTTTGGTAATTGACGCACTTCGAGATGAACCGCACCCCACACATTTTTCGGTGGACCAAAGTCTCGAAGCCATCGAAAAGCTGAACCCCAAGCGTGCTTATTTGACACACATCTCGCACACACTGGAATATACAGAATTGAACAATCGCTTACCCGATCACATAGAGCCGGCTTACGATGGATTGCAGATTGAGCTGAACTGATCAATTTGGACTCACTCATGGAGACCATTCGTGCAGACTCACGAACGACAGATGCTGGCATTCGCGAACCTCGCTGGTGAATCACGCCGCAAACACCAGGAACAGGGAGAACTACGATTCCTGTTGCTCACTGGAGCAGCCGCTTGCAAAGGAGGCTTTTCAAATGTGACTCGTCATTGCTATCAACGTGCCATCACGTTAAATCCTCACCATATGATCGCCAAGTATGAATCATACGAGGAGGCATTCCGCTCCGATGACTTCCTCTTATTGATCAATCGACTGGATCGCTTTTGCACCTACGAACACGCCGAACTATTGTTGGAGAACATTCATCCCAGTTGGGAGACGGAGGGCTCCAAAGAAGTCGAAGCAACATGTCTCGTCAAACTGAATGCAACTGATTAGCGGGCAGGATCAATGGGCTCCAGTCCCTCCAAAGAGGGCAACCCTTCGTTCAAAGTTGCAGGACGGCGACTCTTTGGAAGAGAGGGCATTGTTTTGTCAGGACTTCTTTTATCTTGTGTCCCACGAAATTCTTCAAGCGTTCTGCGAGCAATAGGTTCGTTCAGTCGAACCCGCTTTGGCACAATAATCCTCGGATCTCGGACTGGTTCAATCCGTTGAGGAGTCGCAGCAGACGGGGCCTTGTTAACGCCATCATTCTCGTCAAGTTCCGGTTTCACTTCAACAGGCGAATCAATTGTGATGGGATCGAGTTGTAGCGGAATTTGTTCCTCAATCACTTGAGAAGATTGTAAGTCTTCGGAAAACATTTCTGCGGCAAGAGGTAACTCCTTGGGAGGATTACCTTCCGACTGAACGACAGCTTGTGCGGGTATTTTCACAGAACGATTCTTATCGGAGAGAGGGTCGGAACTTGCCACATCCTCGGTAGTGTCGGGAGTGGACACCGTAGAACCACCAACTTCCGGCTCATTTAAAAATTCGAATTCCGGGTCAAATGTGGGTACAAGGTTCTCGTCAACGGATGCGATTTCCGTCTCGCTGCTCAATGTTTCTGATTCCGGGGCAACTTGCTGAGGATGATCGGCAACTGCTGGTAGATCATGGCTTAAGTCGATCTGACCAAGCCTCAACTCGGGTTTGAACTGATGTTCGAACTTCTGCAAAGCAGTTGATTGCTGATCGACCACAGAAAGTGAATCCGAGATCTCGCGGTCAAGTGCCTCTACCGACTGTATTTCCGGTAAAGGATCCTGAAAGGTCGGTTGTTCGCGAAAATAGAAGGCACTCACAATGCCTACCAGAAGTATACCGAGACCTAACCCGACTTTGGTGTCGTGATTCATGAGAATGTCGCCCAATCACTCGAAAAGGAGTGTGCAATGACATCTCCCTATCGTAATTATGGGCCGACCATCCTGTCGACACAGCACTTGCTATCAAGACAATCGGATAGCGACGTCTGTTTGGTGAGTGGATCTCTCGATTTGGCCTGAAGCGAACCAATCCGAATCAGATAAGGTTCTGTTAAGCGAGTCATAGCGGTTATGCGGTCGGCGAATATGAGACATCGGAGTCATCATCACCGCTCGTGGCGTTGGAATTGCCCCCACTCACCTTTCGTCCAGACGCGTCAAACTCTCCGGTATCTTCCTGATCAACTTCGTCATTACTCTCCACTGGTTTGTCGGCATGCTTGAGTACGAGAATTCCCAATGGCGGCAAGAACAAAGACACAGACTGTGGCAACCCGTGCATTGCGACGGCTTCGGAAACCACTCCTCCAATATTTCCCAAATTGGACCCACCGTAATGCTCGGAGTCTGAATTCAGCACTTCTTCGTAGAAACCTTCCTGAGGCACACCGATGCGATAGTTTCCACGTGGCACTGGCGTGAAATTGCAGATCACTACAACTGTTTCGGAATGATCACGATTTGTTCGTATCCAAGAGAACACACTATTTTGCCAGTCATCCGCTTGAATCCATTGAAAACACCCAGGCTCACACTCTCCGTCGTACAACGCGGGCTCTGAACGATAGATACGATTTAAATCGCCGACGAACCTTCTGAGGCCATCATGGAACATGTGTCCTTCCAGAGCCCAGTCCAACTCCTCATCGTGGTTCCACTCGGTCCATTGCCCCAGTTCTCCACCCATGAAGAGTAATTTTTTACCAGGGGAGGTGTATTGATAGCCATAAAGCAAACGGAGATTGGCAAATTGCTGCCAATAGTCGCCTGGCATCTGCGAGAGCAGGGACTTTTTCCCATGAACGACTTCATCGTGCGAGAGTGGCAAGAGGAAGTTTTCGGTGAATGCGTACATCATGCGGAACGAGAGTTCATTTTGATGAAACGAGCGGTGTACCGGATCGTTACGGAGATAGCTGAGGGTGTCATTCATCCACCCCATATCCCATTTCATCGTGAATCCCAGGCCACCGGTATAAACGGGCCGAGAGACGCCTCCCCAAGAGGTTGACTCTTCCGCAACTGTCAGAATACCGGGAAAGTCTCCGTGCAAATGTGTATTCAATTCCTTCAGGAACTCAATGGCTCCCAAGTTTTCTCGGCCGCCGTATTTATTGGGAACCCACTCTCCCTCTTCACGGGAATAATCGAGGTACAACATGGAAGCGACAGCATCAAATCGCAAACCATCTACGTGGTAGACATCAGCCCAAAAACGGGCACTCGACCACAGAAACTCACGCACCTCGAAGCGGTCATAATTGAAGACCAATGTTCCCCAGTCGGGATGAGCGCCCTGCTTCGGATCCGCGTGTTCATAACAGGCCGTCCCGTCGAATTGCCCCAGAGAATGTCCATCTCGCGGGAAATGTGCAGGAACCCAGTCAATCAGCACTCCCAGGCCAGCCTGATGACATAAATCGACAAACTCCATGAAGTCCTGCGGCGTCCCATACCTTGAGGTTGGCGCATAGAAACCTGTGACCTGATATCCCCACGAACCATCAAATGGATACTCGGTGATTGGCATGAGTTGCAGATGCGTGTAACCCATCTGTTCACAATACTCAATAAGCTGCGGAGCGAGTTCCTTGTAGCTGAAATAACGCCGACCATCATTGGGTTTTTTCCAGGAACCCAGATGCACTTCATAGACAGAGATCGGTTCGTTGTACCAGTCTGCCTGTTGACGATGATTCAACCAGTCCTGATCTTGCCAGGAATAGCCACTCATGTCCCAGACAATCGAACCTGTTTTCGGAGGAGTCTCACAGTGAAACGCAACTGGATCTGACTTCTCGATAATCTCGCCGGAGTGTGTTTTAATGGCATACTTATAAATGTCACCATGTTTGACACCCGGCACAAACCCACTCCACACACCTCGATCCGACGATGAGAGGGGAGTGGCACCGGGAGTCCATTTGTTCTGATTCAACAGAACAGATACCTCAACGGCATTGGGAGCCCACACAGAAAATTTCGTCCCGGACTTTGCGTTATCCGTGATAAGATGAGCGCCTAAATCACGATAACGACTGGTTGCCGATACCGGACCTTCAGAAAATTCGACGGTCATAGGTAATCCTGTTAGGTAATCTTGGAGAAACCTATGTGCCAGCGATCAACGCAGGCTGACACCAAGCAACTCGCTTAACGATACGGGCTAGCAATCACCCTATAGATAAAGCATTTTGAAAGAAAACGTCAACGGCTGATACCCCAGAGAAACCCGCAAACAGACGATTATCCACGCCGACGCCGTAAATCCCGAAACAGATTGCGATAACGGGGCTGTGGTTCACTCTGGGGGAGATCTAGTTCAAAAGTGGGGCGAACCTTGCAAATGTCAGGAATCGCTTCCGGTTCTATCACATCGTATTCGTGCGCAAACTCCTCATCTTTGACCTCCAAAGTGCCTTCCACTTCCTTTTCAGCAACCTTCTCGACTTCATCCGTGATGATCCGCCGCACCTCTTCCAAGAGTGCTGTCGAGGATTCAGGCGAAGAAACCCGGTCGTCAGCGGGAAACGCTCCTGTTGGCAGATCGTTTGCAAAAATATCAACGGGGTTGAAGCTGGACTGTAGATATTCACTACTCTTGTCAGCCGACACCAAATCGCTGTTTTCTGGCGAGTTTTCTGCCGACGCAGACTTCGCAACGTGAGATGGCTCTAATTGATCGCTTTCCATAAGCTCTACCAAATCTTGCACATCTTGATGAATAACCTCTTCATGATCAACAAAATCGCCCATAACCGCTTCCTGTCTTTCCGACACACTTGGATGACTCTCTTCTCTCAGACTATTCTGAGGTGTGTTTTGCGAAAGATCAAGAACCGATTCCTGGGAAGGGATCGACTCCATTGATTCATCGGCTCCTCCGAGCCGACCATCAGAATCTTCTTCCTCACCCCCAAACTCTGCCACAGCGTACTCAACCCCCGCTTCTTCCGCTTCTGACTTCAAATCCGGGATGGAATGGTGCGGCTTGAGTTCCTTGATGATCGCCGCATCAACACGACTGGATGACGCTGGCCCTTCTTCTGCATTGTTGGCATTCGAGGCAGAGGACGCATCATCAGGCCAGGCATTCCACTGCAATGGCAAGTGCCTGACATCTTCGTAAGCCTCACGAACACAATCTTTATCGACAACTTCAGCATGCCTGTTCATGGCGATTCGAACGGCTGTCTCCGCGATGCGGTTGAGGCAACGTGGCACACCATCGCTGAGATGCGTCATCATCTCGACAGCATCCTCAGCCATAATCGCTTCGATGTCATTGCCCGCCCAAGAGACTCTTCCGGCCAAGTAATCGGCGCTTTCGGCCCTTGTCAGACTTTCAAGAATCTGATGGGTCCGCACCTGCTGACTCAAGCCCGACAGACTTCGTCGTGTCATCAATTCTTCCAACTCTAACTGCCCTGACAACAACACCTGCAGGCTCACGGAATGACTTTGAGACAAAACCTGAAGCTCCTGCAACATGGACTCATCCATATCCTGAGCACCGTCAATTATTAACAGTAGCCGGGATCCATCATCAGCAAGATCACGAAAGACTCCTCCCAATTCGAGACGGAGTTCGTCTTCATCCAAGCCTGCATAATTGCAATTTAACTGAAAAAGCACTGCCTTCAGAAACGAGAGTGCATTGGGAAAGTTGCCATGTGGTAAAAGAATGACCTTAATCGTCTCTTCATATTCTGCCATCAGACGATGACACAATAATGTTTTCCCCAAGCCGGCTATTCCCGTCAGCATTCCAAAGCCTTCTCCCTGTTCAACCCACTCTCTCAAGCCTTTGATTGCCTGATCATGGATCGGAAGAGGGATGAAGCAGTCCACATCGGGAACTGAAGAAAACGGCTTGTTTTCGAATTGAAACGGGGACTCTGACATCAGTGGCTCACTTCCCTGTGCGCGAACTTGAACTCTCAGCAACGAGATTGCCTGCTATTAGGATCGATCATCAAGACCGGATTCTTGAAGCAGATCGGATTGACTCATTTAGGCGGCACAACCGTCACATTCTGACATTTCCAGCCATCCAAAGAATGTTCGAATTTCAATCTGTGATTCAAAAGACCATCCGTGACCGATCAGTCGGAATAACGATTCGAGGTCGAATTGGCTAAGATTGACCCAAAGAGAAGTAATTCATGCTCTCATTCGGCCAGAAGACTCATATTCACGGTATCCTCTTTCGTCAAAAGCACTTAGGCAACAAGGCTCCTGCGAACCGTACCTTCTTCCCCATTGTCGGGAAAATGTCTCGAATCCGAAAATCTCGGCGAGACACAGCTTTCATACCCCGAAATTCGGGGATAAAATAAATGACGGACGTTCTGTCGCTCTGGTGAGCGAAGACACGAGGTCATTTTGGAACAGACCCGAGGCATCGAAAACATCATGACAGAGGCGATCATTTCGTTCGACAACCAGGACCAGCTACGAACTCTCTTCGGGTCGCGGGATCGCTACTTGAAGCAAGTGAAGGAAAATGTTGGTATTGAGGTGGTCATTCGCAACGGCCAACTCAAACTGTCAGGCAACAAAAATGAAGTTGCTCGCGGTGTCGAGATTTTTCAGGAATTGCAAGCGATCGTCAAAAAACACGGCCATCTGGAAGATACTGAAGTGCGCGAAATTCTCGAAGGACCGCGTTACGATGCAGCCCCCGCTTCTCGAATTAAACTGTCAGAAAATGCTCGCTCAATCGAACCCCGAACAGAGGGACAAGCCGTCTATCTGGATGCGATTAGGAATAATGAAATCATCGTCTGCACAGGACCAGCAGGAAGCGGTAAAACATACCTGGCTGTTGCAAAGGCGATTGAAGCAATTCGACGAGAAGAAGTCCGCCGCATTGTACTGGTACGCCCAGCGGTAGAAGCGGGTGAGAAGCTTGGATTTCTTCCAGGAGATATGTTGGCGAAAGTCAATCCTTATGTTCGCCCACTCTTGGACGCCCTGAATGATATGCTCGACTTCGAGACAGTGCGAAAATATATGGAAAATGATGTAATCGAAATCGCACCGTTAGCATTTATGCGAGGACGCACACTCAACCACACATTTATGATCCTGGACGAAGCCCAAAACACAACTGTCACACAGATGAAAATGTTCCTGACCCGAATGGGGATGGGGTCAAAAATTATTATCACTGGGGACACAACGCAAAATGACCTGCCACCTCATGTCACCTGCGGACTCACGGATGCCGCGACTCGATTACAAGGAATCCCCGATGTAGGGCTGGTGAAGCTCAGTGGTGAGGATATTATCCGCAATCGACTGGTTCGCGACATCGTGAAAGCCTACGATGATGAAGGAACAGCATGATAATTTTCTCACTGCTCTATTTTGCTGTCGAAATCCCCATGACCAATTCATAGAACCAAGCTGACAACAAGAAACTTTTTTCTTTCTTTCCTGACACGTCCGAGGCGGTTAACGCCCGGCAGAACATCCATGTCTCTTTTCAGCCATAAACGATCGCGGTCTTCTAAAGCGGCTTCCATGCGCGAAGCATCAAAGCTCTCGACACGGATGGAGATCGCGCTCAAAGATCGACGAATACTGAGCAAGCTGGCTCTAACGCTATTCACATTGCTCGGTTTGCTCTTAGTCGTCGAAGGATGGCACACACCATTTCCATATCGCTTAGGGGACCATGTTCCACACGGAATCATTGCCCGCACACAGTTCGCAGAATTCGACAGTTACAAAACAGAGCAACTCCGACGACAAAAGTCCGATGAAGTTCCTTATGTCTTTCGCACTGGCATTTTTCCGATCAAGTCGCTTTCCGCACGTCTTCGTAGCTATCTAACTGACATTGCTTCGGAAACGTCATACAACAATCTCGAGCCAGAAACTCAGGAAGCTTTTGAACTCACTCTCACTGCGAATGGTTCTAATAACGTCGAGCAACGCGACCTCTCGCTGGAAGAAGAATTCCAAACCATCAAAGCCACACTCGATTCGACGGGATTCAGTATCAGCAGTCGAATTGACGAAACAGTCTCCGATTTTGAATCGTTACTAGCTCCCCTCGAATCCACCGGATTACTCGACCAAGCCGAACTCGACCGGCACGACATACCCATTGACGCTTCCCTCGCGATTCTTCCTCAAGTTGAAAACGGAGTTGACGAAGAACTTCCTCCGCTCAGCGAACTTCAAAGCCAAATCAAGTCACCAGTGGACGTTTTACTGACCGAACAGTTATCAGAGTCGGGAAGAATTGGTCGCTCTTGGAACTCCTATCCCAACCTCGAACCATTGAAAATCGCCTTAACGCGCTGGTTGATGGCCCAAGCTCCCGCATCCCTGTTTTATGATGGTAACACAACACAAAAATATCGATCACTTGCTCGAGAATCTGTTGAAAATCAAGGAACCACTTACGAACAAGGGTCCGAATTGGTTGTACCGGGATCGGTCCTCAAGGACACAGACCTTTCCCTGTTACGGTATGAATTCGAGAAATTTGAATCCGAGATCGGAACAGAGCGTCATATCATTCGTGCTGGCACAGTTTTGGCCATGTTCTGTGTCTTGGCAATCCTGTTCTCTTATTACCTCAAGAACACAGAAATCCAGCTTTTACAGAGTTTTTCCCGACTGACAATCTATTTGGGTGCCGTGCTTGTGTGTCTGTTTGTTGCTCGCCAACTCTCTTACGATCCTTGGCGGGCAGAAATCATTCCGGTATTGGTCCTAACGATGGTAATTGCCATCGCATTTAACCAAGTTCTTGCCAGCCTCACGGCGTTTCTCGTCTCGATGATTCTGACACTTTCAACGGTTCAGGATATCGGGCATTTTGTCATCGTCGTCACAGTAACCGTCTCCGCGGCAATTGCGTTGAAATCAGTCCCCTCACGTTCAACATTGATTAAAGTCGGCTTCATGTGCAGCATCGCCTTCTTTAGCGTCACTTGGGGCATTAATGTATTGCAAAGCCAGGCAGTGACCGATGTCTTCACAGATATCGAGCTTTTGAAGGCTTCTCTCCGCGGTGCAGGCTGGTGCCTGGTCGCCGGTTATCTCGTCGCAGGCAGTTTGCCATTTGTTGAATCCGCGTTTGGAACAGTCACCGATATCTCACTACTTGAGATGAGTGACATCTCGCACCCACTGCTACAAGAACTGGTCCGCAGTGCGCCGGGAACTTACAATCACTCCATCGCAGTCGCCACTATCGGCGAAGCCGCCGCGGATGCCATTGGAGCCAATGGATTGTTGGTCCGTGTGGGCGCCTATTTCCACGATGTCGGAAAGATGATCAAACCCGAATACTTCATTGAAAACATGTCTGGAGATCAAAAATCTCGACACGAGAGTTTGAACCCCGCAATGTCAACGCTGATTATTATCGGCCATGTCAAAGATGGTGTTGATCTTGCCCATCAACACCACCTGCCTCACGCCATCATTGATTTTGTTGAACAGCACCACGGAACAACTTTGGTTGAGTACTTCTTTCGTGAAGCCGAAAAAGTAGCCCAGGAAGAAGAGACTGGCACCGTCGAAGAGGCCGCATTCCGATACCCGGGACCAAAACCGCAATCCAAAGAAGCCGCGGTCATGATGCTTGCTGATGCTTGCGAAAGCGCAAGCCGAACATTAGTCGAACCGACCGCCAAGCGAATCGAATCTTTGGTGGATGCCTTGGCAATGAAGCGACTGCTGGATGGACAATTTGAAGACAGCACACTCACGTTGACCGAATTGAACACCGTCAAAGACACTTTGACGAAGTCATTGATCGCGATTTACCACGGACGCGTCAAATACCCCGATCAAAAGTCGGCATGAGGACCATTGACGAGATGTACGAGATCGAGGTGACTGATCGACAATCCCAAACGGCTTTGGATGTTGACTCTCTAATACAGGTGACGAAACATTTACTCTCAGCCGAGCAGGTCAAGTCTGCAAAAATCAGCTTGGTTTTTGTCGATGATCCCGAAATCCATCAAATCAACCGGGATTACCTCCAACATGATTACCCAACCGATGTGATCAGCTTTCTACTGAATGAGAGACAAGTTGAGAATCTTCCCAACTCAACAGAGATTCCCCGAGGTCGAAATCAGGTTGTCGAGGGGGAAGTAGTCGTGAGTACCGAAACCGCTCAACGCGAGTCAGAAAATTACAATTGGAGTCCTGAAGAGGAAACGGTACTATACGTCATCCACGGCCTGCTACACTTGGCAGGCTACGACGATCTGACCGACGCAGAGCGCACTCATATGCGTCGGCGAGAACGTGATATTATGAAACTATGTGGCATGGAGCCTCCTCAATCCGAAATGGACGAACCTCCCGGAGAATCGCCCCCTACTGAACTTCCCCTCAACCAGAAGGGGAAATGTTTGTGACAGGGAACCAATTGGAAATAGGGGTCGGTGCATCGCTCACGATTGCATTTCTGCTCGCTTGGATTTCTTTCGCTCTCCGAGATTTTTCTCGCAAAAAATTAGACGATCTTTGTCGCCTACGAAACCATCCTGAACGGTTTGGCGAAATTCTCAAAAATCACGAGCAAGCCGTCTGTCTTCTCGATCTTCTTTCGGCAGCGACTATTGTTTTACTGTTAGGTTTAACATTCACCGAGCTCAACCATCTTCAACCAGAAGCAGGAACCTTCGCGGGGTGGACCGCTTACCTGATTGAAGTTGGATTGATCGCTTCCATTTTTCTTATGGCAACGATCATTTTGCCTTGGACACTCGCCCGCGTCGAGGGTGAATCGATCATGGAACGCTTTTGGCCATTATTGAAAATCTGCTTGGCAATTGGTCGTCCTTATTTATCGTTCCTCGCTAAAGTCGACCAGATATTTCATCGACTGACGGGTGTTGATGAACCGATTGAAGGTGACACAACGATAATCTCCGAGGAGATCTTGACGGTTGTTGACGAAGGCCAGAGAGAAGGGCTGATTGAACGCGAAGCGAGAACTATGATTCATCGTGTGATCGAGATGCGTGAAGTCGATGCGTCGAACATCATGACTCCACGCACCGAAATCATTTCCATCTCCATCGATTCCACTCTTGAGGAAGCGCGTAAACTATTGATCGAAGAAGGACACTCACGAGTCCCCGTGATCGGCGAAAATACCGATGACATTCGAGGAATTCTTTATGCGAAAGACCTTCTAAAAACGATTAACGGCCAAACGACCGGAGAAATCCCTCTAAAAGATGTCATTCGCGATCCTCTTTATGTCCCCGAAACCACGGGAGTCGATGCACTCTTACAAACCATGAAAACTGAACGTGTCCAGATGGCAATTGTGCTTGATGAATACGGCGGTGTCTCCGGTTTGGTCACCATGGAAGATGTGCTGGAAGAAATCGTAGGGGAAATTGATGATGAATACGACGACATCGAAGAGACGGGTATCCAAATCATCAACGAGCATTCGATCCAGGTGGAAGGACGCATGCATCTCGATGAACTCAACGAACTCGTGAACTACGACCTTCCCGAAGATGGGGATTACGATACCATCGCAGGGTTTGTTGTTTCACAACTCGGACACATCCCCGACCCCGGCGAGACAATTTCGTGGAAGCATTATCGAATCTCGGTCCTCGAAGCTGATAAACGCAAAATCCTGAAGGTGCAGGTTGACCGTGACCCGTCACTTGAGGAAGTCGGCAGCGAAAATTAACACTCACCAACGCTCCACCGGTCCCGATGGGACAGGAATATGAGGATCGGGCAGAATGCCGTCTTTGGTTCCTCTCACGGGCCCTTCTTCCTCAATCACGACAAGCGCTGCGTTGAGTTCTTCGCGTGTTTTTGCCATCTGGAAGTCACCTCGTAAACGCTTCCGAACTCGCATTCCCTTTAAGTACCAATGTCCCATTTTGCGGAATCGAATGATCGCATGGTCTGCCGAAAAGCGACGTTCGAGATACGCAAATTGTTTACGAAGCAAATTTAGCCGGTCGAGAAATGTCCCCGCCGGACCGTATTCTCCCGTCTCTTCCCATTCGCCTAATTGTCGGAAAATCCAAGGGTTTGCCAGTGCTCCTCGACCGACCGAAATACCATGACAGCCAGTCTCTTCAAACATACGACCGGCATCGGGAATCGAACGGACATCACCATTCCCGATGACGGGGATATTTTTCACCGCTTCGACCGTCTTGCGAATTCCTTCCAGGTTGACGTTTCCAGAAAACCCTTGTTCTCGAGTTCGTCCATGAATCATGATGGCGGCAACCCCAACCGACTCAAATGCAGCCGCAAACTCAGGTGATGTAATTTGTTGATCGTCCCAGCCAAGCCGCATTTTCACTGTAACAGGAACCGATACTGATTCCACAATTTGTCGAACGAGCTGAACCGTTTCCTCCTGCTGACACATCATCGCCGAACCCGCCCCCCCTTTGGTGATACGATGCACGGGACACCCCATATTGATGTCGATTGCATCGACACCATAATTCTCCAAAAACTGAGCCGCCTGACACATAATGTCTGGTTCGCTCCCGAAAATCTGCACAGAGAAGGGACGATCCTCTGCACACGTCTCGATCATCGAGCGCGTGCCTTCGTTGCCGTGCAAGAGGCCACGAGCATTCACGAGGTCCGTCGTTCCCAGACTCATACCACCCAGTTCGCGGACAATCAGCCGAAATTCGAGATTCGTAAAACCGGCAAGAGGAGAAAGAAGATAGCGAGAAGGAAGTGTGAGCGTTCCATACTGAAGGGGAGGCCGTGCCGGTGGCTTCGGATACTGATAACGTATCGATTCGATTGACACTCGGCCACCTCGAGAACAACGACAAGTAGTGCGACCACTGATTGAAGCAGTGGCTATAGTAACGATAGAGAAACTCTCCGCGTTACCTCAAAGAGGCGGAGAGCTCTCGTTTGCAAGTTTCAATAATTTGCTGTTGCGCTACGTCTACTTCATCCCCGGTCAGTGTTCTTTCAGAAGACCGGAAAGAAACACTTAACACATAAGACTTCGAATCCGCGGCAATTTGTTTCCCTCGATACTGATCCACAAACTCCACCTCGCTCAACAATTCCCCAGCAGACTGCCGAACAGTCTCTTCGAGTTTTTGCCAAGGAACATCTTCTGGCAAGACAATATTTAAGTCACGTTCAATCGACGGGTATTGTGGTAAGGTCTCAAATGCGGGCGTTAACTCACACACCTGTTCGAGCACAGCGAGCGAGACTTCCGCAGCCGAAACAGCGTCGCGTAGATCCAGTCGATCTTGTACTTCCCGTGTTAACTCTCCACAAACACCCCATAAGGTTCCGTTCACAAGAACTTCAGCAGCGCGACCCTCTTCAAATTGAGGACGTTGACATGGCCGAACTTCCAGCTTTACATTTCGGTTGATACTCGACAGGATCGTTTCCAGCACTCCCCGCAACTCTCGAAAACTCCATCCCCCCACGAATCCTAATGTGCGTGGCTGTGCGTCTTCTTTGGGCACCGCCTGATCGGCAGTGTGATAAACTCGGGAAATCTCAAACAGACAGGCATTGAACTGCGAATGTTTTTCATTTTCACGACGCCATTGCAACAACGAGGGAATTAAAGATCGCCTGAGAATATTTTCCTGCTTACGCGAAGAATGCTCAACCGACATAGGGTCGTTACTGTCACCCGGATTCCACAGTTCGTACTGCTCCCGAGTCACGAAGCTCAATGTAATCGCTTCGTAGAGACCTAAAGAGGTCAATGAATGTCGCACCTTGGAAGTCACTCGATCAGCCAAGGTTCGGGAAGACGCAACCACATCAATCGCGACATCAGTTGGGATTCTTTCATAGCCGTGAATTCGAGCGACTTCTTCGATGAGATCAACTTCCCGTGTCAAATCACGACGCCAAGACGGCACAATATAGTGGCCAGACTTCTCATCACCGCCTGATTTTATCAATCCTAAAGAGTCCAGAATTTGGTCTGACTCATCAGCCGTCACTGGAATACCGAGTAGACGCTGGACCTGTCCGTATCGCAATGTGACAGGTTCTGCCTGAGCATCAATGTTTGCTCCCGCAACAACAGAACCTTCTGCAAGTTCGCCACCAGCCAATTCGAGAATCAGTTCACAACAACGGCGGGATGCCCAATCAAGCTGCTGCAGGTCAACACCCCGCTCAAAACGGTATGAGGAAGGGCTATGAAGATTTAATGCTCTTGCAGTATTCCGGACACCCAGTGGCTGAAACGCGGCAGTTTCAACCAGAACATCAACAGTGCTTTCGCTAATTTCTGTGTCCAACCCACCCATCACACCGGCGATTGCAACCGGTCGGTTTTCATCCGCGATGACACAGGTTCCTGCGTCGAGTTTGTATTCCTTTTGATCGATAGCCGTGATTGCTTCATTTTTTGTCGCTTCTCGAACGACAATCTTTTGACCGCCGAGTTTACTCAAGTCAAAAGCGTGTAAAGGCTGCCCACATTCCATTAACACATAGTTGGTGATGTCCACAATATTGTTAACGCTCGGTTGGCCAATTGTCGCCAATCGTTCGACTAACCATGTCGGTGAGGGACCGACCTTTACCCCTTGGATCACCCGAGCGATATATCGAGGACACAATTCGGGAGCTTGATTTTCGACTGTCGCCAAATCGGAAACTTGCTGAGAGCTTTCGGGGGGCTGTGGATTGGGAACCGTTAATTGCTTTTCGAACAACGCTCCTATCTCACGCGCAACACCAATATGCCCTAGGCAATCAGGCCGATTACTGGTCACTTCCAAATCGACACAAACGTCATCGCCAACCTGCTCAATCCCTTCAAGATTCAGACCGCTCATGGTCAGCTCGTGTGTCACTTTTTCGACACCGAGATCATGTTCCACGTAATCTTTAATCCACTTCCAACTGACAAGCATTGTCGGGCTTTCGCTATCAGAAATCAAAAAAGTATCAGGAGCGGCGTCCAATCCCCGGACCCACTCTCTCTGGTTATAGATTACTGTAACTGGACCTCGAAAAATGGGCAACCAGTCCAGTCTAAGTAGCGAACTTTGCTTAAGCAGCCCGTCGGAGACCGTCGGTTGCCGGCATTTCTGGTAAATGGACCAAATCAAGAATGGATCCACTCATCGCACTGGCCGAAAACTGCTTGTCGGGAGTATGAATCTGAACAGGAACAGGTGTCGTGGGTGCCAACATCGTCGAAATCACGTTTGCGTTAATCTCGACATTCGGAACCACAGAAAGCCGGAAGGTTCGCAGGATTTTGGGAAGAATTGAGCCCATCGAACGCATGGCCATTGGGGCTCCAATACACATTCGCGGACCGGCTCCAAACGGAAAGTACTCGTAAGGTGTCGGCGCGATGTCATCCCAACGCTCAGGACGGAACTCTAAGGGGGATTCGTAAATTTCCGACCGATGGTGAGTCAAATACTGACTGAAGAGAACGCCGGTCCCTGTGGGCAAATGATACGGCCCCAGATCAACCGGTTCGGAACAAAACCGCTGCAAATAAGCAGACGCGGGCAACGACCGCATACTCTCTCGCAAGACGCGATACCCCCAAGAACTTTTATCATCCCAGGTGCGGTCAATTTGATCAGCATTTTCGAGCTCGTCATGCAACTCTCGCATAATGGACGGTGATTGTGCCAATTGGAACAATGTCCAGATGAGTGTGTGGGCCGTTGTCAGATGGGCTGCACCAAAGAGCAGGGTGATGTGGCCAATCAATTGTGAATCGTCAATAGCTCCATCGCGACCGTGAGCCTGCATCAAAATTGAGAGAACATCCTGCCCAAGCTCTCCTGAATGACGACGTTTTTGGAGAAGATCTCGAATGCGTTCTTCAAGATCACTCGCGAGTTTCAGAAGCTCTTCGTATTGATCGCTGAAGCTCCCACTCACATACGCCGCCATGCCGGTATCATGATTGAGTCGCACCCAGCGATCCGTCGCATGCCCAATTTCCTCAGACAACTCGGGGTAATCCATGCCAAACAAAACCGCACTGGTTAAACGACGCATCAAGGTTGTCATCTCTGCTTCGAGATCTCGAACCTCTCCCACTTTCCAATCGTCGAGCATCTCGGTCACCAACCGTTCGGTGATCTCATCATAGGCGGGAATGGAAGGGAGCGCGAACGGCTTCATAACCATGCGCCGGTGTTGGCGATGATCGCCACCATTCATTGTCAAAAGCCCGTTCGTCAGACGGCGTTGTGCAGATTTCTTAGCTCCACGCAATGCAAAGAAGTGGGAATGAAACCTTTGGGAGTCTGTCAGAACCTGTTGAATCAGTTTTGGCTCGAAGACACATACGATCTTGCTGCCATCTTCTTCGATCGCGGCGATTTCTCCACACTCCTCATGAACCTGTTGCAAACAGGCGATGGGGTTATGGGGAAAGTCGCTCAATTTCGCCGACGAGACCGGGATTTCGCGAGGTGAGTTAATATGAGTTGATTCAGCAGACATCCTTGTCTTTCCTCAAATCGAAATAAAACGTGGCTAGTTATCCGTTCCGTGGAGTGATTGTGCCGCGTGTGGATGCGATTGTTCGTAGGTTTCTTTGAGACGCTTGGTGCTGACGTGAGTATAAATCTGAGTTGTGGTCAAACTCTTATGCCCTAATAACTCCTGCACACTGCGAAGATCGGCCCCACCATCCAGCAGATGCGTCGCAAAACTATGTCGCAAGGTATGAGGGCTGGTGATCGAATCGAGCCCGGCTTCTTTAATATGTTTCTCCAACATGCGGCCGACGCTGCGTGTCGTGAGCCGTTTCCCAAAACGATTGAGAAAAATCGCTTTCTGATCGCTGACTGTCCCTTTGGGGGAAGGGTCGCGGAACGAACACCACCGTTCAAGAGCAGTCGCCGCAAAAGATCCAACGGGTGACATCCGCTCTTTCTTGCCTTTACCGAAGACCCGCAAAACATCGGCATCGCGATCCCAGTCTTCGACATTTAGCGCGACCAACTCGGCAACACGTAAACCTCCTGAGTACATCACTTCGAGCATTGCCCGATCACGAAGACCGAGTGGATCGTCTGAGGGAGGAGCTTCCAGAAGTGCATTCACTTGCTCGGTTGTCAGAAAGTGAGGCAATTTGCGACCGGCTCGCGGCGTGCGAAGCGCTTTCGCGGGATTGGTTTCAACCAACCCTTCCCGCGAACAGTATTTGAAGAAGCTTCGCAGACAAGCCAAGCGACGCGCAATCGTACTTCGAGCATACTCACACTCGTGAAGATAACTGACATAAGCGCGCAAGAGACTGACCGAAACTTCATCAGGGGAGGGGATACGACCGAGTCCATCCGTAAAAAACTCCAGCAGGCTTTCGAGATCTTCCGCGTAAGATTTGAGCGTCAGTTCGGAGGAATTGCGTTCAATCTTCAGATAGCGAATAAATCCATCGATTGCTGCGTGCATCGTATGAGTTTCTTAAGGTTTAGGGCTCAGTGCCTCCTTACACATCGAGGGATTAGATTTTTAGTAAAAAAGCGTTTCAGCGGGAATACCCAGTTACGTCATCTGGAACAATTTGTGCTTCTTCTCGCAATTTTCGCACACGCTGGCTCAATACGGCCGCGTCATACCAAGTGAAAGAAAGATCGGGATCAGCCGCATGTTGGCCAAGCTGCTCCAATAACTTATCAATGCTGTTCGAATCGTAGAGAAAAACGAAACGCTCCCCTCCCTTAACGAGTGCCAATACGTTCACTTCTTTCTGCATCATGCCGTCTCCCTACGGATGCCTCACTCTCGGTTTCCGAAGTCCATCCTGGCTTTCGGAGGGGTCCAGTCTTTAGTTATCGGCATTTACACACAATCCGCTTGCCCTCATTTTCAATCAACATATCTCATATCACAGAAGGAGTTTACGCCCCACCAAGCCTCGACAACATAAAATCAAAGACCCGATCTTCGTTTCCTCACTCAAAATTTTGGCCTCTGTTTCCGATTGCAGGATAAATGGTTATGATTTCAGACTTTGATGCTCAAACGTCGGCTGACGAGTTCTCTCCAAGGCCGAACATCGGACGACCTCATGGATGATACGCTGAACCTATTCCTCAATGACGCCTCTTGGCCACTTCTTTTGGTCGTCATCGCTGTTGCGATTGCCGTTTTGGGAAAATCAGCCGACTGGTTAGTCGAAGAGGCCGTTACGCTTTCTGAAAAATCGGGAATTCCGAAAGTGATCATCGGAGCGACGGTCGTTAGCTTGGGAACCACGGTTCCCGAAACCGCCGTCTCTGTTTTGGCTGCATTAAATGGAGAACCCGATCTGGCACTGGGCAATGCGGTAGGCTCCATCATCTGCGACACCGGCCTGATTTTGGGAATCGCCTGCCTGATCGCGCCGTTACAACTCCCTCAAGGTGTCGTCAATCGACAAGGCTGGATTCAACTCGGTGCAGCCGTTCTGATGGTCTTGCTCTGTATTAACTGGACCGATCCGGCCAGCGTTTTTGAATCGGGGGGAACTTTACCGCAGTGGGCCGGATGGCTTTTCCTGGGATTATTGGCGGCTTACCTGATCATGAGTGTGCGTTGGTCACGTGGTGAAACGGCGATTCACTTGGAGGAAGTCGAATCGCCTGCCGGAGAACCGATTGCCTGGGGAATTGCAAAACTGTTTTTCTCGATTTTGATGGTCATTATTTCCTCCCATATTCTGATCCCTGCGGTTCAAGTGGCGGCAGTACGACTTTCGATCCCACAATCAATCATTGCCGCGACACTGGTCGCGTTTGGTACATCACTCCCCGAGTTAGTCACAGCCGTCACCGCGGCACGACACGGCCACGGCGATTTGGCTGTCGGCAATGTAGTAGGAGCCGATATTCTGAATGTTCTTTTTGTGGCGGGGGCTGCGGCTTCGGTGACATCGGCAGGCTTGCCGGCAGATCCTCATTTCTTTGCCATTCTGTTTCCGACCATGTTAGCAGTGCTGATCGTCTTCCGACTGGGAATTTTCTTTTCCAAAGAGACACTCAAATTCCGCTTCGGGCTTGTCCTACTGGCTTGTTACGTGGTGTTTTTGGCGATCAACATCTCGCATCTTCAGAAACACTAAGAATCCACAAGTCAGACATTGAGTTCCGAGTGCCTTCGGATTTACCATAGAACATTCCAAGGCGAGAAAATCTGACTCGTCAGTATTTACCCATTCATCCAGATTAGATATTCGGTTGAGCATTTCGATTTCCTTTCACGACATTCGATCGTTTCCGTCAGCCAACCTTAAACGGCTGGAAGTGACACCATGATCAAGGCCGGTATCATAGGACTAGGCCCGGTTTGGGAAACGCGCTATTGCCCGGCCCTCGAAGCCCTTTCCAGTAAAGTCAAAGTCGCGGCAATTTATGACGGGGTTGAGGAACGCGCAAAAGTGGCTGCAAAGCGTTTCGATGCAATGCCTGTCGGTGGAGTTGTCTCGCTAAGCCGTCGTGCCGACCTCGATGCTTGCCTCATCCTCGGCAAAGATTGGACCAACTTACCGGCCCTTAAGTTTCTCTGCGAAGCCCGAAAGCCTGCCTACATTGCCGGTTCTTTGGGGCATGAAATTCCGACTGTCGGAGAAATCCATCTGCTGGCGCTTTCTGAAGGCCTGACCTTCATGCCCGAATTTGCCCGAAGATACACGCCCGCAACTGTTCGACTACGAGAATTGCTTGCGACACGCATGGGAAAAGCGGAAAGAATTTTATGCGATGCCCGCCTGCCCCAAGCGACACGTCGCGATTATGTACCCGGACAAGCCGATTATCAGGACTTTTTAATTGGCCTGTTCGACTGGTGCCTGCATATTCTCCCCGGAGAGGCTCAAGATGTCCTTTGCCTGCCGCTCGATTCTGAAGATTGGCCAGGGGATTCAACCCGTATCCGCTTCCATCATCGCGATCAGAAAGCGTCGGCCACATTGCGAATCTATCAAACGGAGTTTAAGGGCGACGAGAAAGCCTCACTTGAGCCGGGTGACGTCCGCTTTGAAGTCCATTGCGAGCATGGTGTTGTTCACATTGATGGTCCCAAAAATATCTCTTGGGAAGTCGCAGGAAAAACAGAATCGGAAACACTCGAATCTGACCGAACCGACGCCCTCGTTATGCTGGACCACTTCTTCCGCCGTGTCGTGGGCGGTTTGATCCCGGTCGCCGATCTCTCAGACATCTGTCGCGCGATCAACATTTTTCGCGCCTATGAGGGAAGCAAAGTTGTCCGAAAAACGGTTCCCGTTCCCGGGCAGACAAAATCACATTGATGTGTACACTGTGTTTGAGGTCATCATTCAATCATAATGCCTTACATTATTCTTTTGATCATGAAGGAAAACGATCATGAACTGGTTTCTCTTGGCACAAGCAAATCCTGAAGAAACAGCAGAGAAAACCTCAGCCATCCCATCCAGTGCAGAACTTCTGGAACTCGCACAAGACAAGGGGCTTGAGTTTGGTGAAAATTTGATTTTGTCGATCATCATATTCTTTGTCGGTCGCTTCGCCGCCAAAATTCTGAAACGTGTTATTGAAGGAGTCATGCGACGGGCCAAGTTCGATGAAACATTGCTGCAATTTCTCGGCAATATCGCTCTCGCTTTGATGATGACCTTCGTTTGTCTGGCATCCCTCGATATGCTCGGCGTGAACACCACGTCACTCGCCGCAATCCTTGCCGCTGCGGGGCTTGCCGTCGGACTCGCTTTGCAAGGATCACTCTCGAACTTCGCCGCTGGAGTGATGTTGATTTTGTTCCGCCCCTTCAAAGTGGGTGACTTTATCGAAGCGGGGGGAACTGCAGGAATCGTGGACGAAATCCATATTTTCAATACCCTCATGAAAACACCCGATAACCGCAAGATTGTTGTGCCGAATAGTCAGATCACAGAAGGTAACATCACCAACAATTCGGCCATGCCAACTCGCCGCATCGATATCACCGTCCAATGTGGATACAACGACGACCTGGCTGCCGTCAAAGAGTTTCTGTGGGAACTTATCAGAAGCGAAGAACGAATGCTGCAAGATCCCGAGCCATTTGTCGGCGTCACCGAATTGGCAGCCAGCGGCGTCAATATTCTGATTCGCCCTTGGACAAAGTCAGAAGACTATTGGCTGACCAAATGCGATCTCACCGAGCGCATCAAACTCGGTTTCGACGAACGCGGATTTACAATTCCGTATCCCACGCAAGAAATCCACATCCACAAAGAGAACAACCCGGAATAGGTCAGGCAATCTCATGAACTCAAAAACGATCTCGCTTTGTGTCCTCTCCATGATCGTCTTGCAGGCTGCTGGCATAGATTCTGTTTCCGCACAGCCAGCAAAGCATGAGAAACCTGCGTCTCCTGAGGGCGCAGCAGAGTTCACCCCCGACATCCCCGATCACGCAGGCCAACACCTGGCGTCGTCGGTCAAGAAACTGAAAGACGGATTCACGCCCGAACGTCCGTTTTTGATCTGGGCACTCGGATCGAGTTACACCGCGCGGCTTGGGAACGGCGAAATCCTGATCCCCATGCTAAAAGCAAAATTCGGAGAGGACCGGACCTTTGCTTACAAACGAATGGTCGGTAATTCGTGCCCTTGGCAATATCTACGCGGCTGGGCGCGACAAATGGTCATTGCCGATCAACCTGACCTGGTGATTGTAAATACCATCGGCAACATTGATGACCTCGAAAAACTGATTGTTCTTTTGCAATCGCACACCACTGCCGACATCATCATCCCCAGTATCCATTGGCGTGAACGTGGAAAACCTAACTGGGAAAAAAGTCTGGAAACGGCCCCCGATCAGGATGTCCCCGCGTTACGAACACTCTGCGCAAAGTACGGGGTCGAGTTTGTCGAACTGCGCAAAGAATGGCGAGACTATCTGAAAGCCAACAACCTCCCCATCGAAGCACTTCTGGGAGACCCCGTCCATCAATCCCCCTATGGCGCATGGATGGTGAATCACATGCTGGCAGAGCATTTCAAGGTGAGAACCACTTACGTCTACGATCCCCTGTCGCGAGAACAATCGTTTCTTCCACCCGATCCGCGAAAAGGAAACATCGAGTTTGAGTTCACCGGCAATCGAGTGGACATGATCGCCCGCGGAGGGAAGGGGAGTGTGAGAGTCTTCATTGATGGCAAGCCGACTGAAGATCACTCCGCGTTCCTGATGACATACATCCAACCGGCGAAAACCAACTTCACAGAACGACGCAGCCCTTCACGCGATCAATCGCCCCACGGCGTAAAGCTCGGCAAAAACATCGAGCCGCAACATTGGACAATCACCATGCTGGACGACCAAGGCAATTACGAACTGGCAGGATCAGTCACCGGTAAAGATGGTCGCGGCAATGCTTACAAGTCGTTCACCAGCAATTCAGGACAAATCATCATCCCGCCCGACGAATGGCGACGAGCCGACAGAAACAAACCGGGCGACAAATTTGGCTGGGATGTGGAGCGTGCGACAGTGGGTAACGTGGTTGATTTTTCCAAGTTTGACGAGAACGAACTGTTTCGGTTACGACTGGCCGAGAATCTGGAAAACACGAAACACACTTTGACGATCCAATACCTAACTGACTTCGTCGTCGATATTGAGAAGTTGGAAGTCTTTACGCCTCCGAGTAAACGATAGTTGCTCAACTATGGATCAGTGAGAACCGGAGCTGGTGGGTATCCAATGAACGTCTCAGAACGAACAGGTTCATCAGTCACCTGAGCGAACAGCCATGCAAGCTGATAACCCAAAGGAAATAGCCCTATATACCAGGAATAAAATTCATTCACACTCTTTGATTGTTCGCAGGCCATAAATACAGGTTCGTATGCCGTCATAATCACTAAATCATTGCTTGTCACCGATAACAGCAGCGGCGGACTGAGTAAGTACAAAACGACAATCGTCATCGCGATGACAACCGATTTCCACAACCAGTGCTGCTTCTTTTCATCCTCAGTTTGATCAGCCATAGACATTATTTCTTTGCCTGAATCTCCAAAGCATCATCAAAACGGACCCGGTGCCAGAATCTCGCGGTCTCGCGAAGGGTTGAATTTGATGCGGGCGCGATAGGTGGGGCCGTTCAATTCGAGATAACCGGCAGCTCGTTGATAGCGGGCTTGGAATAGTTGGCTGAGTTGATCGAGCGGCACAAAATCGTCGCTGACTCCTAAAGTATTGCCGTTCTCTTGCGAGAGAGCTTCAATGTGCAACCTCCGTGTGTTAGGAACGCGTTGTTTCGTCCTCCAACTGAGAGTCGTCAGGAAGGGGGGAGATTCATAAGGCGTATGGACAATCGAACAAGAATTGAGCATCCGATCCCAACTCCTTTTGCCGGTTTTCTTATCAACGGCAATCAGCAGGCCCACAATATCGGTTGTCGGCAAGAATGGATTGGAGGCAAAGTTTGAGAAGACCCGGTCACCGCCGACTCCTCCGACTCTTTGATGGTCGTCCACGCGCTGAATGTTGATGTAATGATTGCGGGCATCTTCCATGTAATGCAATCGATTCACACTCGTCGATTCACCCATCTCTGTCGGAATGGAGACAAGTTCTGCCCTCTGCATAAGATCGATGACCCTCAAATGTTTTTCATGGTCAATAAGCACCAACCGATCACCGTCCAGATGACTGCAATATTGGCTCCAGTAAGGCGAGGCAAAGACCTCCTTCCCGGTTTCCATATCGACAACGGAAACACTCGGACGGCGTCCATTGGCATCAACACCACGACTTTCGCCGACATAGCGAATCATCACCATCAAACGACCGACAGTTCCCATTGATCCGGTTTTCGGAATCGCGTCGGAAACGGCCACCTGCTGCCCAGTGAAGCTTCGATAAATTTCATAATCGGCCTGACTTCCCACCTGTCGAACCACCACACGTTGATCGCCAAACAAGGGGTGCCGGGACTTACTTCTTGCATCCGAGTACGGCACCAGATCGTCACGCCGCCAGAAAACGCGGCCGTTCCGCGCGTCCACAGCCAGCAATGTGTTCTGATTGCGGAATAAGATAATTTCGCTATCGAACGGCCCGACTTGCAGAATCTCTCCCATTTCAGGGTCCAGAAATGACCGCGTCCAGGCAGGTTTCCCCGACGCAGTATCGAGAAGAGAGACCCCACGAATCTGTCCCATGCTGCCATACGGAAACAGATGGCCGACCACTGATCGACTCGAATCCCGCTCGTAATCTCCACGAATTGGCAACGACATTCGAGCCGCGACAACACCTTCTGATCGTGAGACAATTTCCAGCAAATGATGGGTACTCACCTGTTCGGGATGTTCTTTTGCCAACAAGTCAAAAGCACAACTCATCGGCGTGGGATAAATCCTGCGATAGCCGTCGTGTGACTCTTTCAAAATTGTCTGTGGACGCCCGGGCTGTAAAGATTCGACCGTCACCTGCGTCAATTCTTCTGCCGGCAATCCCCGATTGAATAAGGCAGCTTTGATTTCGGGCGTTGACTGAAAAGTCGTGAGCTGATTCTGAAATTCCCCAGAAAGCCCCGACACTTCAATTTGATCCAAATTATCCAAAAGAGTCACAGCTTGCTCACTCAATCCAAATTGATGCCACAATTGGGCAAGTTGAATCGTGGCTGCGGGTGAGAGACTTTTCTCTCCCCGATTCATAACCGCCATCAACAACATTTCCGCTTCATGATATTGTTTTTCCGCAATGCAAAGAGGAGCCAATTCTAACCGAACACTATCGAGTTGACTCACTCCCGGAAATTGATCCAACAAGCGTTCCATCTGATCTTTCTGACCGGTGGTGACTGCTTGTTGAATACGGAGACTCAGATAATCCTCAAAACCTGCGCGGAGTGGGCCTTCGAGTTCAGCCTGTGACCAGTCCCAGATTGACCTCATCCATGCTCCCAAGGAGACGGACAAGCCACGTTCGCCCGGGACTTCAAACAAAGACTCCGACTTCAATTCGCCAAGCTGTTTCAAAGTGAACAACAGATTTCCAGCCTGCTGCTGTTTCATCTGCTGAACGCTAAGATGAATCAACAAACGGATTTCATCATCTGTCGATGCCTGAAACTGCTTGAGCTTTTCTGCGATTGAAACAATCCGCTCTGGCTCTTGTTGAATGAGTTCAAACAGGTCGTCTTGATATTTTGCTTCGATCCGTTTCCGCAATTTTTCTTCCAGATCGGCAGACAATAGACTTTCAAACGCATCAACTCGTTCAGTTGCCGTCATTTGAGGTTCGAGTTCGATCAGCCGAAACTGCTGCTCGGCGGACAATTTGCCCGTAGCCTCCATTCTTTCCAACGCATCGAGATACATCACCGGTTCGGGAAGGGCAGTGAGAGAGTCAATCCCCAGCGAAATCAGACGGTCATTGGCGACCAGCAAATGACCAAACAAAGGAGAAGGAGCGGGGTGATCTGCAATGGCTTGGTCACCCGAAACACCCGACAAATTCACGGCAGGCGATGTCTCTGCCTCACGGCCCAGGCTTATCGTTCTGCTTCGCCCATCGGGAAATCCAATTCGCAGAATCTGGCTATTTTCAAGAGGTAACAGATACTCGCCATCCTGCTGTACTCCATGACCGGAGATTCGACGATGCCGACTTTTCCACAACTCTCGTCCATCCTGCGTAGAAACGCCTCGCGTTTCCTGAGAACCGACCACCAATAATACATTCTCCCAAACGCCGCCAAGATATTCGTCACCCGCACTCTCGTCGGATGACGAAGTCGGTTGATTTCGATTCACTTTCCAAAGAAGACGACCTGTGTTTAGATCGACACAGTGCAATTGTTTCGACTGACGAGGTAATAAATACAGGTGGTGGTGATCGACTACTGGTTCATCAAGAAATCCGAGAAAGCCCAACGATTGATCAAGATCGCGGCCACGAAATGCAAACTGTTGTCGAGATGGAGACTGCCCCAAATAATAGACCCACTCCAAAGTTCGACGGACCGGGTCCATTGCCACCACCAACCCCGCCTGCGTAGTAACAATCAGCTTATCACCAGCCGCCCGAACGACGCAGCCTCGAAAACGGCGGCTGGAATCCTCGTAGAGTGGCGCCATCGGAAAGCCCAAACCTTGGCTCCATAGTAATCGTCCATTGGATGGGTCGATACAAAAAAGCCTGATGGCTTCTTCCTGTTCGCCCACTGTGTAAAGAGCCCCATCAATATTGACCGGGGGAGACAAAAAATAGACTCCTCGAAAATCGTCTTGTTCTTCATCGACTGAAGAGAGCTGCCAGACCGGCTCCCAAGCTTCCGAGGTTTGAGCTTCAATGTTCTTGAAAGGCAAGGCAACCAGTCGATTAAACGGAACCGGAGCGTTTGCAGGATTCCGATTTCCTTCTCCCGGACGAACCCGGAATTGCTCACCCGGTCTTCCCGGACGTGTATCCTGCCAGGAAGGATCATCTTCAATCAAATAAACATGGCGATGATCGGAGGAGAGTTGAGTGTGCAACGTATTCCAGACGAATGACTCATAAAACTCTGCACGGCTCGACAATCGGCCCCAGCGCTGCTGATCCAATCGACTTTTTTCAAATTCCGAAGCGGCCTGTTTGAGATTAGGCGTCAGAGGATAATCGGCCTTGAATTGCCCCGTCTCTGTATTGATCAGATGGAGACCATTGTAGCCCCGAACGATCATTAAATTTCCCTTCACAACGGCAGAACTGGCAATGCTCAGTGTTTTTCGATTGGCCCAATCCTCTTGCCTCCAGTCATTCAACAGACTGATTTCCGTCTCTGACAGATTTTCGACGAGCGAGACTTGCCACTCCTCGACCAAACGAGGAGAGTGCGCGGACGGAACAAAAGAACTCTCCGAAGCCTGTGTTCTCAAATAGTCTTCCAACTTGAGACTGAGTTTTCGCCCTTCTGCGGAATCGACCAGGCTGTTCATCAAGACGGCGGCACGCTCACCATGACCGGCCAGACGATTGGCGACTGCCGCTTTGAACAAAACTTGAGCATCAATACGGCTGGAATGTACGGGCGAATCAATCGCGTCATTCCACAATCGGGATGCCGTCTCAAATTGCCCCAGGTCGAGAGCTCGCGTCGCCAACCAATCCACGGCCCGATATCCACTGGGAGTGAAATAATAGCGATCCACCAACTTCAAGTAGTCAACTGCGGCATCCGACTCTTCCGCATCATCCAGAAGAACTTCAGCGTCAAGCTCCCATTGCTGTTGGTATTTGCGGAACTGCGCGTAAGGCAAAGACTCTAAATAATCGAATGCAAACTTTTTAAGACTGTGCGTTCTTCCATTCTGTTCCGCGACGAAATGATCTTCTTCCGCCTGAAGAATGGATTGCGCCAGAGCAACAGCCCGCGTTTCATCATCGGATTGAACCGCATACCGAAAGTTCCGGTACAGAGAACCGTTCCGTGCATAAAGTTGCTCAAAAGGAATCTCACTCGACACTTGTTGTGAGACCAAGCGAGTGGCCGGTTGATTGGCTTGCAGTGTCCAGTCACGCAGAGACCAGAGAGCCACAGCGCAGAAAGCGGCAGCCAAACTTCCGACCAAGAAACGTGATGACCGATCATGGTCAAACAATGATCTCATAGAGGCTAATCCTGACTGCATTTCTAACAAGAGCACAATTCCTCTATCATACCATTTCAGTAAAGACTGTCACAGATAGAATTCGAGCTGGAAGTCGTCCCTAAAGCACTGTATTAATGGGAATACTGTCTTTTTTTCAGCACGGAATGATTCTTCATGAGTAATCGCATATCACGAACAGTTCTTTTCGCTTTTCTCTGCTGCATGAATCTGTCGCTCCCGCTGCATAGGGCTCAAGCGGAAGACGCAAAAAAGCCGCTCAATGTGCTTTTTATCATATCTGATGATCTCACGGCCACAGCGTTATCCTGCTACGGCAACAAAGTCTGTCAGACCCCCAACATCGACCGAATCGCCGCACGAGGAACCCTGTTCACGCGCGCATTTTGTCAGGGGACATATTGCGGCCCCTCACGAGCCTCGTTGATGTCTGGCTATTATCCCCATGCAACGGGTGTCCTCGGATACACGAATCCACGTCCACAAATTGGCGATCGAGCCACATGGCCTCAACATTTCAAAAACGCGGGCTATTACACAGCCCGAGTCAGCAAGCTCTATCACATGGGAGTCCCCGGAGGGATTGAAGCCGGATCTCATGGAGCCGACGATGCGGACTCCTGGACAGAACGATTCAACAGTCCCGGCCCCGAATGGAAAGCACCCGGTGATGGCGAAACACTGGAAGGGAATCCCGATGGCAAAAAACCGGTTGTCGGAGGAAACACGTTTGTTGTTGTCGAAGCTGACGGAGACGACCTCGTCCATTCCGATGGAAAGACGGCAGCCAAAGCCGTCGAATTGATTCACAAACACAAAAACGATCCGTTCTGGATGGGTGTTGGCTTCGTACGTCCTCACGTCCCTTTCGTCTCACCACGTCCGTATTATGAACCTTTCTTGCCGTATGAGAAAAACAGTCTTCCTCAAAAGTATCCCGGAGACTGGGATGATATTCCCAAGCCGGGCATCAATTACAAAACCAGCGTCAACATGAAGATGGATATTCGCCGTCAGAAAAAAGCTGTCGGGGGATATTATGCCTCTGTTGCCTACATGGACGCACAAGTGGGAAAAGTTTTAGACGCCATCGAAGATGCTGGTATTCTCGATAACACCATTATCATCTTCACCAGCGACCACGGTTATCATCTCGGAGAGCACGACTTCTGGGCAAAAGTGAGCTTACGTGATGAGTCCGCCGCAGTTCCTTTAATCATTAGTGTTCCCGGCAAGCACGCCAATATCAGCCATTCACTTGTCGAACTGCTTGACCTCTATCCCACAACGGCCAAGCTGTGTGGCCTGGAAGTTCCAGAACGACTCCAAGGAATCGACATTTCCAAGGTTTTGGATGACGAAACACTGAACCTCCGCAATGCGGCATTTTCAGTCGCCCCCATGAGAAAAGGATTTCTCTTAAGAGAACACGATTGGGCCTACATCCAGTATGGAGAAAAAGCGGAGAGTGGCGTTGAACTTTTCGACATGCGAAATGATCCACAGCAGTTTACCAATCTCGCCGAGAAAAAGTCCCACGCAAATATTGTTGCAAAGTTTCAACAAAAAATGGCAGACAAACTCACCGATGTCCGCAACAATGATCTCAAATAGCAATTCATTGATCACTCTCGATCAATGCCTATTATTGCACCTTGCAAGGCCATTCGTTCTTGGCTCACCTTATGCGTGGCAGCCAAATAGGGATTGCGTTTTTCGTCTTGTGATTGTCCGGGAACATACACTAACTCCGAATAGCCAATCCCCTTACGATACGCATAGATTTTTACCGCTTGCCGAAAGTCAGACAGAGGAAGCCGAATGCGAAACCCGGCCTCATGCACATGAGGTCCATAAACCCGCTGCGTATAATCACTGTGAAATCGCACGACCGGAAAACGAGACAATCCTTGATCGATAGCGGTGTACACAATCAGTTCATCAACCAGTTGCCTCTGTCGGGTATCAACGGCCCAACCTTGACAAATCACTTCACCCTCTTCGATCTTCAAAGCATTCCATTCACCACGGAGCAGCATGGGATCATTGACGAATGAGTCCCCCGTGGCCGACTGAACGCATTGTGGAAAAAGATCCAATACTTTTGCCCCCACCCGCATATTATAAAGAGCATCATTACAGTACTCTCGCGCTAAAATCGCCAACAGCAAATGTGAACAGATCAAGGGCATCATTCGGCGGGAATCAATCCACATCCAGCACCAGAAACATCCTCCCGCAATGGTGATCAACATCAGGTACGGATTGGGAGAGTGAATCATCCCAAACAGAAACCCAGAGAGAACAATCCCTCCCCAACGTTTTTTGAGAAGAGTGATACACGCAGGTAGCAGACAAAGTTGCAATGCAACTTGTTGGGCAACAACTGTTCCAAATTTTCGCTTCCACCAGGTTTGATCAGCGACAAATTTCGCCCAGAAACTGGAATAGGAATCGAGATTAATAACACCCAGAACCCATGCGCAGAACATAAGAATCGAAGCGAGCACGACAGACCCCACAAGTGCCTTTAACCATGACTGCGTAATAGACGTCTTGTCGGGTAATTGATGTCGATGATTCCAAACACTGAATCCCACTGTGGCCACGATGGAAATGACCGCCAGGTTTTTGGAAAGCTGATAAGAAGTTCCTTTGAGGAACCAGAGATAGACCTCAATGAGACCGACCACGACAATAATTTCCCCCAAAGCCAGCCAGCGTGATCTGGGGGATGAGTTTTGGAGGGCGTCTGAATCCACAATGAAGCCTTAATCTCGAAAGCGAAACGCAATTGCCGAGAAAGATAGATCTTCCGAGAAAACCAGTCAAGTGGATCACCAGGCCATGCTTACCTCATTTTCAGATGTCATCAGTTATTGCTCGAAGGTAAATACGCCCATTCAATGAAGCAAATGAAAGAATCAATGGGGGCGGAACTCTCGGAGATGCTGGTCCCGGCGTTCCCGTAATTGTTCAAATTTTTCGGCCTGGTTGTGAGCCAGGTTTTTCTGTTCGTGTGGGTCATTTTTCAGATCAAACAGGTATTCTTCCCCTTGATCATCCTGCAAATATTTCCAATCTCCGCTACGAACTGCCGTCCAGGCACCTCGTTTCAATCGAACATGGGCTCCAAGCTCCCAAAAAAGATCACGTTTTGCTAGCTGCTTTTGATGGAGAATCACGCCTGACAAATCAACACCATCCAAACGCTGTTTCGTGACATCAACACTGGCAAGCTTGCAGAAGGTTGGGAAGAGATCGAGTGATGTGATCACTTCATCTGTTGTGCTGCCGACTTTGATTTTCCCCGGCCAACGAAAAATGGCCGGCACTCGCAATCCCCCCTCAAATAAAGTTGCCTTGTCTCCCCGAAAAGGACGATTACTTCCACCGTAGACCGGATCGCCTCCATGATCGGTCAGAAAGACGACCAAAGTTTCTTTTTCCAATCCGTTTTCCTGGAGTGTCTTCAAAACTTTGCCAACTCCATCATCGAGCGACACAGTCATCGCGGCAAACTCTCGTCGAATCTTGTCATCGATTCCATCCACACGAAGAAGATCATTCGCTTGCGGCTGCATGATGTTGACAGTCTCCCCCGCACCGGGACTCCACCCTTTCCCAAAGTGTGGAGCATTGTAGGAAAGATAGAGAAAGAACCGTTTTTCATTCGTTTTTTGATTCCGCAGAAATTCAATCGCATCGGCAGTAATCACATCAGTCGCGTAACCGTTCACAGAGACATGTTCTTCTCCGTGATACCAGTCCGGCATGATGCCGTATGTCATGGTGAAATAATCGACACAGCCAGCCGTGTGACCGCGAAACAGATCGAAGCCGTGCTGTGTCGGAAGGAACGATTTTCCTCCATGCCCCAAATGCCATTTCCCCAGCACAGCCGTTTGATAACCGGCGCCGTGAAGAACTTCGGCAATCGTTGTTTCACCCGGTTGCAATCCCCGCTGAGCATCTTCTTCTCCCAGAAACATCAACGCGCCTAACAACTGATCTTGAGATCGACTCGGATTCTGTCCGGTCAATAATCCAAAACGGGACGGTGTGCAGATCGATGACGCCGAGTACCAATTTGTACATTTGAGCCCGTCGCTGGCCAGTGAATCGATATGGGGCGTCGGAATTTCACTGCCGTAACAACCAACATCGTTGATGCCTTGGTCGTCTGTGAATATCAGAACGATGTTGGGTCGATCATTGGCAATTGTGACATCTGGCAGGTACGCAAATATCAGAGCTTGAAGGACGAAGAGTGTTGTCAGAGCGCGGACATTGATCATCGAAGAGAGGCTTTCAGAAGCGAAATCGGATTTCAGGACCACGACAAATCGTGATTTTTGATCGGAAGATCACGAATGCGTTTTCCAGTCGCAGCAAAGATCGCATTGCACAAAGCCGGAGCAAACGAAGGGACGCCCGTCTCACCCACTCCCGCCGGAGCGGCATCACTCTCCACAACATCCATATGGATATTTCGGGGAGCGTCTGCCAGTGTTGTCATTTGATAGGTATCGTAGTTCGACTGATCGGCAACACCGTCTGTGAATGTGACCTCACCGTATAACGCTTGTGTCGCTCCCATGTTCGCGGCACCTTCCAATTGCGCACGAACACGATTCGGACTGACAATGGTGCCCGAGTCAAGAGAGACCCAGACATTCGGGATCTTCAATGTTCCCTCTTTGGTCACTTCGACTTCAACCACATGCCCTGTATAACCGAGAAATGATCTTGCACAGGCGATTCCGAAGCCGCGACCTTTCGGCAGGTCTTGTTTTTTGTCCCAGTCGGCCATTTGAGCCGCTCGGCGAGTGACATTTTTGAGTCGCCCTATATCATACGGATAATCTTCAGCCGAGGCGCCCCGATTCCCGAGTCCAGCCGCCTTCAAATCAATTTTGCGATCTTCGCCCAGAAGTTCGAGCAAATACTCCAACGGATCGCGACCGGCGTGATGGGCCAACTCATCGGCAAAAGAACTGACGGCAAAGTTCTGCGGAATGTGACAAACCGAACGTAACCAACCAATCCGGGTATGCGCGACCGCTTCCCCCGATTCTATCTGGAAATTCTTCACTTTAAACGGAAAATCGGTAAAGCCCATTTCCAATTCAAAGCCGACGGGAGATTTCGTTGACGCATCGAATGTCGATCCGATCGAAGGGTATGCGGCCCGTTGCAGCCATGCTTCCGGCATTCCCTTTTTATCGAGTGCTGCTTCAAAATGCATTGCCGTCGTCGTGTGGTAATAATCATGCTGGACATCATCTTCGCGAGTCCAGGTCACATGCACCGGACGCCCCAACTTGCGGGACAGCATCGCCGCTTCCACACAGTAATCAGGCTTACTCTTTCGCCCAAAACCGGAACCGAGCAGAGTCACATTGGCCAGCACTTCAACGGGATCAATGCCCATGGCCGGACCGACAGCTTGCTGAACGGCTTGAGGATTTTGTGTCGCCGAAAGAACATGACACGAAGTCACCTTGCCGGAAGAATCGGTCTTCACATCGGCCACCGCACAGGTCGGTTCCATCGAGGCATGCGCGAGATGTGGCGAATAGTAATCGGCTTTGATCAGGTTCGTCGAATGGTCGATGTATCCCGGCGCGTCACCTTCTTCTCGCGCGACTTTCCCCGGCTTGTTGACGGTCTCTTTCAACTGCTGCTGGTAAGCGTCTGAGTTATATGACGTATTCGCACCGAGATTCCATTCGATCTCGAGTGCCTCACGCCCTTTGATGGCGTTGTAAGTGCTATCCGCCAAAACGGCGACACCACCAAGTGGTTGAAACACGGGAGCCCCTTCAAACTTGGGAATCTCGATCACATCAACCACACCAGGAGACTTCTTCGCGGCAGTCGCATCGAAGGATTTCACTTGACCACCCACAACAGACGGCCTCGCAACAACGGCAAACACCTGATTTTCCATGCGAGCATCGATGCCGTAAACAGCTTTACCCGTAACAATATCATCCAAGTCGGTCATCGGGACACTCTTGCCGATGTAGTTCCAGTCATCGCGTGATTTGAATTTCAAATCTTTCTTCGCGGGAATGTCGAGTTTGGCAGCGTCCGCAACAAGTTGCCCAAACCCGAATGAGCGATCACTCCCTTTGTGTTTCACGCGATGATTCTCGGCATAGCATTCGGACGCATCGACTTCCCAGCGTTGGGCAGCGGCACGTTCCAACATTGTTTTCGCCGTCGCTCCGGCAACCCGCATGCGATCAAAGAAAAACCGGATGCTATTGGAGCCATCCGTGTTCTGATCACCCAAGCGTTTATCACCGGGAGCTTGTTCGATTTTGACGCGTCCCCAATCGGCTTCCATTTCATCGGCCACAATTCGGGGTAGGGCGGTACGAATACCGGTTCCCATCTCCGAACGATGCACCAAAATATTAACCGTTCCGTCGGGTAAGATTCCCACGAAGAAGTCGGGCTGAAACTTGCCCAAATCATCTACGACTTCTGACTTTTGGATCCCTTCAGACGCATTCGCGATCAGCACGAGAGAGCCTGCCGCCGCAGATGTCGCCAGAAAATCGCGACGTGTGACCGCTTGCGACCAAGTCCATTTGGCTTCCGTCCAATCCGAGAGTTGTGTGATTTCGTTCATTTGCTCTGCATCTCCTTCGCAGCGGTATTGATCGCAGCTCTGATTCGAGGATATGTCCCACATCGACAGATGTTCCACATCTCCGCTTCGATTTCTTCGTCGCTCGGATCGTTATTCGATTTGAGCATCGCGGATGCCATCATCATTTGCCCCACCTGGCAGTATCCGCATTGAGGAACATTGTGCTCCTTCCAGGCTTTTTGAACCGGGTGCGAACCGTCTTCGGAGAGGCCTTCGATCGTCGTCACTTCCGCATCACCCACATCGCTAAGAGCGGTGACACAGGACTGAGCCGACTCGCCATCAATATGAACCGTACAGGCTCCACACATTGACATGCCGCAGCCGTACTTGGTGCCTGTCATCCCGAGAGTGTCTCGGAGCACCCACAACAGAGGTGTATCGGGAGCAACGCCACTAACATCGTGCTCCTTCCCGTTGACGCGTATGGTGGCCATTTTTGCTCCTTCAAGCTGCTGGAAGAGTCCAAGTGTGTGTCAGACTTCAGCATAACGACTCACGATTGATGAGTCTAAATAGATTTTGGCAATGCCGGAGAATTTCATATTCACACAACAATTCAAAGACAAAATTGTCACGGTTGAGCGATAGATTCTATTGGGACCACAGTCAGGCCACACTCTTCTTTGCCCATCGAATAGACCACATACAGCTTGCCATCATGCTCGTATGCATACGGATAAGACCACTGTTTGCTCTTGGCAAAGCCTTCAAAACGCGGAGCTTCTGAGCGTCCATGACGTAAACGCCGCATCTGATTCAACGTCAGTTTTCCCGGCTTGCCAGTTGCAATCACCAACGTATCCCGATTTTTGAAATTCGAGACGAGGTACAATTGCCCGGTTGAGAGTTTTCCCAGATACGCCTTCGCTCGCGGCATCGGATAATTGCTGGGCTGAGCAGTCGACCAGGTCTTACCAAAGTCCTGACTTTCCGACACCCACGCAACGCCACCACCTCCTCGAATCACGGCCAACACGGTCGACCCTTCCGCCCAGACAGTCGTTTCGGCGAAACTCGGTTTGAGATCGGGATGATACGGCAACAACACGCTGTCCCATTTCGTCAAGTCATCACCATGACTGACGGCCACCACGGGTAAGCCATTTTTGTCTTGACCGCCCGTGATGTAATTGCCGTTCTTCATTTTCACGATTTGATCATAAGGCCAACAGTTCTCCATCACGATTCCTTTTGATTCCCATTTGTCCGTCTCGGGATTCAGTACGAACGCTTCCGCCTTCAGTCTCGGAAATCGTTTCGCTTTCTCGCCGACACCAAATCGCGCACAGATTGTCCAGACACGATCCTCATGCACAAACAGGACGCCATGACTGTGACGGTCGGCACCTTCGAAACCTGGTCCGATCACTTCCAATGGTGACCAGGTCTTGCCGCCATCCGTAGACCACTTTCCGCGTAATGTTTCGTGAGGTCCATTTTCATTGGTCGGGCTATTGGCCCAGTTCGCGTAAAACACCCCATGATGTTCGACGATGGCTGCACCATGTAGAAATTTATGCTCGTTCTCGTCTGGACGATGAATGACTCGATGTTCGATCCCTTTTGCAAAAGGAATCTTTGCGGGATCGGTGGGCAGCTCGGGACCCGTCCATAATTCAAAAGGCTTCGGCAAAGGCTCGACCTTGCCGGGCAACGGGACTTCCGCACCACTGCGAACAATCACATCATCTACCAGATACCAGGCATCCTCAGCGATCCGCGTTCCTGAGACCAAACTGATCCCACCGAATTCAAGATCAGTACGATAGCCGGCCACTGTGATGGTGGGATGTTTCGGGAGCTGTTTACTGCCGGGGGATGAGACCCAAACATCAATCCCCTGCATGTCGGCCTTCATCACCGCACGAATCCGATGCCAGACAGGTTGATCGAGACTCGTTGAAGGTTTGATTTCAACGGGAAGAGTGCACCAACTCCGATTTCGCCCATCAAATTGCTGGAGTTTCCCGTTCTGCACACACAGATTGAACTGACTCGCATCCTTGCCCTTCGGTTCCTGCGTCCAGATGTGAAACGTCCGCCCTTTGCTGGCAGAGACCGCTAACGAGAATTCGATGGATAAATTCTGACGAGGTTCTGCAAACCAGTGGGAAAGAGCCACCAAACCACCAAGGGGTGATCGCTTTCCTAACAGAGCGCCATTGTGACCGACCACCTGAGGCCTAGTCCCAGATGTGAAGCTTTCCCAACCGGTTGGAGCGTTTCTGGCTTGAACATGATTGAATTCGGACTCCAGAATCGTCTCGGCACAAACAACCCGCCCCAGAAAGCATATCAGAGCAAAGCAGAACCCGATTTTGGATGTCATGGATTGTCTTTCTTTGGAGGCTCGATTCCAAATTCGCCAGAATCGCTTTGGATCACCAAATCGGGTCGCATTCTTTTAACTCTTTCGATCCCTTCCCGCGTGACTCGTGTTCCTCGCACGTCAATCGATCCCACCGGTCCATTTTCCGAAAGTTTAAGAAGCCCGGCGTCGTCGAGATCGGAGCCTTCCAAGTAAAGTCGACCAATTGTGATATGGGACAGATACTCGACAATCAGGTGAGTTTGTTTCATTTCGAGTGCCGAGAGATGCGCTGATATTCTGATCGGCCGCATCAATTCCAATGTTGGCTCTGTCATCGTGAAGCCTTCTGGAAAAAAGAACTTCTCTATAGAAATAGGAACGTCTGCCTTTCGTGGATCGACATCATTCGAACTCCAAGCTTCGCCGTTCAAATAGTTTCCCTCAAAGCGAAACCCCTGTCCCATTAATTGACCAACCGCTTCCGCCACGGGATCTTGCCCCAAGAGAACATATCCCTTGGCGTCCGATGTCCAGATGATACGCAGATCAGGTTTCGCTGCCTGCATATTTTTGATCAATGAATCTCGTGGACGAATGGTGAAGGGTAGTTCGAGTGATTTCAGTCGAGACGAAGCCAGATTCCCACTGTCCACAAAACTTTGCAAAACCTGCTCCGAAGCACCATGCAAGATGAGGTTGTGAAGACGAGATGACCGTGTAAGGAACTCACCCGCGTCATCAATCTGGTCATTACTGATTCCCAGACGGTTAAGCGACGGGAAGAGTGGGGAATGGCTCAGCTCGGAGGACTTGACGGGGTTTTCCTGAAAATGTGCCATATAGAGACGAGGATGATCACCAAACGATTGCAAAACATCTTCGCTCAGGTGCATTCTGGCCGCTGCCAGCGTCCGCACGTTCTGCAATCGGCTCAACTGACTCACTTTTGCAGAATCCAAGTTTGAATCCCAAGGGAAATATATCCTCACAACATAAAAGGGTTGATCCGGGAGATCCTCAATAGCCCCCAGCTTCGGGGTGCTTTCTCCTTGTTCCGTTAGCAAAGTGACCTGACCTCCCTCTTCAATCACCCACTCGGCGACTTCACGGTCCACAGCCCACGAGTCATTAGCATCCGTGGGGAGTTCTGTCTTGATAATATTCAAATTGCGATCAACGCGCACCCACTTAGCACCGTTAATCGTGACATCATGATTGTGGCCAGAGGAATCAACAGCGACGTTCCCTTTCCCTTCGTTCAGATGAAGCAAAAGTTCGGTCTGCTGATCGGTCTCGAATTTCTCCTTCGGTACAAAATTGGCCTGATACCGGTCGATAGAAGAGATCCGCAACTCACGAATCGTTCCCGAAAACCGATGGAGGTCGTTTGGGTCGAGGTCGTCGCGCCACCCAGCGAGGCCCAATGAGTATTTGGAGGCCGTGTTCTTTTCCAAAACGATTTTCTTTGCAATCAATTACCCCTGGAGATAGAACGAGAGCGTTTTACCATCGAAACAGACTGCCAGGTGATTGTTTCCGGGTTCTAATGGGGTTTTCGATTCAAGTCGATGGGTCGTGTCAGGACTCGTTAAATATTTCATATAAACTCGTGCTTCTTCATCGGTGCGAATATATATCGATCCACCATTCGCTAGATGCATTGGCCTCGGTGACTCGCCACCATCCATCGAGAACCAGAACTCCATGGTGAAAGGCTTGGTCGTATCAGGGACATAGTGTGGAGCTTTAACCCAGTCGTCCCTTCCATCGAAATAGAGCACCTTCGATTTGATAATCTCAGTCGCGGGATGACTTTTCGCTGGGCGATCCGTCGGCACAAGGCGCCCCTGCCAGATGTCCAACCCACCTTCACCACCCGGTCGGTCAGAACTGAATACCAGCGTCTTTCCATCCGCCAACAACCGCGGCTTCGCGTCTCGTTGAGGAGAATTCAACGCCTCCAGAGGAACCGGAGTTGACCACTCAGAACTCTCGGAAGTTCGTAAGGACAACCAGAGGTCGGGGCCAATGATTTTTTGATCGGGGCCACGGTCGGGGCCTCGCTGAAAAATCAGCATGCGGCGATCATTGCTGATCGTCCCCGTGTACTCGTCTCCATTGGTATTGATGCGAGAGCCAAGAGGAACGGGCTCTGGCCAAGGCTCTGAGGTTGACGAACGTTGCGACCAGAGTAAATCATTCTTACCCCTCAGCGTGAGACGACTGACGATCATGGTTCGCCCATCAGCGGTGAGATTGATGGATGCGAAGGGGCCACTACCCGGCAACTCAAATTTCCTCGGGGGTGTCCACACATTTGTGTTCAAGGCACGTTGCGACCATTGAAGAACCGTTGGAGGAACCTTTCCGGGTCTGTTCGTAAACAAGAGCCCACTTCCGTCAACTGTCAGGACGGGATGTTCCAAAGCCTGTTGAGTATTAATGGATTCGGGCAACCTCACCACGGCATTCCAATCGCTGCCAACAGAATCGCGAGTCGCGATCCAGAAATCTTGTGCATGCCAATCTCTCGACGTGCGTGCCACAACTGCCAACTTTCCGTCCGCCGAAATATCCGCGCTCTTTTCCTGATCAGGAGAGTTGATCACCGGTCCCAGATTCTTTTCAATTCGCCACTCCCATTTACCTGTCGCCAAAAGATCGGCTGCTGATTCCTGAGCCTCCGACGGCAACCACTCTACATCGGCTAGCTGCACGGGAATTTTTGGCTCGCCAGCGAGATCACCGACATTGTTGTTTTCGTTGTTGAGTTCAGTGTTTTCAGAAATGGTTGGGGACGGTTTCTCGCCACCACGCGGTATCAAAAACGCCGCCACGATCAATGCCAGTATTCCCGCTCCAACACCGTACACCCACTTCGGCAACTTGCCCGTGCTGATCGCTTTCATGGATCGTGATTGGGTCGGAGCAACACTGTCGGCAGGCTGACCGATGACGGTCGCTTCATGCGGATTTGTATGAGACTTGGAATCTTCATGCTCCATATTTCCCGAGGTGGGTTTCGGAGCCTCAACGTCTTTCATGAAGCTGGCCAACTTCGGGTCCGCCGCCATGGAGAGATCACTGGAACTGCCGGACGAAGACTTTCGGCTGAGACACCGTTGCAAGGCATCGATCACTTCCTGCATCGACTGATAGCGGTCGTCCTGTTGCTTGGCGACCATTTTGCGAAATGCCTGCTCGACAGAATTCGGAATTTTGGCCGAATACTTCCTCAGACTGGGAATCTCTTCGTCCCGGTGGGCCAGCAGCTTCTTCATCATCGTGTCGCCGCTGTACACGGACTTTCCAGTGAGCAGATACCAGAACGTGCAGCCGAGCGAATAGATGTCGCTGCGGGCATCGGCTGTCCGTGTATCGAGTGATTGTTCGGGAGCCATATAGTCAATGGTCCCCATGACCACGCCCGTCCCGGTGAGTTCGGTCAGTTCGTGATTTTCGGATTCCATCTCGAATCGGGCCAAACCCATGTCGAGAACTTTCACGTTGCCTTTCCGATCAACCAGCAAGTTCGCCGGCTTGATGTCTCGATGAATAATGTTCTGCTCGTGTGCATAAGCCAAACCCTTCGCCGCCTGGATGATGCATTTGATCGCCTGTTTGAGACTGAGAGGCCCTTTCGTTTTCACATAAGAAGAGAGATCGCGACCATCCACAAACTCCATGACTAGAAAATGCAGACCATCCTGCTCACCCGCATCAAAAGCGCTCACAATATGCGGATGCTGTAACTTGGCAGCCGCTTTAATCTCACGATGAAAGCGAGCCACCGCGTCTGGGGAATCCATCAACTTGGGAGTCAGTACCTTGAGAGCCACGTCGCGGTCCATCGTTTTATGTCGGGCATGATAGACTTGCCCCATTCCCCCCTCACCAATTCGATCAACAATCGAATAAGAACCGAACTCTTGCCCCGGACTTAATTGCAGTTCCACGACAGAAGAGGACGCTTGGCGTGAGATACGCGTCTGATGCCGATCATAACTCGCCTTGATCGACTCCGTATGTTCGGGAAGCTCGGCAAGATATTTTTCAACGGGAATCGTCCTTCCGCTTTCCCCCGCCAGATCGAGATCGATTCGAATCAATTCACGCAATAACTGTTCACGCTCTTCGAGGGTTTCGACCTGCTGCAGAAAGTCGCCAATCTGCGGATCTTTCCCGGCCCGTTTTGCCTGTTCAAAACGGTCGCAAATTTGATCGATTTTTTGCCAGCGACTTTGGCCGGAATCTTTGTCCGCGGGATTCATAAGTCAATAATAAAGCGACGCACCGTGAAGACATCCCCAGCTTGAGACAAACGAGGGAATAAAAGGCTCACGCAGCATACTCGAATCAGGAATCGTCCCTCAAGATGATTCTCCAAGTAGAAAGGAAGTACCAACAAATTCTGCACCACAGAGCAGGGGAGACGGCTTCGATCACAAGGCATCAAGAAGCAAATGGGAGTCAAGAAAGCCCGAAAGCTATTGAATCCGAAGACCGTGGCATTCTAGCCGTGTCGGAGGCTCTGACTTTTCTGCCAGCTTGCGAATGACTTGCTCAGGAACCGGATGATTGCGTGATCGATTCTGACGCAATAAAACGTCGAAAGTTGGTTCGATGTAGACGATCTCAACGCGGGCATTGTAATCCGCGAACAGATCCACCCAACGATCACGGGTCATCTTCATCGTATTTGTCGCATTAAACGCGAAGGAAGTCCCGGAACGAAGATATCCACGGCATCTCTCGCGAGCCAACTATGCAACCTGTCCCTGATTATCGGTCGGCTGTACTTTCAGTTCAGCCCGAAGCTCGTCGAGCGAGACGACCGGTATTTCAGGACAATTCGCTGACAACCAAGTATCCTTGCCGCATCCCGGCAATCCCACCATCAGTGTCACTTCACAAGAATACTCTTCATGGGGAACATAATGAAGGTTCGGCTCAAACTGTCGGAAGTAAGTAAATCTTGCATGATCTGTGGTAAATGGATACGGCCTGCTTTAGCAACCAGCTTCTTCTGATATTAGTTTCCAGAAATGCAGATTTTCCTCCGGCCGACTCATGGAATCGGTGTCGCGGCCCCTCGTATCGGCTAATGCAAACAGATACAGAAGCCGGTTATTGAGCAGCCAGGACAACTTCACAACTTCGTGAGTCGGATCGTCTCGCTCCATCAGAAATGCGGGACGACCGTGATATCTCACCAGACTTGCGATATGCTCTCGAATGATCAAATCGCAACCAAGGTCGCGCAGAATATTGCGGGTGATGTGCTCTGCTTTCACTGCATGCTTGGGTGACCTCACCTTTCCCGTTTCCACGTCTAACTCTGTCGTTATTGGTTTGGCGACATCATGAAACAGTGCCGTGAAGATCAGGAGGATTTGCTCATTCCGTGAGAGCGAAGGCCATTCTTCCAGTTCAGTCAGTTTTTCAAGCACCATCTTGGTATGTGTCCAGACATCACCTTCCGCATGCCATTCTGCGTTCTGTAAACAGCCGGACATCGCTTGAGACCATGCTTGGGATTCTGCCCAACTGATAATGTCTTCGAGGGTCGCTTCTTTCAGTTGAACCCAATTCATGACCAGATATCCACGCCGTCTGCCAATTGATTCGGCACCATCTGCTGATGCTGCCAATGAGTGCTCTGCTTAATTTTCTCGACAAATTCTGGGCGAACAAACTTTGCCCGACCTGTCACAACTCCATCCCTTTCTGTCCGCAGGTAAAGCCCCTCCATGAGATTGTCAGATCGCATAGAGATTGGATTCTCAAACTGGCTTTCGAATTTCGATGGTCCAATCAGGTCGTCGAGCTCTTCACGTTTTAGCGAACCAACATGGATTATTGGGACTGTTTGTAGTCCAGTTCCTTTCAAGAGCGTCTGTCGTTGCTTCAATGAGAGAAAACATTCCTTTGACTTGTCATAAACGTCAAACTCGTAAAAGTAATGACTAAGACCACGATAATAAACGGAATGTCGAGCGTAGAGCCATTCTCCAAACATAATGAGCTGGTCCTGGAGAATATCTTTGAGGACATTTTTTTTGATGGCTGTCCATTGCTTGAACAGGTCATATTGCAGATGCATCCCCTCGGTAATGAGGTGGCCACGACATTGGAGCATCAATTCACCCGAGGATGAAAAATGAAGTCCGACATTGGTGCCGTCAAGTTTCTCCTCGACAATGAGCGACTTGTCCGCAAGAAACTTCTCTGAGTCTGCGTGACCAAGATGCTTATCGTCGTGTGTCCCCTTTGAACCAAACAAGTGCGGAGTGCGAGGGTATTTGGTGAAGTCTCCTTGTGAGATACCCATTTGAACCACACCTTGCAGAAATATGGAGAGATTAGAGATAGTCGTCATATTCTGGATGAATGCGAAATCACCACACCTGACTTGTCACTACTGGACACGAAGTTCTGATTCAGGTTCAGAAGCAAATACTGAGATGACATTCCAATCCCAAAATTCTTGCATGTCCAAACATGCAAGAACTCTTTCTCCACAAATTTCGCGAATGGATAGCATAGTTTCACAATCGACTCAATTGTTCGCTAACAAGACAAGAGCAGGGTAGGGGGTATCGAAACTTACAGGAACTCCCATTTTATGTGACACTTGGGCGATTAAGCCACAGGCGTTCTCTCATCGCTGTGCTTTCATTTTTATCCTCTCAGCCCTACTTCCTATTGACGAAGTCCTAATCATCCGCGCATAAAAAAAACGCCCTGCAACTTTTCAGTCACAAGGCGTTCTTTTGTAGGATTCCGGCAATGACCTACTTTCGCGCTGGTAGGCACTATCATCGGCCTTGCGGGCTTATCGGGCGTGTTCGGAATGGGAACGTGAGTTTCCCCGCAAGTATAGTCACCGGAAAGTGGTGATTGCGCCAGATGTGATCAGTTTTTAAAGACGGATCACTGTCCGCAACAATCACCCGTGTTTCCATGCTGGTGTGAAAATTCACACGCAACCGGAGGTATATGTTTTGAAATACACAATGATGTGCATCCAATAATTCAGACACACTGAGGTGTATCGAATAGTTCATATACACTGAGGTGTATAAAAATGAAAATAGTTTAGAGTGTACCAAATCTCGCCGTTCATCGTATTGCCCACTGTTGAGATCGAAACTAGTGACATCTGTCACGAGTCCAGAATCAAAGTGGTCAAGCATTCGTCCGTTAGTACTGGTTAGCTGAGAGCATTGCTGCCCTTACACATCCAGCCTATCAACCTGGTCGTCTTCCAGGGGACTTCAGACCGAAGTCAACGAAACCTAATCTTGGGAGAGGCTTCGCGCTTATATGCTTTCAGCGCTTATCCTGACCACACGTAGCTACCCAGCCGTGCCACTAGCGTGACAACTGGAACACTAGAGGTATGTCCCTCCAAATCCTCTCGTACTAAAGAGAAAATCCCTCAAGTTTCGTGCGCCCACAGCAGATAGGGACCAACCTGTCTCACGACGGTTTAAACCCAGCTCGCGTACCACTTTAATTGGCGAACAGCCAAACCCTTGGGAGCTTCTCCACCCCCAGGATGTGATGAGCCGACATCGAGGTGCCAAACCACACCGCCGCTATGGACGCTCGGGTGTGATCAGCCTGTTATCCCCAGAGTACCTTTTATCTGTTGAGCGATGGCCCTTCCATTCGGAACCACCGGATCACTAAGTCCAACTTTCGTTTCTGCTCGACTTATAAGTCTCGCAGTCAAGCACCCTTCTACCTTTACGCTCTACGCCTGATGGCCGACCAGGCTGAGGGTACCTTATGAGCTC